>CAUPXB010000005.1:0-113839 GCA_963515555.1 uncultured Campylobacter sp. | reverse complement strand
CCGCGCGCATACTCTATCTCTATCCTAGCACGACCTCAAACGCGCTAATTGAGCGCATCATAGCTTCGCCCGTGTTTGTAAACTACTTTGACATGCCGATCCAACACTCAAGCGAGAAAATGCTAAAAATCATGAGGCGCGGAAGCGGCGCGGCGCGGATCAAAGAGCTTTTAAATTTGATGAAAAAGGCACCCGATGCGTTTTTGCGAACTGGCGTCATCGTCGGACACCCGGGCGAGGGCGAAGCTGAATTTGACGAACTTTGCGCGTTTTTGCAGGGGTTTAAATTTGACCGAGTTTCGGCGTTTGCCTACTCCAAGGAAGAGGACACGCTCTCATACGAGATGGAGCAGGTGCCGGCCAAAATCATCTCAAAGCGCCTAAGTAAGATCGAAAAGATCACTCGCGCCGCGATCGAGGCGAGCTTTGCGCAGGAGCTGGGCAAGAAATTTATCGTATCGCTTGAGGGCGAAAGCAGCGAGGGCGAGATGTTTTACGCTGCGAAAAAGGCGCTCTGGGATAAGGACATCGACGGCGAAATTTTGATCAACGAAAGCGACGTGGAGCAACTAGAAACCGGCGGTCGCTACTGGTGCGAGATCACGCAGGTAGCGGGCGCCCAGGCGCTAGGCAAGATCACAGCAAAGGCATAAAATGCTAAGCGCGCCCGTTTTACATAAGCTAAAATCGGGGCGAAATCTGCTTGCCTTTTCACACGGCGTCGATAGCACGGCGCTTTTTTACCTTTTGGACGAGGCGGGCGTGAAATTTGACCTTGCGATAGTGGACTATAACGTCCGTGCGCAGAGCAAGGACGAAGTAGCCTCGGCAAGGCATTTGGCGGCTAAATTTAACAAACAAATTTACGTAAAAAGCGTACAGCTGGGCGAGTCAAATTTCGAACACGAAGCGCGCGCGGCCAGATATGATTTTTTCGCCGAGATTTGCCGCGAGCGGGGATATGAAAATTTGATCTTAGCGCATCAGTTTGATGATAAATTTGAGTGGTTTTTGATGCAGCTTGGGCGCGGCGCGGGGCTTAGCGAGCTACTGGGTATGCAAGAGCTTGAGACTCGCGAGGACTACGTGATCGCTCGTCCGCTTTTATGCGTGCGAAAGTGCGAGCTGGAGCGGTTTTTGCGTGAGCGAAACCTAAAATACTTCACCGACGAGACGAATTTGACGGATCGGTTTAAACGAGGCTTTATTCGCGCTAAATTTAGCGAGCCGTTTTTGGATGAGTACTTTAGCGGCGTGAAAAAGAGCTTTGAGTTTTTGGCGGCCGATGCGTTAAGCTTAACTCCCGAAATTTCTAATCCATCTCCAAAAATTTATCTCATAAAACGCGGTACAAACGAAATTCGCGGCGTGGATCTTGCCTGCAAGCGGCTAGGACTCGTGCTAAGCTCGGCGCAACGAAACGAATGCGCTCGCTGCCTAGAAAATGGCGCGGACTGCGTGCTAGGTGGCAAGGTGGCCGTGGGTGCGGGCGAAAAATTTATCTTTGTAACGCCTTACGTTAATCCTGCGATGGAAAAGAAATTTAAAGAAGCGTGCCGTACCCTAAAAATCCCGCCGATAAACCGCGGATTTTTATTTGCCGAGGGCGTGGATCTTGCGCTATTTGAGGGGCTTTTTTAGACGTCTACGTTTTGGGTGCAAACCTGCTGAATTTTTTAAATACGCTAACGCTTTCTTTGCGGTAGCTTTTGATTTAACGGCGCTAGACGGCCGGCTCAAACATCTTACGAAACGAGATATCGCCGCTATCTTAAAAAGGCGGTTTAAAACTCGGTTCGACACTTAAATTTAAATTTTGCGGCCGATAGTTTGAACTAGGTCGCAATATTTAAATTAGGCGGTCTGGTGCTAAATATACCGAGCTAACATCCTTAAATACCGCTTACGAAATATCGCGTATCCGCAAACATAGCTTGAATTATCATGCAAAAGGCGTAGGCTTTACAAAAAGGCAAGCGCCAAACCTTCGATAAATTTACGCCCGAAATTAGAATTTGGCGATAAAAGGCCAAGCTATCTTAATCAAATTTCGCAAGCCGTTATCACTCCCCGTATTTTTTCTTTAGATCGTCCCACGTCACCAGCGTGCGTTTGCCCTCTAGGCTGCGGATGCGCGTGACGTCTTGCATCATCTCTAGCACCCCCTTAAATACCCCGTTTTCATCGCGCACGGCGGCGTAGTAGATGTAGATAAATTTGCCGTGAAGCTCCAGCCAAAAGTCGATCTCGTCACGCTCGCCCTTGCGAAAGGCGTCGATGATCTCCAGCACGCTAGCTACGCTTTCTCGCGGGTGGCAGTTTTTCACGTCGCGCCCGATGACGCCGGCACTTCGCGGAAATACGCGGTGCTTGGTGTCGGTGTAAAATTTCACGATCTCGTTTTCGTCGACGAAGGAGAGGTCAACGGGCATGTGCTTATAAATGATGTTGATTTGCTCTAGCGTGAGCTTACCCGTAGCGACGTCAAAAACTGCGTTTTTATCGCTGCTAGCGTTTGGATTTAGCCCGTATTTACTCATCAAATTTGACAGCTCTTTTAGGAAGCTTGGATTTAAAACCGCTTCGTTTAGGTCGCTGTTTCGTAAATTTCCCGCGCTTAAATTTGACTCGCTTTTCAAATTTGCGTCCTTTAAATTTGACTTCGAGCCGCCGCCTGTGTCTAAATTTAATGGATAAAATTCGCTCGGCTTTTCGATGAGAAAATATCCGATCTCGTCATCTCCTCGTCTCATCGCGCGAAACTCATCTTCGCTAATTAGCTCCAGCGACGTCGGATAGAGCGCCGCCTCCTCGCGTGTGAGCAGATCGAGCAAGTTTTCGTAGATCTCGTGCTGAGCCGCGATAAACTCGTCTACCTTGCCGCTGTCTAGCAGCTCGCGCGCTGCGGCGATACCGTCGCGGACCTTGTTATCAAAGCTCCACATGAAGCGCGACGGGCGGTCAAAGCCCTTGTTTTCGAGCATCGAGTAGAGTTGGTGCTGTTTTCTGGCAAAATGCGTCCTGTTAAAGCCGCCCAGTTTGTCGTAAATTTCAAGCCATTCGTTTTTGATAAATTTCTTTTTTAGCAGCTCTTTTGCCTTTGCGATCAGCTCGCGCGCGGCATCGTTTTCGCTGATGTAGGTAGCTACTGGGTGGTCTTTTGGTAGCTGTGGGCGCTCGGCGGTTAGGATACCGCGCAAGATTTCTGATAGCTCGGCGGCGTTTTCGTCGATAAACTCGCTCTTAAAGCCTAAATTTAGCAAATTTGCGCGCACGTTTTTAAAATCGGCCGGCGTGAGTTTCGTTAGCTCTGATTTTGCAGCTTTTCTTGAGGCGAAAAAATTTGCCGCTCCGCTGAGGTAATCCCTCAAAATCGCAGTCGCCAAAGCAACGACGGCGTTGTTAAATTTGATCATTTTTTATCCTTAACTTAAATTTTAAGGATTATACAAAAAGCGGAGAGTAAAAACTTTGATTTATCTTAAGCTGTAAATTTTGACGCCAAAGGTCGCGTCGATCTTCTCGGTATCCTTGCGCATTTTGATCGGAAAGTCGATTTTGACGATATTTTCGTAGTTTTGTAACGCGTCCATAAACTCGTAAAATTTAGCAGGAGTTTTCATGGAGCCCGTTACGGTTAGCTCGTAGACCGAGATCTCGCCGTTTTTTTCGGCCTCTTTTGGCTCGCTTAGAATTACGTTTGCGAAATATTTTGATGCGAATTGAGTAAATTTGTCCGCGTCAAATTTGTTTTCAAGCGCGTCTAACTGGGCTTTGTCGTTTTGTTTTATCTCGTCTAGGGCTTTTGATTTGGCGTCGTAGAGCCTTTGCGTTTGCGCACTTGCGGCTATTTGCATGCGGCTTTCGTATTTTGCCTGCTTGTACTCTTTGATGCTCGGCACTAAAAAGCCAAATATCATCGCTAGACAAGCGACTATAAAAATAAGTACGTAAATGAGCAGTTTGGTAAGGTCGATATTTTGCAGGCTTCTATCTTTACTCATTTTTACCTTCTAAGCTGTCGGTTTTGTTTGTGCTGATGAAATTTAGCCAGCCGTTATCTAACTGATAAAAAGAGGTATTTGACGTGCTAAAAATCGACTTTAGCGGCGTGGCGAGTAACATATTGTAAATATCTCGGCTAGGCGTAGTGCCTTTTACGATGAGTGAGTTTTTATCCATCGTGATCTCGTGTAGCGTGATGCTTGAGGGGACAAGATCGAGTAGATTACGCAGGCTTTGTTTTAAGACGGCATTTGAGGCCGCTATCTCGTTTGCGCTATCTCTTCTTTGCTTTAAAAGCGCTGTGAGCTCGTCGGCTTGCTTGATTTGCTCTTGCGTCTGCTCTTGTTTTTGTTTTGAAATTTGCGTTTCGTTTCGTAGCGATTTGCTTTTAAACTCAACAAAGAAATTTGTCGCAGCAAAAAGCAATACTATCGTAGCGATAAAAAACAGCCAAATTTTGCTAAAAAGGTTAAAAATCGGTTTTCTCTGAGGTTTTATAAAGCTATAACTAGTCATTTTCCAACTCTTTTTTCATTAGCTCGGTCATCGTTTTTAGCGTATCGACGGGATAAACGGCGGTCTTTACTAAGAGTTCGTTTTCTAGATAGTGTAAAAACGTAGCGCTCGTCCTCTCCGTAGCGTCAAATATTACGACATTTTCGATAAAATCGCCATCATAAAGCGGATTTGAATAAAATTCTTTAAGCGCCAGCGATATATACCGGTACATACTCATATCGCGTCCAAATATCGATACCGAAGCGGTTACATCGGTGGATTCTGGCATATTTATATCGTAGTCTAGGTCGGCAAACTCCTCTTGGCTATCGCCGGTCTTTAACATATCGTCTAAATTTTCTAGACCGTCCATGTTGTTAAAGCTTTCGTCTACGTTGGTGATAAAATCATCTATCTCGTCGCTGTTTTCTTTATCAAATTCGACGTTCTCGTCGCCGTCCTCATCTAGCTTACAAACCGTGGCGTATTTTGCGCCGTTACCCGATGTAATGCAGATGGCGAAAATTTCCTTGCACGCATAGATAAAAAGCGTCTTCGCCGTAGATAATTTTTGTTTTTCGATCTCTTTTTGCATAAGTACTATGGGCGAATAAAGTACGTCTATGTCCGTATCGCCAAATTTACTCTCGGCGGCTTTAACGTCTGAAAGTTTTGCATAGATCAGCCAATTTTTAGCAGGATTTATGCAAGTTATTTCCTTTGTTTTTATGCCTAGTTTTTCGAGATTTTCGGCATTTTTTGCCTCAAATGCGCCTTGTTCGAGCGCGTCGAAAAATAGCGAAATATAAACCCATTTATACTCTTTTTGTAGATTTTTTAGATACTCTTTTATTCTGTCTGAGATTTTGCTTGACTCTTCTAGGTCAAATTCATTTTTTATCGTTTTGATAGGAGTTGCGCCCTTGTATGCCTCGCCGTAAAATATGCATTTTTTAGACTGGATAACGGCGCTAAGATATAAAACGCTAAAAAAACGACGTATCAGCAAAGATTTCTCCTAAAAATTACGATGCGTTATAATACCCAAAAAGCCATAAAATAGAGTTAAAACAGCTCTTTTTGTAGGGTTAAAAATTTATCTTTTATTCGTTTTGCTTCTTCTTGCAGGTCTGAGTCTGTCAAATTTGACGGTTTAAGCTCTGCATAGTCGCTCACGGCGATGTCGCACATCATGCGAATTTTGTCTAAATTTACTTTGCTTACCTTGCCTGATTTGCTGATTTTTTGGATATTTTCTAGGTAGCTGTTTGAGCGAGCGATGTAGAGGGCGTATTTTTGCGAGATCTCGCTTTGCACCATCACTGTGTGAGCGAGTTTGTTGTAGATGTCTTTATGGTAGGCTGATTTTGAGAGCTTATAGGCGGTTTCGTAATCGCCCATTTCGTAGTAAAATTTGGCTCCAAGCGCGTTTTTGTAAGACGGACTAAGCGTAACAAATGATACAAAAATAGCCGCCAAAAGCGCTCCGATAATTAAAATAACGGTCTTTGAGCTCATTTTTCCATCTCCTTTTTTATCAGCTCTCTTGCGGCTTCTAGCTCCATGCCCGTCACGCTAAAAGGCGGTGAGAGCGTATAAGAAATCTCGCTAAACGGCTTTGGGATTATCATTTTATCCCAGCTTTTTAGCTGCCAAAATTTACTCGCTTCGTAGTTTAAAATTTGTATTTGCGCATTTTGCTTTTGCGCGATGACGACGGCTCCGTCGGCGACGCTGTGATAGGGGCCGCGCGGACCGTCTGGGGTGATGATGACGTCGGTACCGCCTTTTAGCTCTCTAAAGCTTTGCGCGAGGGCCTTTACCGCGCCTTTTGAGCTACTGCCTCTGATAGCGCCGATACCGAAAAACGAAATCACGCGCGCGATGATCTCGCCGTCTTTGTGGTTGCTTATCATGACTTTGGCGCGTCTTTGCGGGTTTTGGCCGTTTTTCCACCAGTGCACGTAGGCAAAACTCATCAGCGCCAGTCTGCCGTGCCAAAACAGCACGACGCATGGCTCGTTCGTCAAATTTGTCTTAGAAAAGCTCTTTTTGCAGGTTAAAAATATAATCCAAATAAAAAAATAGATAATGCGCGGGGCTAAATTTATAAAAACGCTTCGTTTAAATTTAGCCCACAAGCTCACCGTAAAGCACCATTCTCTTTGGATCGTTCACGCGCACTTTTAGCTTCTTGCCTAGCAGCTCTTCGCTGCCTGCGACTTGAACTAGGAAGTTATTAAAGCTCCTGCCGGCGACCCCGCCGTTTGCGCGAAGCTCCTCGAAATATACGTCGAAAATTTTACCTTTTTGCGCCGCGACGATTTCGTCTAAAATTTCGTTGTGGCGGCTTTGTAGGCGGGTTAGTCGAGCGCTTGCGACGGCCTCGGGGATTTGATTGGTAAATTCCGCCGCTTTGGTCATCGGGCGAGGCGAATACTTAAAGCTAAAAATTTGCTCGAAGCGCACCTTTTCTAGCACGTCCATCGTGTCCTCAAACTCCTCGTCCGTTTCGCCTGGAAATGCTACTATAATGTCGGTTGAGATGCTAACCTCAGGGCACATCGCGCGCAGTCTAGCTGCTCGGTCTAAAAACCACTCTTTGGTATAGCCGCGCTTCATCTCGCGTAGGACTTTGGTGTTTCCGCTTTGAAGCGGCATGTGCATGGATTTGCAAATTTTGGGATTTTGACTAAAGATTTCTAAAAATTTATCGTCCATATGGAGCGGATGGGGGCTAGTAAATCGTATGCGCTCGACGCCCTCTATCTCGCTAATCTTTACGAGCAGGTCGCTAAAATCTATCTTCTCGTGCGCGCCTGAAAATCTCTTGCCGTAGTTGTTTACGTTTTGCCCGAGTAAGAAAATCTCCTTGGCTCCGCCCTCGGCCGCTTTTTTTACTTCGCGCAGGATCAAATTTGCAGGGATCGAGATCTCGTCGCCTCTGGTGTGCGGGACGATGCAGTAGGTGCATTTTTTATCGCAGCCGATCGAGATATTTATATGGCTTTTATACGGCGAGCCGCGAAATTCGCCGAATGCGTACTCGCTCTCGTCGTGATTTATATCAGTACTGATAAATTTAGGCGTCTTAACCGCGGCTGAAATTTTACTGACGTTTCGCGCGCCGAGTACGAAATCCACGTAAGGCGCTCGTTTAAAAATTTCGCTTCCCAGATGGCTTGCCGTGCAGCCACAAACGCCTATTTTGGCGCCCGCTTTTTTTACTTTTTCAAAGCCGCCGACCTCGCTAAAAAGCTTATGCACGGGCTTTTCGCGCACCGAGCAGGTATTGATAAGGATGAGGTCGGCCTCGGAGATGTCCTGGGTGAGCTCGTAGTCCTCTTTTTGTTTAAGCTCGGCGATGATGTGCTCGCTGTCGCGGACATTCATCGCGCAGCCTAAAGTCTGGATAAAGAGCTTTTTTTGCGCTGCGCTCAAAGGATGTGCACCTCGTACATGTAGTCGTTTTCGTCGAGTCCGTATTTTACGGTGCGGTGATAGACGCTAAGGCCTTTTTCCTCGAAAAATTCAACCAAAGCGATGAGTTGTTTGTGGCTGTTTTCTCTGTCGAAATAGAAAATTTGTTGCGGATCTTTTGCAAATGCCGCTTCGATTTTTTCAAGAGAGATCGTTTTTGGTTTGGCGTCAAGTTGCGTTCTAGCGAGTTTTAGCTCCATTTTTAATCCTTTGAAATCTTTAATTTAATCTGTGAATATAGCAAAAACATCTTAAAAAACGCATTAAACTTCTTAAAAGTATAAAGCTTGTATAATACCCCTCTAACTCAAAAATTCCCCCAAATTTTAAATAACGGAGCAAAAATAATATGGAAAAAATAGCGGATATCATAGAATCTATCGCAAATGAAAAAGGGCTCGAAATCGAAGACGTAAAAGAGCGCGTCATAAGAGCTATTATCAATACCGCAAAGAAAATTTACGGCGAAAACTACGAATACGACGCGATTATCGATAATTCGACCAAGACTCTTCATCTATATCAAAAAATCACCGTCGTAGAGGATGGCGACGAGCGCTTGGCCGAGGATAACGAGCACTTTCTAAGCATAAGCGAAGCCAAAAAAGTAGACTCTGGGGTAGAGATCGGTGATGAGCTAACCTACGAGCTATCTACCGACAACCTCGGCCGCACCGCTGCACAAACGCTTCACAAGGAGCTTGAGTATCACATCCAGCGCCTTATGGAGGAAAAAATCTTTCAAAAATATCAAGACATGGTCGGACACATGGTTTTTGGCTCGGTCACGCGCGTAGATAGCGAGGAAAATACCTTCATCGAGATAGACGAGCTGCGAGCCGTGATGCCTCGCAAAAACCGCATAAAAGGCGAGAAATTTAAGCCGGGCGATGTCGTAAAAGCCGTCATAAAAAGCGTTTATATCGATAAATCCATGGGTATAAAGGTCGAGCTAAGTCGCACGTCGCCAAAATTCCTCGAAGCCCTGCTAAAAGCCGAAGTGCCCGAGATCAAAGACGGCCTCGTGCTGATCGCCGCTAGCGCTAGAATCCCGGGCGAACGCGCTAAAGTCGCACTCGTAGCCACCTCGCCTAACGTCGATCCCGTGGGCGCGACCGTGGGCACCAAAGGCGTGCGCATAAACGCCGTCACAAAGGAGCTAAACGGCGAAAATATCGACGCGATCGAGTATTCGGCAGAGCCTACGATCCTCATCACTCGCGCGATGGCACCGGCGATCATCAGTTCCGTAAAAATCGGCGAGGACGGTAAAGCCGTCGTGAGCCTAGTAACCGAGCAAAAGAGCAAGGCTATCGGCAAAAGCGGCATAAATATCAGGCTAGCTAGCATGCTAACAGGCCACGAGATCGAGCTAAACGAGCTTGGCGCTAGAGGCGAGAGCAAAGATGAAAATGCGAAAGATCTAAAGGCGCTATTTGGCGATCTGTAGTCAAATTTGAGCCTTTTGGTCGCATGCGTTTGGGGCGGTAAATTTGAGGCACAGCACTGGGATCAAATTTGAGTAAACTAAATTTATCTCAAATTTGATCCGCTTTGTTTGCTAAAATTTGCCGCTTTTTATTTTCTACTTTAATGCATTAAATTTATCCGTATCCATATCTTATAAGATGAAAGAAGCCTGCGAGTGGTGAAATTCTAAGGCGGCGAGTAACCGCCTGATTTGGAGTTATTTATTTTTAGTAGAGCGGTACATCGGGTGCTGATAGTCGTTCCTCTCGCAACCCGCAGCCAATAATCCAAATACTAAAACAAGCGCGCATAATATAACTTTTCTCATTTTCTCCCTTTTTTGAATTTCATTTTCGCGCGATTATAGCAAATTTAGCCAAATTACCAAAATCGACGCGGCCAAATTTGACGAAATTTAGACTAGACAATTTTGCATCAAATTTGTAGCAGTTTTGCAAGAACCGAACAGTATATACGTCAAATTTGCCAGGCCCCCAGCATGCGACGGATTCGCGCTTGCAGGCAAATTTCCTCGCCGAAATTTATCCCGCCTCGCGACACCCCGAGCCGTAATATATTAAATTTTTATCCAAAAAAAAGTAGAATATCCCATCTTAAATTTAAGGAAAAATCCGTGTTGCAAGCATTAGCGCTTAGATATAGACCGCGAAATTTTAGCGAGCTCGTAGGTCAGGAGGCTGTCAGCACCAGCCTCACGCACGCTCTGGACGAGAGCCGCCTCACCCACGCCTACCTTTTTTCGGGGCTTCGCGGTAGCGGCAAGACCTCGAGCGCGAGGATATTTTCAAAGGCGCTGGTTTGCGATCGCGGCCCGACTAGCCAGCCATGCGATCAGTGCGCCAACTGCATCGCCGCAAACGAAGGCCGCCACATCGACATCATCGAGATGGACGCCGCCAGCCACCGCGGTATCGACGATATAAAGGGGCTCATCGAACAGACCAAGTACGCTCCGGCGATCGCACGCTTTAAGATTTTTATCATCGACGAGGTGCACATGCTCTCCACGCCCGCGTTTAACGCGCTGCTAAAGACGCTCGAGGAGCCGCCGCCCTACGTCAAATTTATCCTGGCCACGACCGATCCGCTAAAGCTCCCAGCCACCGTGCTATCGCGCACGCAGCATTTTAGATTTCGCCAGATCTCGCGCCCGGACGTCGTCGCGCATCTTGACTTTATCCTAAACCGCGAAAACGTCCCGCACGAAAAAGAGGCTCTCGAGATCCTCGCTCGTAGCGGCGCGGGCTCGCTGCGCGATACTCTTACGCTGCTAGATCAGGCCATCATCTACGCCAAGGGCGAGCTCACGCAAAGCGCCGTCGCGCAGATGCTTGGCCTACTTGATCCGCAGCGCATAGAGGAGATTTTATCGCTCGTTATGAGCGGCGATAAACCTGCCGTGAGCGCGGCTGTGGCGCAGCTAGAAAGCTACGACGCCGAGATGGTGATAGATGAGATAACGGCAAATCTAAAAGCAAATTTCCTCGCGCAGAGTCCGAAATACTCGCTGCTTTTATACGAGAGATTTTTTAGGATCCTCTCGCAGGCGCGCTCGATGCTAAGCATCAGTAGCGACGGCGGATTCGTGCTTGGCGTGATGCTTTTTATGATGATCGAGGCGATAAATCTAAAATCGATCGACGAGATGATAGCCGTGGACGCGAGGGAAAAATTTGCGGATTCGCAGGCGCGCTCGGCTTCAAATTTTGCGGGCGGACGAGGCGAAGCGGCCAAATTTAAGGCTCCTGCGCAGACGGGTTCTACGGACGGGTCAAATTTTACGGGCACAAACGCGGCTAAACTCGCCTCGCAAAACGGCGCGGCTCAGGGGCGCAATTTGAGCGCTCAGACTCTAGCCGGCTCGGCAAATTTAAATGCCAAGATGCCGCAGGAGATGGGCGAGCAAACCCTCGCTGCGAAAACTCAAAACCCCGCCTATGAGGCGTTTCTAGCCAAAATTTACGACCGCAGCTTTGATCTTGGCGAGTGTTTTAAAAACTGCATCGAGTTTTTGGAGTTTTCAGACGGCTGCATGAGTCTGGCTTCAAGCGCGGCAGGCGACGATCAGAAGCGGCTTCGCGAGGGTTCGAAGGTAATTTTGCAGATCTTGCGCAGTCTTTTTGGCGAGAGCGCAAAGATAAAGATAACTCCCAGGCAAAGCCCAGAAATAGGGGCGCAAGAGCAAAAGGGTGCGGCAAATTTGGATAATGAGCACGCTAGCGCAGAAAAATCTGATGACGCAGAAACTGCTTCAGGCCTAGGGAGCGCTAAATTTGACGCAAACGGTTCGGAGGAAAATTTAAATCAAAACGCCCAAACGCAAGAGCCCTCAAATTTGACTGGAAATTTGTTTATGGGCGGTAGCGAGGAGAGGGTGGCTATGTCCTCGGAGCAAAATTTGGGCGCCGAATTTAAAAGCGGCGAGCAGGATGAGCAAACGCAAAATTTGACGCCACAAACGCAAGCGGATATTTTGCAAGCGGCAAACGACTCGGCTCCGAGCACGCAAGCTAATAGCGACTCGCCTATGGGCGAAACCGAGACCTTAAATTTAAACGAAAACGCGGCAAATTTGACGCAAAACTCGCAAACGCAGGCTGGTTTAAACCAGCTGACCGAGCCTAAATTTGCGCCCGATCTTGAGAGTATGCGCGACGACACGCACGATTTTCATGAGGCGTATTCGCTGAAATTTAAGACCGATGACGGCGCCATAGCGGGGGCGGATCTGGCGTTTTTAGACGACGAACTAAGGCGACTAGAGAGTCAAAATGCCGCAAAAACGGAGCAAAAACCAAGCGGTACCATTAAATTTAACCAAAACAGTGTGCCGCAAACGGCTACCTTCGGCGAGCCGCCGTTTGATCCTGATGACGTGAGTGAGATGTTTAGCGAGGCGGCAGAGTATGACGACGGCCTTTTTGAGCGAGATGCGAACGAGCCTGCAAACGCCGATGCAAGTCAAAATTTAGATACTTCAAATTTAAGCGGCGATGAGCTCCAAAGCGAAGCGAATTTTGACGACTCGTCCTCAAGCGGGGCAAATTTGAACGCTCAAAATGCTACGCCAAATTTAGCTACAAAAACCCAAGCCGATCCCAAAGCCGCAAAAACTCAAGCGGTTTTAAAAGAAGCTAAACGACTGTTTGGAGAGCCTGAAGTTTTAGAAATTTGAGGCGTTTGATTTAGCTCGTTAAATTTGCATACCGTTTTGATATTTTTGGTAGGGCGCTATAGTAAGCGAAATTCGTCAAGCCTTTTTTGAAGCAAACGCGGGCGTAATAAAATGCTACAAATATCAAGCCACGCTAGATACTCGCACGTCAGAACTATGCAGAGCCTACGACGGGCTAATATGGGATAAGAACTACAAACCTATCGGGCACGATTTCCCGTTTCGAAAACCCCGCGTAAATACTCATTTTAATTGTCGTAGCACCATAATACCCGTAACTAAAAGCTGGGATGAGCTAGGCGTTGAGGGAATGGACGAAGCTAGCGGTCGCACTAGGTCAAGTATGAACGGCTACGTGCCGCAGGATATGACGTTTAACGACTGGCTAAAAACCCAAAGCCCCGAAACGATAGAAAAGACGCTAGGCAAAGGCAGAGCCGAGCTATTTATGCAAGGCAAGATCACGATGCGGGATTTAATAACGCAGCGGGGGCGCGCGCTTGACTTGAGCGAACTAGCCAAGAAAAAGAAAATTTGGGAATATTCAAAGGAAAATATTAAGCATTTTGATATACCAAAAGGCATTAAGAGTCGAATAGGGCTTAAGACGGACAAAATACGAGGTAGCTTGGAATATCTATTTAATAAACACCCTGAAATGTTTGACGGTAAAGCGGATATTGTAAATATAATAAAAGATGTTTTTAATGCGCCCGATATTATCAAACCCGCAACGCGTCGTAGCGGTGGTTTCATAATAGCAAAGTCGATAGATGATAAGAAAAAGAAAATGATCGACATCGGCATTTACCCTAATAATGGTGTAATTTTTCACATAAACAAAAGAAAATGGGATGCTGATATGAGAGAATTTAAAAAAGGCAAGCAGTGAGACCGCCCAACCCTCACACGAACGGATACCGCAGAATAACTACGTACCGCACGGGGCGATAATGCGCTTGCTAAGAGCGCTAGGGCATTTCGTTTTCACTCATCCCTTTTGCTTGCCGTTATTGTAATTATACCATATTTTCACTGCAAAATTATAAATTTACATCGTTTCCAATGTAAGAAATTTATTTTATACATCGATTTCGATGTAAATTTTGCTCTTGACTTTTTTGTTTTTTCGTGCTTTCAAAAAATCCTGCGAAAATGACAAAAAACAGTAAATCCTGCCGGATTGTCTAAATTTGGTCTTTTTCAGAATATTTTTATCAAACCAACCCCATTTAAAATTTAAGTTACTATTCTATCAAAGGCCGTGCCTTAAATTTAACTCTCGTGGAGGATGAAATGGATATTGAGGAGCTAAAAAAGCAAGTCGGTGATTTGCAAGCCGAAAAAGAAGCGATGAACGCTAAAAATAAGGAGCTTTTAGGCGAGGTAAAAAAACTAAAAGGGAAAAAACGCTGATGATTGCTTATGCCTGCAAAGCGGCGGACAGCAAAAGATAAAAGCGAATTTGAAAAGCCGCATTAAATTTTGGCGCTAAAATAGCCGTCGTTGGCATAAATTTAAGCGGCGACAGTTTGTAAATTTATAAAATTTAGAGAGTTTTAAAATAGGTCGGCGAGCCGAAACGACTCGCGCAAGGGTTAAATTTATCTAAAAACGCAACTTCACTATTCGTTTAGTATCGATAGAAGCTCTTTGTTGTCTTTAGTTTTTAGCATCTTGGCGTATAAAAACTTAAGCGCCTCTACGTCGTCCATCGTTGCGATCGCCGAGCGGATAGCCCAGATCTTTTGTAGCTCGTCCGGTTTTTGTAGTAGTTCTTCTTTTCTAGTGCCTGATTTTAGTACGTTGATGGCCGGGTAAATACGGCGGTCGGAGATGTTGCGATCTAGCACGATCTCGCTGTTGCCCGTGCCTTTAAACTCCTCAAAAATTACCTCGTCCATACGTGAGCCCGTGTCGATGAGCGCGGTGGCGATGATGGTGAGGCTGCCGCCGTGCTCGATGTTTCGAGCCGCACCGAAAAAGCGCTTAGGTTTATGTAGGGCGTTTGCGTCCACGCCGCCGGTTAGGACCTTGCCGCTTGGCGGAGTTACGGTGTTGTACGCGCGCGCTAGGCGGGTAATGCTATCTAGCAGGATGATGACGTCTTTGCCCATTTCTACGAGGCGCTTGGCCTTTTCGATGACGAGCTCGGCTACGCGCACGTGGTTCATCGCAGGCAGGTCAAATGTCGAGCTAAATACCTCGCCCTTTACGCAGCGCTGCATGTCGGTGACCTCCTCTGGGCGCTCGTCCACGAGTAACACCATGAGATGCGACTCTGGGTGGTTGCGCGCGATGCCGTGGGCTAGCTCTTTCATGAGCTCGGTTTTACCGCTTCTTGGAGGGGCGACGATGAGGCCGCGCTGACCCTTGCCAAGAGGGGTAAAGAGATCGAGCACGCGGCCCGTTAGCTTCATCGGATCGTACTCGAGGCGAAGCTTTTCCGTTGGGAAAAGCGGAGTTAGGTTGTCAAATAGCGGACGCTCCTTAGCCTCGATTAGCGGCATATAGTTTAGCGCTTCGATTTTTAGCAGGGCGTAGTATTTTTCCTGATCTTTTGGTTCGCGCACTTGACCCGTCACGATGTCGCCCACGCGCAGGGCAAATTTACGAATTTGAGAGTTTGAGACGTAGGCGTCGTTTGAGCTGTCGCTGAGGTTCGCGTCTACCGAGCGCAAAAAGCCGTAGCCCTCGCTCGTGATCTCTAAAATGCCCGTAAAAAGTATAAATCCGCCTTGTTTTGTTTGGGTTTTTAGGATCTCAAATATCAAATCTTGTCTGCGAAATTCGCGCGGATTCTCGACGCCTACGCTGTTTGCGATAGCGATGAGCTCTTCTAGGCTAAGAGTTCTTAGCTCTTCGATTTTGTGTCCGTCGACGGGGATGTGAGTGCGCGAGTTTTGGTGTTTTTTTGTGGTTTTTTGACTTTCCTGCGCGGAATTTGCAGGCTGGGTCGCGTTATTTTCCATTGTGTCCTCTTTAAAATTACGGAATAATTTTGTAGATAAATTTAAGTTTCAAAAGAAGTTTTTGAAAGTCGCATTTTATAAAATTTTGGCTTTGATGTCAAGAAGTGATATAATCTCGCCAAAAATGAAAAGGAATATCAAAATGATGGATTTTAAAGACGGCAAGCGCGAAAAAACGATCATAAAAACCGCGTTTGTCGGCATAGTTACGAATTTTTTCTTAGCCGGAGCGAAAATCTTTATCGCCATGGTTTCAAACTCGGTCGCACTGATATCAGACGCCGTAAATAACCTTAGCGATGAAGGCTTAAGTATCATCACGATTTTTGGCTCAAAACTAGCTAGCAAGATGCCCGACGAAGACCACCCCTACGGCTACGGCAGGACCGAGTACATCGGCGGTCTTATAGTCTCGGTTATCGTGCTGATGCTGGGATTTCAGTTTCTAAAAACTTCGGTCGAAAATATTTTTGCACCTGAGCCTACTACTTTTACGATGCTGTTTTTGGCGTTTTTATTCTGCGCGATATTCGTCAAATTTGCGCTCGGCTTTTACTACAAAAAGATCGGCAAACAGACCAAATCTATCTCGCTTAGGGCCGTAGGGCAGGAGGCTTTGAGCGATGCGATCATCTCGTGCGTGATCCTCATCTCCGCCGCGCTATCGTACTTCGCCGACATCCAGATAGACGGCTACGCTGGCGCTTTGGCATCGCTTTTTATTATCGTAAACGGCGTACTTTTGATAAAAGAAACTTTTGATAAAATCATCGGTCAGCGCGTCGAAAAGGGGATCAGTGACGAAATTTACGCCGCCGTAAATCGCTGCGAGATCGTGCGCGGCGCATACGACCTGATCCTGCACAACTACGGCGCGCAGCGATACGTTGGCTCGGTAAACGTCGAGATAGACGAGCATTTGCCACTTAGTGAGGTTTCGCAGAGGCTAAACGAGCTTCAGATCGAGATTTATAAAATTTACAGGATTTATCTGGTTTTCGGCGTTTATAGCGTAAATTTGGGGCAGGACGAGAGCCGCGCCTGCGTGGCAAATCTGCTCTCGGAGTTTAGCAGCGTGCGCGGATTTCACGCGTTTTTCATCGATAGCAAGAAAAAGAGCGTGAGGTTTGACGTGGTGGTCGATTTTGGAGAGAAAAACCTCGGCCGACTACGCGCCCAGATCGAGTGCAAAGTCGCGCTAAGCTTTCCCGGGTATAAAATTTTCATCGTGATAGATAGGGAGTTTGCGTGAAAATATTTATTGCCGTGGTATAATTTTGTTGTTTAATAAATATTTCAAAGGAGGATGTATTGAGAAAAACAATAACCGCTTCGCTGGCTTGTGCGCTCTGCTACGGTGCGGCGTTTGGCTTTGATTTAATGGAGTTTGTTAAAGATACTATAGGTATTGAAAGCGGGGTTGCGGCAGGCTTTAGCAGGGACGACCGACGAGAGGTTGTCAAAGATGACATTTATAAGCTAATGTAGCAAGACGGTGAGTAGATATATCAAGGTACTTACGACGAAGCAGTAAAGTACTGCGAAAATTTAAATTTCGCGGGCTTTGAGGATTGGCGGATACCTACGATAAACGAGTTAATTAGCATCACGGATAAAAGTAAATTTGCTCCGGCCATAAATTCGGCTTTTAATAATACGAAATCTGACGAGTATTGGAGTTCTACTAAAAGCGCCAAAGACTCGTCTGGTGTGTGGCACGTGGACTTCAGGGGCGGTAGCGACGGCTACTGGAGCGTCGTTTCTGGTCGCCACTTCGTGCGGTGTGTTAAGCGGTATTGATTTTTGAAATTTCTAAAGTATAGATAGATGAAAAAAGTAGTTATTTTTGTATTATTTTACGGATTATTAAACGCAGGTGCTTTAGATGTGACTTGCTATAGGGATAACGATAAAAACGTAGTGATATGCAGCGAGGCTAAACTTGGCAAACTAATGTGGCAAGATGAGACACAAGACTTCGTAGGCGACTGGAGGCAGGCTAACGAGTACTGTAAGCTGGTAAATCTAGCAGGCTACGACGACCGGAGGCTACCTACTATAGAAGAGCTAATAAGCATAACAGATAAAAATAAATTTAGACCCTCTATAAATTCGGCTTTTAAAAAGCTTAAATACGACTGGTATTGGAGCTCTACTGAAAGAGCTGATACCCCGTCCTTAGCATGGATCGTGGGTTTTATGGAGGGCAATGTTATAGAGGACGGCATTTCTGTTCGCAACTTGGTGATCTGCGTGAGAAACGACTGATTTTTAGTGACTATGCGTCCCAAATCCGCTTTTTTAATTAAATTTAAGGATGAAATTTGACGAGCCGAAATTTATTTAAACTTGCGACTCATAAATTTTGCGAGGCCAAAATTTGCGAGTGTTAAAAAGCTCGGTCGCAAATTTACTAGCGTTTTCAAAATGCGGGTTTTGCCTAAATCTGATCAAATTTATGGTTGTGTCTATGCGTGAGCAAAATACGTCAAATTTACCGTCAAATTTGGACGCAAACAGTAGCCGCGGCAAAGCTAGCAAAATCAAGCGAGGCTTTAGAAATTTTACGTATAATCTAAAATCCTAAAACGAAAGAAAAAGTAATCGATGGCCAAATTTAAGTGCGCGCATTGCAGGGGCGAATTTGAGCGCGAGGCGCTGATAGAGCGCGGCGGAGAGCTGTTTTGCTGCGAGGGGTGCGCGGGAGTTTACGAGATACTTAACACAAGCGGGCTGGGCGAGTTTTACGAAAGGCTTGGTAAAACCACGCTAAATCCCGCCCTAAGCGCGAAAAATGCGGCGCAAAAGTCGCAGGAAGACCTCGCGGCTATTTATCAAAACTACGTCAAAAACGAGAACGGGTTTAACAAAATCTCGCTCATCATCGAGGGCATCCACTGCTCGGCTTGCGTCTGGCTAAACGAGAAGGTTTTATTTGCGCAGAAGGGAATTTTAGAGGTAAATATAAACTCAGTTAATAACAAAGCCCTCATCGTCTGGGACGAAAACGAGGTAAATTTAGCCCAAATTTTCGCTCTCATCCGCTCTATCGGCTACGAGCCCTACCCATACGACGCGCAGGCTCAGGAGCAAAGACTTTCGGGGCAGAGGCGAGAGTTTTACGCGAGGCTGCTGGTGGGGATATTTTGCACGATGAACATCATGTGGCTGGCCGTCGCGCAGTACGGCGGCTACTTCACGGGCATGCGCGCCGACGTGCGCTCTATCATAAATTTCGCTGAATTTATCCTCGCTACGCCGGTGCTTTTTTACACGGGAAGCGGGTTTTTTAGGGGCGCTTGGAGCGCGCTAAAAAACAAAACGCAAAACATGGATAGCCTCATCGTCACGGGTACGCTCGCGGCTTATATTTTCTCGATATACGCGATGTTTTCTAGGCGCGGCGAGGTATATTTCGACTCGGTCGCGATGATAATCACCTTCGTATTTATCGGCAAATATCTGGAAATCTTGAGTAAGAAAAGGGCCGCCGACACGCTTGATAATCTAAACTCGTTAAATTTAAACTCCGTTAGCGTCAAAAACGGCGACGAAATAACCCTAAAAAGCGCGCAGGAGGTGAGGGTGGGTGAACTCGTGGTCGTGAGAGCTGGCGAGCGCGTGCTACTTGACGGCATCGTCACAAGCGGGGCGGCGAGCTTTGATCTATCTAGCCTTAGCGGCGAGAGCGCGCCTGCGTATCTTAGTGCAAAAGGGGGCGAAAACGAGATAAAAAGCGGCTCCGTGTGCGTGGACGGCACGCTGGTTTATGAGGTCGGCGCCGTCTTTAGCGAGTCGGTGCTAGCCTGTATTATAAATTTGCTAGAAACCGCCGCAGCCAAAAAGCCTAAAATCCAAGCGCTCGCAGACGCTATCGCGGCGAGGTTTTCGGCCGCTATCACGATGCTGGCGCTAGCGACGTTTGCGTTTTGGTTCTGGCACACGGGCGAGCTCTCCGCCGCGCTCATCGTCGCGATCTCGGTCGTGGTGATCTCGTGTCCCTGCGCGCTGGGGCTTGCTACGCCCGTTAGCACGCTTGTCGCGCTTGGAGCGGGCTTTAGGCGCGGGATACTTTTTAAAGAGGCGCGCATCATCGAAAGCCTCGCTAAATGCGATACGGCCGTGTTTGACAAGACCGGTACGCTCACGTCGGGACGGCTTAAAGTGAGTAAATTTACGCACGCGGACAAATTTGACGCAAGCGCGCTTTTTTCGCTGGTTAGCGGCTCGGATCATCCCGTTAGCCGCGCCGTCGGCGAGTACCTGCGCGCAAATTTTAGGGGTTTAAAACTTTTAGAGTTAAGCGGCTTTGAAAACATCGCGGCGCGCGGAGTAAGGGCTAAATTTGGCGGTATAAATTTAGCCGGCGGGAGCGAGAAATTTATGCGCGAGCTAGGGCTTTATGACGGCGAAGCGGTGCGCGGCACTAGCTATTTTTTTGCCGAGGGCGGGCAGATCGCGGCGGTATTTGAGCTAGAGGAGAGCCTAAAAGAGGGCGCCAAAGAGTGCGTGGACGCGCTAAAAAAAGCGGGCATGCGCGTGGAGATGCTGACAGGCGATAACGAATACGCCGCAAAGCGCGTGGCAGAGGAGCTAGGTGTGGGCGAAACGGTCGCAAACGCGCTACCAACGGACAAGGCCGCATACGTGGAGCAGCTGTCGCAGCAAGGGCGAAACGTGCTGATGGTAGGCGACGGGATCAACGACGCCGCCGCGCTCGCGCTCTCAAGCGTGGCTGTGTGCATGGGTAGCGGAGCGGCCGTGAGTATCGCAAAAAGCGACGTCGTGCTGATGAGAGATGACCCCGCCTCGCTCGCGGCTGCGGTAGCGCTCGCGCGTAAAACCTACCGCATCGTGCGGCAAAATTTGGCCTTTTCGCTCGTTTATAACGCCGTGACGATACCACTGGCGATGGCAGGCTACGTCGCACCCGCAGTGGCCGCTCTTTCTATGTCGCTAAGCTCGGTCGCGGTCGTGCTAAACGCGATGCGAGCTAGGAGCGAGCGATGAGCGGGGCGGTCGTGGCGATGATGATCGGGGTTTCTACGCTGCTGGGCGCGTGCGGGCTGGCGGCGCTGCTGTGGGGGCTTAAAACCAGGCAGTTTGACGACGAGCGAAAGTTTTTGGACGGGACGAAATTTGACGACGAAGACGCGCTAAACGATGCTTATGAGCTAGAGCTTCGCCGCAAAGAAAAGGGATATAAGCCGCCTGATTGAGGTGAATTTACGCACTTATTTGACTCGTCTTTGCCGCCAAAATTTGGTTATTTTGGGTCGTAAAATTTGCCGCGAAATTTGATTTTGAGTGTGGGTGACATTTGCGTTTTAAATTTAATGGCGAGGATTTTGGAGTCAAAATCGGACCGTAAATTTAATCCGTTGCGGTTAAATTCGTCGTTAAATTTCGACTAACTACGGCATAATGACGGGCAAAAATTTGAGCATTGGATTTTGGCGTCTTGGACGGCAAATTTACCGTGCAAAATAGCAAAAGCGCGCAAGTGTAATCTGGCAGAGTAAAAATCGGTTGCCTTTTGCTAGCAAGTGGGTCGCCAGTAAATTTAGACTCTCGTCGGCCAAATTTACTCAGTCTAGCAATGCCACGCAATCACATCAAGATCGTCGCTTGACGCACCAGCCGGGTATGCCGCCTGCTTGGAGTTTAGGCGGCTTGGAGCCGTTTTAAATTTAATCGCTGCAATCGCCGAGCGGGCGTGGCTTAGTCCTAATAATTTTTTGCTTTCTTGCTTGTAAAAGCTTCGCTCTGGCAAGCATTTTTAATCTACTTTTAGCTTTTTAGCGATATGATTCCGCAAATTTTAACAAAGGAAACAACATGAAAACGCTAGTTATCTTATCGCACCCAAATCTCGCCGCATCGCGCGTAAACAAAGCCTTGTCACAGGTAGCAAAGGCTGCTGCGGACGTCGAAGTGCGCCATTTGGAGGGGCTTTACGGCTTAGATATCGCCCGTATAGACGCCAGCTCAGAGCAAGACGCGTTAGCGGCTGCCGAGCGCATCGTATTTTTGTACCCGATGCACTGGCTAAACGTGCCGCCTATGCTAAAAGCCTATATCGATATCGTCTTTTCGCACGAGCTGGTGGGTTCCGGCGCGCTTAAAGGCAAGGCCTTGCAGCTTGCGCTAAGCGTCAGTACGCCGCTTAGCGAATACTCTAAACAAGGCGCGATCGGCTTTAGCTTGGATGAGATTTTAACGCCGCTTAAGATCGCGGCAAACTACTGTGGGATGGACTTTGCCGTGCCGTTTGTCAACAGCGGATTTGAGCCGGGCGAGTTTGGCGACGATGCCGTAGATGCCGCAGCCGCGCGCTTCGGTAAGCTTTTACGAGGAGAGCTAAGTCCTAACGAGTATCAAATTTAGTTTTGCCGCCTGCAGTTATAAGCTCGTGATTTTAAGTGAAGCCGCCAGCCCGGTTTTTAGCGAGTCGGCGCTGGCGTATATAATAATTTTGCTCGAAATCGCCGCGCTCAAAGTATGATTTAGGCATTGCGAACGAGTAAAGTCTATGTGCAAGATTGACGCGGTCGCTTCGTAGTTCATCTCGTCGACCGCCGATATTTTTTATGTTAAAATCGCAGGTATTATTTCAAGCTATCGATATACTCGCTAACCGCCGCCATATCCTCGTCGCTTAGATTTTTGGCGTGCAGTTGCATGACCTTGCCCATGCCAAAGGCGTTGTTCGAGCCGTCTTTGTAGCTTTGTAGCGCTTTTATGCGGTCTTCTTTGCTGATGCTAGTTAGCGCAGGCACTTTGTTTGCGTATTTTGCGTCCGCTTTTTCGCCGTGACAGGCTGAGCATTTTTTGTAAATAGCTGCGCCGTCAGCCGCAAGCAGAGATAAATTTAGCGCCAAAACGGTGGTTGCAATGTGATAGATTTTCATCTTTCATCCTTTTTGATAGAAATTTAGACGAGATTATAGCCCTAAAAGCTTAAAAGAAAAGAAATTTTATAAAAAAGTTACTAAAATGAAGCGCGAAATAAAAAGCAGAGAAAAATCGGCGGAAAAACTCCGCCGAAAAGGGTTATTTTAGAGTAGGGATGTACTCTGATAGAGCCGCGATGTCATCGTCGCTAAGTGGTTTTGCGATAGGTTTCATCATGGCTGCGCTTTTAAATTTATCTAGAGTGCCTGCTTTATAGCCTTTTAGGCTCTCGGCGATCTCTTCTTTTGAAAGCGTGTTAAGCGCAGGAACTTTATTTAGATACACTTTTTCGGCTTTCGGTCCGTGACAGGCTGCGCATTTTTTGTAAAGAGTCGCGCCGTCAGCGGCAAATAGGCTACCCGCTAGCAATGCGGCAGCTCCTGAAACAATGATAAGCTTTTTCATTTTCAATCCTTTTTGATAAAATTGTAGGCGTATTATAGTCTTAAAAGCTAAATTTTACATTATTTTTTTACATTAGTTTCTAGCGCGGCGCTGGCGGCGATTTTCGGTTAAATTTAGATTTTTTTTGTATAATTTTCGCCATGGATAAAACAGTGTTTAAAGCGGTGCCCAAAAAGGCGCTATTTCTTGATCGCGACGGCGTGATAAACGAGGATGCGGGCTATGTTTATAGACGCGAGGATTTCGTTTTTAAAGATGGCATTTTTGAAGCCTTACGCAAATTTGCGCAGGCAGGCTACGCGCTAGTCGTGGTGACGAATCAATCAGGCATCGGACGAGGCTACTACACGCTAGAGCAGTTTGATGAGCTTTGCAGGTTTATGCTGAGCGAGTTTGAAAAAGAGGGCGTGAAGATAGAGAAAATTTACTTTTGTCCGCATGCGCCGGAGGCTCTTTGCGGTTGCCGTAAACCGGAGCCAGGCATGCTACTAAAGGCCGCAAACGAGCTAAACATCGACCTTGCGCGCTCAATAATGATAGGCGACAAGGATAGCGACGTGCGGGCGGGACAGAGTGCCGGCGTCGGGGTGAATTTAAAGCTGGACGACCGTCTAAAAAGCGTGGCTGAGGCGCTAGAGTTTTTAAAAAAAGAAGGAAAAATATGAAAGATATAAAAAGAGTCGTAATCACGGGCGCTGCGGGCTTCATCGGCTCAAATTTGGCGCATTATTTTGACGAAAATTTAAAAGACGTAGAAGTGCTCGCCGTGGATAAATTTAGAAGCGACGAGAAATTTAGCAACGGAAACCTCAAAAGCTTCGGGCATTTTAAAAATTTGCTCGGCTTTTCGGGCGAAATTTACGAGGGCGACATAAACTGCGCAAAGACGCTAGCCATGATCGAGAAATTTGCCCCGGGCGCAATCTTTCACGAGGCGGCGATCTCGGATACCACGGTAACCGAGCAGGGCGAGCTAGTAAGGACAAATCTAAATAGCTTTAAAGATCTGCTGGATATCTGCGAAAAAACGGGCGCGCGCATGATATACGCGAGCTCGGGTGCCACGTACGGTAACGCAAAAAGTCCGCAAAGAGTCGGCGAATGCGAAGCGCCAAATAACGTCTACGGCTTTTCAAAGCTAAAAATGGACGATCTGGGCCGAAAATATGCTAAAAAAGGCGTAGCGGTAGTGGGGCTGAGATACTTTAACGTCTACGGCGCAAGGGAGTTTTATAAAAACAAAACCGCCTCGATGGTGCTGCAGTTTGGTCTGCAAATTTTAAGCGGGGAAAATCCGCGCCTCTTTGAGGGTAGCGACAAAATCAAGCGTGACTTCGTCTATATAAAAGACATCGTGCAGGCAAACCTGCTCGCTCTAAACGCTGCTAGCGGCGTGTATAACGCGGCTACCGGCACGGCAAGAAGCTTCCAAGAGATCGTGGATATTTTGCAGCGCGAGCTAGGGTCAAATTTGCCTTGCGAATACATCCCAAACCCGTATGCGCGCTCATATCAGTTTCATACGCAAGCCGACATCGAGCCGACCAAAAAGGCGCTGGGATACGAGCCTAAATTTAGCCTAGAAGAGGGCATAAAAGACTACGCGGCCGAGATAAAAAGGATATACGAGGAAGAGATAAATGCGTGAAGTACGTGCTTTAGTCGTTGGCGATCTGATGCTCGATCACTACATCTGGGGCAGCTGCGAGCGTATCTCGCCTGAGGCTCCCGTGCAGGTGGTAAAGATAAAAAACGAAACCAAACGTCTAGGCGGAGCGGGCAACGTGGTGCTAAATTTGCTATCATTGGGCGCGAAAGTGGGTGTCATGAGCGTGCTAGGCGACGACGAGACGGGTGACGAGATAGAGCGGATATTGTGCGAGCAGGGAGCTAGGTCTGAGTTTATAAAAAGAGAAAAAGGGCGCACGAGCTCGATAAAAAGCCGCGTGATGGCGACGCATCAGCAAGTCGTGCGCATAGACAAAGAAAGCGTCGAAGCCGTAACGTGCGAGGACGAGCTGGCGGCAAATTTCGCTCGCGCGCTGAAGGGCTACGACGTCGCGCTGCTATCTGATTACGGTAAGGGCGTGCTGACTCAGGCGCTGTGCCAAAAGCTCATAAAAGCCTGCGCAGATGCCGGCAAACCCGTGCTAATCGATCCAAAGGGCACAGACTACTCGAAGTACAAGGGTGCCACGCTACTAACGCCGAATAAAAAAGAAGCGGGCGAGGCCGTGGGCTTTAAAATAGAAAACGACGAGCAGCTTTTTACGGCGCTAAATTTGCTAAAAAACGAGCTAAATTTGACCCATTCGCTGATCACGATTTCAGAGGAAGGCATTGCGCTTTTAGAGGACGGACGAGCGGTTAAATTTCCGGCTCTGGCAAAAGAGGTCTTTGACGTAACTGGTGCGGGGGATACGGTGCTAGCGACGCTTGGCGTGATGCTGGGTGCCGGCGAAGGCATCAAAAAAGCGATCGAGACGGCAAATTTAGCCGCCGCAGTCGTCGTGGCTAAGGTCGGCTCGGCAACGGCAAGCTTCGAGGAGATAAACGAGCTCGTGCGCCGTAAAAACGCGGCCGGCTTCGAGGAGAAAATCAAAAGCGCGGATGATCTAGCCGTGATGCTAGCAAACCGCGGCGAAAAGCGGCTGGTTTTTACAAACGGCTGCTTTGATATCCTGCATGCGGGACACGTGAGCTATCTGGCTAAGGCGCGGGAATTCGGCGATATACTGGTCGTCGGGCTAAACTCGGACGCCTCGGTGCGCGCGCTAAAAGGCGACACTCGCCCCGTAAACGCGCAGGCCGACCGCGCTACCGTGCTGGCGGCGCTTGGGGCGGTTGATTACGTTACGATATTTGACGAGCTCACGCCTCTAAATTTGATCGAAAAACTGCGCCCCGACGTACTCGTAAAGGGTGCGGACTACGAAGGTAAAGAGGTTGTGGGAAGCAGCGTCGTAAAAGACGTGCGGCTGGTGGAGTTCGTAGCGGGCAAAAGCACGAGCGCGACGATAAAAAGGATAAAAAATGAAGACTCTTGAGATGATAAAAAGCGAGCTAGAGGGACATCTGGCAACGATACAGGCGACCTTTGCGCTAGAAGCGGATATCAAAAAAGCCTGCGAAACGGCGGTAGCGACGCTAAAGGCGGGCGGTAAAATTTTACTTTGCGGAAACGGCGGAAGCGCTGCAGACGCGCAGCATATCGCAGCCGAGTTAACGGGCCGCTACAAAACCGAGCGCGGCGCGCTAGCTGGCATAGCTCTAACGACCGATACGTCTGCGCTCACGGCGATCGGCAACGACTACGGATATGAGTTTGTTTTCTCGCGTCAGCTGGAGGCTCTGGGCCGCGAGGGCGATCTGCTCATCGCTATCTCTACTAGCGGAAACAGCGGCAACGTCGTAAAAGCGCTCGAGCTAGCGCGAAAAATCGGTATCAAAACGATCGGTCTAAGCGGCCGCACGGGGGGTGCTATGAACGAGCTTTGCGAGCTAAATTTGGTCGTGCCGTCAAACGACACGCCGCGCATCCAAGAGATGCACATAATGATAGGGCATATCATCTGCCAAGCTATCGACGATGCGTTTTAGGCTAAATTTAAAAGCATTTGCAGCGGCTGAGTCAAATTTGGCTCGCCTCGCCGCTCTTTAACGCCGCCTAGAGCGCAAGCAAATTTAATCACCCATGAAAACCAAAACTCCAGCCTACGCCGTCATCGATCTAAAATCATTCTACGCCTCGGTCGAGTGCGTGGAGCGAGGACTTGATCCATTTGAGACAAATTTAGTCGTCGCCGACGCCACTAGAGGCGAGGGCAGCGTGTGCCTGGCCGTTAGTCCCGCGCTAAAGGCGCTTGGTGTAAAAAACAGATGCAGGCTATTTGAAATACCTAAAAATATAAAATATATAATCGCGCCGCCCAGGATGCAGTTTTACATAGACTACGCGGCTAAAATTTACGGCATCTACCTAAAATACGTCGCCAAAGAGGACATCTACGTCTACTCCATCGATGAGGCGTTTATCGACCTCACCTCGTATCTAGAATTTTACAAACTAGAAGCTAGAGCCATGGCAAAGATGATAATGGACGACATCCTAAAAACTACGGGCGTAACGCCGACCTGCGGCATGGGGACGAATCTATATCTAGCCAAAATCGCCCTTGACATCCTAGCTAAGCACAGCGAGGACAATATCGCTTTTTTAGACGAAACGCTCTATAAAGAAAAGCTCTGGACGCACCAGCCGCTAAATGATTTTTGGCGTATAGGCAAGCAAACCAGGGCAAAGCTTGAGCGATACGGGATATTTTGCATGAAGGATATGGCAAACGCTCCTTTTAGTCTGCTTGAGAGAGTTTTTGGTATCGACGCGTACATCGCGCTAGATCACGCAAACGGCATCGAGCCCACCACTATAGCCGACATCAAGGCCTATAAACCCTCGACTAGGTCATACTTTAGCTCGGAAATTTTACCTAGAGACTACGAGAGGCTAGAAGCTCTAATCGTACTAAAAGAGATGACCGATAGGCTAGCTCTAAAGATGATAAACGAGGAAGTGCGGGCTAGCGGACTCACGATAAATATCAAATTCGCCGATAAAAACGAACCCGCGCAAAGAGCCACGGTAAGGTTTAAAACACCGAGCAATATTGCTAGCGTACTCATGGATGCAGCACAAGAGCTATATCTAAAAAAGATAAAAAACGCAGGCCTCATCAGGCAAATCGGCATATCGGCAAACGACGTCGTAAAGGAAAGCAAAACCGAAAAAAGCCTCTTTGAAGAAGAAAACGCAAAAGAAAAAACGGTGCTAAAAACCCTAAATCAGATAAAAGAAAAATACGGCAAAAACTCCATCCTAAGGGCTATCGACCTATTGCCAGAAGCCACCGGCCGAGATAGAAACAAAAAGATAGGAGGGCACAAAAGCGGTGAATGAAAGATAAAGTAAAAGATAGAGCAAAGATATTTAGCTCGTTTAATCCCCTCTCGACCCTAGAAAAAGCCCTAAAAGCGCAGGAGCGAGAAAAGAGCGAAAAGCTAGAGCTAGACGAACCAAAGATAGAAGAAATCCTAAACAAAATAAGCAAACTAAAGCCAGCCGACAAGGTAAAAATCACATACTACGACGGGCAAGGCTACGTTAGCATAGAAGGGCTGGTCTCAAACGTAAATTTGATGGATAAAAGCCTAACCGTAGTAAAAACGAGGGTCAAATTTGACGATATTTATGCGGTTGAGGTTGTTTTGTGACGGCGGCTTTTGCGGCGTGCGAGATGATATGTACGGCACAAATTTTACTTTGACTGCACTTTTCTTGACGGCTGAAAAATGCGGTGAAATCTTAGTCGCGTTAAAAATAGGTAGAGTAAAACTTATCTTGCTTGAGCGGCTTTGCGCTATCTCAAATACAGGCTTTGCGTACGTTAAATTTGGTTGCGCGCCGTTTTAAAAATATTATGCGCGACGGGGATTTTGCTGATTTCCGGCCGTTTGAGAAAATCCGCGTGCTCAAATTTCTAGTTTTTTGCCGCTTCGGAGAGGAATTCTCGCTCGATCGTTTGGATGACGGCTTGCGGCGAGAGGTCTTTCATGCAGGCGTGGGTTTTTAGCGGACAGACGCGCTTCATACACGGCATGCACTCTAGATTTAGGTGTAGGATGCGGGCGTTTTCGTTGCGCCACGGACAGGTTTGCGTAAATCTCGTCGGCCCAAAAAGCGCGACCGTAGGCGTTTTATAGGCTGCGGCGATATGCATCGGGCCGCTGTCGTTCGTGACAAATATCCCGCCGCTTTGCCCTATGCCGCCGATATTTTCGCAAAGCTCCCTCACGCTCGTTTTACCCGCTAGATTTTCGCACTCCGCGCCGTTTTTGCGTAAAATTCGCTCGATCTGCTCGCACATATCGCGCTCGCCCGCGCCGCCAAAAATCATAATCTTAAATTTATCTTTAAAGTGCAGCGCCACCTGCGCGAAGTAGGCCGGATACCAGCGTTTGGCGCTTCCGTAGCTAGCGCCCGGATTTAGCCCGAGCACCGGAGCGTCAAATTTACGCGGCTCAAAGTAAAGCTTCAGCTCGTCGTCTGCGCGTTTTAAATTTAACGCCGCTTTGACGAATTTTAGGTATTTTTGCACCTGATGCGCGTCGTCATTGCTTTTTTTAAATGCAAATTTTCGTCTCGCCCGCGCTCCGAAAAGCAAAATTTTACTCGCAAACGAGCTTCTAAAGCTAAACGCTGCGTCAAATTTGCCCAGATTTCTAGCCTGCCAAAACAGCCGCCAGAGCCTAAACTTAGCCTTTTTGCTGCCGTCCATGATGGCGCATTCGCAGTTTGGGTGAGCCTTAAAAAGCTCGCACGCCGCAAACGAGCCGAAAAATACGATTTTGACGGACTGGGCTGTCAAATTTTCTAGATTTTGATTTTCTCGCTCGCTCGCCGTCAAATTTTCGCCGCGGACAGCTTCAAATTTACCGTCCAAATTTGGCGTATCGTTTTTAAAAATTTGAATTTCTTGCGTTACCGAGCCGAAATTTTGCGACGAAAAGCTAAAATCTTGCTCGCCCGAGCCATTAAATTTGCTCGTCAAATTTCCCGCGCCAAACGCCGCATGCTTTGCGATAGCCTCCACTGCCGCGCTTGCCATCACGGCGTCGCCCAGCCAGGTCGGCAGCTCAATCAAGATTCGCACGCACTATCTCCAGCGTCGCGCTCGCGTTTTTTTCGATGCTAAACTCGCTAGCAAGCGCTAAATTTCGCTCTTGTAGCGCTGCTAGCCGCTTGTCGTCGTTTAGGATCTCGTCGATCAGAGCGCAGATGTCGTAGTCTTGCGGCGAGCTCATCACAAACTCCCCCGGTAGTATCTCCGCGGCGCCGTTTTGAGCGGTCGTGATAGCGACGCAGCCGTAGCTAAGCGCCTCTAAAACGACGTTTGAAAACGGCTCGTACGCCGTCGGGAACAAAAACAGCTCGCTGCCTTCGTAAAATCTCGCCGCGCTTTTTTGAGCGCCCGTAAATACGGCGTTTAGGCCTAGTTCCTTGGCTAGATTTTTATAGCGGGCGGCGTTTTTGTCGCGGCCGACGATCAGGCAGTTTACGCGGGTTTTTAGGCGAGCTGCGATGCGTAAAAACTCGCTCAGGCCCTTGCGTTTAAAGCCGCTTCCCACAAACAGCAGCGTCGGTAGGTGAAAATCAAGTCCGAATTCCTCGCAAAGAGCGAGCTTTGCCGAACCTTTTTGTACGCGAGTAGGCAAATTTACGCCGTTATAGACGACTGCGATCTTTTCAGGGACGATGCCGTAGGTCTCGCAAATTTGACGCTTTATAAAATTTGAGTTGGCGATGATTTTTTTAGCATTTTTAAAAGTGCGCTTTTCAAGGTATGGAATGACGAAATTTAAGGGGTTTACAAACCAAAACGGCTTGGTTTTCATATAGACTTTATGCACGCCGTCGCCTGCGCGGTAGATGTCGGCGCAGGTGATGCGCTCTAAGCTAAAATAAATCTCGTCCGCGCCCTTTTGCCGCTTTGCCTGCGAGTTAAAAAGCAGGGCTTTGATCCACGAGCTTAGCTTTTTGCTACCGTTAAATCCGCGCGTTTCGCACGCAACGCCCGAGTCTTTTAAAGCTTTGACGAGCCTTGAGAGATATCTCTGCGCCCCGCCGATAGCGTCTAGATCGAGCCTTAAAAATACTATTTTTTTCATGTTCGCCTTTTAAAATTTAGCGGTATTTTATAAGTTTTTTGATGAATTTTAGGTTATGCCCGGCGTGCGAGGGATGAGGGCGTAAATAAGTATAAGTGTAAAATAGGTATAATCGCGCAAAAAAGGAAAATCGTGAAAATTTTGCTCGTTAGAAACGATAACATCGGCGATCTCATCTGTACGACGCCGGCGATTGAGGCGCTGCGAAAGGCTCATCCGAACGCACAGATCGATATCGTGGTAAATAGCCTAAACGCATGCGTCGTTCGCGGCAATCCATTTTTAAATAAAATCTATATCTACACCAAACCAAAGCACGTAAAAGGAGCGGCGGCAAAGGTGCGGGCGTTTTGGGGAAAATGTAAAATTTTGCTTCAAATTCGCCGCGAAAAATACGATGCGACCGTGATTTTTAGGAGTGCTTATTCGCCCTCTGCCGCGATATTTGCTAGAGCTGCCGCAGCTAAAACGACGATAGGCGCAGCAAGGCAAAACGAGGGCGATTCATTAATAACGCATAAACTAAGCTTTAATCCGCCGCCTCACGAGGTGCTGCTTTGCTGTGAGCTAGCCGCACCGCTGGGAGCGAAATTTGACGGGGAAAAGACGCTTTACGTACCGAGCTTTAAAAGCGAGAAATTTAAGGATTTCGTATTTTTTCACGTCTCTTCGAGGGTGGAGCAAAACCGTATGGACGAGGCTAAAATTTTACGGATTTTGGGATTTTTAAAGCAAAATTTCGGACGCGTCGCCGTTAGTGCGGAGGACGTAAAATTTGGCGAAAAAGTAGCGCGAGAAGCGGGCGTGGAGTTTGCCTCGACTGCGAGCCTAGATGAACTTGCAGGCTACATTTGGGCGGCTAAATTTGTCCTCGCGCTTGACGGCGGCGTAGCGCACCTAGCTCCGGCTCTTGGCGTAAAAACGGTGCTGGCGCTTGGTAAAACGGACGCCGCTCGCTGGGCTCCCATTTACGGCGGAGCGGAGTGCGTGGTACTACAAAGCGCTAGCAAAAGGGCGCAGGACGTGACGGACGAGGAAATCTACGAGGCGGTCAAAAATATATGAAAAAAACAGATAAAATAAATATCTTAGAGCTTGAAAGCTCGCTGGGTTTCGGCGGTCAGGAGCACCGCACGCAGCGCGTCATAAACGGGCTAAATAAGGATAAATTTAAGGTATTTTACGCGCTAAATCCCGGCTCAAAAAGCTTTGAAAAGCCTATTGATTGTGAGTTTGTGGAATTTAACCTAAGCAAGGTCTATAATATTTTTGAAATTTTTAAAATTTGCCGTTTTGTGTACGAAAAGAAAATCTCGATCATCGCTACGCACTCGGGCAAGGACGGCAACATCGGCGCGATCGTAGCAAAGCTAACGGGCGCTAAGGTCGTGCGCACTAGACACCTGCAAACGCCGATCAGATCGGCATTTAGCTACAACGTAAACGATAAAATCGTAGCCGTCTCAAACGCCGTAAAAGCCCAGCTCGTCTCGCAGGGCGTGCGGGGAAATTTGATAGACGTTATCTATACCGGCGTGGATACGGCGCGGTTTAATCCAAATTTCACCAAAGATATAAAAGCGGAGCTAAATTTGAGCGCGGACTGCGTTGTAGTGGGTATCGTAGCGGTCTTGCGCGCGGCGAAAAATCATCAGCTATTATTTGAAGCTTTTAGCGAGCTAAATCTACCAAATGCCGCTCTGGTCGTGGTCGGCGACGGTCCGCAGGAGGAAAATCTAAAAAAAATAAAAACGCCAAATATCTACATGCTAGGCTCTCGCACCAACGTGAGCGAGTTTTTGGGCAGTTTTGACGTTTTCGTGCTGCCCTCAAAGATGGAGGCGCTGGGTACGGCGCTACTGGAGGCGCAGTCGTGCGGAGTGCCTTGCATCGGTAGCGACGCGGGCGGTATCGGCGAGGCTATAAATAGCGGCGAAACTGGACTTTTGTTTAAAAACGGCGATAAAGAATCGCTCAAAGCGGCCTTAAAAACACTGATAGAAGACGCTGCGCTTCGGGCGAAATTTAGCGCGAACGCGAGGGAATTTATCGTGCGAAACTTCTCGATAGAGACGATGGTCGCGCAGACGGAAGCTATGTATGAGGCTCTTTGAGAGCGTGGCGCGACTCATTTTGCGCTTTAAAAGCGTGCGCAAAACGCAGCTGGTTACGCAGCCTGTCCAAACGGTTTGTTTTTTTAGCAACACCGCGCTTGGCGATACGATTTTTAACACGCCCGTTTTTCGCGTTTTTCGGCAAAATTTCCCGCACGTACGCACCGTCGCGCTGCTAAATCCATCTACCGCACCGCTTTTTAAAACAGATCCGAATGTTGACGAAATTTTACTTTACGACGGCAAAAAGGGCGGATTTTTGCGCGCTTTATCACAGCTAAAAAAGATAAAACCTGACATAGTTTTTATCCTGCACTCAAACGAGCCCGAGGCCACGCCGCTAGCTGTTTTAAGCGGGGCTAAATACGTCTTTAAGCTGCCAAATGCCGGCAGTAAATTTAGCCCCTTTCACTCAAACGAGCCGGAACCATACGGAGATGAGCGATACGTCGTGCTAAACCGCCTCGAGCAGCTTAAATTTGTAGGCATCGAGAGTCGCGATACGAAGCTAAATTTATATCTGCGCGATGAGGATTTCGCCCGCGTCGATGAAATGCTAAAAAAAGACGGCAAACGCAAATTTATCGGCTTTCAGATGGGGGCTAGCACGGTTTCCAGGCAGTGGTTTTGGCAGCGTTGGCGGGAGCTGGCGGAGATTATTTTGGAGCGCACGGACGCCGTCATCGTGCTAACGGGCAGCCCCGCCGAGCGAGCGATGACCGCGCAGTTAGACGAGGAGTTAAGAAGCGCGCACGTGATAGATGCGGCGGGCAAATTTAGCCTGAGGGAGGCTGCCGCGCTGATAGCTAGGCTTGATGTGCTAGTGACGCCAGACACCGGTCCGCTGCACGTCGCAGCCGCACTAAAAACGCCTACGATCGGGCTTTTTGCAGTCGCTTCGCCCGTAAACTCAAATCCCGATTTTGACGAAAATATCCATAAATTTATCAAAAAGCCGCGCACCTGTTCTCCTTGCGTCGGTAAAAACTGCAAATTTCAGGAGTGCATGCTGCAAATAGGCGCGGATGAGGTCTGGGAGATGCTAAAGGAAATGATATGAAAAAGATTTTGTTCGTCGATACGGGGCGCGAATACGGAGGCGGGACGAAGAGTTTTTTGTATCTTTTGCGTGGGCTTGCCGCACAGCAAAAATACGATCTTTGCGCGTTTTTTGAGACTGATTACGAGGCGGGCGGACGCAAAATCTCGCAAATCATAGAAGAAGCCGGGGCTAAATTTATAAAATTTGAGCTAAAAAAGCAGCCCTCAAAGCTAAAAAAAGAGCTTTTACGCACGCTGGGCGGTCAAATTTTAGCAAAATACCTCTATAAAAAAGACTACGACTATGCGCTTTGCCTGCTACGGCAGGTGCAGCCCGATATCCTTCATCTAAATAATCACTTTTCAACCAATCTCGCCTACATCGCCGCCGCAAATGCCCTAAATATCGCGGCAGTGCAACATCTGCGCAAAAACTCGGCCGTCGAGCCCTTTAAGCTTGAAATTTTAAAGCGGCTAAAATTTACGCCCGTTTGTGTTTCAAATGCTACTTACGAATTTTACGCCGCGCAGATAAAAATGACCAAAAACGTTGTTTATAACCCCGTGGAGGCGCCTGTTTTAAGGCGGGAAAAGTCTGAGACGGATGAAAATTTGAGCCATTCTCGGTCAAATTTAAAAAATAGCGGCGACGATAAAAGCGCCACCCTAAAAGCCAAATTTGACGCCGAAAAAATAAATATCGTAATGCCCGCAAATTTCTTGACGCTAAAGGGGCACGAGCTAGTTTTTGACGCGCTTGCGGGACTAAAAAGAAGCGATATAAAGGTTTATTTCGCAGGCGGAGGCGAGCTAAAGGCGGGCGCGAAAGCCAAATTTGACGCACTGATAAAATCGGACAAAGCCGAGTATCTGGGCTTTGTCTCCAAGATGGACGAGATTTACGCAGCGTGCGACTACGTGCTTGGATTTTCCAGCGACGAGGGACTACCTAGAGTCGTGATCGAGGCGCTTGGCTGCGGGCTTGGCGTGGTGTACTCTGATATCGCCGTCATAAGGGAGATTTATGAAATCTCCTCAAAAAAGCAAGATTTTTTTATAGTTCAAAGAAGCTCGGACGCGCTTTTGGCCTGCTTTGATAGCTTGCGTAAGCCAGCCTCAAAAAGCCCCGACGAAGCCGTTATAAAGGCATTTAGCATAGAAAATTATCTTTGCGGGATAGATAGGATATATAGCGAACTTTGACGAAGGCCTCGATGTCTGCGAGGTTTTGCTCGTTAAGCTCGAAAAACGCGCTCGCGTCGATATCGTGCACGGTTTTAAATACGGAGCTAATGGGCGGTAAATGTGAATTTATGACGAGCGAGTCGGCGACGCCCCTTTGCTCGCTGGCAAAGCAAGGCCCCATCAGGCAGATCGTCGGTGTGCGAACGCTATCTGCGACGTAGTAGTTGCCTGTGTCTGAGCTCGCGTAAAGCTGCATCTGCGAGAGATAAAACGGCAACTCCTCAAGCTTGATTTTATCGATTAAGGAGATGATTTTTAGTTCGTTTTCGCCGAATTTTTTTACGTAAGTATCGCAAGTTTGTGAGCTCAAATTTGACTCGTCGCAGGTGCCGCTGTCGCTGTAAATTTGAGCTTTTGGTTGCTCGTCGTTTACACTTTCAGGACCGCCGTAAATTTCGCTCGTATCGCTACCGGCTAAATCCGCGCAAATTTGTCCATTGCTATGTTTTTCTGTCTGCTTTTCGTCCATATTTTCTGCAAGCAGGTTTTTTAGTAGCGCCGCCTCCTCGCCGACGCCGAAAATGTAAACCTCGCAGTCAAATTTAGCGAAAATTTCAAAGATTTTCTCCCAAGTATGATTTGGCGGCGTTTTCATTTTATTGCCCGCGCTCAGACTCACGCCGATCTTAAATTTGCTGCTTTTTACGAGATTTTCTTGCGGGATAAAGAGCGGTTGCTGCAAGCATTTTTCATATTTTAGTTCGCTAATGCCGAGCATTTTTAGGTAGGTTAGTAGCGTTAGATCTTGCAGGGTATGCGGCACTTTTTTCATGCCAAGCGCCAGCAAGGTAAAGTCGCTAGATGCCGCGTAGTGATGCACGGCGACGATATTTTTAGCCAGAGTGCAGCGCGCCAAAAAGAGATTTAGACTGTTTGGCATCAGCACGTAGACGCTCTTGTAGCCGCGCGAAAAAAGCTCGAGCGCGAGCCCTAGTTTGGAGGCTTTTTTGCGTTTTACATCGTTTATCGTAAATATTTTTTCTATTCGGCTGTCGTGCTTTGCGAAGGCTAGGTTTATCTCGTCGATTAGCACGTCAAATTTGCCAAGACTGTCAAAGATCACGGCCGAGTTTGCGTAGTCGCCGATTTTAGCGGTTTGTATGAGTAAAATTTTGCCTTTTTCGCCTTTAAATTTTAGCTTTTTCATCGCAAAAAGATATGGGTAAATCAGCAAATATACGAGAAAATATATCAAAATTTAGGCCTTTATTCTGTAAAAATTTAGTCCAAATTTAGCATAAATCTATAAATTTACGGACATTTTTGAGAGCGCGCGGGCTAAAATTCGACTAAAAACCGCTTACTGGATTTTAATGATTTTATCGTTATAATGGGCGCTTTAAATTTAAGGGAGAAAATGACGAAGCTACAAAACCGCCTACAAAACGCCGCTTTATACCTCGTTTGCGTTTTTATCGCTTGCGAGCACGTTCCGCGTATGACGGCGGCGAAAAACATCTCGCTTTACCTTGCGCTCGTATGCGCGATCTGGCTTTATTTTACCGATAGGGCGCGATTTGCCACAAGGGTCGGGGTAAATTTTAGCCTTTCTCGCTCGCCTGCGTTTTGCCTTATCGCATTTACCTTTTACGCGTTTTTGATCTCGGCTTTTCCCTACGCGCCGCAGTTTGATTCGCTGGGCAACGCTGCGGGCGAGTTTGGGCGCGGATTTGCTTTTTTGCTCATCGTCTACGTCGCGGCAAACGGCGAGACCGATCAAGCAAAATTATTTTTTTACGCGCTGATAGCGGCCTTTGCGGTCATTAGCGTTTATTACGCCGCGCCGCTTTTTAGCGAATTTGAGAGGCTTGGCAGCGCGGGCGAATTTGACGCGCGGGTCGTGCGCCGAGCGTACGCGGACTACGTGGATAGATTTTTGCCTTTTGCACTGGCGGGAGTTTTTATCTTTAGGCGAGTTTGGGCGCGAGTTTCGTGCGGCGCGCTTTGTTTGGCGGCCGTCGGGCTTGATATTTTGAGCGGCGTTAGAGGTAGCTGGGGTGCGGTACTGGCTTGTTTTATTATGTTTGGTTTTTGTTTGTATATCTTAGGCGGCGAGGCGAAGCGTAAATTTAAACTCTTTGCCGTTATTTTCGCCGTTTGCGTCGTGGGCGCGTCGGCGGCGGTTTTGAGTTCGCCCACGGCGATGTATAAATTTTTCCAGATCGGGCTAGTGAGCGAGGCAAATCTGGGAAACGAGAGCATGAGAGAGCGTATCGCGGGGCTTAGCTTTAGCTCGGGGCGCGATTTGATTTTAAAGGAGCGCTTGCCGCTGCTTTTTGCTAGTCCGCGCGCGCTAACGGGGCTTGGATACGGCAAGGAGCAGTACGACGCATTTTTGCGAGACGAGGCGGACAAGGGCGCGCAGATCTCGATGATGCAGACGAGGCCAAACGGCGAGCGGTACTGGTTTAACGACGAGCCGTTTTTTATCGGGCATTATTACTACTACGGAGCGGTCGGCATGGCGCTGCTACTGGGCGGTTTTGTCTCGCTTTTGGCGTATGCGTTTAGGCATTTTTTGCGCTCGCGCGAGCTGCTTTTTGCGGCGATTTTTATCTCGCTAGCGTGTTATTTCGGCGTGCGCGGGCTGTTTGAGGCGATAAATTTACGCATAATTTATATGTTTTATATGCTTGGATTTTTCGTCTTGTTAGCCGCGCGGACTGGAGCTAAAGGAGGCGGCGTTGAGCGTTAGCGTTTTGATGTATCATCACGTTTTAAAAAAGGGCGGATTTATCGCCTCTAGTGCGGAGGATTTTGCCTCGCAGATGAGATTTCTCGCCGAGGCGGGCTACAAAACGCTCACGATGAGCGAATTTATCGCCTATAAAAAGGGCGAGCTAGCCGTGCCCAAAAAAAGCGTCCTCATCACCTTTGACGACGGTTGGAAGGACAACTACGTCTACGCCTACCAGGTCTTGCGCGAGTTTGGGCTACGGGCGACGATATTTTTAGTGACGCAGTGGATAGAGCGCGCGAGCATGCGGCAGGGCGAGTTTATCGAGCTAACTCACTCCGAATACAAAAAAGCAGCGCCCCAGCGTCCGCAGGACGTATTTTTGAGTCTTGACGAGATAGCTGCGATGCAGGACGTTTTTGACTTTCACTCGCATACGCATACGCATTTTGACGAGTATTTCGGCGCGTTCCCGCCTGAGGAAAATTTCGCTCGGTGCCGCGAGTTTATGCGCGAAAATTTGGGCGTCGAGGATAAAATTTTGTGCTGGCCGCGCGGCAAATACGACGAAAATTTGATGCGTCTAGCTAGACAGGCGGGCTACGAGGCGTTTTTTACGACGCAGCGAGGCATAAACAGGCCCGACGGCGACCTATCGGCTATCAAGCGCATCGCCGCTAAAAATGACGCTGCGTGGCTAAAACGCACGCTTTTTATCTATCAAAACGACATTTTGGGCGGGATATACTCAAAGATAAAGAAGTAAAATTTGCTCTAAATTTGAGTAAAATTAGGTATTTTGGCGGATTTGGTTCGGTCTGCGTAAGATCGCTCAAATTTAAAAGGCGTGAAGTAGCGGGCGTAATTTCGCACGGCGGCGGGTCGTGCGTTTGCTTCGTTGGCGGCATTTAAAGGACCCATTATGAAATTTCGCAAATATAAATTTAAAATACTAGCCGCGGTGATACTTCTAGTGGCTATACTTTGCGCAGCATTTATCCGTATAATCCCCGATTATTCCACCTCGCGAGGCTTTGTGATAGTTTCTCTTTCCGACTACGACAAATACAAGCAGGGCTATTGCCTCAAAGAAAACAGAATTTTGCCCAAAGAGGAGCTGTATAAAAGAGTAGCCGGGGCATATTTGGACTATGATGTAAAGCTATATTGGATGATTGATGATTATAGGTTGAAAACCTTTGGTAGTCTTTGGTCCAGTAGATACGAGGTTGCATACTATGAACTAGAAAATATAAACTTATCAAATTGTTTTGAAATATTAGAAAAATATTACCAAGAGGGAAAAACGACCGAGCAGATACTCATGAAAGAGTTAAAGGCTAAAAAAACCGATCCAAAGAAATATCTAAAAATAAATTTGAAAGATACGAGCGTTGGATTTGACAGACCGATAGTTATGGTTGACGGTGGCGAGAAAGAAGTCACAGGCACTTTGTTCCTTGATAAATTCGCTATATTTAACGGCAATTATATGCAATTTAACCATTCGGAGTATCTGTGCGATACGAGAGAGAGAGGAAATTTTATTATCGTGAAGAAATACTATAAAGAGAGAAAAAATGCCGTAGTCGGTATTGGAAAAGGGTTTAAATTTGATAACTGCGGCAATATAAATTATCCGCTGGAAGAATATTATTTGGGCGGTAGAGATATAGAGATGCGCTAAATTCTCTAATATGAATTTTATTAAAAAATTTAAGGGAATTAAGACCGATGGATGCAGAGCAAAGGTATAAATTTCACAGGACAGCTAGATATCTGCTCGATTAGCGGGCGGCAGCTTTGATTTTGGATGTTTTGCCTTTTGAGGGCGCGCTAAGGATTGTCGTTTTTGTCGCAATATTTGCGATTTTGGCTTGCGCGCTGCTTTGGTATCTGCTCAAAAGGTATAAAGATTTCAAGCCAAGCAAGCTGTTTGTAAAAAAATCCAAATCTTAGTTTACTGCTTTTTACGGTAGAAAATTTATCGCTCGGCGCTTTTTACGGCGGGTTTTTGGCATGCCTCGCAGCAGGGTATTTTTGGGGCGAGCGTGCCGCCGGCTGGAGCGTGGCGTTTGCGTTTGCGTTCGCGCCCGTTTGTCTGATCGTTTTCGTGATCTCGTATATGTTTAATGAAAAGAAGGTCTAGACGTCAAATTTAGGCGCCCAAATTTATAAAATCAAGAAGGTCAAATTTGACGGCCGGCGTTCAAGCCAAATTTGAACTTACAAAATCCGAGCCGATAAATTTAATCGCCAAATTTGACCAAAATAGCCAAATTTACCGCTTGCGGCTCAAATTCGCTCGTAAAATTTAACCAAAGCGGCCTAATTTTACAAAGCCTGCTTAGCTCTGGCTCAAATTTTCCCTTATTTTCCTCTTTATCGCCTCCAGCTCCTCGCCCTCAAATCTCATCAGCGTTCGCTCCACGCCGTGCTTTATCATCCCCTCTTTGTCACACGGCACGAAGTCCCAGTCTTTTTGAAATACCGCGTGCTTGCCCATAGTTTGGTTGCCGTTGCGCTGCGTATAGCCGTTTTCGTTTAGATCGTTATCCCACGGACCCCACTCAAACGCCCCGCTAGGCCCAAACAGCGCGATCACGGGCACGTCGTTGGCCGCGGCTAGGTGCATGATCGCCGTATCCACGCCGATGAACATCGCAGAGCACTTTGAGAGTGCGGCGGTTTGTTTTAGGGTGAGTTTGCCGCCCAGATTTACGGGGCCAGAGGAACACAGCGCCAGCACGTCGTCCAGCTTTTTTAGCTCGGCGTCGTTGTTATCGGCCGTTAGCACCACTCGTGCGCCAAGGCTCTCGCAAAAGTCGATGATATGCGCCATAGTTTCGTCGTCCGCGCACTTAAACATCCAGCGGCTAGTTAGATGCACGTGGATAAATTTGGGCGGCAAATTTAGATGACTGATACACTCTGGATCAAAATACACGCTCACTTTTTTGCCGCTTGGCTCAAGCCCGAGCGCGGCTAGGGCGTCTAGATTACGATCCACTGTGTGGCGCAGGCCGCCTATTCTAGGTGCTTTGTGCGTTATTATTTTATTTACGGTCTTGTTTTTGCCCTCAAATCCCACGATGGTTTTTATTTTGGCGTATTTGGCGACGATGATACCGCGGTCGCCCGTCGTGGTCTGCACGGCGATGTCGTATTTTTGCTTTTTGATCGCGCGGATAAACTTTAGCTCGCGCCAAAGTCGCTTGAAAAAGCCAACCTCTTTTATATTTGCGCGGTCGTAGATATGGATGTTTTGGATGTTCGGGTTGCCTTCGATCATCGCTTCTGTGCCCTTGTTTAGCGCGAAATCTATCTGCGCGTCAGGGTAGATGCGGCGCAGGTTTTCGACGAGCGGAGTCGTGAGCAGCACGTCGCCGATGTTTCTAAATTTCATAACTAGGATTTTGATTTTTTTATCTTTCATTTTACGTACTTCCAAAATGTGTATTGCGCGTAAAGCCTTGCTATCACGTAGCCGCGCCAGCCCTCGCGCCAGCCGCTTTTTAGGAAAAATAGCTTAAAAAACGTCCACGCGGGATTTAAAACGGCCTTAAATTTACTTGATTTTGCACCCTTTGCGCCAAGGCTCGAGTAGCGATTTTGCTTAGCGATAAACTGCTCGATGCTGTCGTAGGCGTAGTGTTTGAAGTGGTTTTTTAGCCTGCCGATTTGATTTTTGGCGGCGGTTAAATTTGCGCCGCCTGCCGGAGTTTGTTCATCCGTTTTGGCTGCGCTTTTTAAAACAACCTTTTCGTGTATCTCGCGCCCGTCAAATTCCGCCCGCGTCTTGTCAAACAGCCTGATCGTGCAGTCCGGATAAAGCCCCATAGTGCGCACTTCTTTACCGAAAAAGATATTTGCGCGAGCCACCTCGTATGCGCAAAACTCTGGGCGCTGTAAAACCTGCAAAATTTCCTCTCTCAGCGGCTCTAAAATCACCTCGTCGCTATCTAGCACGAAAACCCAGCGATTGCGCGCTAGATCCACGCCTAGCTGCTTTTGCGCGCTAAATCCCAGCCATTTTTCTTTACGAAATTTGACGTTTTTAAACCCTGCGCAAATTTGTCCCGTCGCGTCGGTAGAGCCGCTATCGACCACGACGACTTCATCTGCAAATTCGCAGCTTTTTAGCACCTCGGCGAGGTATTTTTCGCTATTAAGCGTGAGGATAACGACGCTTAACATTTATAAATTTCCTCGTTAAAATGCTTAAATCGTTTGTGAAACCAAAAGTACTCGCTAGGTTTCTCGCGTACGGCGGCCTCTGTGGCGTCTGATTGCGCTTGCGTGGCCTTTAGCACGGCCTCATCTTTGTCAAAATCCCTAACGTCAATCGGCGGAAAAAAGCAAATCTCGCTGAGGTTTGCCCCTTTTTCGCGGATAAATGCGGGCACGATGAGCGCGTCCGTTTTTTGCGCAAAAATGCTAACTGCGGGCGTATGTAAAACCTTTTGTCCGAAAAATTTGACCTCCACGCCCTCGTCTTTGGCGGTGTTTTGATCGACTAGGATGCCGACTAGCCTGCGCGCCTTGACCGCTTTTAGGATTTGCTTTGCGCCGCCCATCTTGTCGATGAGCTCGATGTCAAAGCGGGTGCGGTTTGCCGCCAAAATGCGCTGCATAACCGCGCTATCAAGCGCGCGTCCGACGATGCTAACGCCGCCGAATTTTGCCGCCATCGCAAGCGAAAAGAGCTCCCACTGCCCGTAGTGCGCGGTTTGTACGATGATCGGGCGGCCCGATGCAAGCGCGTTTTTCAGGATTTGCTCGTTTTTAAATTCAACTTTTTCTAGGATTTTTTCCTTGCTCGCGTTTTGATTTTTTATAAAATTTACCGCAAATTTGGCGAAGTTTTGGTATGTGTCTTTTATGATTTGTTCTTTTTGCTCGGCCGTGAGCTCCTCGGCGTAGACGAAATTTAGATTTGCTCTGATGATTTTGGTGTGCTTTGCGTCAAATTTATAAAACAAAAACGCGATGAAATTTAAAAAAGGATTTAGCAAAAACGCGGGCGTAACGGTAAAGATAAATTTAAAAAATCTATAAAGCCAAAGGTAAAATAAATCACGCATCAAGTAGCCTTTTTGCCGCATTTGCGATAGCCTGCGGCGCGATATCTCGCACGCAAAAGTCGCTTTTATCTATCTTTTTCGCGTCTATTTTTTTGCCCGCGTCTAGCGTTAAATTTACGGGGCTAGCAAAGGCGTTTCGCTCTGCGGGACGGTTGCCAAAAAGCGCGATAGAGGGGCGATTTTGCGCCCAGGCGATATGCGTCACGCCGCTATCGTTGCCGATAACAAGGTCGCAGGACGAGATAAAGTTTACGAGCTCTTTTAGGCTTAAGCTTAGCGGTTTTGCGTTTGAGTTTTTGATCAAATTTATGGCTTTTTTCTCCTCATTTTCGCCGTTAAAGCAGACGAAAATTTCATTTTGCGGCTCGTCAAGCAGAGCGATAACGTCTCCAAATTTATCGTAAATTTTACTCGGCTCGCTAGCAAAGGGCGCTATCAAAATTTTCTTTTTCGAGCTCTCAAATTTACTTTGCGAGGCGCTAAAACAAGGCTGTTTGGCTAAAATTTCATCCTCGCTAAAGCTAAATCCCAAAGCAAAAGCCGTAAGTTTTAAATTTCGCAAGATGATGTTTTGGGCGTAGTCGCAGCTAAATTTATGCCCGTAAAACAGCGCCGCGAGCGGTTCCTTGACGCTAAATTTATCAAATCCGTAGCTATTTTTGCCAAGAAGCTTCGCAACCACGGCGGATTTGAGAAGTCCTTGCAGGTCGATGACGTAGTCAAATTTGCCCTCTTGCTTAGCAGAGGCGATCAGCTCCAAACTTTTTTTGTATTCGCCGTTTTTTAACGGTAGCGATACGACGCGCGAAATTTGCGGGCAAAGGAACAAAATCTCGCTAAATTTAGCGTCGGCAAACCACGTAATTTTGGCTTGCGGCAAGTGCTTTTTGATAAACTGCAAGACGGTCGCCGCATGGACGATATCGCCCAGGGCGGAGAGCTTGATAACGGCGATGTTTGGGCTTAAATTTTTACTCATTTACCGCTTTTATAAAGATTTTTAGCTATCATTTTAGGCAAAAATAGCTAAAAAAGGTTTGAAATGGCTAAAAATTATATCTGCGTTTTTGACTGCGAAACGGTGCCAGACACCGCGCTTTTGCGTAAAATTTACGGCTTTGAGGGAAGCGATGCGGAGGTGGCGAGGCAGGCGTTTGCCGCGCAAAAAGCAGCAAGCGGAAGCGAGTTTTTGCCCGTGATGTTTCACCGCGTCGTGGCGATCTCAGCTGTGATGGCGGACGAGTACGGTAAATTTTTGCGCGTAAGCACGATGAAAGGGGCAAACGAGCGCGAAATCCTAAATAAATTTATCGGCTTCGTAAACTCGCACAACCCGCGCCTGGTGAGCTTTAACGGACGGGGCTTTGATCTGCCGATGATTTTGACGCGCGCGATGAGGTACAACGTCTCGTTTCCGAGCTTTTATGAGGTCGAAAACAAGGAGCTTGGCAAAGGCAAATGGGATGGCAACTACCGCGACCGATATAGCGGCAAATTTCACTTTGATCTGCTCGATCACGTGAGCGAGTTTGGCTCCGTGCGCGGGCTAAAGCTAGATACTCTCTGTGCGAGCCTAAATTTGCCCGGCAAATACGACGTGCACGGCGATCAGGTGATGGAGCTGTTTTTTGACGGCAAGATCGACAAGATCAACGAATACTGCGAAAGCGACGTGCTAAACACATACTGGCTTTTCCTAAAATACGAGCTTTTGCGTGGAAATTTGACGCTGGACGATTATGCGGACGATATCTCGGTGATGAGCGAGTGGCTCGCGGCAAACTGCGCGCAGATGGGCTATACGCCGGTGTTTTGCGAGGCGGTCGATCGCGAGCTCGTGCGTCTTGAAACGCAAAACTACGAGGATGAGCCGGAGCTTGATGAAGAGGGCGAACAGGCCGGAGCAGAGGAATACTACACCGAAGAAAATATGCCCGAGATAAATTTAGACGAGCAGTGAGAACGGGCGCAAAAATACGCTAAAATAGCGTCAAATCACAAAGGAAAAAACATGAAAATTTTAGTAACCGGAACGGCGGGATTTATCGGATTTCATTTGGCAAATGCCCTCGTAAAAAGAGGCGACGAGGTCGTCGGATACGACGTGATAAACGACTACTACGACGTAAATTTAAAGTTCGCGCGCCTAAAAACAGCCGGTTTTGACGTGAGCGAGATAGACTATGGCAAGCTTACCACCTCAAAAACGCAGCCTAATTTAAAATTTATAAAAGCCGATCTAGCCGACGGCGAGACGATGAAAGAGCTTTTTGAGAGCGAGAAATTTGACTGCGTCGTAAATTTGGCCGCGCAGGCGGGCGTGAGATATTCGCTAATCAATCCGCAAGCCTACATCGACAGCAACGTTACGGGCTTTATGAACATCCTTGAGTGCTGCCGCCACAACCAAACTAAAAATCTAGTCTATGCAAGCTCGAGCTCAGTTTATGGCCTAAACGAAAATATGCCGTTTTCTACGCACGAGGGCGTAAATCACCCGATCAGCCTCTACGCCGCGACTAAAAAAAGCAACGAAATGATGGCGCACACGTACTCGCATCTCTTTGGCGTGCCGACTACGGGACTGCGATTTTTCACCGTTTACGGTCCGTGGGGACGCCCTGATATGGCGCTGTTTTTATTTGTCGACGCCGCGCTAAAAGGCAGGAAAATCGACGTCTTTAACTACGGCAAGATGAAGCGCGACTTTACCTACGTGGACGACATCGTAAAGGGTATCATAAAATGCATCGACAACCCGGCAAAACCAAATCCCGCGTGGGACGCGAAGCATCCCGATCCCGCCACCTCTAGCGCGCCGTTTAAGGTCTATAATATCGGCAATAATAGCCCCGTCGAGCTCATGGACTACATCAAGGCCGTCGAGCTAAAAATCGGCCGCGAGATAGAGAAAAACTTCCTCCCGCTTCAAGCCGGCGACGTGCCTGCGACCTATGCGGACGTGGGCGATCTGGTAGCAGACTTTGACTACAAGCCAAACACTAGCGTAAATGACGGGGTGGCTAGGTTTATCGAGTGGTACTGCGAGTTTTACGGGGTTAAAATTTGAGATTTTTCGCGCTTTTGATCGCCGCCTTTTTAAATTTAGCTCTAGCGGCGCAGAGCGAAAATATAAGCAGCGCGGCTAGCACAGATGCCGCTAAAAAAGCCAAATTTGAGCTTTTAAAACTTAGCGAATACAAAGGCCAAAACGTCGGCGGCTGGCTAGCTAGCGAGAAGCTTGACGGCGTACGCGCCTACTGGGATGGGCGAAATTTGCTATCTAGAAACGGCAAAATTTTAGCCGCGCCAGAGGCTTGGAGTGCGCATTTTCCGCCGTTTGCGCTTGATGGCGAGCTTTACACGGCGCGGGGCGAATTTGAAAAAATCCAATCGATCGTGATGGACAAAACGCCGAGTGTTACGGCGTGGAGCGAGATTAAATTTTACGTTTTTGACGTACCTGGGGCCGGCGGCGGACTTTTAGAGCGCCTTAGCGAGCTTGAAAAATTTATCTTGCAAAATCCGCAAGCCGGGCAAAATTTAAAGATAATCAAGCAGGTAAAAGTAAAAGATAATGCCGAATTTGAGGCATTTGCTGAGCATATCGTCGCAAAAGGCGGAGAGGGTGCGGTCGCGAGAGAGCCAAGCGCGCCCTACGAGCGAAAACGAAGTAAAAATGCGCTGAAATATAAAAAATTTAAAGACGCCGAGTGCGAAGTAACGGCGATAAATGCGGGCACGGGCAAATACGCCGGACTCATGGGCTCGGTAACATGCAAGGCGCTTAGCGCTGCGGGCTCAAACACGGACGAGCAAATCGCTAGTGGAGTAAAATTTAAGATTGGCTCGGGCTTTAGCGACGAAGAGCGCGCAAACCCGCCTAAAATCGGCTCTATAATAACCTACAAATATCAAAATTTAACCGCAAAAGGAGTGCCGAGGTTTCCGATATTTTTGCGGGTTAGAGAGGATTAAATTTGGCTGTTTTGGATAAATTTGCTGACCGCTTGCCTTACGAGTCGGGCGCCGTAAATTTGATAAATTTCGCTCTCGGCGCGGGCTAAAGCGGCTAAATTTGACGCGGCGATTCGGCGGTGCCTCATTTTTTATTTTACCTTTTTATCTTTTATGATAAAATCGGAAAATCTAAATTTCAAAAGGTAAATTTATGAAAATTTTAATAACAGGCGGAGCCGGCTACATCGGCTCTCACGTGCTAAAGGCGCTTTTGAATCAAGGCGGACACGAGATAACGGTCGTGGATAATCTCTGCAAAGGCACTACAAAGGCGCTTGACGCGCTTGAGAAAATCGGTAAATTTAAGTTCGTAAAGGCAAATTTGGAAGATGATCTAAGCGGGATTTTTGCGGAGGGCAAATTTGACGCGATTATCCATTTCGCCGCATTTATCGAGGTTTTTGAAAGCACGCAAGATCCGCTAAAATACTACCTAAACAACACCGCAAACGTCGCTAAAATTTTGACTTATTGCAAAGAGTACGGCGTAAATAAATTTATATTTAGCTCCACTGCAGCCGTTTACGGCGAGCCAGAGATCGGAGAGGTCGATGAGCAAACCGCGGCAAATCCGATAAATCCGTATGGCCGAAGCAAGCTAATGAGCGAGTGGATCATCAAAGACTACGCCGCTTCAAATGAGAATTTCAAATTTGCGATTTTGCGGTACTTTAACGTTGCGGGCGCCGACGAAGAGGGGCTCATCGGACAAAACTATCCAAACGCCACACACCTAATCAAAGTCGCGACACAGACGGCTCTAGGTAAACGCGAAAGCATGGGAATTTTCGGTAGCGACTATCCGACCGCAGACGGCACCTGCGTGAGAGACTACATCCACGTGAGCGACCTAGCAGACGCGCATCTAAGCGCGCTAGAGTATCTAAACGAGCATGAAAAAAGCGAAATCTTTAACGTCGGCTACGGCCGTGGCTTTAGCGTAAAAGAGGTTATAGAAACGGCTAAAAAAGTAAGCGGGATTGATTTTAAGGTTATTAACTCGCCTCGCAGAGATGGCGATCCTGCATGCCTCATCGCAAAGCCTGAAAAGATAAGAAATTTAACTAACTGGCGACCTAAGAGAGAGGATTTATCGCTCATCATAAAAACCGCGCTTGAGTGGGAGAAAAGGCTATGAGGATCGCAGTCGTAGGCACTGGCTACGTGGGGCTAGTTAGCGGCGCGTGCCTAGCTAAAATGGGCAACGACGTCATATGCGTGGACGTGGACGAAGCCAAGATAAACGCCCTAAATAACGGCATCATACCGATTTATGAGCCGGGTCTTGGCGAGATCGTGGCCGAGTGCAGGGCAAACGGCGCGCTCAAATTTAGCGTCGATATAAAAGAAGCCTTGGCGCACGCTAGAGTGCTATTTATCGCGGTGGGCACGCCTATGGGCGCGGACGGACAGGCCGATCTGCGATACGTGCTAGAGGTCGCAAAAAGCATCGGGCAAAATTTAACCTCGCCGCTAATCGTCGTGGATAAATCAACCGTCCCCGTGGGCACGGCGGAAAAGGTTAGCGAGGTGATCTCCGGCGAGCTAAAAAAGAGAAACCTGGACGTCAAATTTGAGGTCGTCTCCAACCCCGAGTTTTTAAAAGAGGGCGCGGCGGTCGAGGACTTTTTAAAGCCCGATCGCGTCGTAGTAGGCGCTAGCAGCGAGTGGGGGCAAAGCGTCATGCGCGAGCTTTACGCGCCCTTTATGAAAAATCACGATAGATTTATCTCTATGGACGTAAAGTCCGCCGAGATGACCAAATACGCCGCAAACGCGATGCTAGCGACTAAAATCAGCTTTATAAACGAGATCGCAGGTATCTGCGAGCGCGTGGGAGCGGACGTAAATTTGGTGCGAAAAGGCATCGGCAGCGACTCTCGCATCGGCTATAGCTTTATATATCCTGGCTGCGGATACGGCGGTAGCTGCTTTCCAAAGGATGTCGAGGCGCTCATCTACACCGCCAGACAAAACGGCTTTGAACCGCAGGTTTTAAGCGCGGTGGAGGCCAGAAATGCGGCGCAAAAAACGGTACTTTTTGAAAAAATTTCAGCATTTTTCGGCGGAAATTTGAGCGGAAAAACCGTGGCGATTTGGGGGCTAGCGTTTAAGCCAAATACCGATGATATGCGCGAGGCTAGCTCGCTAGTACTCATAAAAGCACTCGAAAACGCCGGCGCAAACGTCGTCGCCTACGATCCAAAAGCCGCAAACGAAGCTAAAAAATATCTACCTAACTCAAATTTAAAATTCGCCCCAAACAAATACGACGCGCTAAACGGCGCCGACGCGCTCGCGCTTGTTACCGAGTGGAGCGAGTTTAGGTCGCCTGATTTTATAGAGATGAAACAACGGCTAAAAAACGCCGTGATCTTTGACGGACGCAATCAATACGACGCGAGAAATCTGGCAAATTTGGGCTTTAAGTATTTCCAAATAGGAGTGAAATCATGAGGAAAATTTTACTTTTTATCGCGGCTTGCGCGCTGCCATTTGCGCTTTTGGCTGGCGAAAATGCGGCAAAAACCGAGGAAAATATTTTTGAGCTACCTATCTCAAAGATGCCGCCTGATTATTTTAAATACGAAGTCACGTTTTTTAAAGAGATGCAAATCGACTGCAACTTTGCCTTTTTGCTCGGCGGAAAGCTCGAGGAAAAAGAGGATGCGAGCGGGATTTATTACGAATTTAGCGGCGGTGACGAGCTAGCGCAGACGATGGTGCTCTGCAAGGACGGAAGAAAGAAAAAGAGGCGGGTTTATTATGAGCTCACTCAAATTTTACCCGGCGTTAGCCCCGTTAAAATCATAACTCCGCAAGGCGTAGGCGCGGAAATAAGAATGTATGAACGCGTAAAAACGATAGAACCAAAAAAATTAAAAAGGAAAAATAAATGAAAATAGCCGTTATCGGACTAGGATACGTCGGGCTGCCTTTGGCGGCGGCGTTTAGCGAGAAATACGAAGTCACGGGCTTTGACGTAAACGCTGCCCGCATCGAGGAGCTAAAAAGCGGATATGACCGCACACTGGAGCTTAGCGGCGAACAGATGAAAAAAGCGATAGAAAACAGTATGAAATTTAGCCTAAATTTGGACGATATAAAGGATTGCAACTTCTTTATCGTGACCGTCCCGACGCCGATCGATAAAAACAAACGTCCAGATCTAACGCCAGTGGTAAAAGCCACGCAAAGCGTCGCAAAGGTGCTAAAAAAGGGCGATATCGTCGTGTATGAAAGCACCGTGTATCCTGGCGTCACGGAGGAGATTTGCGTGCCGCTACTTGAGCAAAGCGGGCTTAAATTTAACGAGGACTTTTTCTGCGGATACTCGCCGGAGCGCATAAATCCGGGCGATAAAGAGCACACCGTAACTAAAATCAAAAAAATCACTAGCGGCTCGACGCCGGAAATCGCCGACAAGGTCGACGAGGTCTACCGCTCGATCATCACGGCTGGCACGCACAAAGCGCCTACTATCAAGGTCGCCGAGGCCGCAAAGGTCATCGAAAACACTCAGCGCGATATAAATATCGCCTTTATGAACGAGCTTGCGATGATATTTAACAAGATGAACATCGACACGAACGCCGTTTTGCAGGCGGCGGGCACGAAGTGGAATTTCTTAAATTTCCGTCCTGGGCTAGTGGGCGGCCACTGCATCGGCGTGGATCCTTATTACCTCACGCATAAGGCGCAGGAGCTTGGCTTTCATCCCGAGATGATCCTAGCCGGACGCCGCATCAATGATAATATGGGCAAATACGCCGCCGACCAGGTCGTAAAACTAATGATAAAAAGGGGCGTTTTGATAAATTCGGCTCGCGTTTTGGTGCTTGGTCTTACGTTTAAGGAAAACTGCCCGGATATCCGCAACTCGCGCGTGATAGACGTGATCGAGGAGCTTAGGGATTTTGGTTGCAGCGTGGACGTCTACGATCCGTGGGCGGACGAAACCGAGGTGAAGCGCGAATACGGTTTGACGCCTCTAAAAAGCTTTGACGAGGCGGACTACGACTGCGTCGTGATCGCCGTCGCTCACGATAAATTTAAAGGGTTGAAATTTAGCAAAGCGCTCGTTTACGACATCAAAAATGTTTACGAAAACGCCGACGCAAGGCTGTAATGCTCGTAAATTTGATCAGCTCCATCGTCGTTTTTATCGTCTCGATGGGGATAAATTTTTTCCTCACGCCCTACATCCTAAAGAGCCTAGGCAACGAAGCCTACGGCTTTGTCGGACTGTCAAACGCTATAGTGGCCTATGCTTTAGTCGTAACCGCGGCGATAAACTCGGTTAGCGGCCGCTTCGTCGCGTACGAGTGGCATAGAGGGGGTACCCGCGCGGCAAACGCCTACTACTCGTCGGTTCTAGTCGTAAATATCTTTTTTTGCGTTCTTATTTTGCTTGGCGCGGGCATTTTTATCTTAAATTTACAAAGCGTGCTAAACGTTAGCGACGCGCTGCTAGGCGACGTGCGGCTTACTTTTGCGTTTTATTTTATAAATTTTTGCGTCGGACTTTTTAACGGCGTCATCAGCGTCTCGATGTTTATCAAAAACAAGCTCTACATCATCTCCGTTCGCAACGCCGCATCTAGCGCCATTTTGGCCGTTCTCATCGTGGCGCTTTTCTATTTTTTCAGACCGATGATCGCATATATCGCGATCTCAGCTCTAGTCGCGTCGCTATTTGTTTTTTTTACTAGCGTTTGGGTTTCGCGCCGCATTACTCCGGAGCTTAAATTTAACCCGCGAGAATTTGACTTTACGAGGATAAAAGAGCTGCTAAAATCAGGCGTTTATAATAGCTTTAACGCCCTAAACCGCGTGCTTATGAGCGGTATGGATCTGTTTATCTGTAACATATTTTTAAGCGCAAACGCGACTGGAATTTTAGCCGTTTCAAAGGCGGCTCCGATCATTTTAGAGAGCTTCGTGGCGCAGCTTAGCGCGATATTTGCGCCCAAATTCGTCGAGCACTACTCCAAATCAAATTTGACCGCGCTTGTTGCGGAGGCTAAATTTTCGATGCGAGTTACGGCTTTTGTCATGAGCGTACCGGCGGCCATTTTCGTGGCTTTCGGGCGCGAATTTTACACACTTTGGTTGCCGTTTAAAAGCGCGGACGAGATAAGCCTAATCTATAATCTTTCGATGATAACTCTAGTGCCGATTATATTTATCAGCTATGTTTTTTCGCTTTTTAATCTCGACAGTGCGACAAATAAACTAAAACGTCCTGCGATAGCAAACACTATTTTGGGCGCAGGCACGATTTTGGCGCAGGTTGCCGTGCTTAAATTTACTCCTTACGGCATTTACGGTATGACGGCCGTCGGCGCCGCGCTTTATTCGGTGCGCATTTTGGGATTTGACCTCATAAACGCTGCGTTAAATTTGAGCCTGCCGCTTACTACTTTTTACGGCGTTTATTTTAAAAATTTAGCCGTTTTCGCAGCCGTTTGCGGACTGTTTTTTTGGCTGCGAAATTTTGTGCAAATTTCAAGCTGGGGCGAATTTGCAGCGTATTCAGCGGTTTTACTTGCGCTCGGTTACGCTGCGAGCCTGTTTTTGATATTTGATAAAAGAGAACAACTAATCGTGATAAATAAAATCAAATCGAAGTTTAAAAGATGAAAAATTTAGTATTCGTTATCTCGCTAAAAAACGACGAGGCGCGCCGAGAAAAGCTAAAAGAGCGGTTTAAAAATTATGACGAATTTAAACTCGTCGAGGCGACCGACGGAAGGGCTATGAGCGCAAAGGAATACTATGGCTACGCGCTGGCTAGCCTTGAGGCTTACGGTAGGCTGTTAAGCCCGTCCGAGGTCGGCTGCTCGCTATCTCACATGCGCGCTTACGAGGAGTTTTTAAAAAGCGATGCCAAATTTGCGCTCATTTTAGAAGACGACGTTATCGGAGACGAAAACGGCGTGGAAAAGGCGTTTGAAATGGCTGCAAAGATGCACGAGGGTTCGGCTCTCATCTGCGGCGCGCAGGACGGGTTAGATGGGCGATTTAGCGCATTTGGTAAAAAACTAGAGGAGGATTTTTGGCTAGTCTCAAAGCGATCTTACGGCACGATCTACCGAGCGGCTGCTTACGTGCTTGATAGGCGCGCGGCGGAAACGGTTTTGCAAACGCACAAAAAGGCGCTTTGCGTGGCTGATTTTTGGCGAATTTTGCTTTTGCAAAACGGCTTAAAGATGTATTTTAGCGATATCTTCGCGCACCCGACTGATTTAACAGACTCAAATATCCAAGCCGAGCGGGTGCAAAGAGCGCAGGTAAAAGTCTCCCCGCTAGCTCGCCTAAATAGCTTAAAATATGTCGCCGCAACGCGCTTTGAAGCGGCAATTTTAGGCTATGAGCGGATATTTAAAAGATAAGAAACTAAGCGATTATAAAGCTCAAAATTTATAAAATCAATAATTTTGAAGATTTATTAAATTTTCGCGCATCGATTAAAATTTGGAGAGAGAATGAAGGTTTTATTTATAATTTCGACCCTGCAAGCAGGCGGCGCTGAGCGCGTGATGAGCTTACTGGCAAGCTATTTTGCGAAATTTCACGACGTAACGCTTTTAAAATTTGACACCAAACCGCCGTTTTACGAGCTAGACGAGAGGATAAAGCTGATAGATCTGCCTTTTCCGATGGTGAAAAAGGGCTTTTTCGCAAATTTAATCAGGCGCGTAAAAAAGTTTTTTTATCAGCGAAATTTGATCAAAAACGGCGGATTTGACGTCGTTATCTCCTCGATGGACAGCACCAATATCAACGTGATTTTGTCGAATTTATTTATCGGTAAGCCGCTTTTTATCAGCGAGCATTCAAGCGCCGATTTTTTCAAAGGGCGCGGCTGGCTGTTTTTGCGCCGTATACTCTATCCGCTAGCTAGCGGACTCACGGTACTTACGAAAGAGGACTACGAGTACTATAGCTTCGTAAAAAATAAAACCGTGATGTATAATCCGATGTTTGAAGCCAAAAAACAGGGCTTGCCGAAGGAAAATATCATCCTTTTCGTTGGTCGCCTTATCTCGCTTAAGGGCTGCGACGTGTTTTTAAAGGCCATGAGCCTAGTCGATAAAGAGCTTTTAAAAGACTGGAAAATCGTGATAGCGGGTGCGGGCGAAGAGAGGCAAAGGCTAGAGCTTATCGCGCACGAGCAACTACATCTAAACGCCGAATTTATCGGGCAAACGAGCGATGTAGCTTCGCTTTACGAAAGGTCTAAAATTTTAGTCTCAAGCTCCAAAACCGAGGGCTTGCCGAATGTTTTAATCGAGAGCGTATTTTTTAACTGCGCCAGGGTGGCGACTGCTACAAGCGGCGCAAAAGAGCTTATTGAGGACGGCAAGGACGGATTTTTGGTGCCGATAGACGACGTAAAAGCGCTCGGAAGCAAAATCGAACTTTTAATGCGCGACGAGGAGCTTAGGCAAGAGCTGGTAAAAAACGCCAACGAGCGCAAAAACGCCTTTAAAACCGATCAAATTTATCAAAAGTGGATGGATTTTATCACGCAAAATATAAAGGGCTAAAATGCTAAAAGTAAGCATAATAATCCCAACCTACAACCGCAAAGAGCTTTTTGAAGCCGCCCTAAAAAGCGCGCTGGCTCAAGACTACGAAAATAAAGAAATCATAATCAGCGACGATAACTCAAACGACGGCACGCGCGAGCTAGCGCAAAGCTACGTCGCCAAATTTGACAACGTAAAATACGTCCTAAACCAAACTTACGACCGCGGTCCAAACGGCAATAAAAACAACGGCTTCGATCACGCTAGCGGCGATGCTTTCGTGATACTAGACGACGATGATCTTCTGATAGAAGGCGCCATAAGCAAGATGGCGGCCGTGCTAGAACAGGGGTATGCTAGCGTCTGGGCGAACTGTTATTTTGAGATTGACGGCGAGCGGACGACGAAATTTTCGGGATTTGGACTAAATAAAAGCGGGGAAATTTCGCCGCAGGACTACTACGACGGCAAGATAACGGGCGAGTTTTTAATAATGTTTCGCCGCGACGCGATCGGAAATAGGCGCTTTGAAAAGGGGCTTTACGGTAGCGAAAATACGCTTTGGATCTATCTTTTCGACCTTCCTGCTTACTATCTGCATGATGCAGTGCGTATTTACCGCTTTCACCGCAGCGACAGCGTCACGATAAACTCGTTTAAGCGCCCACTTTGCATAATGAAAGGCTACGCGATGACTGCGGAGCTCATTTTGCAAAAGATTGCCGAGAAAAACGCTCAAGCTAGCGCAAACGGGGTAAATTTGGCCGAGCCAAAATTTCGCGTAAATGACTCTCATATCGCGATCCTATACAAAATGGCGGCGTACTATGCCAAATTTGGCGGCGAATACAAAAAAATGTACGAATATCTTTTTAAAAGCCTCAAATTTAAATTTACAAAAGAAGCGCTTGCAATGCTGATCTTAAGCCCGTTTCCAAAGTCTATGATTTTATTTTTAACTAAAATTCGCGTTTGGATATACAAAAAAACGCACGACGAATGAAAAAATTAGCCGTTTTTCTATACTCGATGGGGCCGGGCGGCGCGGAGCGCGTGGTTTCAAATTTGCTCCCGGCTTTGTGCGAAAAATACGAAGTTCATCTAGTTTTGATGAGCGAGGTCGTAGCCTACGAGATACCAAGCGCGGTAAAAATTCACTTTCTCGAGCGCTCGGACCCCTATGAAAGCGGCGTAAAAAAGCTTTTTCGTTTGGGGCTTTTGTTTCCGTTTCTAGCCTTAAACTATAAAAAACTTTGCGACGATTTGGCTATTGATCTGCATTTTGTCTTAATGAACCGTCCTTGCTACATCGCGCTTTTAGCAAGGATCGCCGGAGTAAAAGGACGGATGGTTATAAGCGAACGCAGCTGTCCGTCGGTCATCTATAAAAGCGGCCTTAGCGGGCTGGCTAATAGAATTTTAGTTAAGGCGCTTTATCCAAAAGCCGATCTTATCCTTGCTAACGCGCAGGGAAACGCCGATGATCTCGTGCGAAATTTCGGCTGCGACGCAAAAAATACAAAGGTGCTATATAACGCGGTCGATTTAGCTGCGATAAAAACTCTCGCAAACGAGCCGCTAGAGGCTAAATTTAAGCCGTTTTTTCTAAACATCGGGCGGCTTGATAGCGGTAAAAATCAAGCGATGTTAATAAGAATAATCGCAAATTTAAACAACGAGCGCGCGACGCTTGGAATTTTGGGCAAGGGGCCTTTGCAGAGTGAGCTTCAAAATTTGATCGACGAGCTTGGCGTGAGCGAGCGAGTAAAGCTGCTAGGCACGGATAAAAATCCGTTTAAATTTATCAAAAACGCGCAGTGTTTCCTCTGCGCTTCGAGGTTTGAGGGCTTTTCAAACGTGCTTTTGGAGGCGCTTGCCTGCGAGAGATTTATCATCTCCACCGATCACAAAAGCGGCGCTAGAGAGCTTCTGAGTGATGACAAATACGGCATCCTCGTGCCAGTTGATGACGAAAAAGCGATGGAGAAGGCGATGAGACGCGCACTTGAGGATGAAAATTTGAGGCGAGATTATGAAAAAAAGGCTTATGGCCGCGTAATAAAATTTGACAAAAATGCTGTCGCGGCGCAACTCATAGGATACTTAGAGGGTGAAAATGGCGAGTAAAATTTCGGGACTCTTGGATAAATTTAAATTTTCAAAACAAACTTGTTTTTTAATGCTTGCGGCATTTGTTTTTAGCGTGGTTTGTAGGCTGTACTGGGTGTACTGGGCGGGCGAATATCAGCACTTTTTCTGGAACGATCAGCTCATGATCAGCACGAACGACGGCTACGCCTTTGCTGAGGGCGCGCGCGATATGATAGCGGGCTTTCATCAGCCAAACGACCTTAGCTACTACGGCCGGTCGATGCCCACGCTTACGTACTTTTTGTATCAAATTTTGCCTTTTAGCTTCGAGAGCATTTTGCTTTATATGAGCGTGTTTTTTAGCTCGCTTATCGTTATTCCCGTGATTTTGATAGCTAAAGAGTACGAGATGCCAGGAGTCGGCTTTGCGGCGGCCTTGCTAGCTAGTATCGCAAACAGCTACTATAACCGCACGATGGCTGGCTACTACGACACCGACATGCTCACGATCGTGCTGCCTGCGTTTAGCGTCTGGGCGATGATACGCCTCGCGCAGAAAAAAAACGCAAACGATCTTATTTTTATCCCGATTTTTATCCTGATAAACGACTGGTGGTATCCGAGCTCTTATTCGCTAAATTTTGCCATGCTGGGCGCATTTTTGCTCTACACTTTTGTTTTTGATAGGAAAAACGCGCTAAATTACCAGGCGGCTATTTTGATGATAGTCGCGCTTACGTATATCGATTTTTACGCTAAAAGCGCGCTTGCCGTCGCTCTTTATCTAGCGATGAGATTTCGTCCGCAGATCTGGGATAAACTAGCTGTCGCGGCTTGTCTTGCTTTGGCCGTCGCGCTTCTAGGTTATAGCGGCGGGTTAAATCAAATTTTATTTCAGCTTAAATTTTACATATTTCGCGGGGTTTCCGAGAGTAGTGAGCCGGTTTTTCATTTTTATAACGTAAATAAAACGATAATGGAAATGAGCGATTATTCGTTTGAGTTCGAGTCGATAAACGCCTTTGCTAAGCGTATCAGCGGGCATATCGTTACTTTTGCTTTATCGCTCGTCGGAGTCGCGGCGCTTTGTCTTAAATTTCGCTCATTTTTGCTTGCGCTTCCGATGCTGCTACTTGGGTTTTTAGCGCTAAAAGGCGGGCTTAGATTTACGATCTACTCCGTGCCCGTGATGGCGATAGGATTTGGATATTTTGCGGCGCTTTGCGTGAGTTTTTTCAAAAAAGATAAAATTTTAGACAAATTTTGCACCGTTTGTTTAGCGGCGTTTTTTGTGTTTTTCTTTTTGTATTTTGATAAATATTACAGCCTCTTGCACGGCAAATCTCCCGTTTTTGCGCCAAATTTTGACGGCGAGGCGAGCTTTGGCGTATATCTAGCCACGCTTGCGGCGGCGGCGCTCGTTTGCGGGGCGGCTTATTTTATGGTCTCAGGCCTCAGCTCGCTCAAAAAACACGCCCTTTTAGAAAAAATTTGCGTCTTTTGTATTGCCGCGCTATCCTTGATGCCGTGCTTGGAGCATATTTACGGCTACAAAGTCGGCACGGTCTTTGCCAAAAGCGAGGTCGAGAGCCTAGATAAACTGCACAAAATCGCGGGGCGCGAGGACTACGTGCTGGCGTGGTGGGACTACGGCTATCCGATCCGCTACTACGCGGACGTCAAGACTCTCATCGACGGCGGCAAGCACCTGGGCAGGGATAACTTCGCCGTGAGCTTCGCGTTAGCTAGCAACCAGCGCATGTCGGCAAATATGGCGCGCCTGGAGGTCGAGTACACCGAGCGAAATTTCAGCGAGAGATTTGGGTTAAATTTGAACCAGATGATGAAAGACTACAACGCCACTAGCGTAAATTCGTTTTTGTATTCGCTAAATAGCAAGGATTTCCGCCCGCCGCAAAAAACGCGCGAGATTTACTACTATCTGCCGGACTCCATGATTGATATCTTTAGCGCCGTTTTGCGCTTTTCAAACCTCGATCTAAACAGCGGCGAGGAGTACGGAGCGATATTTTATCCAGGCAAACCTTACTCGGTAGACGGCGATACGATAAATATCGGCGGAGGATTTAGCGTATCGGGCGACGCGTCTAAAGTCTATATCGGCGAGCGCGAAATATCCGTAAATACGTACTTTGAAACAAGTTACGACGAAAAGGATAAGCTGGTCGTCAAAAAGCACGAGATGAACGCGGACGGTAAAATTTATCTCATTTTTATGAAGGATTACAGGCGGTTTTTGGTGCTTGACGAAGCGGTGCTAAACTCGGCCTACATACAGCTTTTCGTACTCGAAAACTACGACAAAGAGCTCTTTGAGCCGGTCGTTTTAAACGGCGCGGTTAAAATTTATAGGCTGCTAAGATGAGGGTGCAAAATTTAAAGGATATTTTTAAAAATGGCTAAATTTGGATTTTTGAGTCACGCCGATGTGGGCCGAGACGATACAAATTATCGTCGCGACTCGGCGAGCCACCTTGAGCGAATATCGGCGAAAAAGTCAGAAAAGGTGGCATAGTATGGCTAAATTTGGATTTTTGAGTCACGCCGATATGAGCATTTACTTTTTTCGTGCGCCGATCATGCGCGAGCTAAAGCGGCTCGGTCACGAGGTGTTCGCTATCGCGCCAAAGGGCGACTACACGGATAGGCTAAAAGGCGAGTTTAACTGCGTGACGTACGAGCTTGACCGCGCGAGCTTAAACCCTCTAACCGTGCTTGAAAACTCAAAGAAGCTCGCCGAGATTTTACGCGGGTTAAATTTGGATCTGCTGCAAACCTCGGCGCACAAATCAAACGTGTTTGGCACCTTTGCGGCCAAAAAAGCAGGCATAAAGCGCGTGATAAATTTGGTCGAGGGGCTTGGTAGTTTTTATATCGATAACGACTTAAAAACCCGTCTAGTACGTGCCGCGATCGAGACGCTTTATAAAAAAGCGCTAAATATGAGCGACGGCTGCGTGTTTGTAAATGAGGCTGATCCGGCGTATTTTTTGAGCCGCGGTTTGATAGCCCAGGAGAAAATTTTTAAGATAAAAAGCGTTGGCGTGGATACGATCAAATTTGACGAAAATAGCGTGCCGGCCGCAAATTTGGGCGAGGATCTGCGCGGTAAAAAGATAGTGCTGATGATAGCGCGCGCGATGTGGCACAAGGGCGTTCGCGAGTTTTACGAGGCGGCCGAGCTTTTACGCGGGCGCGAGGACTGCGCGTTTGTATTTGCGGGCGAAGGGTTTGAGGGAAACAAAAGCACGGCCGACGCAAAGTTTTTAAAGGGTGGCGCCGTGCGGTATCTGGGCGCTAGAGACGACGTGCCTGAGCTTTTGAAGGCTAGCTATCTGCTTGCGCTTCCAAGCTACAAAGAGGGCTTTCCGCGAACGGTTTTAGAGGCGATGAGTATGGGCAGGCCGGTCGTTGCTAGCGATGTGGCAGGATGTAACGAGGCCGTGACGAATGGCTTTAACGGCCTGCTTTGCGAGGTAAAAAACTCCGCCGACCTAGCCGCAAAGATAGAAACTTTACTAAACGACGAAAATTTGGCCGCGCAAATGAGCCGAAACGGACGAGAGCTCGCCCTGCGCGAGTTTGACGAGCGAGCGGTCACTAGGAAATATATAGAAATTTATAGGAAATTTATCGATGTATAGGGCGTTTTTTAAGAGATTACTGGATATTTGCGGCGCGATTTTTTTGATCGTGCTTACGCTGCCGATCATGGCGGTCGTCGCGGTTTTGATATATTTTAAGGTTAGCCGTGACGTCATTTTTACGCAGGCGCGCCCGGGGTTGCACGCTAAAATTTTTAAAATTTACAAATTTAAAACTATGAGCGACGAGCGCGGCGCGGACGGCGAGCTACTGCCCGACGAGATGCGTCTAAGCGGCATCGGCAAGACTATCCGAAGTCTCAGCCTTGATGAGCTACCGCAGCTTTTTAACGTACTAAAGGGCGATATGAGCTTCATCGGGCCGCGTCCGCTTTTGGTTGAGTACCTGTCTCTTTATGACGCCGAGCAGGCGACACGCCACGACGTGAGACCGGGTATCACGGGGCTAGCGCAGGTAAACGGCCGCAACGCGATCAGCTGGGCGGAGAAGTTTAAATTTGACGCGAGATACGTCCGCGAGCTTAGTTTCATGCTGGACGTGAAAATCGCGATTTCAACGGTGCAAAAGGTGTTAAAACGAAGCGGCGTGAGCAAAGAGGGTATGGCTACGACGGAGAAATTTAATGGCCGCAACTAAAATTTACGTTTACGGCTTTAGCGGGCACGGAGCCGTCGTTGCGGACGTGGCAAGAGCGTGCGGATACGGCGAGGTCGTGTTTTTGGACGACTCCAAATTTGACGGTAAAAACGTACTCAAATTTGACCCGAGTCTGGAAAAGGCGGATGTGATCGTGGCTATCGGAGATAATAAAATCAGACGCATCCTGAAAGAAAGAGTAAAAAACGCGGGCTTTGTCGTAGTAAATTTAATCCATCCAAGCGCGGTCGTAAGCGCTAGCTCGCAAATAGGCGAGGGCGCGGTCGTGATGCCAAGTGCCGTCATAAATGCGCGTGCGGTGATAGGCGAGGGCGCGATAATAAACACGGGCGCGATCATCGAGCATGACTGCGAGATCGGCGATTTTGCGCACATTAGCCCAAATGCGGCGCTAGCAGGCGGTGTGATCGTGGGCGCAAATACGCACGTAGGCATAGGTTCATGCATCATCCAGTGCGTAAAAATCGGCGCAAACTGTATAATCGGAGCGGGCAGCGTCGTAGTACGAGATATCGCAGACGGTAGCGTCGCCTACGGTAATCCCGCTAAAGTTAGGCGAAATTTAAGCTAAATTTGAGAGCAAAATATCGCTCGTCAAATTTACGTCCGTAGCGACAAAAGTCGGCACAGGCAAAATATATAAATATCATTTGCTGCGTCAAATTTGCAGTTCCAAAATACATTTTGACGCAAAATTTAACAAAATCCCCATTTTCTACGGCCTAAAAGCAAATTTAAACGAGTTTTTATAAAAATATTTAGATTTTAAGTGCTACAATGCGTAAATTTCTTTAAGGAATAATAATGCAAAGAATTTTCCTAAGCCCGCCGCACATGAGCGGCAAAGAGCAAGAGTACATAAACGAGGTCTTTAAGAGCAACTATATCGCGCCGCTTGGCGAATACGTGAATAAATTTGAAGCAAGCGTGGCAAATTACGCGGGCGCGCCCGATGCGCTGGCGCTAAATTCCGGCACGTCGGCGATCCACTTGGCGCTAAGAGTGCTTGGTATCGGCGCGGGGGACGTGGTGCTAGCCTCTACATTTACCTTTATGGCGTCCGTTAGTCCGATACTTTATCAAGGCGCTACGCCCGTTTTCGTAGATAGCGACGAAAGCTGGAATCTAAGCCCCGAGCTACTAAAAAAGGCGATCGAAAACTCGCCTAAAAAGCCAAAAGCGCTCGTCGTCACGCACCTTTACGGTCAGGCGGCAAAGATGAAAGAGATCTGCGAGATCTGCGAGCGGGAAAATATCGCCGTCGTCGAGGACGCGGCCGAGGCGCTGGGCGGATTTTATAACGGCAAGGCGCTAGGCACGTTCGGACGACTTGGCGCATATAGCTTTAACGGTAACAAAATCATCACCACAAGCGGCGGCGGTATGCTGGTGGGTGAAAGAGAGCTCGTCGAGAAGGCAAGATTTTACAGCACGCAAGCTAGGGAGCCCTTTTTGCACTACGAGCACAAAGACTACGGCTACAACTACCGCCTGAGCAACGTCCTGGGCGCTATCGGAACGGCACAGATGGAGGTGCTCGAGCAGCGCGTGATAAAAAAACGAGAAATTTTTGAAAAATATCAAAAAGAGCTTCCCGAGCTTGAGTTTATGCCAGAGATTGCAAATTCCCGCGGCAACCGCTGGCTAACGACCGCTCTGTTTAAAGAAAAAGGCGCGCATCTACGCGTGATAGACGCACTCGCTAAAGAAAACATAGAAAGCCGTCCGCTTTGGAAGCCGATGCATATGCAGCCTGTGTTTGAGGGGGCGCTAGCGTTCACGGACGGTACTAGCGAAGATATGTTTGCACGCGGTATCTGCCTGCCTAGCGGCACTGCGATGGGGGACGAGGAATTTGCGCGAGTAGTAAAAATCGTAAAGGAAAATTTATAAATGTTTAAGGCGACGAAGCTAAAGCGGCTTGCGTTTTTTCTGGGCTTTGACGTCGCGATATTCGTCGCGTCGTTTTATCTGGCGTATTTGCTTAGATTTAGCGGCGTGCTGCCTGATTATTTTAGAGGCGGACTGGTCGCAGGCTGCGCTACGATGGTGGTTTTAAAGCTATTTTTCATGTGGCTTTTTAAAATTTACAAGGTGCCGTGGAGATTTTTTGGACTAAACGAAGCGAGGAAAATTTTCCTCGTTCATCTTTGCGCGATCGTTTGCTTTTGGATCGTTTATTTTGCGGCGCCTAGTCTTTTTAATCCGTTTCCGCGAAGCGTGATTTTTATCGACGCCGTTATCTCGTGCCTGCTAATCGGAAATTTAAGGATCGCCAAGCGTATGTTTTTAGACTTTTCTAAAAAGCCGCACACGGGCGAGCCTTGCGTAGTTATCGGCGCTACGTCAAAGGCGCTTCACGTTTTAAAAGGGCTTAGGCAGGGCTATATCGATCTATATGCCGTGGGCGTGGTAGACGGCAGGAGCGATCTAGTCGGCACTTACTGCGACGGATTTTTAGTGCAGCCAAAGAGCGAAATTGCAAATTTGATCAAAGAATACAACGTAAAAACCGCTATCATCGCGCTAGCACTCGGTCAAGACGAGCTAGCCGAGCTTTTTGACGAGCTTACGGCTTACGGTATCCGCGATATCAAGATCTTCTCGATGTTTGGCACCGGCAAGGACGCGATCAAAGATATCTCGATCGAGGATCTGCTAGCTAGAAAGCCAAAAGACCTAGATAGCAGCGCGGTGGAGAAATTTTTAGGCGGTAAGGTCGTTTTGGTCACGGGAGCCGGCGGCAGTATCGGTAGCGAAATTTGCAAGCAGTGCCTTAAATTTGGCGTTAGCAAGCTAATTATGATCGATCATAGCGAGTTTAATCTCTATAAAATCGGCGAGATAACCCACAGCGACAAAACCGTGAGCAAGATGATAAATATCGTAAACGAGGATGATCTGCGCGCGGTATTTGAGGAGTTTAGGCCGCAGATCGCTATCCACGCCGCAGCCTATAAGCACGTGCCGCTTTGCGAAGCAAACCCGAAAGCAGCTGTCGTAAATAACATAATCGGCACTAAAATTTTGATCGATTTATCTATCGAATACGGCGTTAGCAAGGTCGTGATGATATCCTCCGATAAAGCTGTGCGCCCGACAAACATCATGGGCGCGACTAAACGCGTGTGCGAGCTTTACGCGCTAAACTCAAATTTGCCAGCTAAAACCGAGATCGTTGCAGTGCGCTTCGGTAACGTTCTAGGCTCAAGCGGCAGCGTAATACCGAAATTTAAAGAGCAAATCGAAAATAATAAACCGCTAACCGTCACACATCCTGATATCACGAGGTACTTTATGCTGGTCTCCGAGGCCTGTCAGCTCGTGCTTCAGGCTGCCTCGATCGCAAAAGGCGGCGAGCTTTTCGTGCTTGATATGGGTGAGCCGATAAAGATCGCCGATCTAGCTAAAAAGATGCTGATTTTATCAAACAAAGAGCACCTGGGCGTCGAATTCGTCGGCCTTCGCCCTGGAGAGAAGCTTTACGAGGAGCTTTTAATCAATAAAGACGACGTAAAAACCGAGTTTCAGTCTATTTTCGTGACGCACTCGGGCGAATACGACCTAGCTAAACTAAACGAGCAAATTAAAAATTTAACGCACGCGGACGATGTCGCGGCGGCGCTTAAAGAGATCGTGCCCGAGTTTAATCACGCGCTAAATAAGGAATAAATTTGACGTTACAAGATATACAGAGGTTTTCGGAGTTAAGATACAAGGCTAGAGCCTATATATGCTATCTTTTTAGTAAAAATTTACCAAACAGGCTACCAGGGGTAAACGCCGAGTCGATAAAAAGCGGCTTTGATAAAATGGCGCACGAGATAGAGGGTTTTGACGCGTTTTACGTACTTGACGCAAACGGCGTGCAAATAGGCGACGCCGTAAGCCTAAACGAAAAATATAAAGCCGGCGGCGGCGAAAACTGCAGCAATAAGTCTTATTATTACACCGCGGTGCGCGAAAAGCGCTGCGTGTTAAGCGACCCGTACCCGTCCTCGCTAACGGGCGAGCTGTGCGTGACGGCGTCCACCCCGATATATGATGATAATGGAGAGCTAAAATTCGTCGCTTGTATCGACGTTTCGCTAGAAAATATCCTAGCCATAGTCTCTCACGGCAAGCTAGAGAGCTACTTCGGCAAATTTCTAAAGGTCGTTTACGCCGCGTTTTCGGTCGCGCTTTTTATCATAGCTCTGTTTTTGTTCGCCGATGCGCTCAAGGGGCTTTTGGCTAACGATCTTTTAAATATCGAAGTCGAAAAGATGTTTGAGCACACGATCGTGCTGACGCTGGCGCTTGCGATCTTTGATCTGGTTAAAGCGATATTTGAAGAAGAGGTACTTGGTAAAAGCAAGCGCGGCGAGGATATGGAAAACAAGACGATGATTAGATTTATCGGATCGATCATCATCGCGCTTGCGATCGAGGCGCTGATGCTCGTGTTTAAATTTGCCATCACGGCGCCCGATCACATCATAAATGCGATCTATCTCATAGGCGGCGTCGCGATATTGATGATCGCGCTTAGCGTCTATCTTTTTGCTACCAAGCAAAGGAGCTCGCATTGATCGGCATTATCGACTACGGCGCGGGAAATTTAAGAAGCGTGTTAAACGCGTTTGAGAGTTTAAATTTAAAGGCAGGACTAGCGGTTCGCGGCGAGGAGCTGGGTAAATTTGACAAGATAATCTTACCCGGCGTCGGGGCTTTTGGCGAAGCGATGCAAAAGCTAAAAGATAGAGATTTTATCCCCGCTATAAAAGAAGCCGTAGTTGGCGGAAAGCCGTTTTTAGGCATTTGTCTGGGTATGCAGCTACTTTTTGAGCAAAGCGAGGAGTTTGGCGTAAACGAGGGGCTCGGGCTCGTAAAAGGGCGAGTGGTCAAATTTGACCCGTCTAAATTTGATACGCCGCTAAAGGTGCCGCACACGGGGTGGAATACGATAAATTTTGCTAAGCAAACGCCGATAAATAAAGATTTAGCGGCTAGCGAGTATTTGTATTTCGTGCACTCTTATCACGTAGTTTGCGAGGATGATGCGGCGCTTGGCTTTAGCGAATACGGCTATAAATTTGTAAGCGCGGTGTACAAAGATAACATTTTCGGTTTTCAGCCGCACCCAGAAAAGAGCCATGAAACGGGGCTAACAATTTTACGAAATTTCGGAGAGATGTGATGGAAATTTTCCCTGCGATAGATTTAAAAGAGGGCAAGGCGGTTCGGCTTTTTAAAGGCGAGATGAGTAGTGCAAAAATCTACTCGGACGCGCCGTGGGAGCTAGCTAAAAGATTTGAAGATATGGGCGCAAAGTGGCTTCACGTCGTCGATCTTGACGGAGCGTTTGCGGGCGAAGCGGTAAATCTAAAAACCGTGGAAAAGATCGCAAAAGCCGCAAATTTACAAATCCAAATCGGCGGCGGGATACGCGACGAAGCGCGAATAAAAAGCTACCTTGATAGCGGCATAACGCGCGTTATCTTGGGCTCGGTGGCGCTAAAAGATCCGAATTTTACTAAAGAAATGGCGCAAAAATACCGCGTCGCCGTCGGCATAGACGCCAAAGAGGGCTTCGTCGCCGTGCAGGGCTGGGCGGAGGTGTCGCAGATGAGGGCGACCGAGCTAGCGAGCAAATTTGCCGGAGCCGGAGTCGAAGCGGTAATCTGCACCGACATCTCAAAAGACGGCACCCTTGGCGGCGTAAACGTTGAGTTTACTTCGCAAATCGCAAAAGCAAGCGGTATAAATACGATCGCAAGCGGCGGCGTAAAAGATATAGAGGATATTCGGGCGCTAATGCGCGCTGGAGACGTTTACGGCGCGATAGTAGGCAAGGCGTACTACGAGGGGATGCTCGATCTAAAAGAGGCTTTTAAACTGGGCCGCTAAAATTTTAAAGTAAATTTAAATATAAAATTTGCTAGAATTGGACATTTTTTAAAAAAGGATACGATTGTGAAAATACTAGTAGTCGACGACAGCTCTACTATGAGAAGAATTATAAAAAACACCCTGCAAAGGCTCGGACATCAGGAAATTTTAGAAGCCGAGCACGGAGTCGAAGCGTGGCAAATTTTGGGCCAGCACAGCGATATAAACGTGCTTATCACCGACTGGAACATGCCTGAAATGAACGGCCTTGAGCTCGTAAAAAAGGTCCGCGCCGAGCAAAAATACGTCGATATGCCTATCATTATGGTAACGACCGAGGGCGGCAAAGCCGAGGTCATCACCGCGCTAAAAGCAGGCGTCAATAACTACATCGTAAAGCCGTTTACGCCGCAAGTTTTGAAAGAAAAACTTGAAGACGTTTTGGGCTAAAAGAGCGTAAATTTGAAAGATAAATTTTACGAGCTTGAAGTTCTTTGCTCGCAGGAGCTTCGCGAGCTTTTCGAGGATCTCGTTTTTTCTTTGGGCGTCACTTGTACGCAGGAGACTGCGGGCGGGTTTATCGTGCGTGATGAAGACGAGCTAGACGAAGTGGAATTTGGCCTGCAAGAATACGCAAAATCTCTGCAAAATGCGCTCGGCCGCGAGATCGAATTTAAGATAATAAAAAGCCAAAAAGAAAATAAAGACTGGCTAAACGAATACAAAAAAAACGTAAGACCGATAGAAATCGGTAAATTTTACATCCACCCAAGTTGGGAAGAGTCTAAAGACGGGTTTGAAAACATCATCATCGATCCCGCGCTTGCCTTTGGCTCGGGTCACCACGAGAGCACGAGCGCTTGCATAGAGTATCTGCAAAAATATGCCGCAAACGGTATGAGTGCGCTTGACGTAGGCTGCGGAAGCGGGATACTAAGCATCGCTCTAGCAAAACTAGGCTGCGTCACGGATGCCTGCGATACCGACGAGCAGGCCGTGCAAAGCTCGCAGAAAAACGCCGAGCTAAACGGGGTTAAATTTAATCAAATTTGGACCGGTTCTGTAGCGAATTTGGATAAAAAATACGATGTCGTCGTCGCAAACATCATCGCCGATGTGATACTAATGCTAAAAAATGATTTAACAAATTTGCTAAAAGAGGGCTCGTATCTCGTTTTAGCAGGCGTTTTGGATAAATACGAAACGCGAATTTTAGAGGCTTTTTCGTCGCTTAAGCTGGTAGAAAACCAAACCAAAAACGAGTGGAAAAGCTTCGTATTTCAAAAAGCGTAAAATAATTTAAGGAACATAATGGACAACAGAAAAAACGATGATAAAAATTTAAATAACGGCGGAAATAATTTTTTTAATAAAAATCCGATTTTGATTTTCGCCATTTTTGCTATCGTGATAGTGGTGGCATTTCGCGGGCTCGGAGGCGGCGATATGGACGGCACGCTGCTAGGGCAGAGCGCAGCCGGCTCGAAAAGCACCTCGTACTCTGAGATAAAAGAGATGATAAAAAACAAGCAAGTAGCGCAGGTGGGCATCTCCGAAACCTCGATAAAAGCCGTGGATAACGGCGGCAGAACGTACTTTGCTAAAAGAGTAAACGACCCGACGCTAGTGCCGATCTTGGAAGAGCAAAAGATTCCTTATGGAGCGTATAGCGAGACGAACTGGTTTACAGAAATGCTCTTTTCGTGGGTACTCCCTATTTTTATTTTCTTTGGAATTTGGATGTTTTTAGCTAGCCGCATGCAGCGAAACATGGGCGGCGGTATCCTTGGAATGGGAAGCTCTAAAAAGCTAGTAAATTCGGAAAAGCCGAAGGTTAAATTTGCCGACGTAGCGGGCGTACAGGAAGCAAAAGAAGAAGTTAAAGAGATTGTGGATTTTCTAAAGCATCCGGATAGATATATAAATTTGGGCGCCAAAATCCCAAAAGGCGTGCTTTTAGTTGGACCTCCGGGTACGGGTAAAACCCTACTTGCAAAGGCCGTCGCGGGCGAAGCGGACGTGCCGTTTTTCTCGGTTTCGGGATCAAGCTTTATCGAGATGTTCGTCGGTGTGGGCGCTAGTCGCGTGAGAGATCTTTTTGAAAATGCGAAAAAAGAAGCCCCGGCGATCGTCTTTATAGATGAGATCGACGCCATCGGCAAAAGCCGTGCAGCTAGCGGAATGATCGGCGGAAACGACGAGCGCGAGCAAACGCTAAACCAACTTTTGGCCGAGATGGACGGCTTTAGCTCGGATGCGTCGCCCGTTATCGTGCTTGCCGCGACGAACCGTCCGGAGGTGCTTGACGCAGCGCTTTTAAGGCCGGGTAGATTCGACAGGCAGGTGCTTGTCGATAAGCCTGATTTTAAAGGCAGGATCGAAATTTTACGTGTGCACATAAAAGATATTAAGCTTGATCATAGCGTTAGTATCGAGGATATCGCGCGCATGACGGCGGGCCTTGCGGGAGCGGATCTAGCAAACATCATAAACGAAGCCGCGCTACTAGCGGGCAGAAAAGAAAAAGGCAAAGTCGAGCAGGCTGATTTGCTCGAGGCCGTTGAGAGAGCGATCGCTGGTCTTGAGAAAAAATCTCGCCGCATAAATCCGAAAGAAAAACGCATCGTGGCCTATCACGAGAGCGGACACGCACTCATAGCAGAGACCACCAAAGGCGCAAACAGAGTCACCAAAGTATCGATCATACCGCGCGGGCTTGCGGCACTGGGATACACGCTCCATACGCCTGAAGAGAATAAATTTATGATGCAGCGTCACGAGCTTATGGCCGAAGTGGACGTGCTTCTAGCCGGACGCGCGGCGGAAGAGGTCTTTATAAAAGAGATTTCAACCGGTGCGGGCAACGACCTAGAGCGCGCGACCGACATACTTCGCTCGATGATCTCGATATACGGCATGAGTGATATCGCTGGACTTATGGTGCTTGAAAAGCGCCGCAGTACTTTCCTGGCCGGCGGTCAGGCCGATAGAGACTATAGCGACAAGACGGCGGAAAAAGTGGATGAATTTATCAAAACAACGCTTGATGAGCGCTATAAACACGTGCTTGAGACGCTAAGAACTTACGGCGATGCGATAGAAAAGATGGTTGAGGCGCTTTACGAAGAGGAAACTATCGAGGGCGCGAAGGTTAGAGAGATTATCGCAAACTACGAAAAAGAGCACGGGATGCCTAGTAGGCTCGTAAATTTAGAAGAAAACAAAGAGGAACAAGCGTAAAGATATGCAAAACATCGGGCTAATCGCAAAACAGGGCTACAAATACGTTTTCGTTTTAGGGCTTTTGCTTTTGCTTGCGCTGGTTTTGGGCGTATGTCAAATTTTATTTTTCGTGCTTTTTGCGCTTTGCGTATTTTGGTTTAGAAACCCGGAGCGAGCACTAGGTAGCGATGATGCGTACGCCGTACTTAGTCCGATCGACGGTAAGATAAAAAGCATAGATAAAATTTACTATTTTGATACGCAGTGCGTAGCCATAACTATCCGCAAGGGCGTATTTGACGCGGGCGCACTCAGAGCTCCTTGCGATATGGAGCTTTTAGAGGCCAAACAAAGGCACGGACTGTTTTTGTGCAACGCTATGGAAGCTTCTAAAAATTTAAACGAGCGTGCCTTGTTTGTCTGTAAAAACTCGGATAATAAATTTGCGATCCGCGTCGTCGTGGGACCCCTTAGCAAGGGTATTTCTTTTGAAAATTTTAGCCGACTAAAAGCGGGCAGGAGATTTGGCTTTTTAAGTAGTGGTGAGGCGATTTTGATACTACCCGCAAATACGAGAATAAGCGTCAGCGTAGGCGAAAAGGTCGCGAGCGCGGGCATTTTAGGGTTTTTTAGCTACGAGGAAAAAGATGCAAGACAATCAGCATAAACTTCAGTTAATGTATATTTTGCCGAATTTATTCACGGCGGCTTCAGCGTTTTTGGGTATTATTAGTATTATCGCTTCCGTCCGCGGCTATATCGCGGCCAGCGCAGGACTAGTCGAGGAGGCTAACGGCTACTTTTTTAAGGCTATTGTTTACATAGTTTTATCGCTATTTTTGGATGGACTTGATGGGCGAGTAGCGAGGCTAACTAAAACTACGTCAAAATTCGGCGTGGAGTTTGACAGTCTTGCCGATATTATAGCTTTCGGCGTCGCGCCCGCGATGCTTTTTTACTTTACGGTCGGACACAGCTTTGGGCGTTTGGGTTCGCTAGTCGCTGCACTGTTTGTAGTTTTTGGTGCTATTAGACTTGCTCGGTTTAACGTAATGACCGGCACCTACGAGCCGTCTGTTTTTATCGGCCTTCCGATACCAACGGCGGCCATTGTGTCTGCATTTTGGGTTGGGCTGAGCTTGGAGTATGATTTTACTAGAAGTGCCGAGTGGTTTTTGCTGTTTTTGCAAATTTTGCTTTCCGTTTTGATGGTAAGCAACATCCGCTACCCTAGCTTTAAAAAAATCGATCTAAAAAAAGCCCATTTTTTACGCATATTAGTCGGCCTTACGGTCGCGTTTTCGGTTATTTATATCTACCCGATCGAGGCGGTTACGGCTTTAATGAGCGTTTATGTTTCTTACGGTATAATCCGCTATGTTTTTATGAGATGTAAAAACAAAAAAAACCAAAAGGAGAGCGAATGAACGGCAACGTCAAATTTAACGCATTTTTCTCTCTACTTCTGCTGCTGCGCTAAGCAGCGACTCTTTCACACCCTAATAATAAAAATTTAACCATACAAACAAAAACCCCAAAAAGGATAAAAAATGAACAATGATAAAATAATAATATTTGATACGACTTTACGAGACGGCGAGCAAAGCCCCGGCGCATCAATGAATACCGAGGAGAAAATCCGTATCGCGCGCCAGCTAGAGCGCCTAAACGTAGACGTCATGGAGGTCGGCTTTGCGGCGGCTAGTAGGGGCGATTTCGACGCGATACATCAGATCGCCAAGCAAGCCTCAAACGCTTCTATCTGTTCGCTCGCCCGTGCCGTGGACGGCGATATAAAGGCTGCGGGCGAAGCTATAGCTCCGGCAAAAAATAGGCGCATCCACACCTTTATCGCTACGAGCCCGATCCATATGGAGTTTAAGCTAAAAATGTCTCCAGATGAAGTGATTAGACGCGCCGTGCGAGCCGTGGAATATGCTAAAACCTTCTGCGAGGACGTCGAGTTTAGCTGCGAGGACGCGTGCAGGAGCGAGATGAGCTTTTTAAAAGAAATTTGCGACGCCGCTATAAACGCCGGAGCAAAGACGATCAACATCCCAGACACCGTGGGGTATCTATATCCCGAGGAGATTACCGCTCGTATAGGAGAAATGGTTAAATTTATAAACGGTCGCGCAGTCGTCTCCGTGCATAATCATAACGACTTAGGCCTAGCTACGGCAAACTCGCTAGCCGCGATAAAAGCGGGCGCTAGGCAGGTCGAGTGTACGTTAAACGGTATCGGCGAGCGTGCGGGAAATGCCGCGCTTGAAGAGATCGTGATGGCGATAAAGACGCGTAGCGACGTATTCGCGCCGCTTTACACGGACATAGTATATAAAGAAATTTATCCCAGCTCGCGCCTACTATCCGGCATCATCGGCATCGAGCCTCAGCCAAACAAAGCTATCGTCGGCAAAAACGCCTTCGCTCACGAAAGCGGCATCCATCAAGACGGCGTGTTAAAGCACAAAGAGACCTACGAGATCATCAGCGCCGAGAGTATCGGACTGGATAAAAACTCGCTGGTGCTCGGCAAACACTCGGGTCGCCACGCCTTTAAAGATAAGCTAATCAGCCTTGGCTTTGAGCTTGAAGATAGCGCGCTAAATGAGGCGTTTGAGAAATTTAAGGCGCTAGCGGATAAGAAAAAAGAGATATTTGACGACGATTTACGCGCGCTGGTTACGAGCGAGATCATCAAGATCCCTGAGGTTTTCGAGTTCTTGACGCTTACGCAAAGCAGCTGCAACAAAGGCCTAAGCAGCGCGGCGATCACGCTTCGTCACGCCGACGAGATCAAGAGCGATGCGGCGCTAGGCAACGGTACGGTGGACGCAATATTTAAGGTCATCGACCGCCTAAGTGGTATCCACGGCGTGCTTAAGGATTACAAGGTTAGCGCAGTTTCGCAGGGCAAGGACGCGCTGGCAAACGTCGTCGTGAAGGTCGAATTTGACGGCAAAACCATCATAGGTCACGGACTTGATATCGATACGATGACGGCGAGCGCTAGAGCGTATGTGGGCGCGCTAAACAGCTACGTAAAAATCACCGCTACAAAGTAAAATTTGATCGGTTTGACCGCGCCGCTTAGCAAATTTAAGGCTCGGATTCGGGCCTTAAATTTCTAAATTTAGCCTTTAAATTCGGCCGCAAATTTTGAAGTAAATTTGACCGTGTTTTGGGGCAAATAAAAATACAAAACTCAAATTTAACCTTCCTCGCATTTACCGCCGCGCCATTAAAATTTGCTATAATTAAACCAAATTTTCAAAGGAGAAAATATGAAAAAAATCGCATTTTTGTTGATGATTATCGGGGCGTTTGCATTTGCTAAAAGCGAAGAAGCGCCGCAAAAATCAGAACCAAAGCAGCTTGAGATGGTGCTTATCTTAGATAAATCAGGCTCGATGAGCGGGCTTGAAAGCGATACTATCGGCGGCTTTAACTCGATGATCGACAAGCAAAAAGAAGCGGGCATGGATGCCAAGGTAACGACGGTGCTTTTTGATACGAATTTTAAGACGCTGCACGATAGAGCCGATATCAAAAAGGTCGAGAAGCTAACGAGTAAGGACTATGTCGCAGGCGGCAATACTGCGCTACTAGACGCGGTCGGCGATACGATAAACAAAATCTCAAAAGTTGAGGACATCTACGCTAAAAACAGAGCCGTGCTTTTCGTCATCATCACCGACGGGCAGGAGAACTCGAGCAAAGAGTACTCAAAGGCGCAGATCAAAAAAATGATAAGCGATAAGCAGGAAAAATACGACTGGGAGTTTATATTTTTGGGAGCGAATATCGACGCGATTAGCGAGGCGCAGAGCCTAGGCATAAAGGGTACGAACGCAGTGAAATACAAAAACAGCAGCGAGGGCGTGCAGAAAAACTTTGAGGCTGCGGCCGAGATATCTAAAGATATGGCGATGGATAAAAAATCAAGCTCGAAGTGGCGCGAAAAGGTGCTTGAGGATAAGTAAAATTTGACTTGAAGTGCGGCTTGTCGCCGTGCTTTGGTTAAATTTGCGGTTGTTTTTTAACCTGCGAGTTATAGAGCAGGGCGAAGTAGGGCGTTAAATTTGACGAGGCGAGTTGTTTTTGCTTTTGTCAAATTTGACAAAACTGCTTTGACACTGTAAATATACAAGAACTATTAAAAATTATTCGGGCGACTTCGCGATAAATTTATCGCCATATCGCCCAAATAACCTACTTTTTCACTTTCTCGTAATCAATCATAAAATCAACGAATTTGCTTTTAAAATTTGGATCTTTTATTAGCCCGTATTGTATCGTCGCGGCTTCGATATTATCGATCTCTTGATATAGGTGCCCGAGTGCCACGCGGCTTTCCATCGCGTTTGGATCAGTGAGCTTAGATAGCTCCAAAAGCGCGGTTGCATTTTGCGGGTGGTTTGAGCCGATGGCGGCCACGGCCGCTAGAAATAGCGTGCCTGCGTCGTTTATCTTAAATTCATCGATTATGCGGTTGTAGATCTGATAGCTCTCCTCAAAATCGTTCGTGAAAATGTCGATGTAGGCTAGCGTTTGGAGCAAGTCGGCGTTATTGGCGCCTTGTTTTAGCAGTGCCTTTATCTTCTCGCGCTCGTAGTTTAGTAGGCCCGAGATTTGCAAAAGCTTGATGTATTGCTCTTTGATGATGTTTGCGCCGTGGTAAAACGCCGCGTCGTTTAGCCGCTTGTCGTGGAAGTAAATTTGTATCTGCTCGACGTATTTTTTGATGCCTTCATCCTTGTAGTTTGCGATAAAATCAAGAATGTTCGCCACGATATCATCAGGCAGCTTAGCTTTTAAAATTTGCGTTTTTTTGGCAAACTCCTCACCCTTGTCGGTCATCTTTGCGATTATCGCGTCAAAGGCCAAATTTAGCGCGCTCTCTTCCTTTTCTTGCTCTAGCCAGCGCATGAGAGCGCCGCTATTGTTTGCGATGAGGGCCATTAGAGCTTGGCTTACGGGCGCGTCTTTTGAGCTTGTGTCGTGGTCGAGATTTTCAGAAATTTCTTGCAGTAGTTTGGTGTTATCTACGGCATTTATGTCGTTTGCGATGGCGCCCAGTACGCCTGCTAGATGATTTGTAGGGTCTAGGTGATAGCTCATGATAAAGTGCTTTGCCGCCATGCTAAAGTTGCCCAGCTGCGCGTAGCTAAGCGCTAGGTCGTAGTGTAAAACCGAGTGTTCGGGATAGAGCGAGATGAGCGAGGCAAACTGCGCGTTGGCCTGCTTTAGCTTGTAGTTTAGGGCGTTTGCAATGGCTGAGGATAGCTCTAAATTTACCTTTGAGAGCGCGCCGCTAGCGTTTAGGTAGTTACCCGCAGCGCTTGCATCGTCTAAAAATAGGCTCACTCCGCCTTTTCTTATGTAGTTTATCGTTTGAGTAGGGTCAAAAACCTTATAAGGCGCGAAGTAAAATAGCGTCTCGTAGCGTTTGGTTTTGTCGAAAAACAGGTCGTTTCTAAAGTGCGCCTGAGCTAAATTTACGTCGAAAAGCTCTGGTTTTAGGATCGTTTTGATCGGGAAATTCGCATTTAAAAATAGTGGATCTTCGTGAAAAACAGCTTTTATTTCATTGGTCGCAGCTTCAAAATTGCCGTCTTTTAGGTTGATGATGGCTATCATCGAGTTTATTTTATTTGAGTCGCCGCCTTTGTTGAGTGCTAAATTTAGCCTATTTCTGGCCTTTTCATATTGCCCGAGTCTTGCGTAGAGCATGCCCAGAGCTAGATCTGCGTCAAATTCTTTTTGAGCTTCTAGCTTTTTTATCGCTTCGGCGTCGTCGCCGATAAAGCTTAAAATTTTAGCCGCTAGGTAGTCGTAGCGATCTTTATAGTAGTCGTTTTCGGCGTGCGAGAGGGCCGCTAGAGCCTCGACGTATTGGCCTTTATAGTAGTTTATGAGCGCGTAGTAGTAGTTGTATAGCGGAGAGTCTGCTTCTTTATATAAAAACGAGCTTGCGAGATTTATATAGTAGTTAAAATTTTGCTCGTTTTTTAGCTCAAGTGAGCTAACTGCGGCGTTTATGGCGCTAACGGCGACGTTTTCGTTATTGTCGATAGCTTTTTTAAAGCTTTTTAGCGCGTCTTCAAATTTGCCCTGCCTCATCTGTGAAACGCCGAGATTATAGTTTGAGAGACTTTGGTTATAAACTGCGATGTTTTCGTAGATTTTCAGCGCCTCAAATTTATTGCCCTTTTCGTAGAGCAAATTTGCCTTAGCGATCATGTCGTCGATTTTTGAGCTACCGAATTTTTGCGACTCGTAGTGCTCCTCGATATCTTTTACTATCTGTTTTTCGTCTATCGGCGGCTTTTTTTCGCCTCTAAAAACAAAAAATAAAACTATTGCCAGTATAATGACGAACGCACCTGCCGCCCCGCCGATAATAAAAAGCTTTTTCTTGCTTTTTTTAGCGTCTTCTTGCGCGTCTGCGGGTTGTTCGGGGACTACTGGTTCTAGCTCGTCGAGCGAAACCAGCTCGTCGCTTTCGCTGCCTTCTTGTTCTTCCGGTCGAGGTGCTTTATCGCTTGGCTCGGCCTCTTCGAGGATTACTACGTTTTCATCGTCGTTTTGCGCCACTACATATACCTTTTAAGAATTTCCGGGATCTCGATGCTGCCGTCTGCTTTTTGGTAGTTTTCCATTATCGCTATGAGCGTTCTGCCTACGGCTAGGCTCGAGCCGTTTAGGGTGTTTACCAGAGCGTTTTTCTTGCCGTCTTTGTAGCGGATTTTAGCCCTGCGCGCTTGGAAGTCGCGGGTATTTGACACCGAGCTTATCTCGCGGTATTTGTTTTGCCCCGGTAGCCAGACCTCGAGGTCTATCGTCTTTGCCGCGCTAAAGCCAAGGTCTCCGCTGCAAAGCAACATGTGGCGGTGCGGCAATCCAAGGCTCGTTAGTAAGTCGCTGGCGCACGCTACCATCTCGTCTAGCATCTGTGCGCTAAGCTCTGGAGTCGTGATGGCTACGAGCTCGACCTTTTCAAACTGATGTTGGCGTATCATGCCGCGCGTGTCGCGTCCGGCGGAGCCCGCTTCTTTACGGAAGCACGCCGAGTAGCAAGTCATCTTTATCGGTAAGCTCTCTACGGGTAAAATTTCGTCATTATAAAGATTCGTCACCGGCACCTCACTAGTAGGGATTAGATACAGGTCCTCGCCCTGAGCCTTATATAGATCGTCTTCAAATTTAGGCAACTGTCCGGTGCCGTAAAGCGTATTTGCATTTACCAAAAACGGCACGTTAACCAGCTCAAAACCGCGCGCGTTGTTAAAGTCGATCATGTAGTTAACTAGCGCTCTTGATAGGCGTGCTCCCATGCCCTTTAGCACGCAAAAGCGCGAGCCTGATAGCTTAACGCCCCGCTCGAAATCAAGCCAGCCTAAGCTCTCGCCAAGCTCCCAGTGCTCCTTTGGCGCGAAGTCAAATTTAGTCGGCTCAAGCACGGTTTTTACGCATACGTTGTCCTCCTCGTCCTTGCCAAACGGCACGTCGTCGTCGGTGATATTAGGCACGCAGCTTGCGATGTTTTCTAGCTTTTCCTCGTATGCGCGCACGATATCGGCGGCATCGCCCATCGCAGCTTTGTTTAAATTTAACTCGTTTTTTAGCTCGTCGGTGTTCTCGCCGTTTCTAGCCTTTATGCCCAGCTCCTTGCTCTTGGCGTTTTGGATCGCTTGGAAATTTTCTAGCGCTTGACGCTTAGCTTTTAGCTCGTTAAATGTTGTCAAAAGCTCGTTTAAAACCTCGGCTTTTACGTTTTTTCCTTGTAATTTTTTTACGAACTCGTCGTAGCGAGTGTCGAGTAGTTTTAAATTTATCATGTCTTCTCCTTAAACCATAAACATAACTTTAGCAAGTATCACGATGGCCGCAGCCGCCGCAAATGCAAACGGGTGGATGTTGCCTAGCGGGCTAGGGCGCTTTAGTATAAATTTGCACGTGAGATTGGTCGCTACCGCCGCAAATATCAGCATTGCTAAAATAACTTTTATCATCAAGGCGGTTTGTAAATTTGACGCGAAATATCCGCCTGCTTTAGAGCCGACCCAGCTGCTCATCATCATGCCGCCCGTTAAAATCAAAATCAGCACGCAAAGCGGCATGATCTTTATCGCGACGCTTGTGATAGCCTGCTGCGCTTTTTGCGCTATTTCCGCGGGCAGTTTCTTTTTAGCCCTTGAAAAAATAATCACGTCGAAAAATAAAAATCCGACGAAAACGATAGCGCAGATCAGGTGAATAAGCTGCGCGTAAGGGTAGATTGCTTGCACTTTTTTCCTTTAAATTTATTTATAAATGCCGGTTGCGGCGCGTATTTTTTCCATTATCGGCGCTGCGACGGCTCGCGCTCTTTTCGCGCCTTCGTTCAAAATTTCATCCACTTCGCCTGGGTGGTTTAGATAATAATCAAATTTCTCCCTAGCATCCGCGAAATACTCCCAAACCAGCTCGTTTAGATACATCTTAAAGTGTCCGTGTCCTTCGCCGCCGCGCTCATACCTAGCCTGTAAGTCGCGCTGTCCGTCCTCGTCTAGGAATAATTTAGCGATATTATAGATGTTGCAGTCTTGCCACTGCTTAGGCTCTTCAAGCGGCTCCGAGGTTGTTACGATGCTTGAAATTTGTTTTTTTAGCTCTTTGGCGCCGGCGAAAATATCTACCGTGTTGCCGTAGCTTTTGCTCATTTTCGCGCCGTCTGTGCCGGGCACCGTAGCGACGTTTTCATCGACTTTGTACTCCGGCAGGACAAAGAGCTCGCCGTGCTCGTTGTTAAATTTGATCGCTATGTCGCGCGCGATCTCGACGTGCTGGATCTGATCCTTGCCCACTGGCACGACCTGTGCGCCGTATAACAGGATATCGGCCGCCATCAAAACGGGATAGCTAAAAAGCCCGTGATGCGAGGTAAGGCCCTTTGCGACCTTGTCCTTGTAGCTGTGCGCGCGCTCGAGTAGGCCCATCGGGGTATATTGGCTCAGTATCCAGTAGAGCTCTAAAACTTCTTTTACGTCGCTTTGCACCCAAAATACGCTCTTTTGCGGATCGATGCCCAGCGACAAAAACGCGCTCGCCGCCTCATAGGTGTTTTGTTTTAGCTTCCCCGCGTCGGCGACCGAGGTCATGGCGTGGTAGTTTGCGATAAACATAAACATCTCGTTTTGCCCCTGCGCCTCAACCATTTGTTTGATAGAGGCGAAGTAGTTGCCTAGGTGTAGTTTGCCGCTTGGTTGCAAACCCGTTAGTACTCTCATTTTTCTCTCTTTCTTATTGCTACGCGTTGTCTTTTGCGCGCTTTTTGCGGATTTCGTTAAAATTTGACTCGATAGGCTACATGCCTTATCTTCGTCAAATTTTAACTTCAAAGCCACAAAAAATCATCGCAAAATACTGCCGCTTCAAAATTTGCATTAAATCATACAAAATTTGTAATCTGCTAAATTTTAAAAATTCACTTATCTTTTTTGCGCTAAATTTTGCAATTCGTCAAATTTAGACTCAAATTTTTAACTCGCTTAAAAATTCGACGTTCGCTACTCAAATTTCAGCGATACGAACCGCGCCGAATTTTCATGCCGATACGGTCAAACGCTTTCGTATTAAATTTAAATCGCTCAAATTTAAAAATAGAAATTTAAAGCCGCAAATTTTAAAATTTACGCTCAAATTTCAACTCAAATTTTACTTAATCCTTTTTTATTTTTTCTAAAATCTCTTTCGCGACTTGCTCTAGCCCTTTGCCTTCGACGTCGATTACGAGATCGGCGACGTTTTTATACATCTTTTTTCTCTCGTTAAAAAGCTTTTTAGCCGCGTTTAAATCGCGCAAAAGCGGGCGTTTGGCGTAGTGCATCTGCGCTTCGCCGCTCTCGTCGATTCGTTTTAAAATCGCCTCGAAACTTGATTTTAGATAGATGATTTTGCCGATTTTTTTAAGGCCTTTAACCTTTGCAAAGCCGCCGCCGGCCGCTATCACCGATGATTTTACGTTTTTGGTTAGCTTTTTAGCGAGTTTTGCCTCGCATTTTCTAAAATACTCTTCGCCTTTTTTCTCGAAAATTTCTTTAACTTTTAAATTTTGCTCGCTTTCGATCAGCTCGTCGGTATCCAAAAACAGCTTACCCGTTTTTTTCGCGATATGCCTTGCTACCGTGCCTTTGCCAACGCCCATAAAGCCGATAAAAACTAAATTTTTACTCACTTTTTCCCTCGTTTTCCTCGTCCGAGCCGCTGCGATTTTTCGGGATCAGCACGATTGGAGTGCCTGATAGCTCGAATTTCTCGCGCAGCTTGTTCGTTAGGTAGCGTTTGTAACTAAAGTGCAGGGCGCGCGGACGGTTCATCACGAGCGCGATTTTTGGCGGTGCGAAACCAAACTGCACCGCGTAGTAAATTTTCACGCTTTTGCCTTTCTCGCGCGGTATCGGGTGCGCTTTTACCGCCTCTTCGATAGCTTCGTTTAGCCTTGCGGTTTGGATTTTTTGCGTGTAGTTTTTATAAACTTCTAATATCAGCGGGTAAATTTTATGCACTCTTTTGCCGCCGAGCGCGCTAACGCTGATGATCGGCGCGTAGGCTAGAAATTTAAATTTATCCCTGATCTCGCGGCTAAATTTATCAAAATCTTCCTCGCTTTTGTCCCATTTGTTTAGCACGATTATGACGCCGAGCTCAAATTTGGCCGCAAGGCCCGCGATGCGCTCGTCAAGCTCGGTTAGCGGCTCGGAGCTATCAAGTACCAAAAGCGCGATGTCGGCTAGCTCTAGCGCAGACTCCGTACGGTTTAGCGCGTATCTTTCGATGCCCTCTATCTTGCCGCGTTTTCTGATACCCGCCGTATCGACGAACTCAAAAACCCTATCCTCATAGACGAAAGTTTCGTTTACTGGGTCTATCGTCGTACCGGCTATGTCGCTCACGACCGCGCGCGACTCTTTTACGAGTGCGTTTAGCAGCGAGCTTTTGCCGACGTTTACGCGTCCGATGATGCCTACTTGGATATTTTTGCGCTCGTAGTCCTCGCGAGCAGATAGCTCTTTAACCACCTCGCCGTCGTCGCCGAAATTTTCTAAAAACTCGTCCAGATCCTCGCCTGCGTCGGGGCGGATCTCATCTTTTAGCTGTTTGTAGATCCAGTCTGCTAGCTCGTCTATGCCGGCGTTGTGGCTAACCGAGATAGCAAAGCTCGTTTTCGCGCCGAAATTTGCAAACTCGTAGCTTCGCAGCTCGTCTTTTTTGCTATCGACTTTATTGATTACGAGCGCGGTCGGTAAATTTAGCTTTAAAAGCGCGTAGTATAGGGCTTTGTCCTCGTCGCTAGGCATCATTTTGCCGTCGACCATAAAGATTATGGCATCCGAGCTTCTAGCTTCGGCTAGGGTTTTTGCCTTGACGTTTTTAAAAAGCTCGCTACTATCGTCCAGTCCGCCGCTGTCGATCAAAACGCAGCTTTTGCCGTAAATTTCTATAATCGTTTTATTTGTATCTCGCGTCGTACCGCTAACGTTGCTGGTGATAGCTATACGTCTGCCGGCTAGGCGGTTAAAGAGCGAGCTTTTGCCGACGTTTGGCTTGCCGACTAAAATTATCTTTTGCAAAATTTTCCCTTAAAAATCCCGTTAAATTTGCGGCCGACTTCGCCGCTTAAAATCCCGATTATACAAATTTTTTGCTTACATTGTTTATAAATTTAAGCCGTTTTGCATTACAATACGCCTAAATTTAAAGGAAAAATTTTGTTTCGTAGATACGTTTTGCACCATTTGGGCGCTTATTATATGATCATCGCGTGTATGTTTTTTGCTGCCGTCGGGGGCTTTGCGAAGGTTTTGAGCGAGCAGATGTCTAGTATCGAGGTCGTGTTTTTCAGAAACGCTGTCGGTCTTGCTATCGTGCTTTACGCGATTTGCAAAAGGCCGCCGACGCACCAAAAGGGCGGGCAGCTTTTGGTGCTGATGTTTCGCGGATTTATCGGCACGATCGCGCTTTTTGCTCTTTTTTACAACATCGCTCATATAAATTTAGGCGCGGCCTATACTTTTCAAAAAACCAGCCCCATTTTCACGGCGATTTTTGCGGCGATTTTTTTAAAAGAAGCGCTTAGTAAAAAGGGCTGGGGCGCGATATTTCTGGGCTTTATCGGCATACTTTTTATCATCCAGCCAAATTTAGGCATCAGCAAAACCGACTGGCTGGGGCTTTGGAGCGGCGTGGGGGCGGCGCTTGCGATGCTTAGCGTGAGAACCCTGCGAAAAAGCTACGACACGAGCGTCATCGTGCTTAGCTTTATGGCGTGGGGAACGGCTTTGCCGATGCTTTTGATGGGCATTGCGGAGTGGGTCAAATTTGAGCCTCTAGATTTCTTGCTTTCGCCGTTTGTGGCGCCGAATTTTAAAGGCGTAATCCTAATCGTGCTAATGGGGCTTGCGGGCTACTTTTTCCAGCTTTATATGACGAAGGCGTATGCGGCTAGCAAAAAGGCGGGCTCGGTCGCCGCGATAAGCTACATGGACGTCGTATTTTCGCTAGTAGTGGGCTTTTTTATGGGCGATACGCTGCCTAATGCGGCGGCGTTTTTTGGTATAATGCTGGTCGTTATCAGCGGAATAATCGTAGCAAGGGAGAGGTAGGCTATATAAATTTCTCTTTTGTTTTGACTATCTCGCTTTTATTTTTATTTATAGTAGATGTTTCGCCCCTAGTGTCGCCATCCCTATCCTTTTCTCCTCCAAAACTTAGCCAGTTAAAGCTCCCGACTATCATAAATTCATCATCACAAATTAGAATTTTACTATGGTCGTTACCTTGCTTTAGTTTAAATAATTTTTTATCTAGCCCATTAAAATATTCTTGAGACTTATCGTCGATTCCCGCTTTATCAAATCGGTTTTTAGGTTTCAAGCCGTATTTTATAATTATTTTTACGCCACGTTTTAAAGCCTCATCTATCTTGTCTTTATAGATGTTTAAAATTTCGTATCGTATCCAAGGCGATTGTATATAAATTTCTTTTTGCGCATTCTTTAAAATATATTTTAAATATTTTTTATGCTCCGCAGTTTCTATCGTTTTGCCTTCTTCAAGATTTACTGCGAGTTTTTCTTCGATCTTTTCCGATGTTAAATCTTGAAATTTCTCTGCATTTTCTTCACATTCTTTTGCCTTTTGATTAATACTATCGCTAAATCTTTGTTCGTTTAAGAGTCTATCAAAAAGCTTCGTAGAATTTATATCCTCATTATAGTTCTTATCTATGACTAAAATTTTTTCCTCTTCGTCTTTATTTTTATAAAAAAGACAAAAATATTTTTTGAAAAATTTTTTAGGTTCGACAGATAAAATATCATCTATCTCATAGCTTAAATTTTTATCGTTTTGTTCTTCTTGTTTGTCAAAATCTTTTAATGATTCTATTAAAGTTTGCCGCAAAGTTTTATCGCACATAAATATATCGTCCAAATTTTCAGTTCTAGGCCTTGTCTTGAAATTTGGCTTGAATTCGAAGGCATCCTTGTCGGATTTATAATCTAATGTTATTTGTCTTTGATCCTTTGCTATTTCCAAAGTCGTTCCTAAAACTCCGTCGATAGCAACATAAGATATCGTGCGTTCTTTAATCTTTTCATTCTCTTTCTTTAGAGCTTCTAATCCTTTATGACTAAGTTCTATAGAATCTACTTTCAAGTAGCCTTTTGTATTAAATTCAGCTAGTATGCTAGCAAGTATTTCGTTGTCCATTTGGGTTATATCTTTTAAAATTTTATACTTATCGTCTATTTTTATTTTTTGCAGGTAGTCTATGATTTTTAAGATTCCTATAACTATCGGGTGAAGTTCTTGCTCCTTTGATATTATATATTCAACCTTGGTCTTATATACGGGATATACTATCTCTCTTGCATCGTAATTAACAAAATCTTCATAATAATCGCTATATTTATGCACAAGCATATCTATATCTGGTTTAAATTGTTTTTCTTTTGCAGCTTTTTGTTTCATTGGTTGTTTGTTCCTAGTTTTATTATTTGGTATTCGCTTTTATTTCTATTGATATACTGAATAATATCCATAAACGGGTTGCTATTTTCTTTTGTTCCCGCTCTAAATAAAAATTCCATATCGCCGATTATTATCAAGAGCTTCTTTGCTCTTGATAGAGATACGTTTAGTCGTTTTTCATCAGCTATAAAATCTATCTTCGCACCTCTTTTGCCTTTTGATGAACGGACGCAATCATAAACAATGATATCCCTATCGCTGCCTTGAAAGCTGTCTACTGTGCCTATATCTATTTTAAAATCGTCAAAATCTTTTGGCTTTATTTCTTGCTCCAATAACTCTTTTTGCGCTTTATATGGAGTGATAACGCCGATGCTATAATCTAAATTTTGCTCTTTTATTTGTTCGCATAATTTGTAAAGCGTCCTTCTAATATATTCTACGCTACAACGATTTATTTTACCCGTTCCTTTTTGTTCGTCTTCTCTATTTTCTAAATTTCCAGTATCTAGCCAAACTACGCTTGATTTAAAAAATCGAAATTTGTGCTGTTTTTGTTTATTTATCTCTTCATCGACAATAAGCTCTCCGTTGTAGAACGCGTTACTGTAAAGTTCGCAAATTTTTCTTTCCGAACGGTAGTTATGCGTTAGTGTGTGTTTGAAATTTTCTCTATCCGTTTGTTCGAGCCTTTCAAAAAGTCTTTGAAAAAATGAAGTTTTAGCTTCATCTTTATCATCTATTTTTTCAATAATATCATCGTCTATAACTGGCGCTAGCTGCTTGTGGTCGCCTACTAAAATTATTTTTTTAGCCTTTATGCACGGCACTAAAAGCTCGCTCAATGTTGCACGACCCGCTTCATCCACTATGGCTATATCAAATTTAATCTCTCTAAAACTATTCCAAGATGAGATGCCGATCAATGTACCGAAAATCAAGCGGATATCTCTGGTAAACAAAGCCGCCAATTCTTTTTCTTTCCCTTCTTTTTTATTTGCAATTTTTGAGCTTATACTTTGAAGTCTTTTTGCGAAGTCATTTTGCAGGTCTTTTAGTTCGTCTTGTATTTTTAGGTTGTTATGAGTTATCGGATTTTCTTTGATTCTTTGCAAATTTTCTTTTATAAGCTTATTTAAAATTACTTCTGGACGATATTTTTTAGCTGTTTCTCCCATTTTGCCAGAGTCGTTACCTATGCGTAAAATTTTGTCTTCGCCTGTGCATATTTTTTCTAATACATTATCGACGGCTTGATTGCTTTGGGAGGAGACTAAAATTTTATCGTGTTTTTTAGTTGATAAAACTTGATTTACTATTTCGGTTATGGTAGTAGTTTTGCCCGTGCCCGGAGGTCCTTGTATTAGTAATATTTCACAATTCTCACCTAAACTTATACTTTTTTGAACGGCTAGTTTTTGATTTTCGTCAAGCAAGCTATTGTGAAAATTTATAATATCTACTAAATTATTTTTTATAAATTCTTTTGGATTGTTTACTTTTCTTAGTAGGTCAGGTATTACAACGTTTGCACTTTGTAAATCGCGCAAAGCCTTATCTTTTTTATTCCAGATAATTTCTTCTACTTGATAATCGTAGCTTATTTTGTATTCTTCATTATCATTGAAGTTTATATTTGAGCCATACTTGTCTAACTTTACTGTTAGACTTTTTATGTCTGGTTTGTATCCTGAAACAACACCATTAAAAGAAATATTGTTTTGTTCTATGATTATATTTTGGCCTTGTTTGAAATCCTTTTCCGATTTTGGCTTATTGTCTTTTGGGTTTGCATGTGTTTCAATAACTTTTTCAAATTCGCTTATTTCGCTATCTTTGTTATTTTCTTTCGATAAAATTTCAAATACAAGCTCATCTTGGCTCTTATTTTTGCTTTTTAATATAGCAAACTTCACGTTTTTCTTTTCCTGGATAGTTTTGTATTCGGCTTGCAAAAGCTCTTCTTCTGATCTTATCGATTTTTTATCTATCTCTATGTTTTTATTTAATTGCTGTCGTTTTCTAAAGTTCCGTTCTAGTTCGTTCTTAAAATCTCTTATATCGTCGCAACCCTGATTTGCTTTTCCGTATTTAAAATTTATAAGAAATTTATCATAGGTTTCTATACCGTCTGCATAAATCTCATCGATAAGTTTTTGATTATTTTCTATAATGCTAAAACAAAACAAATTCGTATTTCTATTTTCCTCATCAGCCGAGCAACAAAAGACTAGATCACCGATAGCTATTTTGATCTCTTTTTTATCATTGCGCTCATCAAATTTCCAAAATGGATTTTTGCCATAGGTTCTTTCTTCTATATGAGAACCTAGATTATAAATATTGTCTAGATCATTATTTTGCTTGTACCTATCTAAAATATTATCCAAAAGCTTGATTTCAAAAGTTCTTATTTTTTTATATTGAGACAATAATTCTTTAAATTTAGCTTGTATATCTATTAAACTTATTCTATCTTTTGGATTTATTGCTAGCATTTTTCTTGATAGTAAAAATAGCTCATTTTCAGTATTGTCAAGATTATATTCATTGCTAATTTTATAAAATAAATTTTCTAGGTCATTAGGGCTTTTATAGGTTTCGCAAAAATCAAAATCTTCAAAGTTATCTACAATAAGCTTTATCATGCAAAGCCCAAACGAATAAATATCGCTTTCTTGGCAAATTTCATTTTCACTTATCCGTTCTGGGGCATAAAATATTTCATTGCGCTCATTTTTAAGTATAGAGTAAAGATAGCCTCTGCCAAAATCAAGCAAATAGACATTATTTTCATAGTCTACTAAAATATTTTTAGGATTAATATTTCCGTGATACAAATCCTTTTGATGTATGTAGCTTATAGCTGAAATGATTTGCATATAGCATTTTATTAGATCTGCGTAATCAAGACCTTTGTTTTCAAGTATTTCTACGCCATCATATTCTTTTTGTATAAAATAGAAATTTTCGTCGTCTTCGTCTATTATTAAGTTGCTTATGTTTTGATGAGAAATTCCGCTTAAATTCTTTGTAGTATATGAAAGCGTGTTGCTTTGTTTGTCTTTTGCTACTGTTTCAATAATATATTTATCATGATTGTATTCAGCCACAACCTTGCCTTTGTCGCAAGAGCTAACAATTTTATATTTATTTAAAATTTTATCATACATGATTGATTTCCATTCTAAAATTTTGTTTAAATTTTATCTAATATTAGTTTAGAAAGAGCTTTTTTTGGGACCACTGATATGATTCGCAAAATATTTGTGATATAATCTTTGAGCAAAACAAGACAATCAATAGGGTGGATGTAGTATGATACTAATAGCAGGGCCTTGCGTCATCGAGAGCGAGCAGCTCGTTTTTGACGTGGCAAAAAGGCTGGTTAAATTTAACGAAGATAAGCGGATAGATTTTTATTTCAAATCAAGCTTTGACAAGGCAAATCGCACGAGCATAAGCTCATTTCGCGGGCCCGGACTTGAAAAGGGGTGCGAAATTTTAGCCAAGGTCAAAAAGGAATTCGGCTTTAAAATTTTAACCGATATCCACGAGAGCTACCAGGCTGCACCAGTAGGCGAAGTGGCCGACGTGTTACAAATCCCTGCATTTTTGTGCCGCCAGACCGATCTGCTCGTGGCTGCGGCTAAGACAAAAGCGGTGGTAAATATCAAAAAAGGGCAGTTTTTAGCGGCATCTGCGATGAAACACTCGGTTAAAAAAGTGCTAGAAACGCGCGGCGTAAAGGGCGATGGATACGAGGTTGCTAAGCAAAACGGAGTGTGGCTAACGGAGCGTGGAAGTACCTTTGGCTACGGAAATTTAGTCGTAGATATGCGAAATTTGGTGCTCATGCGCGAATACGCACCCGTGATTTTCGACGCTACTCACAGCGTACAAATGCCAAGCGCTCTTGGCGAAAAAAGCGGCGGGGACGCGAAATTTGTGCCTTATCTAGCGCGTGCGGCGGCAGCTGCGGGCGTGGACGGATTTTTTTACGAGACGCACGTAAATCCTTGCGAGGCGCTTTGCGACGGGCCGAATATGTTAAATTTAGACGAGCTAAACGCAAATATTGCTCAAATTTTTAAGATAAAAGACGCCCTAGGCGATGCAAACTAAGGGCTTTTTGTGGGTGCTAGGCGGCGCGATCGCCGAATGCGGCTGGGCGTATGGGCTAAAGCATGCCGTGAGCGTACCAGAGATCGCGCTAACTGCGATGCTCGTTTGCGTTAGCTTCACGTCCTTTATCATGGCGATGAAATACTTGCCCGTTAGCGTTGCATATACCGTATTCGTAGGGTTTGGAGCTTTTTTTATCGTGGTCGCCGAAAGCGTTAGCGAATACACCTCAAGCGGTCAGGCGCCGGATTTATTGCGGCTATTTTTCATAGCGACGCTGATCGCTGGCGTACTGGGGCTAAAAAGGCTAAAATCTTGACGCATATTTTAGCTCTTTTGGCGGCCGGGTGCTGCGAGGTTTTGGGCGTGTTTTTTCTAACCAAATTTCAAAAAAGCTTCGGCGTGAAAAAGGCGGCGAATTTTTTGATTTTGGTCGCAAATTTCGCCCTTTCGCTCTGGCTTCTTAGCTACGCGATGCAGGCGATGCCTATGTCGGTGGCTTACGCGATTTGGACGGGCATCGGAGCGGTCGGAGCCATGGGCGTCGGAGTGATTTTTAACAGCGAAAAAATGAGCGCGCAAAAGGCGTTTTATCTATCGCTAATAACGCTAAGCGCGGTAATGTTAAAAATAATCTAAGGGGCAAATTTGGAGGTAGTAGAGCAGGTCACGTCACGAGATAAGACCATCGTAAAAACAGGCCTCATAGGCATAGTGGCAAATGCCATTTTAGCGGCTATAAAGGCGGCCCTTGGCTTTGCTAGCGGCTCGATCGCTATCATCTTAGACGCGGTAAATAACCTAAGCGACGCGCTCTCATCGGTCATTACCATTGTCGGCATAAAAATAGCCGGGAAAAGCCCTGACAAGGAGCATCCATTTGGCTACGGCAGAGTGGAGTATCTAACGGCTATCGTTATAGGCGTGATCATACTTTATACAGGTGGTACGTCCGTGGTCGAGTCGGCTAAAAAGATTATCTCGCCAAGCACCCCAAACTACGACACCATCTCGCTTGTTTTGATCGCCGTTTTGGTTGTGGTCAAATTTGCGCTTGGGCTTTACACGCAAAGGGTCGGACAAAGGGTAAATTCCGACTCGCTCATAGCAAGCGGAGTGGACGCGAAATTTGATGCTCTCATCTCGCTTAGTACGCTTTTGGCGGCTTTGGTCTTTGTATTTTTTGACGTTAGCCTTGAGGCGTATCTTGGTGTGATCATATCGCTACTTCTTATCAAGGCAGCACTTGAAATTTTACGTGACGCGATAGATAAAATTTTAGGCGCAAGGATGCCTAGTGGCGATAGCTCGGAAATTTATGAGTGTGTATGCTCGTTTGATGGCGTGCTTGGGGCTTATGACCTTATCTTTAACGACTACGGCCCAGACAAGAAACTGGGCAGCGTGCATATAGAGGTGGCGCACGATATGAACGCCGCGCAGATAGACGCGCTTACTAGACGTATACAAAATAAAATTTTTGCGAAATTTAACATAGTTTTAGATACCATTGGCATCTATGCATTTGATAAAGAGGACAACGCAACAAGGCTAAACGTCGAAAAGATAGTTTTTGGGCATAAATTTATCAAGCAAATGCATGGATTTTACATAAATAAAGAGACAAGCACGATCACGTTTGATATCGTCATAGACTTTAACGCGCCAGATAGCTCGGTACTCTACCGCGAAATTTTATCGCAAGTAAGCAGCGCCTATCCTAGCTATAAGGTCATCATCACGCGTGACACGGACTACAACGGATAGAAATTTAAGGAGCAGACATGAAAATAATCGAAGGAAATTTGGCTTTAAAAGGCGGTGAGAAGATAGCGATCATCAACGCGAGATTTAACCACATCATCACCGATAGGCTGGTCGAGGGCGCGAGGGACGCGTTCTTGCGCCATGGCGGAGACGAGGCGAATTTGAGCCTCATTTTGGTGCCTGGTGCGTTTGAGATACCGATGGCGCTAGAAAAAGCTCTAGCTAGCGGTAAATTTGACGCCATTTGCTGCGTGGGGGCGGTGATCCGCGGCTCTACGCCTCACTTTGACTACGTTAGCGCCGAGACCACCAAGGGCATCGCAAACGTCACGCTAAAATACGGCAAACCCGTAACTTTTGGCGTACTAACGGTAGATAGCATCGAGCAAGCCATCGAGCGAGCTGGATCAAAAGCCGGAAACAAGGGCTTTGAGGCGATGACGGGCGTGATCGAGATGCTAAGCTTGTATAAAAATTTGGAGGCGTGAAATGGCGACTCGTCATCAGGTTAGGCAGGCCGTCGTTTCGCTGCTATATGCGCGCGAAATGGGTAGTTGCAGCGAGGAGTTCGTCGAGGAATTTTTAGAAGAAAAAAAGATCCGAAACGATCAGCGAAGCCTCGCACTGTCGCTTTTCCACGGCATTTTGGAGCATGCGGATGAGCTTGACGGGCTACTAAACGCGCGCCTAAAAGAGTGGAAGATAAACGAGATCGGCAGTATCGAGCGCGCCGTGCTTAGGCTGGGGGCGTACGAGATGAAATTTACCCCGACCGATAAGGCCGTAATCATAAACGAGGGCATCGAGCTCGGCAAGGAGCTGGGCGGCGACTCGGCACCGAAATTTATAAACGGCGTGCTAGACGCGCTAAAGGCAGATCTGTGAAGCTCTGCGTCGCGCTTGATCTGGGCTCGAAACGGGAGTGTTTGCAGCTAGCGAGTGAGCTTGCCGGTTTGGCCGATAAAATTTGGCTCAAAGTGGGCCTGCGAGCCTATTTGCGCGACGGAGCGGGATTTATCGAGGAGCTAAAAAAGCTCGGAAATTTTAAAATTTTCCTCGATCTAAAGCTCTACGACATCCCAAACACGATGGCTGACGCGGCCGAGGAGATCGCTAAAATCGGCGTAGATATGATAAATGTGCATGCAAGCAGCGGCAAACGCGCGATGGCTACAGTTATGGAGCGACTGGATAGGCTGCCTTCGCGCCCGCTAGTGCTCGCGGTCTCTGCGCTAACGAGCTTTGACGAGGCCGAGTTTAGCGCGGTTTACGAGCAAAATTTAAGCGACGCCGTGCGAAAATTTAGCGTGATGAGCTACGAAGCGGGACTTGACGGCATGGTCTGCTCGGCGTTCGAAAGCCGCCTAATCAAGGACGCCACGAGCGCAAATTTTATCACGCTCTGCCCTGGCGTACGGCCGTTTGGCGAGAGCGTAGCAGATCAAAAGCGAGTAGCGGATCTGGGCGTCGCACGCGAGGCGGGGGCTGATTTTATCGTGGTAGGTCGGCCGATCTATCAGGCGCAAAATCCACGCGAAATTTGCGAGAGGATTTTAGGGCAAATTTAACGCTTGAGTTTGCCTAAAATTTGACGCGAAATTATTTTAAGTGCGGTTTTCGTGCGAAAATTTTAATAAAATTACCTCGCGAGTGCGACTCGAGCGGCCGGCTAGCACAGCAGCGAGATAAAATTTAGCGAGCTTCGTAGCACGCGAATGAAATTTGAAATTTCATTCAAAGCGGCGAGTTCGGCGGAGCTTAAAAGAAATTTGAGGTAAATTTGAGCGATTTTAAGAAAATCCCCTATGTTGGCGAGGCGACCGAGGCCGATCTGCTGGCACTCGGCTACGAGGATATCGCTTCGCTAAAGGGCGCGGATCCAGATGAGATGTATGAGCGCACAAAGGCGCTCGGGCGCGGCAGCGACAGGTGCATCCTTTACGTTTACCGTATGGTTTGCTACTACGCAAATACGTCCCGTCCCGACAAAGCCAAGTTGAAATGGTGGCTTTGGAAGGATTAAATTTACAAATTTGGCCCGCGGCGAGCCGTTTAAATTTGATCAAAATTTACTCGATTATCTTTCCGTGCGAGAGTAACAGGCGCGAAACGCAAATTTAAGCAAGATATCAGCGGTATTTAATTATAATGCGGTTTCTTTTTTGTGGACAGATGGGTGAGTGGCCGAAACCACACCCCTGCTAAGGGTGCAGCTTCTAACCGGGGCTCGAGGGTTCAAATCCCTCTCTGTCCGCCACTACTTCAAGAAATATATAGAAAATCCCCGCAAGTTACAGCAACAAAAAGAAACTACCAGTAGCGTTTTTTGCTGATATTTTCTCTGACTATCCAAAAAAACAGTCAAAATTTTACACATCCAATCAGCCAAAATGATATACAATGGCCAAATTATTAGCACGGATCAGTAATCCAAGTTAAAGATAAACCGTATTTTGTAAGAGATAGCGACAATCTACCATTAAAATAATGTCTAATGGCAGTAAATTTTATCTACGAGTTTTGCAGTAAAGCAGTAAATAAGCCCAAAGGAATTATTATAGCAAGTAGGCGAAATAAGCCTAGCCAAAGCTGCGGCGAGGCGCGACGAGCTAAAGCGATACTGGACGACGGATCTTGTGATATGTATAAAATATTGCAAGCTATTTGAGTCCGTAAAATCAAGCTAAATTTAAACTTGCAGATACTTTTTATTCTATGCCATTTTGGGTGGTTTTGCGCGTAAATTTGGATTTTAAAAATATTAAAAAATAAAATTTGCACTAGAGGAGAAATCAAAATAAGCTAGTTTTTTTATCCAAATTTAACTTGCAAGGGTACTGCAAGTTAAATTTCTAAAGTCGGACCGCATTTCAAATAAATAGATTGATATTAAAAAGCGAAAATCGTTATTTTGCTACTTTTGTTTTTGTCGATATGAAAATTTAACGAGCGGCTTAGTCTCTCGTATCTATAAACTTGTGTTTGCGCGATAAAATTTACCGCAAAAGTAAGCCGCCCGTTTTTTTATTTATTTTTTTGTGCTACGTAAAAGCTCCATCTTCATCTCGTAGTAACTCACGCTCATATCGACGTAGTGCTTGTGCGGGTTTTCAAAGCGCTGCTCCTCCTGCCAAATTTCATTTTCGAGCTGCTTTTTTACGTAGTCTCTGATTTGCGATAAATTTACCGGCTCGGCTGCGCGCTTGCCGTCTTTTACGACTAGATTTTGTAGCTGCCGCGCCGTGCAGCCTTCAAAATACAGCTCCTTCCACGGCCTATCGGGATCTATGTAGCGGTAGGGTTTTGAGAGGTCGGGCGTTTCGTCCGCATTCGTGATCAAATCGGCGACGGCTTGACCGCCTTTATATATGCGCCAGACTTTTTTTAGACCCGGATTAGTCATCTTTTCTACGGCCTCCGAGACCTTTATACGCGGGCTAAAAATGCCTTCTTTTTCGACTGCGACTAGTTTATAGACTCCGCCGAAAACCGGATCGCTTTTTGACGTTATCAGCCGCTCGCCCACGCCAAAGCCGTCTATGCGTCCGCCTTGGGTTAAAATCGAGGCGATGGTGTATTCATCCAGGCTGTTTGAGACGATGATTTTGCAGTCTTGTAGCCCCGCCGCATCTAGCATCGCGCGCGTTTTTTTAGATAGATACGCTAGGTCGCCCGAATCTAGCCTAACGGCTTTTAGGCGCTTACCCATAGGTTCAAGTACTTCTTTTGCCGTTTTTATCGCATTTGGTACGCCGCTATGCAGCACGTCGTAGGTATCTACGAGCAGCGAAGCGGAGCCCGGATAGAGCAGGGCGTAGCGCTTAAAGGCTTCAAATTCGTCGCCAAAATACATCACCCAGCTGTGCGCCATCGTGCCGGTCGTCGGTATACTAAAAGCCTTAGCCGCCAGCACCGTTGCCGTGCCGTCCGCGCCGCCGATATAGGCCGCTCTAGCGCCGTATACGGCCGCGTCGAAGTTATGCGCGCGCCTAGCGCCGAAGTCAAACACGCTCCTGCCGTCCGCGGCTTTTACGATACGCCTAGCCTTGGTCGCGATGAGGCTTTGGTGGTTTATCTGCGATAGGATCGCGGTTTCTATGAGCTGCGCGTCGATAGGCGAGGCCACGACGGTCATAAAAGGCTCTTGCGGATAGATGATCGTGCCCTCGGCAAATGCGTATATATCACCTTTAAAGCGAAATTTACGCAGGTAATCCAAAAAATCCTCGCTAAATAAATTTAACGAGCGCAGATAATCCACGTCGCTATCCTCAAAGCGAAAATTTTCTACGTACTCAATGATTTGCTCAAGTCCCGCAAATATCGCAAAACCGCCGCCGCTAGGCACTTTGCGGTAAAAAACGTCAAACGCCACGCGCGGCTGATCCGCGCTTTTAAAATACCCCTCCGCCATCGTAAGTTCGTAAAAATCCATCACCATGCTGACGTTTCTTGCGTCAAACTGCGTCATTTTTGCCCTTTCTTGTTAAAATTTGATAATGATATAACCCTGCGGCTTGAGAGATGCTGAAATTCGGCGGAGCGCGTTTTAACAAATATATTATTTAATCTCATAATATTATCACTTTTTATCGGTTTTTAAGCTCTATTAGCATATAGTTTTAAAGTTTTTATTTAAAAAAAATTTTTATATTATTTTTATATTTTAAATTACTTTTTTGAGTTTTAAGAATATGAAATTTGTAAATTTAGGAGGATTTTATGAAGCAGGCTTTGCTTTTAAGCAGTTCGAGCTACAAAGATACGGGCTATCTTAGGCATTGTAAAAACTGGATATACGAGTTTTTAAAAGAGTGCGGAGTTTGGGACGAACAGGTGCTTTTTATCCCGTACGCCGGAGTTCGCCGCACGAACGACGAGTACGAGCAAAAGGTTATCGACTGCCTGGAGTACAAAAATATCGCTTCCATCCATAAATTTAGCGATCCAAAGCGCGCCGTAGCCGAGGCTAAAGCCATCTGTATCGGCGGTGGAAATACCTTCGCGCTGCTTTACTATCTTTATAAATTTGATTTAGTGGATGCGATTAAGCAAAGAGTGGAGGCGGGAGTACCGTATTTTGGTTGGAGCGCGGGCGCGAACGTCGCTGGAAGCACGATGATGACGACAAACGATATGCCTATCATCATGCCAAAAAGCTTTGACGCGTTAAATATCTTCCCACATCAGATAAATCCGCATTTTATCAGCGGCAAGATCGCCGGACACAACGGCGAAAGCAGGGAGGAGAGGCTGGAGGAGTTTTTGATAGTAAATCAAAAAAGCCTGATCTACGCCCTGCCTGAAGGCACGGCTCTAAGGTTAAAGGGCGAAAACGCAACCGTGATGGGCATGGAAAATAGTCCCGTCTTAAAAATGGCGTATCAAAAAGAAACCGAGTTCATAAAAGTCGGCGATAGCTTTAAATTTTAGTCGTTTGAGCCCATGCTCAAATTTAACGAGCCTTGCTAAAACTCGGCAAATTTGACGAAAATTTCAAATTTGAAACGGTTTTAGAAAAGCTTTCAAATTTGGATTGAGTATCGATCGGCGACAAAAATAAAAAGATTAAATTTGACTCAAATTTAGCGCGCAAAACCCAAGCAGCGCAAATTTGAGTCAAATTTGAAACAGGTATAAAACACAAAACGAAAGGGGACAAAATGGCTACTGCTAAGCTAATCTGTGCGGTCATAGGCTTGATCGCCGTCGTGTTTTTATTGGTCAAAAAAAGAGAGACCAAAACCGTGCTCATCGGCGTGGGACTCGTGCTCTGCGTCGTCTGTCTAAATCCGCTCGGAGCGCTTGAGAGCTTTACGAAGTCGATGACTTCCGCCGGCCTTATCAAGGCGATTTGCGCCAGTATGGGCTTTGCTTACGTTATGAAGGTGACTAAGTGCGACCAGCACCTAGTTTTGCTACTTACGAAGCCGATGAAAAATATCGGATTTTTGCTGATTCCGGCTACCTTCGTGCTCACCTATCTCATCAACATCGCGATACCGTCGGCTGCGGGCTGCTCGGCTGCGGTCGGGGCTACGATGATACCGCTTTTGATGGCCTCTGGCGTACGTCCTGCGATGGCGGGGGCTGCTGTGTTTGCGGGTACGTTTGGCGGCGTGCTAAGCCCTGGCTCTGCGCACAATATCTTCGTGACCGACATGGTAAATAAAGCTAACGAGGCTTTGCTTGCCGCAGGCAAGATTACTCAAGCAGCGCCTAAATACACCGTCCAAGACGTGATCGGCGTGCAGTTTCCAAACGCCGTCGCCGCAGGTATCGTCGTTTTGATCGTGATTAGCTTGACGGCGATTATCTTTAAAGATTATCAAAAAGGGCAGGATTTTTCGCCTAAATCTACAAGCAACACGGCTGAAGCGACGCAGACGAAGGTAAATTTACTCTTTGCCCTAGCGCCTCTCATCCCGCTAGTTATCCTTGTCGTCGGCGGCACCGGCTTAAATAAAATCTCGTGGCTAGCATGGACGAAGATGGGCGTGGCCGAGGCTATGATCCTTGGCGCTATCATCGCGGTTTTCATCACGTGGACGAGCCCGGAAAAGATCACCAAAGAGTTTTTTAACGGTATGGGTAGCGCCTACGCCGAGGTTATGGGTATCATCATCGCGGCCGGCGTTTTCGTCGCGGGTCTAAAGGCGTGTGGAGCGATCGACGCGGTCACCGAGTGGCTAAAACACTCTCAGGAGTTCGTGCGCTACGGCGGTACGTTCGTGCCGTATCTCATGGGTACGGTTACGGGCTCTGGCGACGCCGCTACTATGGCGTTTAACCAAGCTATCACCGTTCACGCCGCGGATCTGGGCTTCGCGCAGGATAAGCTAGGTATGGCCGCTGCGATCTCGGGCGCGCTAGGTCGCTCGTCATCTCCTATCGCGGGTGCTGCGATCGTGTGCGCGGGTCTAGCTATGGTTAGCCCGGTCGAGATAGCTAAGCGAACGGCTCCTGCGATGGCGATAGCCGTGTGTGTTATAGCGTTTTTTATGCTCTAAATTTAGAGTTAAATTTGATAAAGTCGGCGCCTTGCCGACTTTGCGTGAAGGGCGTTTGTCGCCCTTTTTTTAAATCTCTAAATTTTAGAAAATTAGCTAAATTTAATCCTTGCGCGCCTCGTATCTCACAAGCAGGTACTTTTTCTATCAAATTTACCGAGTCAAATTTGCCGCGCAAAGGCGGTCAATGTTATTTTTGAGTAAATTCTTTATAGCGGTCGCAGGCTAGCTCGGGCTCCATTTCGCACGCTTTTTTGAGGTATTTTTCGGCCGCGTTTGCATCCTCTTTGACGCCTCGTCCTTGCGCGTATAGATTTCCTAGATTGTAGCACCCGCCGCCGTTGCCCATCTCGCAGGCTTTGGCGTAAAATTCGCTGGCTTTTGCGTAGTCTTGATCGACGCCGCGTCCGTTTGCGTAGGCAAAGCCCAAATTTGAACAACCCGCCTCATCGCCCATATCGCACGCCTTTGCGTAAAGCTGGGAGGCTTTTTTGCTATCCTGCGCTACGCCGCTTCCGTTGTCGTATAAAAAGCCCAAATTTGAGCAGCCTGCGCCGTTACCTAGCTCGCACGCCTTTGAGTAGAGCTCGGCCGCCTTTTGATAATCCTGCACGGCTCCTTCCCTAGCGTTGTCGTACAAGACTCCAAGCTCGTAGCAGCTTGCGCTCTTTTCGCCGTCGCACTCCTTTTGCAGCGCGTCTAGATCGGTGCCGTTTAATAAGGCCGAAGCGGCGATTAGCGGTAAAAATATCTTTTTCATCAAATTTGCTCCTATTTAAATTTGCTTTCGCATTTTACGAAAAGCGAGCTTAAATTTGGGCGATTCGGTCAAAAACGTAGATAAAGGTAGTAAGCGGGGGCGATTGCGACTTGCAAATTTGAGAGCGAATTCGCCCTCAAATTTGACCAAATTTATTTCTCTGCTATGATTTTTACGATCTCGCAGATGACGTTGCTGGCCGCACGTAGCGATTTTACCGGCAGGTACTCGTAGATGGAGTGAAAGTTGTGCGCGCCGGTAAAGAGATTCGGACACGGTATGCCTTTTTCCGAGATGACCGCACCGTCGTAGCCGCCTCGCATCGGGATAACTTTTGACTCTATGTTTAGCCGAGCGTAGGCCTGCTTTGCCGCGACGACGGGTAGGCTGTTTTCGCCGTCAGCTAGGTAGTTAAATACGTTTTTGTAGCGGTCTTTTAGACTGATCTGCACTCTGTGTGCGCCGTAAATTTTAGCAAACGAGTCTGCTAAATCCTGTAAAAACGCCATGCGCTGCGCGTATTTTGCCTCGTTAAATTCGCGAACGTCGAGCTTTAGCACGGTCTTTGCGCTGTTGCCAGATAGCTCCTTGACCCAGTAGTAGCCCTCGACGCCGTCCGTGTACTCGGGTGCTTCGCCGCCGGGTAGCATCGAGATAAATTTGTGTGCAAGCAGCAAGGAATTTACTAGCTTACCTTTGGCATTCATCGGGTGCGCAGACTGCCCGACGAAGGTCACGACCGCGTCGCCAGCGTTCCAGTTTTGGTAAATCAGCTCGCCTATGCCGCAGCAGTCCAGGCAGTAAGCAAAGTCGGCCTTGATCTCCGAGATATCAAGTGCCTTGGCTCCGCGCAGGCCTTGCTCCTCGTCGGGTAAAAAGCCAAACGTCACGTCGCCGTGCTCAATTTGCGGGTTTTGTATGAAAAACTGCACGGCATTTACGATGGCGGCGATCGCAGCCTTGTCGTCCGCGCCTAGCAGGCTGGTGCCGTCAGTTACGATGAGATCGTCTCCGACGTAGTTAGCAAGCTCCGGAAATTCGCTTTGTTTGAGCGCGATACCTAGTTCTTTATTTAGCGTGACGTCGCCGCCCTCGCAGCGTACGATTTGCGCTTTCGTATCGTTTTTTTGCTCGGCGCTAGTATCAAGGTGCGCGAAAAACGCCACGGACGGCAGCTTTTTAGAGGAATTTGACGACAAAACGGCCGTAGTTATGGCGTTTTCTCGTCTTTTTATATTTTGCAGGCCAAGCTCCTTTAGCTCGCTTTCTATCAGCTTTGCCAGATCGTGCTCGGTTGGATTAGATGGCATAATGCCCGCCGCGCCCGCTTCGCGGTTTGTGGTGGTGTTGATCTTCGTATAGCGTAAAAATCTCTCGACTATGTCCATGTTTGCTCCTAAATTTGAGATAAAATTTATGAAATTATACTATCTTTTAATTAAGCTTAAAATAAAATTTTAATATTTTTCGGCAAGTTTAAAATTTAATCGGTATAATTCGCAAACTAAATTTAAAGGAGCAAAAATGCGAAATTTACGCTACGTGAGCGATCTTTCGGACTTTCATCAGGTGTTTTCGGCGACGCTGGGCAAGATGGCGACCGTGCAAAATAGATTTGCGGATATCGTCGGCAACCTCGACTGGAACGTGGATTTTGACAGCTGCGAGATAGCTTTCGGCGATCAAATTTATAAAATACAGTTTATCGGCAGCGAGTCAAACGTGAGCGACACGTGGCTGTGGGGACACGCGAACGTAAATAACTTCGGCGAGGAGGCGACGCGGTTTTCTGCAGAGGTGTTGCGCGCAGGGACGGAGTGGGGCTTGCAGGCTTTTAGCGAGCCTAGCTTTGAGCTGGATGAAACCTTTAACGGCCATACGCTGTGTATCGCAGCGTGCGGGGCCGCTGACGAAAATTTGTGCTACTACGGCTGCAGGCACGATAAGGGCTGCGCGTTTGTGGCTATCACTGACGCGCCGACCTCGCTTTTTGAGCCTCTTAGCGCGCACGAGTTTGTCAAAACAGCAAGCGGCTGCATACAAAATCACGACGTAGATCATAAAATTTTCATCAAAAGCTTTTTGGAATTTAACGGAGTCAAATTTGATGAAAACGTCGAAAAAGGCGGATTTTTTAAAAAAGCCAAAGACGAAATCGTAGCTAAATTTGACAAAGAGCTTTTGATCAAATTTGACGACAAGGGTAGGATTTCGGGCTTTAAATACGAATTTTAAATTTGAGTAGTTTGAAAAAAGAGGCGATGAGCTAAAAGCCCACCGCCTTAAATTTACGAATGGAAGTGAAACTCGTCCGGGTGATCGAGTGCGTAGCGGAATTTCTCCATATCTACTTTTTTATCCCAGATCGAGATGATTAGGCAGCCTACGGCGTTACCGCAGAGATTTCCGACCGCGCGCATCTCGGACATAAACTTATCCACGCCGAGCAGCACAGCAACCGTAACGACCGGGATACCTGCACTAGGAAGCGCGGCAAGCGTACCCGCAAGTATGATAAATCCAGAGCCCGTGACGCCGACGGCGCCCTTGCTCGTTACCATCAAGATGACGAGAATTTGTATCAGATGCTCGACTGTTAGCGGGATACCGAAGGCTTGAGCGAGGAAAATAACGCTAAGCGATAGGTAGATGTTCGTGCAGTCGAGGTTAAACGAATATCCAGTCGGTATGATGAGTCCGACCGCGCCCCTGTGGATACCTGCGGCTTCTAGCTTTTGCATGAGCGGAGCTAGCGCTGTCTCTGAGGAGCTCGTCGCAAATACGATCAAGACTTCTTTTGCGATGAAGCGCATAAATTTAAAGATATTGACCTTCGCAAAATAGCAAATCACGCCCAAAACTACGAAGATAAAAAACAAGCTCGCAATCGCCATAACGAAAAGTAACTCAAGCATACCTAAAAGCGAGTTTATGCCGAATTTACCGATCAAAAACGCCATCGCTGAAAATGCCGCAACCGGGCTAAATAGCATCAAAATCGTAAGCAGTTTTAGCACCCAGTGCTGAACGATTTCAAGCGGTCTTAGGATATTCTTTTTATAGTCGTGCTTTAAAAACGAGATCGCGACGGCCGTCACTATGGCCAAAAATAGCACCTGAAGCGTGTTTGATTTGATAAACGGATCAAGCAGATGCACGTAAGGGAAGATGCTGTCAACCGGTACCGCGCCGCGTAAAATATGAAGCGTGTGCGCTAAAATTCCGCTATTTGCGTCTATATTTGAGGCTTGGCTCGTAAATTTTTCTACGCTAGAGGCGTCAAGCTGCGTGTAGTCAAGGTGCATATCGTGACCCGGTTTTAGCGTCTCGCCAAAGATTATTCCCACTGCAAGCGCTATGGTGCTAACGACCTCAAAGTAGATAAATCCTTTAAGTCCGATGGAACCTAGCTCCTTCATACTCTCAAGTCCGATGATGCCTGAGACTATCGTGAGGAAAATAATCGGTCCGATGAGGGCTTTTAAGGCTTTGATAAAGTAGTCGATGCCCGGCTTGCTCGCGATGCCTAGATCAGGGAAAATCATGCCGACCGCGATACCGGCGACGATGCCGAAAACCACCCAAAACGCTAGGCTGGTAAACATTCTAATAAGAAAAGGTTTTTGCGGTTTTGCCGCGTTTGAAACGCTTGGGTTCAAGAGGTGTCCTTTAAAAATTATTAAAAAGGTATTTTAACAAATAAATTTATATAAAAAGATAAAATCGCGGCGATTTTTGGTCAAATTTTACCCACCGCCGCAAATTTCATCAAATTTTACAAACTCTCTAAAATTTCGATTGAGTTTATCTTGTCGCCTTGCCTGACGCTATCTAGCGTCTTTAGGCTCGGCTCGTCCACGATCTGGCCAAACACCGTATGTATGCCGTCAAGGTGCGGCTGCGCGCTGTGGCAGACGAAAAACTGACTGCCGCCCGTATCGCGTCCGGCGTGCGCCATAGATAGGGCTCCGCGTTTATGCTTGTGCTTTTGGCCTACGCACTCGCATTTGATGCGCCAGCCCGGCCCTCCTGTGCCCGTACCGTGCGGGCAACCGCCCTGGATCACGAAATTTGGGATCACGCGGTGGAAATTTAATCCGTCGTAAAAGCCGCTTTTGGCTAGGTGCGCGAAATTCGTCACCGCTTGCGGTGCTTCGTCGCCGTAAAGCTCGAGCTTCATATCGCCTTTTTCGGTGTGGATCACGGCAAATTTGAGCTTAGCAAGCTCGGTCGCGTCGATGTCGTAGATTTTTAGTTCGTCGTTTCTCATTTTGTTCCTTAAATTTATTCGATATTCGTATAAACCGCTTGCACGTCGTCGTCGTCCTCGAGCTTATCGAGTAGTTTTTCTAGTTCGTTCATCTGCTCTTCGTCTAGGCTTACGGGCGAGTTTGCGATGTATTGCAGGCTGGCTTTTTTGGCCTCCAGACCCAGCTTTTCGATGCCTTCGCTTAGCGTGCCAAAGCTTGCGTAATCGCCGTAGATATAAAGCACGCCGTCTTCTTCCTCGATCTCGGTTAGACCAAAGTCGATAAGCTCTAGCTCAATCTCGTCAAGCTCTTTTGCGGGCATATCGAGCTCAAAAACGCTCTTTCTCGTAAACATGAAATTTAAGCTTCCGCTAGGCAGGATTTCGCCGCCGTTTTTGCTAAATATCGCCTTGACGTTTGCGACCGTTCGAGTCGGATTATCGGTAGCGCACTCGACGATGATCTGCACGCCGTGAGCGCCCTTGCCGTCGTAAAAGATGGTCTTGATATCCGCGCTATCCTTGCCGCTAGCACGTTTTATCGCCGCGTCGATGTTGTCTTTTGGCATATTTTGCGCCTTGGCTGCTGCTATCGCGGCGCGGAGTTTTGGGTTCATATCAGGCTCCGTGCCGCCCTCTTTAGCTGCCACGGTTATTGCCTTTGCGAGTTTTGGAAAAACTTTGCTCATCTTGTCCCAGCGCGCTTCTTTTGCGGCGCGCCTATATTCAAACGCTCGTCCCATTTCGTTCCTTTAAAAATTTTTGCCCAATTATATCTAAAAAAATTTTGCATTTTTTTAAAAACGCGAGGTTTTGAGCGTATTAGCAAAAAATTTAGCTTTAAGTCCTATAATCCTCGTATGATTTTAAATGCCCAAAAAGACGACGCCGCGCGCTGCATAGAGTTGTTAAATTTAGCCATGGAGGACATCGCTTTTACGCTTAGCGGCGTGAGCGATCCTGTTAAGAGCGATGAAATTTTGCATAAATTTTTTAGAAGCGAGATAAACCGCCTAAGCTACAACAACGTATTTGTTTTCAAATTTGACGGCGAGATCGCGGGTGCGATTTGCGCTTACGACGGAGGAGAGATCGAAACGCTAGATGGACCCATTAGGACGCATTTGCGTATGCTTGGCTCAAACGAAGTTCCGCAGACGGAGTGCTTTGCGGATGAGCTATATATCGATAGTCTTGCCGTGGATGAGAGGTTTCGCGGACGAGGCATCGCAAAAGAGCTGATCAAATTTATCTTTACCCTCGCGCCAAAACGAAATATCAAAAAAGTAGCCCTCATCGTCGATGAAAAAAAGCCTAAAACCATGGCTTTTTACGAGCGTTTGGGCTTTAAAGCCGACTGTGAAATGATCATAAATTCTCACAAATACTACCATATGATAAAGGAGACAAAATGACTAAATTTAAGGTTGCTAATATCCACTGCGAAAACTGCGCAAACACCATAAAAAACGCTCTTGGGGACGAATACGGCGAGATAAAGGTCGATCTAAGCGTAGAACCAAGGGTCGTGAGCGTAAATTTAGACGGCAAGGACGAGGCGAAATTTAAAGAGGAGCTGGATGATTTGGGATTTAGCGTCATAGGGAAAATTTGATGCAAAATATCAAACTAAACATCGCGGGCATGACCTGCGTAAACTGCTCAAACGCCATCGAGCGCGTAACTAAAAAGATCTCGGGCGTGATAGATGCGAAGGTCAGCTTTGCAAACGGCTCGGGTGAATTTATCATAGAAAGCGCCGAAGTGCAAGCCGCGATAGAGGAAAAAATAAAAAAACTAGGCTACGGCGTGGCAAAGGATTTAGCGGAATTTGAAGCCAAACGCGAGAAACATATCTTAAATTTACGCCGAAATTTCCTAGCCGCTGCAGCTTTTAGCGCGGTGATCATGGCGATTGAGATGAGCGAGCAGCCAAGTGTGGCAAAATCAGCTATCATGCTGGCACTTGCCTTTATTACGATAGCTACGTGCGGGCGGGATTTTTTCATCCATGCTTACGGCGCGCTGAAAAACAAAAACTTCGACATGAACGTACTCGTCGCGCTGGGAACAAGCACGGCGCTTGCGTACTCGATGGGAGTTTTTATCGCGGGCGAGCGCCTACCTGAAAACATGCGCCACCTCTACGTCTCGGGCGCGGCTATGATAACGGCTTTCGTGCTGCTGGGTAAATTTTTAGAAGAGCGCTCAAAAGCTCGGGCAGGCGATTATATAAAATCTCTCATGAATATGTCGCCAAAGACCGCTCTCGTACTACAAAAAGACGGCAGCGCGCTGGAAGTGGATGCCGTGAGCCTAAAAATAGGCGACATCGCGGTCGTAAAGAGTGGCTACGCGGTGCCTTGCGACGGAGTCGTGATAAACGGCGGCGCAGAGATCGATACCTCGATGCTAACGGGCGAGAGCCTGCCCGTCTACAAGAAACAAGGCGACGAGGTTAATGCCGGAACTATAAATTTAAACGGCTACATCAACGTAAAGGTTACAAAGCTCGCTAGCCAGACGCTTTTGTCGCAAATTTTAGAACTCTTAAGCGACGCGTCGAGCAAAAAGATGCCTATTAGCCGCTTTGCCGACCGCGTGGCAAATATCTTCGTGCCTAGCGTGATCGCTATCGCCGTCGTTACGTTTTTTGCGTGGTTTGCGCTTACGGGAAATGCGCTGCAAGGCGTGCTAAGCGCGGTTTGCGTGCTGATTATCTCGTGTCCTTGCGCGCTGGGGTTAGCTACCCCGATAGCTATCGTCTCCTCGCTATCTCTAGGCGCTAAAAACGGAATCCTCATCAAAAATCCCGAAGTTTTAGAGGTTCTTGGCGGCGTGAAATACGCGGTATTTGATAAAACTGGCACGCTAACTAAGGGCGAAATTTCGGTAAATTTTACCGATATAAACGATGAAAATTTAGCCAAAATCGCCGCGCTAGAGGCCAAAAGCTCGCACCCGATATCAACTGCTATCGTTAGATACGCAAACGAGCTAGGGCTTAAAATTTTAGGCGACGAAAAGGGCTTTGAAAATATCGCGGGACGCGGCGTAAAGAGCGACGATGATAGCGTGATAGCAGGCAACGAGGCATTTTTGAGCGAGCTTGGCGTGGAGATAAGCGCGCAGGCCAAAGAGCAAATTGCCAAAGCACAAAACGAAGGAAACGGCGTAATACTCGCAGCCGTGGATAAAATTTACGTTGGATTTATAGCGCTTAGCGACAGGGTAAAGGACGACGCCGTGCAGGCTATGCAAAGCCTAAAAAGCGCCGGCGTAACGCCGGTGATGCTAACCGGGGATAACGCCTTCACCGCTAAAAACGTAGCGTGCAAGCTAGGCGTAGAAAAGGTCTTTGCCGGTATGTTGCCTAATGAAAAATTTGAAACCATAAAACGCCTGCAAGAAGAGGGTGCGGTGCTGTTTGTCGGCGACGGTATCAACGACGCCGCACCGCTAAAACAAGCAAATGCCGGCATCGCGATGAGTAGCGGCGCGGACATCGCAAAAGAGGCCGGCGACATAGTGCTAGTAAAAAATGACCTAAAAAGCGCGGTCGCTACGATAAATTTAGCCAACGAGACGATAAAAACGATAAAGCAAAATTTGTTTTGGGCGTTTGTTTATAACGCCGTTTGCATCCCGGTTGCGGCGGGAGTTTTGGCGCCGTTAGGACTCATGCTAACGCCTGTTTACGGCGCTGCTGCGATGTGCTTTAGCTCGGTCACGGTCGTATTAAATTCGATCAGATTACGATTTAAGCAAATCTAAAATTTAGCCTAAATTTTGTAAAATCCCGCAAAAATCAAAAAAGGAAAAAGATGAATTTAGGTAAATTTTACGCCGTGATCGCAAGGATATTTGCGTTAAATTTCGCTCTGCCGCCGAGCGCGAAGCTTTTTAGCGAGCTAAATAAAAATCCAAAATGGATAATAACAAACGATAGCGAAGCAAACGCCAAAGGACGCGCACTATACGAGGAGTCGATAAATGGCGAGAGCATCGAAGATATCGCGAAAGACTTTGCAAATTTGAAAAAATATTTTAACGCGGAGTTTTTTTTCGAGGGCGATAAGGCGCGCCTTGAAGGCTTTTATAAAAAGTGCAAATTTAGCCCAAATTTAAATGTCAGCGCGCTTGATAGCCTAACGAACGAGCTTTCGTTTTTCTCATCCGTCGTCGAGCTAAAACAAGACGAGCTAACGAAGGAAATTTTGGGCGTTTTGCTAAGCTCGTATCTACTACCGTACGCAAAAAAGCTGGCCCCCGTCCTGCAAAATGAAGCGGGAAGCAAATTTTACCGCGCGATGGGCTATCTTTTTGAGGATTTTGCGAGCGGCATAGAAAATACGCTAAAAGTCAAAGTCGTACCTAGATGAGTTGGTGGAACGACTTTTATATAAATTTCGATCCGGTCGCATTTGAGCTATTTGGCATCAAGGTGCACTGGTACGGGATAATGTACGTCCTAGCGCTACTCGTGGCGCTCGGCGTGGCTAAATTTATCGTCAAGCGCGATAATATGCAAATTTCAAATTCGCTGCTTGATAACTATTTCTTTTGGGTGGAAATCGGCGTGATACTGGGTGCAAGGCTGGGCTACATCGTCATTTACGATCCAAATACCGCTTATTATCTCACTCACCCTTGGCAGATTTTTAACCCCTTTCACAACGGCGAATTCGTCGGTATCCGCGGCATGAGCTATCACGGCGCTGTGGTCGGGTTTTTGATAGCGACATGGACCTTTTGCCGTAAATTTAAGCAAAATTTGTGGCAGCTTTTGGACCTCGTCGCGCTTAGTATTCCGCTTGGATATTTTTTCGGTCGCATAGGAAATTTTTTAAATCAAGAGCTTTTCGGTCGTATCACGGACGTCTCATGGGCGATCAACGTCGCGGGACAGATGCGCCATCCATCGCAAATTTATGAAGCCATTTTAGAAGGGCTTGCGGTTTTTGCTATCCTTTTTGTTTATAGAAAATTTAAAAAATTTGACGGCGAACTCATCGCTCTTTATGCCATACTTTATACCTTTGCAAGATTTGTCTGCGAGTTCTTTAGGGAGCCTGATTTCGGTATCGGCTTTGTATTTTTAAATCTTTCTATGGGGCAGATACTATCCTTTTTAATGTTTGCGTGCGGCATTTTCCTTTATATTATCTTAAATAAAAAATATACAAAATTTTAAAAGGTTTTTAAAGTAATTTGCGATACTATTACACCGTTTTTCTAGTATCATAATTTAATTTTCTCTTAAGTTATGATAATTTATTTCAATTTTATAGGAGGGCTCATGAGTGGGCTAATCGAGGGCTTCTTAGGTAGGCAAGCGGATACGAAAAAAAGTCGTACTCCTGCCGTTTGGGACAGATGGCAAAGTATAACGGGACTGATTTTGGCCTGTTTTATTTTGTGTCACATGGTATTTACCTCTACCATTTTATTCGGCAAGGGCGCATTTAACGCCGTTGTAGGTTTTGCGGAGGCTAAATTTTTATTCGGCGAGGCTACATGGTGGATCACTAACGTTATCGCTGCGATAATATTCGTCGTTTTTATCGCTCACGCATTTTTAGCGATGAGAAAATTCCCTGCAAACTACAGACAATACATCATGTTTAGAGGTCACAAAGACCGCATGAAGCATCTTGACACTACGCTTTGGTGGTTTCAGTTTTTGACCGGTTTTGCTCTATTTTTCGCAGCTAGCGCGCACCTAGTCGATATAATCTTCGGCGGGCACATCACTGCCGATAAATCAGCGGCTGCATTTCATCAACTAGAAATTTTCTACTTCGCTCTACTTTTATTTATGGTTGTTCACGCTAGCGTGGGAATGTACCGCCTATATGTAAAATGGGTAAGTATCGACGGAGTAAACAAACAAGAGATGTTCGCAAAAAGAAATAAAGCCAAAACCGCGATATTTGCTGTTTTTGGAGTGCTCGCGGTCATCGCGCTGATCGCCGATTTCGTGTGGATCAGTCTTTAGGAAAAGGAGCTTTAAAAAATGAACGTAAAATATTATGATGCATTAGTTATCGGAGGCGGTCTAGCGGGGCTTCGAGCTGCCGTTGCCGCTGGAGAAAAGGGGCTAAGTACGGTAGTTTTAAGCCTAATTCCGGTTAAGCGCTCGCACTCTGCGGCTGCGCAAGGCGGTATGCAAGCCTCTTTAGGAAATTCAAAAATGAGCGAAGGCGACAATGAGGATGTGCACTTTGCCGACACGGTAAAAGGTAGCGACTGGGGCTGTGATCAGCAAGTTGCACGTATGTTTTGTCAAACTGCGCCTAAGGCTATCCGCGAGCTAGCCGCTTGGGGCGTGCCTTGGACTCGTATCACAAAAGGCGAGAGAAGCGCTATCATCAACGCTCAAAAAACGACTATCGTAGAAAAAGAAGAAGTCCACGGACTCATCCACAGCCGCGACTTTGGCGGAACTAAAAAATGGAGAACATGCTTTACGGCCGACGCCACCGGTCACACTATGCTTTTTGCCGTAGCAAACGAAGCTCTAAAACATAACGTCGAAATCCACGATAGAAAAGAAGCTATCGCGCTAATCCACGCAAACAACCGCTGTTACGGCGCGATCGTTCGTGATCTAGTTAACGGCGAGATCACGGCATACGTCGCAAAAGGCACGCTAATCGCCACGGGCGGCTACGGTAGGGTTTATAAACACACTACAAACGCCGTAGTTTGTGAAGGTATTGGCGCTGCTATCGCTCTTGAAACGGGTGTTGCGCAACTAGGAAATATGGAAGCGGTGCAGTTTCACCCGACTCCGATCGTTCCGAGCGGTATCTTACTAACAGAAGGTTGCCGCGGCGACGGCGGAATTTTACGCGACGTAGACGGATATCGCTTTATGCCCGACTACGAGCCTGAGAAAAAAGAACTAGCTAGCCGCGACGTCGTAAGCCGCCGCATCATGGAGCATATCCGCGCAGGTAAAGGCGTACCTAGCCCTTATGGCTATCACGTTTGGCTAGATATCTCGATCCTAGGACGCGAGCATATCGAGAAAAACTTACGCGACGTTCAAGAGATTTGCGAAATCTTTAACGGTATCGATCCTGCCGATACCGAAGTGTATACCGACGAGAACGGACGACAGCGCGGTAAAGGCTGGGCGCCGATCCTGCCTATGCAGCACTACTCTATGGGCGGCATAAAAACTAAGCCTACCGGCGAGAGCCCGACGCTAGCGGGTCTATTTAGCGCCGGCGAGGCTGCATGCTGGGATATGCACGGATTTAACCGCCTAGGCGGCAACTCCGTTTCTGAAACTGTCGTCGCAGGCATGATCGTGGGTGATTATTTTGCCGACTACTGCGGTAAGCACGAGATCGAGATAAACACTAACGATATCGAAAAATTCGTTAAAAAAGAAGAAGACTATCTAAAGAGCCTTGTCGAAAAAGAGGGCAAATTTAACGTATTTGAGATCAAAAACAAGATGAAAGACATCATGTGGGAGCACGTAGCGATCTTTAGAACAGGTGAAGGTCTAGCCGTAGCGGTAAAAGAGCTAGAAGAGCTTTATAAGCAATCTTTAGACGTCAAAGTCACAAACAAGGCGCTGTTTGGTAACCCTGAACTTGAGGAGGCCTACCGCGTACCAAAGATGCTAAAACTAGCCCTTTGTATCGCAAAAGGCGCGCTTGATCGCACCGAGAGCCGCGGAGCGCACTGCCGCGAGGACTATCCGAAACGCGACGACCTAAACTGGCTAAACAGAACTCTAACTAGCTGGAAAGAGGGCGATACGCTACCGACTATCGTGTATGAGCCGCTTGATATTATGAAAATGGAAATTCCGCCGGCATTCCGCGGATACGGAGCCAAGGGTAACATCATCGAGCACCCGGACAGTGCCGTACGCCAAGCGCAGGTCGATGAGATCCGCGCCAAAATGGAAGCCGAAGGCAAAGGTAGATACGAGATCCAAGAAGCGCTAATGCACTATGATCTTCAGCCTAAATATAAAGCACCAAACGAAAGAGCAGGAATAGGATATGAGTAGAAAAATAACCATAAAAGCATTTAAATATAATCCGTTAAGCAAAATTTCAAAGCCGCATTTCGCGACCTACGAGCTAGAAGAAACCGACGGCATGACGCTTTTTATAGCGTTAAATCAAATTCGCGAGAAATTTGACCCGGATCTTAGCTTTGACTTCGTTTGCCGCGCCGGTATCTGCGGTAGCTGCGGTATGCTAGTTAACGGTACACCAAAGCTTGCTTGCCGTACGCTAACCAAAGACTATCCAAACGGCGTGATCGAGCTTATGCCTCTGCCAGTATTTAAACTACTAAAAGACCTAAGCGTAGACACGGGCAACTGGATGAACGCGATGAGTAAGCGCGTGGAGAGTTGGATACACACCGACCACGAGACCGATATATCTAAGCTTGAGGAAAAAGTCGAGCCTGAAGTGGCGCAAGAGGTGTTTGAGCTTGACCGCTGCATCGAATGCGGTATCTGCGTAGCTGCGTGCGGTACGGCTATCATGAGGCCTGATTTCATCGGTGCGGTAGGACTTAACCGCGTAGCTAGATTTAAAATCGACGCACTCGATAAACGAACCGACGAGGACTTTTACGAGCTTATCGGCGATGATGACGGCGTGTTTGGCTGTATGACTTTGCTAGGTTGCGAGGATAACTGCCCTAAACACCTCCCGTTACAAAGCAGGATCGCGTATATGCGCAGAAAGATGGCTGTAATAAAGTAGCCAAGGGGTCGTAAGACCCCTTTTTAAATTTAACTTCAAATTTTACTCTACTTTTTCTCAAATTTTATCGTCGAATTTACCTTTTTTAACTAGGTTAAATTTGTCCAAATTTTTATGATACTTAATTTGTTAAATTTTTCAAAATATGCGGATATACGAAAATATCCAATTTTGCATTAATCTAAATTTGATTACGGCATCTTTGATTTCTTGTTTAAATTTAAAAGATGGGTTGCTTGCAGTAAATTCAGCAATAGCTTTGTTTTTATGTTATTTTGAGTTAGTCATGCATGCTTAAGTGCGCGTCAAATATTATAATGAAACAAGAGAGGTTTTAGGGCTCATATTTTTTGGAGTATTGTGACAGTAATTGATGGTGCATAAAAATGATAGATGGTGGAAGCGAGGGGGATCGAACCCCTGTCCAAAAACAAACCGATCGCAGCCTCTACACGTTTAGCAAAAGTGAAAATTTCATCTAAAAGGGCTCACTTTCCAAAACCTTATTTTAGACTAAGACAAGATTTCGGCTAGCAGCTCGTCAGGCCGCCAACCTACGCTAGCTAGGGTTACTCGCTGTTATCTTAGCTAGTATCGGACTAGGCGAGGCTCAACTGAACTTACGCAGCTTTAGCGTAAGCAGGAGCGTAGTTAACGTTGTTTGCGTTTAAATTTATTTGAGCTTTTTACGCTTTGCTCAAAGCGACGTGCCACCGTGACCGCTCTGCTCCTGTCGAAGCCAAGTCGCTCCCGTAAGAATAGGCTAAATTTAGCCTCGTTTTAAAGGTTGTGGATTATATTATTTTTTGTATTTTTTGTCAAACGTCTAGTTTTTGAGGGATTTTTACGATATTGGCGTCCAACGGACTGAAAAACTCGGCATCGTTTTCTATATCGTTTTTATATCTATTAAACTGGTCGCTCAATAAAAGCAACCAGTCTACAAAGTCATCGTTTGCGGGTCCTTGTAGATCCCTTGCTTCGCCGCAAATTTCCTCTGCTAGCGTAGTTAATTTTAGTATAGGATCAAGCTTCATAAAGCCTGCAGCAGACTTAATATTATGAAAAATTCTAAAAAGCTCGCCGATATAGCCACTATACCTATCCGGTCTGGTGAGCCCTATGATGAGCGGTTCCATCAGATCGCACATCAAGGAGTAATGCGACAAAAACTCCTCCACGATGTCGTAAGAGTAGTCTATCTCGAGGCTTCTTAGTATTCCCATTTACTTTCCTTAAAACTATTATCGTGATTGTAACATTTTTTTGATAAAATTAAAAATAAAATACCTAAATTTAAGGAGGAATTTATGTTAAAAAATGACAAAAAAGTTACAATTTATGATATAATTAACAAAAAGGGCGTTGAGCCCATCGTTATGATCACAGCTTACGATGCTCTTTTTGCGCGGCTTTTTGACGATTACGTCGATATTATCTTGGTCGGCGACAGTCTAAACATGAGTTTTAACGGTAAAAAAGACACGCTAAGCCTAAAAATGGACGACGCGCTTTATCATGTTAAGGCTGTTTTGCAGGGCGCCAAGCATGCTTTTGTTGTTGCAGATATGCCATTTGGCAGCTATCAGGATGAAAAATCTGCGCTAAAAAACGCGACGAAATTTATCAAAGCGGGCGCAGACGCAGTCAAATTTGAAGGCGGTCTAAAAGCCGCTCCTATCGTAAAAAGGCTTGTGGGCGAGGGTATAAACGTGATGGCTCACATCGGGCTTATGCCGCAGTTTGTGCGAAACGAGGGTGGCTACAAGATAAAAGGACGCAGCGAGGCTGACGAGTTACGCCTGATCGAAGAGGCGAAGGCGCTCGAGCGCGCTGGAGCGTTTTCGGCCGTGGTCGAGGGCACGCTAAGTCCAGTTGCGGCAAAGGTCGCAAAAAGCGTGCAGATGCCTATCATCGGTATCGGCGCGGGTGTCGACGTGGACGGGCAGGTGCTCGTGTGGAGCGATATGCTCGGGTTTTTCGACGAGTTTAAGCCAAAATTCGTAAAGCGCTATCTCGACGGAGCAAATTTGGTGCGAACGGCGGTCGAAGCCTATGCCTGCGAGGTTAGAAAAAAATCGTTTCCGAGCGAGGAGTTTGAGTATAAAATTTAGTCCGTTTTGAGCAAGTCTAGCTAGCAGGCTAAATTTGGTTGCTTGGTAAACGGCGTCAAGTTTGGTCCTTAGGCGTTAAATTTGACGAACAGAGTTTGGTTTAAATTTGAACGCTTGCATTTACCCGCCCCTTGTCAAATTTGACGGGCAAATTTGACTATCAAAACAAGACTAGATATAAAAACAAGGAGCGGGTTTTGAAAATTTTATTGATTTTAGCGGCGTTTTTTAGCGCGCTAACGGCCTCAAATCCGAATTTTGGACTAGGTATCGATAGCCTGGGCGAGCAAAATGGGCAAACGCAGAACGAGAAGCGATTTTCTAAGCGCGAGGAGGCCGCGAGACAGGCTATCGAAAATGCCGACTATGACGCTGCTTTTAAGATTTTATCGCCGCTTTGCGAGGAGGGCGACGCGATGAGCTGCGTGGCGCTAGGCAGTATGCACTTTAGCGGGCTTGGAGCCCAGAAAAGCAACGAAAAAGCCGAGTTTTTCTTTGAAAAATCGTGCGAGCTGGGAAACGGCACGGGCTGCTTTAACCTCGCGCTTTTAAACGTCAAGGAAATTTTCGGCGCTAAAGACGAAAATAAAATATTTCGCCTCTATGAAAAAGGCTGCGAACTAGGCTCTGAAGCAGCTTGCAATAACCTAGGCCTCATCTACGAATCGCAAAACGATCTAAAAAAATCCGTAAATTTATACGCCAAAGCGTGCAGGAAATTTGACGGCGCGGGCTGCTACAACTACGGCAGGATGATGCACGAGGGGCTGGGTGCAGAGCGCGATCTAGCAAGCGCGTACAAGGCCTTTGACACCTCGTGCTACATGAAAAACGCACTTGGCTGCTACGCTCTGGGTTACGTTTACGAGCACGCGCAGGGCGTGGAGTTTGCGGTTTATGACGCGTACGACGGCTATTCGCGCGCTTGCAAGCTCGGCAACGACGACGGTTGCAGGGCTCTAGGCTTTGAAAACTACGAGAAAAATATCGAAATTTACGAAAAATTCGAGTCCATCGCGGAGGGGTGTAAATTTGGCAACGATAGCGACTGCAAGCTTTTAAAAGCGAGGATAGCGGAGTTTTAAGCTCGGGCTGATTTGGTAGGCCGCGATCTGTATTTTTCGTCAAATTTAAGCTGATTTTTGAGATTTATCCGCTT
>CAUPXB010000004.1:0-115733 GCA_963515555.1 uncultured Campylobacter sp. | reverse complement strand
AAATGGTGTCCTGTGCTGGACTCGAACCAGCGACCCCTTCATTAAAAGTGAAATGCTCTACCGACTGAGCTAACAAGACAATTTTTCAAAAAACGAAACGTGATTATATATAAAAAAGGCTGATTTGTCAAGACAAAAAGCCGCTGTTTTTCAAATTTAGCCTCAAATTTGATTTATTTTGACAAATTTTGCGTTCATTAAAATCACAAAAAAAGTCAAATTTGACCCAAATTTAAAAAAGGTCAAAATTTGACTGAAAAACTAAAAAGGGATTTTATAGTCCCTTAAATTTAGCAAGAAAAGCAGGTTTTAAACTCGTATGGAGTAGGTCGCGCTTCGTACGGCCATACTTGACTCTCGAATTTATAATGCTGATACGCGTTTATAAACGTCGGTGTCATTATTGGACGCAAATATTCGTTGTCGCGAATTAGCGCCTCTAGGCTGCCTCTCAACGTATGAGGAAGCTGCTCGATACCGCGTTCCCGGATCTCGTCAAGCGTGAGTTTAAATAAATTTTCATCCATCGGGCCGACCGGTTCCATCTTGTGTTTTACGCCGTCAAGTCCCGCCATCAGCATCGCTGAAAAGGCTAAATACGGGTTTGCCGTACCGTCAGGGAAGCGCATCTCGGCGCGGACCGATTTTTCTCCAGAACCGTATGGGATGCGGATCGAGGCGGAGCGATTTTGGCTAGAATACGTTAGGATAGAAGGCGCTTCAAAGCCCGGTATTAGGCGTTTGTAGCTGTTTGTGCTCGGGTTTGTAAACGCCGCTACGCTCCTTGCGTGTTTTAGGATTCCGCCGATGTACCAGCGCGCAAAATCGCTTAAATTTGCGTATTTCCCCTCGCCGTAGAATAAATTTTTGCCGTCTTTCCATACAGACTGATGCACGTGCATGCCGCTACCGTTGTCGCCGTAGAGCGGTTTTGGCATAAAGGTCGCAGTTTTTCCGTTTAGGTGTGCGACCATTTTGACGACGTATTTGTAAATTTGCACGTTATCGGCGGCCTCGAGAAGCGTACCAAATTTAACTCCCAGCTCACCTTGTCCTTGCGCGACCTCGTGATGTCCTAGCATGACTTCGAGGCCAACTTGCTCTAAAACCTGCATCATCTCGGCGCGCAGATCGACCATGCTATCAGTCGGTTGCGTCATTAGATAGCCGCCTTTTCTTCTTGGGCGGTGGCCTGTGTTGTAGCTGTCTTTAAAGTCTCTAGCGTCGTTCCATTCGCCCTCTTCGCTGTCCACTTCAAACATCGCGCAGTTTGGGCTATCTACTATTTTTACGTTATCAAATATAAAAAACTCATTTTCCGGCCCGAAATACGCAACGTCGCCCATGCCGCTCTCTTTTACGTAGGCCATGGCTTTTTTGGCTATCGAACGCGGGCATTTTTCGTAAATTTGACCCTTGTAAATGTCGTAAATATCGGCAAAAACCACGACCGTAACGTCGGCGGTGAAAGGATCTAAAAAGGCGCTGGTCGCCTCAGGGCACATCAGCATGTCGCTTCTTTCGATCGGTTGCCACCCTCCTAGCGAACTCGCATCCATCGGTATTCCGTTTACGAAATGATCTTTTTCTACGAATTTTATGTTATAAGATATGCTGTGCCAAGCGCCGTTCATATCGGTAAATCTAAAATCCACGAATTTAACCTCGTGTTCTTTGCAAAAATCAAAAAAATGATCGACGCTTTTTACGAATTTTCCCATTTTTCACTCCTGTGTTTATTGATTTTGTAATTTTATCATAAAATTTTACTTTTAAGATTAATTTAAATAATTTTTTCTACCCGATCTAAAATTTTACAAATTCTCTGTCGCGGTTTTTAAATACCGCACACTTGCTAAAGCCCAAATTTCTAGCGATTTGCTCGCATTTTTCGCCGTTTAGACCGACTTGATCTTTTGCGTGCGCGTCCGAGCCAAACGTGATAGGGATCTCTTTTTCGGCGATCATTTCTAGTAAATTTACGCTGGGATACTGCTCGCCGATGGGTTTTCTAAAGCCGGCTGCATTTATCTCGACCGTCAAATTTGCCTTTTTTATCGCATCGATGGCGTCTTTAGCGAGGATTCTAACGTCTGTTTTTGGCATAAATTTAAATACTTTTAGCAAATCAAAATGCCCGACGATGTCAAATTTACCCGACTTTGCCATTTTCTCGATACAGTAAAAATAATCCCGCCAAATTTGATCTATGTCGCGCTTTTTATATTCGCCTATAAACTCGGGATTATCAAAGCCCCAACCGCCTAAAAAATGCACCGAACCGATGAGGTAATCGACCCTGCGCGCTAAAACCCGCTCGTCCATAAAGCCCTCTAAAAAATCGACTTCGTAACCGAGCAAAATTTTGATCCGTCCGTCAAATTCGTCTCTGAGGCGCAAAATCTCGCTCTCGTAAGAGGGCATTTGCGAAAATTCCATACGGTACGCTTCGTCAAATTTCATCGGCGCGTGATCGCTAAATCCAAAATACTCGCAGCCCGAATTTATCGCGCTTAAAACATACTCTCTAGGCTTATCCACGGCGTGTTTACAAAGCGGCGTGTGGTTGTGCAGATCGACTCTCATTTTTATCCTTAAATATTTTGCAAATGCTACCTAAAATTTAATAAATTTAAGGATAAAGTTTGGGTTTTTAAACTTATATTTCGTTAATTTTCTATATAATCAGCCCAAATTTAAATAGGAGTTTTTATGACGCAAGAAGAACTTGACGCCTTGATGGCGGGCGATCTGGATGACGTCGTAGCTGCAGACGAGAGCGACGCGCAAGCTAGCGGAGATGAAAATTTAGACCTAAATGCTGCCGACAAAGAAGTAGTGGAGCGCAAAGATGATGATGTCAAATTTGACGGTGACTATAGAGCATCCTCAAACATATCGTGGCCTCCGCCTCCACCGACGGATGATCACAAGATGGTTCATCAGCTAGACGACGTCACGAAGGACAGCGAAGAAAAAGCTACGCAGATGTTTGACAAGCTTGACGCGATCAATAACTTTTCAATGGACGCGGAGAGCGGACTTAGCGAGATTATCAGCGGTATAGAGACTAATATCGAAATTTTTACCAAACTACATGAAAAATTCCCAAATATCTCGACTTTTTCTGAGGCGCTAGAGAAAAATAACGCCCTAAAAAGCTCCGCGGAAACGACGCTAGATAACGTAAGAATGGCGGAAGACGAGATCATGATGGCGATGGACATGATGCAGTATCAAGACATCCACCGTCAAAAGATCGAGCGCGTAATTAACGTCATGCGCGCGCTTAGCAAGTATATGAGCAGCCTATTTGAGGGCAAGATCGACGACGAGAAGCGCGTAGCCTCGGCCGTACATATCGCGGGCGATACGCACACCGAAAACCTCGTTAGCAACGACGATATCGAAGCTCTGATAGAAAGTTTGGGCAAAAAATAGTGCTAAAGCCCGAGCTTTTATCTCCCGCGGGGAATTTAATCAAGCTAAAAATAGCTCTAGAGTACGGTGCGGACGCGGTTTACGCTTCTGTTGCGAGCTTTTCGCTTCGCACTCGTTCGGCGCGCGAATTTAACCTTGAAAGCTTTAAAGAAGCCATCGAATACACGCACGCAAAAGGCAAGAAATTTTACGCGACGGTAAACGCGTTTCCTTTTAATTCGCAAATAGAGCCGCTAAAGCGCCACTTACAAACTATATCGGCGATGAAGCCAGACGCCTTTATCATCGCAACTCCTGGCGTCATGAGCCTGGCAAAAGAAATAGCCCCGGACATCGAGATCCACCTCTCGACGCAGGCAAACGTCATGAATGCGCTCGATGCCAAAATCTATCACGAAATGGGCGCAAAACGCATCGTCGTGGCGCGCGAAATGAGCCTAAAAGACGTCGTGAAGATAAAAGAGCAAATCCCGACGCTCGATATCGAGATTTTCGTACACGGCTCGATGTGCTTTGCATACTCGGGGCGCTGTTTGGTTAGCTCTGTACAAAGCGGCCGTCAGTCAAACCGCGGTAGCTGCGCCAACGACTGCAGGTTTAAGTACGAACTCTACGCTAAAAATCCCGAGAGCGGGACGCTGTTTCGCCTAGAAGAGGACGAAGAAGGCGGCACGCACGTGATGAACTCCAAAGACTTAAATTTATCCGTGCACATCAAGGATATTATCGAGAGCGGCGCGGTCGATAGCCTAAAAATCGAAGGCCGCACGAAAAGCGAATACTACGCAGCCTGTGCGACTAGAGCCTACCGCATGGCCGTTGACGATGCGGTAGCTGGCAAATTTGACGCGCAAATTTATGCTGGCGAGCTAAATACGCTAAAAAATCGCGGTTTTACCGACGGCTACCTGGTAAATCGCCCGTTTGAAAAGGCTGATACGCAAAATCACGCCAGCAGCCTAGAAGAGGGCACCCATCAAGTAAACGCTATGACTTTAGACGGCGAGTTTTTTAAATGCAAATATAAAATTTTCCCGGGCAACGAGTACGAGATCGTGGCTCCCCTGGGCGCTCAGATAGATGAGTGCGAGAGCGAAATATCTCAAATTTTTGGTCGCGACGGCAAGAAATTTATCAAATTTAAAAAGCTCGTAACCAAAAAAGGCAAGGAAATAGCAGAAATCCACAGCGGCAACGAAAACGAAGTAAATTTGGGCGCGAGGCTGCCTAAATTTAGCTTTTTAAGAGAGGAAATAAAATGAAATTCGTATCTATAATAATGGGAAGCAAGAGCGACTACGACGTAGTTAGCGAGGCGGCGAAAACGCTTGAGAAATTTAACGTTCCTTACGAGCTGATCATAAGCTCCGCGCACAGAAGCCCGAAGCGAACGAGCGAATACGTCGCCGCAGCCGAGGAAAAGGGCGCGCAGGTATTTATAGCAGCAGCCGGCATGGCGGCGCACTTGGCGGGCGCTATCGCGGCAAACACCACTCGTCCTGTGATCGGCATACCGATGGCAGGCTCCGCGCTTAGCGGCGTGGACGCGCTTTATTCGACTGTACAGATGCCCGGCGGCATGCCCGTGGGTACAGTCGCTATCGGCAAGGCCGGCGCGGTAAATGCAGCCTATCTGGCACTGCAAATTTTGGCTCTAAACGACCAAAATCTAGACGAAATGCTAAAGGCCGACCGAGCAGCCAAAGCCAAGCAGGTGGAGGATGATTCGGCGAAGGTGGAAGTTTTACTCGCCTAAAGGAGCAAAGATGCAGACATACTTAAGTGTAGACGAATTTTGCAAGCTCGTACACCTAGAGCGCGAGGTGATCGAGGGGATGATAAACCGCGGCGTGCTAAACACGAAAGAAGAGGGCGGCGAGATCCTCATAGAGGCTAGTCAGGGCACGATGAGCGTGGTGCCTAGCGTCGTGGCCGTACCTGCGCCCCAGATCGGCGCGGATGGCTTTAGCTTCGTAGAAAAGACGATCGGTACGATACTGAATTTGCACGAAAAGGTGCTAGATGCCAAAGACGAGACGCTAGAGACCCTGCGCAACGAAAATAAGTTTTTAAAAGAGGCGCTAATCTCGATGCAAGAGCTCTACGACGAGGATCGCCGCACGGTCGAGACGCTCACAAAGCAGCTAAAAAATTCGCAAGATGAAGTCGAGTTTTTAAAACGAAAATACAAGCTCATGTGGAACAAGGCGGTTGAAAATTTTAAAGGCGACAAGGAGTAGTCATGGAAATTTTAGCGGTAGAGGGTTTTAAAATTTGCGGATTAAAAACTCGTACCAAAAATGCCGACGAGATAAACGGCGACGGTAAAATCCCAGCCTTGTGGGCTAAATTTACAAAAGAATTTTATGACGGCAAAAGCGAAATTTACGGCGTTTATTGTAGTTACGAAAACGGCGTAAACGGGCTTTATAATTTATTTATCGGTACGAAGTCGCTTTGCTCAGGCGGTGAAATTTTAGAGATAAAAGGCGGCAAATACGCTGTTTTTAGCTTTCCAAACGAGCCGCAAAACGTAGCAAAATTTTGGGGAGAAATTTGGAAATATTTTGAAAGCTCAAAGCTAAAAAGAGCCTACGAAACGGACTTTGAGTTTTACGGTGGCGACGAGATAAAAATTTATATCTCGGTTTTAGATTAGGAAAAAATGGATAACAAAAATAGCGGATCGATCTTAGGCTTTATCGAAAAATTCGGCAACAAGCTGCCAAACCCTACCATGCTTTTCGTCTATCTTTCGGTTATCACGATTTTGCTATCGTTTGTGCTAGAGAGGCTCGGAGTTGGCGTCAGCTACCAGGCTATCAAGGACGGGCAGATCTCACAGCTAAGCGCAAACGTCGTAAATTTGCTCTCGGCTGATAGCATCAGGACCTTTGTTTCATCCGTGCTTAAAAACTTCACTGGATTTTATCCTCTTGGCGTGGTTTTTGCGATCATCTTAGGTATCGGAGTAGCGGACAAGGCCGGGCTTTTATCGGCGCTTGTTAAAAAAATCGCTCTAAAATCGTCCAAAAAATGGGTAACTCCTATCGTGATCTTTTTGGGCGTGATGTCAAATGTCGCCTCCTCAGTCGGCTACGTCGTACTGATACCGTTAGGGGCTATTTTGTTTGCGGGCTTTGGACGTCATCCTGTCGCGGGGCTTGCGGCGGCTTTTGCGGGCGTTAGCGGCGGCTGGTCGGCAAATCTGCTAATCGGCACGAACGATCCGATGTTTGCGGCGTTTTCTACGCAGGCAGCTAGCGTGCTAAATCCAGACTATGTCGTTTTAGCTACGGCAAATTGGTACTTTATGATAGCTTCTACCTTTTTGATCGTGATCGTTGGCTCGTTTGTAACCGATAGGATCGTCGAGCCTAGGCTGGGTAAATTTAGCTTTGAGGGTGCGTTAAATTTGGGCGAGCGCAGCGAGATCAGCGCGGAGCAAAAGCGCGGGCTAAAATTTGCCCTCATCGCGTCGGTTATTTTTATGGTCCTTTTGCTGACGGCGCTTTTACCGTCAAATTCGCTCTTTGGCGCAAAAGAGGGCGAGAGCTTTACGAAGTCCGTTTTCATGCACTATATCATCATTTTTATGATGCTATTTTTTATAGTGGCGGGCGCGGCTTACGGGGCTGGAGCGGGGACGATAAAAAACAGCGGCGATGCGGTTAAATTTATGGAACAAGCCGTCGCCGAGCTGTCGGGATTTTTGGTTTTGATATTTTTTGCGGCTCAGTTTACATATCTCTTTAACGCCTCAAACATCGGGCTGGTGTTATCGATAAAAGGCTCGGTTTTCTTAAAAGATATCGGCCTAACGGGGCTTAGCCTCATTATCGTTTTTATAGTCGTGATCGCGTTTATAAATTTATTTATCGCCGTGGATTCGGCTAAATGGGCGATGATGGCGCCTATTTTCGTGCCTATGTTTATGAATCTAGGCCTATCGCCCGAGCTAACGCAGGCCTCGTTTAGGATAGGCGACTCGACGACGAATATCATCACGCCTTTGATGCCGTTTTTCGTTCTGATAGTGGCGTTTATGCAGCGCTACGACAAGGGGCTGAAAATCGGCTCTGTAGTCTCGATAATGCTGCCTTACACGGTCGCGTTTTTGCTATCGTGGGCTGCGCTGATGTCGGTTTGGTACGTTTTTGACCTGCCTTTGGGGCCTGGCGCGGTTATACATTATCTAAAATAAAATTTTAAAAAGGAAGAAAAATGACGTTTTCAGAGATTATTTTGACGTTGCAAAACTACTGGCGCGAGCAGGGTTGCGTGATACTGCAGCCATACGATATGCCTGCGGGCGCTGGCACCTATCATCAGGCGACTTTTTTAAGGAGCCTCGGGTCAAAGCCGTGGGCGACGGCGTACGTTGCCCCATCTCGCCGCCCGACCGACGGTAGATACGGCGAAAACCCAAACCGCCTGGGTGCTTATTATCAGTTTCAGGTGCTCATTAAACCAAGTCCTGAAAACATACAAGAGCTTTATCTAAAAAGCCTTGAAAAGCTCGGGTTAAATTTGAAAAATCACGACATCCGCTTCGTCGAGGATAACTGGGAGAGCCCGACGCTGGGCGCTTGGGGGCTAGGCTGGGAGGTCTGGCTAGACGGCATGGAGGTGACTCAGTTTACGTATTTCCAGCAAGTTGGCGGCATCGCATGCGAGCTGGTTTCTGCTGAGATCACCTACGGCCTCGAGCGCCTTGCGATGTACTTGCAGGACGTAAATAGCGTCTATGACATCGTTTGGGACGATAGGGGCGGCAATATCGTGACCTACGCCGACGTGCATAAGCAGGGCGAATTTGAGTGGAGCAAATATAACTTTGAGATCGCAGATGTTGATATGCTGTTTCGCCAGTTTGAAAATGCATTTGGCGAGTGCAAACGCTGCTTGGAGGCTAAAATTTCGCTACCTGCATATGATTATTGTATGCTTGCAGCGCATACGTTTAACGTCCTTGACGCGCGCGGAGCGATCAGTGTGACGCAAAGACAAGACTACATCCTAAAAATCCGCGAGCTGGCCAAAGAGTGCGCGCTAACGTACAAGTCTAGCATCGATGCCGCGAACGACGCGAAGGGCGAATAAAATTTGATGAAAATCGGCGAAATTTATAAAATTTTAGACGAGATTAGCCCGTTTGCGGGTCAAGAGGAGTGGGATAACAGCGGACTGCTCGTGGGCTCGTTTGAGGCTAGCGTAGAGCGCGTTTATCTTAGCCTCGACGTCGATGACGATCTTTTGGATGAGGCACAGCTAAACTCGCTTATCATTACGCATCATCCGCTCATTTTTAAGGGGCTAAAATCGCTAAATTTGGACAAATATCCAAGCAGCATAATCGCAAAAATGATGGCTAAAAATTTAAGCTTGATCGCGATGCACACGAACTATGATCTAAGCCACCTAAACGAATACGTGCTAAGCGAAATTTTGGGCTTTACGCCAAAGGAGCGCGATGGATTCGTGCTTTATGCGGATGTAAATTTGAGCTTTGGCGAGCTTTGCGAGATGGTAAAAACGAAGCTAAATTTAAGCCATTTAAGGGTTTGTAAGGGGCGAAAATTTAATCATAATGCGCCGATAAAACGCCTTGCATTTTGTACGGGTAGCGGCGGAGATTTGATAGATAGCGTTAAGGCGGATGTGTTTTTAACCGGGGATCTGAAGTACCACCAAGCCATGAGCGCCGTGCAAAATAATCTTACTATGCTAGACATCGGACACTTTGAGAGCGAGCGGTATTTTGGGGAGTCGCTTGCAAAATATTTGCAAATTTTGCCGATTCCTACTATAATATCCAACTCAAAAAACCCGTTTTCATACAGTTAAAGGAAAAAGATGAATAAATATTTAGAACAGCTAGTCGAGCTCTCAAGCATCGATAAAGATATCGACGATTTTACCCCGCGCCTCGAGAAGGTTCAAAGCGTTTTAAGAGCGACCAAGGACGAGCAGGCGGCTATTTTAGCGCAGATCGAGGAAGCGGCTACGAGCGTGACCGAGCTAAAAAATCAAAAATCTCAAACCAACGCGCACATAGCCGAATTTAGCGCGAAAATAAAAGACGTCGCCAAAAAAAGCGGCGCGGCAAAAACCGAAAAAGAAATAAAGGCGCTTCAGCTAGAAGATGAGCTAGCTAAAGAGCAGCTAGAAGCCGCAAACGAAGAGGTCGAAAGACTAGAAAAAATCATAGATAGCAAAAATGCGCTTAAAAGCGAGCTTGAGGCGAAGGCTGCGGAACTAGACGAAAATTTGGCCAAAATAGAGAGCGAAATCTCGGCCGAGGTTGGCGCCATCGAGCAGCAAAGAGATGAAATATACGCTAAGAAAAATAAGCTAGTCGGCGAGATGAATCAAAAAATCTTGACTTTTTACGAGAAAATCCGCAAATGGGCGCACAATACGGCTGTCGTGCCGGTCAAAAAGCAGGCCTGCTATGGCTGCTTTATGCAGATAAACGACAAGACTTATTCTGCCGTTATAAAGGGCGAAGACATCGTGACATGCCCTCACTGCGGCCGAATTTTATACAAAGAATCGGCGAACTAGCCTTTAAATTTGATAATAATTTATTACGTTTTAGTCCTCGCGGCGTTTGCCTTGGGGGCTTTACCGCTTGCGATTTTAGCTTTTAAGAAAAAGTACAGAGCCTCAATCCCCGCTAGGTTTTTTTTGTTTAAAAATCCCGAATTTGACGCTTCTCGCGTGCATTTTCACGCGTGCAGTTTTGGCGAAGTGCGCTCTATCGCGCCGCTAGTTAGTAAATTTAAAGACGCTGCCGCCGTCTCGGTCGTAACCAAAACCGGTTTTGACGAGGCTAAAAAGATTACGCTAAATACGCGCTTTTTGCCGTTTGAGATATTTTTACCGTTTTGGCTAAAACCCGCTAAAATAACGGTTATTTTTGAGGCCGAGCTTTGGCTGGGGCTTGTTTTTTGGGCTAAATTTAAAGGTTCTCGCGTTATTTTGATAAACGCTAGGATTTCTGACAGGAGCTACAAAAGCTATCTAAAATTTGGCTTTTTTTACAGGTATTTGTTTAAATTTATAGATAAAGTTTATGCTCAAAGCGATCTAGATAAAGAGCGTCTACAGCAGCTCGGCGCTAAAAATATCGTCGTTAGCGGCAATATAAAATCAGCCTTTTTGCCAAGCCCGAGTAAAATTTACGCCAAACCAAAAGAGCGCGTGATCGTGCTAGCAAGCACTCATGCGGGCGAGGAGGAGCTGATTTTGCGCGAGTTAAATTTGGGCTCAAACGATAAGTTGATACTCGTGCCGCGTCACCCGGAGAGGTTTGGCGAGGCGGGCGAGATTTTGGTTAAATTTGCCGCAAAAAACGGACTAAGTTTTGCTAAATTTAGCGAAGCCAAAAATTTTGACGCGCAGTGCGTGCTGGTCGATGCGATGGGCGAGCTGGTAAATATTTATAAATTTAGCGACGTCGTCGTGCTAGGCGGTAGCTTCGTGCCAAACGTCGGCGGACACAATCCTATCGAGGTGGCGCAGTTTGAAAACGCGGTAATAAGCGGGGAGTTTATATTTAACCAAAAGGCCCTGTATAGCGCGGTTGACGGTATAAAATTTGCAAAAGCGTGCGAGATAAATTCGCTTTTAAAGCAAAATTTACCCAAAGCAAAAATAGTCGCTAAAGGCGATGCAAGCGAGATTTTAAAAGATATTGAGGAAAATTTATGAAAGAAGAAAAAGCCTATAAACTGCTGGCGATCCAGGAGGGCATCTCAAACAACGAGGCAAAGGAGTTGATCGACGCTGGGTTAGTTAGTGCCAAAGGTCAGAGGATCGCCGTGGCGCGTGCGATGATGAGCGCGGCGACTAAATTTAACGTGCAAAAGCTGCCGCGTCCAAGCGTGATTTTTGAGGATGAAAACTTGATCGCGATTGATAAACCGGCATTTTTAACGTCGGAAAAAGTGAGCGAAACTTATAAATTTCCGTTGCTTCACAGGCTCGATAAGGAAACTAGCGGCGTACTTTTGCTCGTGAAAAACGAGGAATTTCAAAAAAAAGCGATCGAGGAGTTTAAAAACTGCCGCGTAAAAAAAGAGTACGTCGCGGCTGTAAAAGGCATCGTGAGTGAGGAATTTAGCGTAAACGAACCTATAATCACGCTAAAAAACAGGGTCGGCGCGTTTTCTAAAATCTCGCCAAACGGCAAAGAGGCGTTTTCACACGTAACTCCAGTGATGGTCGCAGGCAAAAAAAGTCTCGTAAAAGTCGAGATAAAAACCGGCAGAACGCATCAGATCAGAGTGCATCTAAATCACGCGGGATATGGGATCGTAGGAGACGAAAAATACGCTAAAAATAAATCCGCGAGAATGTATCTGCACGCCTATAAAATCGAGCTTCTGGGATATAAATTTAGGTCAAATTTGAGCAGTGATTTTAACAGGCTCGGTTTTGAAATTTCAAGAAATTTTGAGATTTAAAGAGCGATAAAGCTTAAATTTAATAAAATACGCGCTTTAGCTATAAATGTAAATAAAAGGTAGAATGTGTTTGAACAAATCAGCGAGTCGTTTCGTTTAGCCGTTAGTAAAATTCGTTTCGTAGACGATGAAAAAGCGCTAAATAACGCGCTTGACGTGCTTAAAAAAGCACTGCTAAAAGCCGATGTTCATCACAAAGTTACCAAAGAGCTGTTAGCTCTTATTGAAGCTGATCTAAAGCAAAGCGGAATAGGCCAAAAGCAGTTTTTAGATGCGATAAAGTCAAATTTGACGAAGGTTTTAACCGCGCCGGGCAACCAGGGCTTTGTCTTTGCGCCAGTAGCTCCTACGATCGTGCTAATGGCTGGCTTGCAAGGTAGCGGAAAAACCACTACGACGATAAAGTTAGCTAATTATCTAAAACTTAGAAAGAAAAAAGTTTTAGTCGCAGCGTGCGATTTGCAGCGCTTGGCGGCCGTCGAGCAGCTTCGTCAGCTTTGCGAAGCAAACGAGATAGAGCTTTTTAGCATAGAAAACGAAACTGATCCGCTAAACGTAGCCAAACAAGCGCTAGCTAAGGCAAAAAGCGGACTTTACGACGTACTTTTGGTTGACACCGCAGGACGCCTAGCGATAGATGAAGCTTTGATGAAGCAGATAAAAGACATCAAATCAGCGCTTGATCCGCATGAAATTTTTTACGTAGCTGACGCCATGAGCGGACAAGACGGCGTAAAAACAGCTAGCACATTTAATGATGCGCTAAAAATAAGCGGCGTGGTGCTAAGCAAATTTGACTCGGATAGTAAAGGCGGCGTAGCTATCGGCATAGCTAAGCAGTTAAATATACCGCTTAGATTTGTAGGTATCGGCGAAAAAGTCGGCGATATGGAGAGCTTTATCCCTGAGCGTATCGTGAGCCGCATAATGGGCGAGGGCGACTTAGCGACGTTGGTTGAGAAAACTAGCGCCGTGATAGATGAGCAAGAAGCAAAAAGAATAAATAAAAAGATCAAAAAAGGGCAGTTTAACTTTAATGACTTTTTGTCGCAAATGGAAAGCGTCAAGAAGCTCGGAAATATGAAAAGCCTTATCGGGATGATACCGGGTCTCTCAAGCGTGGCAAATCAGATAAAAGACATAGACCTTGATAACTCGAAAGAAATTTTGCATATCAAGGCTATGATAAATTCGATGACACAAAAAGAACGCGAAAATCCGGACCTGCTAAACAATAGCCGAAAAAGACGTTTAGCTGCTGGATCTGGGCTATCTCAAGTAGAGGTTAATCGCTTTTTAAAGCAGTTTGAAAACGCATCAAAAATAGCAAAGAGGTTTTCTGGTAAAGAAGGTCTAAAAGGGCTTGGAAATTTACTAAACCAAGCTAAAAATACTCGCCCTAATTAAAGGGCTTAAATTTGGCTACGAGCGTGGCTAAATTTAAGCCTATTTAAAAAACAGAAGGAGAAATATAATGGCAACAGTAGTAAGACTAACGAGAATGGGACGCAAGAAAAAACCTTTTTATCGTATAGTCGTAACAGATAGCAGAAAAAGAAGAGACGGCGGCTGGATAGAGTCGATCGGTTACTACAACCCGATGGTTGAGCCTGAGGTGGTAAAATTTGACGCTGAGCGCTTGGCTTATTGGAAGGGCGTTGGTGCAAAACTTAGCGATAGGGTTGCAAAAATAACTAGCAAATAATTAAAAATGGTAGAAAATTTTTTACTTGAATACGCTAAGCTCATCGCCGATTTTCCTGAAAAAGTGAAACTCGAGCGAGTCGAGCTTGGCGAAAATTTTGCCGAGCTGATAATTTACGCCGATAAAGTCGATACTGGTAAACTTATTGGCAAAGACGGCAGAATGATAAACGCGATAAAGACTGTAATTGTAGGCTATAAAGCCAAAGATGCGACGTCATACCGCGTTACGGTAAAGCCTCTTGAATGAACTTATAGAAGTCGCACTGCTTGGCAAAACTGTAGGACTAAAGGGATTTGTCAAGCTTCACAATAAGGGTGACTTTCCTAACCAGTTTAAAAAAAATGCTACATTTTGCGATAAAGACGGTAAAGAACTTGTAGTAAAAAGCTACAATCATGCAAACGATACTATCTCTTTTTACGGCTTTGAAGATATAGATAGTGCAAAAACTCTCACAAATAAAACAATCTACACTACAAAAGATGAAACTAGAAAAAACTGCAAACTAAAAAAAGGCGAGTTTTTCTATTTTGATGTAATTGGTTGCGAAATTTACGAAAATAATCAAAGGCTGGGTGAAGTAGAGGATATAGACGAGGTCGGCGCAAATCATCTGTTTTTGGTAAAAACCGATGAAAATTTGATTGCTAAGGGATTGGAAAAAAGTTTTTACATTCCGTATATCGACGTTTATATGGAAAAAGTAGATGTAGAAAATAAAAAAATTTACACCAAAAACGCTATCTTGATTTTAGAAAATTCCTAATGAAATTTACCTTTGTTACGCTTTTTGAAAGCCTTGTACGACCCTATTTTGAAGACAGTATTTTAGGTCGCGCTACAAAAGAGAAGCTTATTTCGATTGATTTTTTAAATCCTCGTGATTTTAGTGCCGATAAGCATAAAAAAGTAGATGACTATATGGTTGGCGGTGGTGCGGGACTACTTATGGCATGTCAACCTCTTGATGATACTTTAAATTTTTTACTAAAAAACGAACCAAAAACTCACATTGTTTTTCTTGCGCCTGCTGGGAAAAAATTTACCCAAAACGACGCTAGACGTTTGGCAAAAAAAGAGCATATTTGCTTAGTTTGCGGTAGATATGAAGGCATAGATGAGCGCATAGCAGAGAAATATGCGGATGAAATTTTTTGTATCGGCGACTTTGTGATGACGGGTGGCGAGCTGGGGGCGCTTTGTATTTCTGATGCGATTTCTCGCAATATCGACGGCGTTTTAGGAAACAATGAAAGTCTTGAAGTTGAGAGTTTTGAAGGTGATTTGCTTGAGGCTCCGTCTTTTACAAAACCCAGTGATTACAAAGGTTCTGGTGTGGTTTCAGCGTTTTTAAAGGGAGACCATGCTAAAATCAGAGCTTTGAAAAATAATATGGCGTTCTTAAAAACTAGGTTTTTTCGTCCGGATTTATACCGAAAATTTGAGCCGCCGACTAAGGAAAAAATATGAGAAACAAGTATATTGAGGCGTTTGAACAAACTCAAATAGCCCAAAAGTCTGTGCCTGATTTTCGAGCTGGCGATACTTTGCGTATAGCTATCCGCATTAAAGAGGGCGATAAAACGAGAATTCAAAATTTTGAAGGTATCTGCATAGCAAGACGCGGAAGCGGAACTGGCGAAACATTTATCATCAGGAAAATCGGTGCAAATAGCGTAGGCGTAGAGAGAATTTTCCCTATCTATAGCGAAAGCCTAGAGAGTATAACCGTTCTGAGACAAGGCCGTGTTCGCCGCGCTAAGCTGTTTTATCTACGCGATAGACGCGGTAAAGCCGCTCGCATTAAAGAGCTTAAAAAATAATTTTACTCCTTGCAAAAGTCTAGTTTTAGGCTTTTGCTCCCCCTTATTTTTCTTAAATTTCAAAAACTACTTAATTAAAATCAATCATTTTATCTAAAATTAGAGTTACAATGCCGTTATTATTTTATAATAAAGGTTTTAAATGGAAAAAATCGTATGGCAAAATGACGTATTTAACGGCGTTACTGTAGCTAAGCTTTTTGATGGGCCGCACAGTAAAGAAATACGCATAAATTTAGAAAAAGGTGCTCAGATGAAGGAGCATAAGGCTCCTGGCGCTATCATGGTGCAGGTTTTAAGCGGCAAGATAGATTTCAGCGTTGGAGAAAATAGTGTTATCTTGGATACACTAGACATGATTACGCTCGAGCCAAACGTCATTCATGCTTTGACTGCTTTGGAAAATAGCATCGTAAGACTTAGCTTGAGCAAAAATGACGATGTAAGTAGAGTTTTTAGAGTCTTAAAATCTTAGCCTTTGCTTTTTTTGGCTTTTACTATAAAGCAATAATCTAATAAAAACTTATCTACAAATTTAAAGTGGTGCAATGGATATAGTAGCGCCACGCAAGCACCTACGTTTAATTTTTTGGCACGAAAATACGACAATGAAAAGAGCTTAAGATAGGTGACTCGAGAGGCTTTGCCTGGTCACCTATTTGTATAATTCAAATTTTTATTGTCCTGATGTTATCTTAAAAAGGCATTTTAAACTATTTTTTTGATAGGTGATGAAGCCACTAGGTTCTCATAAGGCTTTATTTTTACAAACTTTATCCTTAGTTTTATAAGATTTAGACAATAGGCTGCAACTAGACGTATTTTTGTCAAATTTGCCAAACATAGGCCCAAAAAGCTCAAAACACACTCAAGGCAAAAACTAGGCATATAAAAATAAGCAGATTTAAATTTGATGCCAAAAATATTTTGGATTTTGAAAAATTAAATTTTTAACCAGGCCTCAATAAAAATATAAATTTAAAATCTTATAAAATTTAGAGCTCTCAAATCACTCAAAAAATCAAAATTTGAGCCCACAATTCTCTTAAAGAAAAATTAATATAACATTTTAAGTTAAGCCTTATTATAAGTATAAAATAGTAAAACAAAAAGTTAATACTTTAAAATTTAGAAACATTATCTAATTTATTTGGTGCTTGTATTTAAAAAATATATAATATTGAAAAGCAAAAAAATATTGCGTTATTTAGGCTATTTTAAAGATAAATTAAGTTCACATAGATATATAAAAATAACAAAATAGTAATAAAAAAATAAATAGAAAATTAAACTTTTAATTTAAATATCAGTTTAATTGCGCTATAGTTTCACTATTCAATTTCATCACAAGGAGTACCATTATGGGAACCAGAAGAGAACACGACTTCATAGGTGAGCTAGAGATAGCTGATGATGTATATTACGGCGTGCAAACATTTAGGGCGCTTGAGAATTTCCACATGAGCGGACGACAGCTCAAAGACTATCCGTATTTTGTAAAAGCATTTGCCCAAATCAAAAAAGCCGCAGCTCTAGCAAACAAAGAAGTTGGTGTTCTAGACGCGCAAAAAGCCGACGCTATCGCAAAAGCGTGCGACGAGATAATTGCGGGTAAATATTTAGATCAATTTGTAGTAGACATGATTCAAGGCGGTGCGGGCACTAGCACCAATATGAACTCGAACGAAGTCATCACAAACATCGCGCTTGAGAGCCTAGGACATAAAAAAGGCGAGTATCAGTACCTACATCCAAACGACCACACAAACCTCGGTCAAAGTACCAACGACTCTTATCCAAGCTCGATTAAAGTTGCCGCTTATGCGAAATTAACCGATCTTTTAAAGGCTATGGAACTACTAAAAAGTGAGCTAGAAGCTAAAGCAAAAGACTTCAAAGATATCATCAAAATGGGTAGAACCGAGCTAGAGGATGCCGTTCCTACTACTCTTGGCAACACATTTAACGCATTTGCAAGCTACATCAAAAGCGATATCGAAAAAATCACAGCCGCAAGAGAGACTATGGCTGTGCTAAATATGGGCGCAACTGCGATCGGTACGGGCATCAACTGCCATCCTGATTATAAAGTCGCCGTTCATAAAATTTTGAGCCAAATCACCGGTGTAAATTTCAAACCTGCAGATGATTTCATCGCAGCAACTCAAGACACCGCTGATTTTGTTCACGTTAGCGGCGCACTAAAAACAGCTGCCGTTCGCCTAAGCAAGATCGCAAACGACTTAAGACTAATGAACTCAGGCCCAAGATGCGGTCTTGGCGAGATAAATTTACCACAGATGCAGCCTGGTAGCTCCATCATGCCTGGCAAAGTAAACCCAGTCATCGCAGAGGTCGTAGGCGAGGCGTGCTACGAGGTAATGGGCAACGACGTAACTATCATGCTTTGCAGCGAGAGAGGCGAATTTGAGCTAAACGCATTTGAGCCGGGCATCGCATACGCGCTATTTAACTCGATCTTTATCCTTGAAAACGCTATGAAAACTCTAGCCGAAAAAGCTATCAGAAAACTAACCGCAAATCCTGAGGCATGCTTAAAATCAGTACTTGGCTCAGTCGGTATCGTGACTGCGTTTAACCCATACATCGGCTACGAAAAATCTGCAAGCATCGCTAAAGAAGCGTTGCAAACAGGCAAAGCCGTGGGCGATATCTGCCTAGAGAGAGGATATTTGAAAAAAGAGGAGATAGACAAGATTCTAGAGCCTAAAAATATGCTAAACCCTCACATGGGCAAATAATTGAGCAAAAGTCTTAAAGCGCCGAAGTCAAATTCGGCGCCTTTTAAATTTAGTAAGTAAAAAATCTAATATAAGGAGTTTTCCTATGGATATAATGCTGATTTTACAGATTATAGTCCTACTCGGAGGTATCTACCTGGGCGTTAGGCTAGGTGGTATGGGCGTCGGATATGCCGGCGGTCTTGGTGTCGTTATCTTGGCGATGCTCGGTATGAAAGTGGATATGAAAGATATCCCGATGGACGTTATTTTAATCATCGCGTCCGTTATTTCAGCCATCACTGCGATGCAAGTCGCGGGCGGACTTGATTATTTGGTTCAGGTCGCATCTAAAATTTTGCGCAAAAACCCAAAACAAATCAACTACCTAGCGCCTATCGTTACCTATCTGCTTACGATACTAGCGGGTACGGGTCACACTGCGTTTTCTATGATCCCGGTTATCGTAGAGGTTGCTAAAACGCAAAACATCAAACCTAGCGCGCCTCTTGCGCTTTCGGTCGTTTCGTCTCAAGTAGCGATCACCGCTAGCCCTATATCTGCGGCTTTTGTTGCTATGACCGGCGTTTGCGAACCTCTTGGTGTTAGCTATCCGATGCTACTTTTCATCTGCATATCTACTACTTTCGTAGCTATGATTGTTACGGCCTTCATCGTAAATAAATTTTACGATCTTGATCTCTCAAAAGACCCTATCTATCAAGACAGACTTGCTAGAGGTGCGGTTGCGGAGATCAAAGAGGTAGAGTATCAGGCGCTAAAACCTTATGCGAAAAGATCGGTTGCGATATTTGCCGTCGGCGTTTTAGTCGTCGTTTGCTATGCGCTCGTTATTTCAAAAAGCCTTGGTATCGTGGAAAAACCTATCCTTTCTAGAGACGCTGCTATCATCAGCTTTATGCTTACTATCGGCTTCCTTATCGCTACGCTTTGTAAGGTCGACACTAGCAAATTGCTTTCAACCAGCACTTTCCAAAGCGGTATGAACGCGTGCATATGCGTCATCGGTATCGCATGGCTAGGTACTACTTTTGTAAACGGCCACATCGATAGCATCAAAGAGGTAGCTAAAAACGTCGTTACGCAGTATCCGTTTATACTAGCCGTCGCGCTATATTTCCTAAGTTGCTTGCTATACTCTCAAGCTGCAACCACTCGCGTTATGATGCCTGCGGTCGCTGCTGCGCTAGGTATGACTACGCCTGAAAACTCAGGTCAAATTTGGATCCTAGTCGCTTCATTTGCCGCTGTTTCAGGACTGTTCGTACTTCCTACGTATCCTACGACTTTGGGCGCTATCGCTATGGACGATACCGGTACGACAAGAGTCGGTAAATTCGTATTTAACCACTCATTCTTCGTACCTGGCACCATCATGGTTGCTCTTTCGGTTGCGTTAGCATTCCTCATCGCTCCTGTTCTTCTCTAAGAATTTTGAGCCAAATTTAGCCGAGACTTCGCTCTCGGCTTTTTTAAATTTAAGGACTTTTTCATGAAACGAATCGGAATTTTAGGCGGTATGGGACCGCTAGCTACGATAGATCTATACGCTAAGATCGTAGAGCTCACAAACGCCGCAAAAGATCAGGACAACATCCCTATCGTCATCGACAACCATCCGCAGATCCCGGACCGCACGGCGTATATCTTGCATGGAGGCGAGGATCCGTTTCCTTTTATGAAAGAGTCTGCAACCAGGCTTAAAAACGCGGGCTGCGAGGCTATCTGCATAGCTTGCAATACGGCTCACTATTTTGCTAAGCGACTAACCGATGAGTGCGGCGTAAATATCCTACACATCGCTAAAATCGCGACTGCGTCGGTAAAGTCGAATTTCCCTCACGCTAAAAAGATCGCCGTTATCGCCACCACAGGCACGACCGCGGCTAAAATTTACGAAAACGAGCTGATAGCAGCAGGCCTAGAGTGTGTAAAAATCCCCGAAAATTTGATGAGCGACATCATGGACTGCATCTACAAGGGTGCAAAAGCAAACAAGCTAAAGGAGTACGTGGGTCTTTTTAACGATACTATCGCGGCTATCGAGGCTGACGCATACATCGCGGCTTGCACGGAGATACCACTGTTTCTACCGTACGCGACGAAAAAAGATAAATTCGTAGACGCTACTCTCGAGCTTGCTAAAGAGACCGTTAAATTCGGCCTAGAAAAATAATTAAATTTGCGTCTATTCGGCGCAAATTTACCCCCTCTTAAAACAAATTTTTATAAAATCCAAGCTAAATTTAAAGGATAAACGATGAAATTTGGCGAATTTAAAAATGCAAAAACTTTGAGCCTGGCAAGCCTTCTTTGCGAGCAAAACCCGCAGCTATCAGAGCTGATAAAGCAAAATGAATTTTTATATATCTCTTGCTTTGAGGATAAAATTTTAGGCGCCGAAAACCTCGTTCGCTGCGAGATTGGCTCGGCTAGCTATGTGCTGGCTTTGCTTTGTAAATACTCGCTCGACGCGGCTAAATTTGACGAGCAAACGCGCGAATATTTTGACGAGCTTGACGAAGGGTACTTAAGCGGCGAGTGCAACGTCGGCGAGGAGGAGTTTGAGCAGATCGCTGAATTTTTAGATGATTGCGAAAATATCGTGATCGATAGCTCCTTTTTGGTGCATGCGGATGCTAAAAATATATTCGAGTTTTTGCAAATGCTCGGCAAAAACGTCGTTTTGGCTGACGCAGAGCAGGCCGAGTTTAAAACGGACGGCAAGCTAACGCCGTTAAAAGAGCCAGAGAGCTTTGACGGTAGCGTCGTGTTTTTTATGGATGAGGCTGGCGGTTCAAATTTGAGCGATGAAACGAAAGAGCTAATCGGCTCGGCGTCGTTTGCTGCGGCCGCAAAGGTAAAAGACGGCGATATAGTGAGCGTGCAGGCTAATGGCGCCGACGTTGTGGCCAAATTTAAGCTAGAGCCGCAGATGAAGGGCACGGTCGCGCTTTGTAGGGCGAAATTTAGCGGATACGCCTTTAAGCTGGTTAAAATCGTAAAAACGGCGCAGTAGCTAGCAATTTGGCGGATGGATTTATCCGCCGAGGCGCGCTACACTAAATTTAATCTCAAAACGCGGCGTTATAACGTCAAATTTGACACAGTAAGCATGGTTTTTGGCGTCAAATTTGACTACCAAACTAAACAAAATTCGCTCGCAACCGTGCTACTTCAAAATCCAAATTTTCTCTCTATGACGAAGTTAAATTTAAGCTAAATAAAATTTTATCCAGATGCGCGAAATTTAGTAAAAAAATCGCCTCAAAAGCGCGTAATATTCGCTTTTATAGCGCTTTTTAAACGAAAAAGGGTATAATGGTCTCATGAGAAAATATTTTTTGCTTTTTTTACCGATTTTGGCGTTTTCTTTTAGTCTGAGCGTAAATTCGGGCGCAGAGGACGGCAGGCCATACACAGTGATAAACATCAGCGACGAGAAGGAATTCGTCTGCAAAGAGGAGATCCTCGCCTACGACCGCAAGCTGTATTTTTGCGACGTCGCTAACGGCGCACTGCCGAAAGTCGACGATAAAATTTTAGCCCTGGCTGAAGTTAGATTTCGCGAGGAAAAGGGCGGTATGCGCGTCTATGTCGTACCGCGCGCGAGCTCTCGCCTGATCTCGTCTAGCGAGCCTCTTTACGGCGCATCCGCAGTGCCATTTAGCAAAAACGGCGGCGCAGCCAAACGCCACGCTATCGTGGTAGATCAAAATTTGAGCGAATTTAAAAAACAAACAAACGCGGGGATAAATTTCGCTCCGATATTTGAGCAGATGACCGCGCCTAGCGTCGGACCTCTCGATCTAAACAAAGCCCCGATAGAAAGCGGCGATAGCAACGATATAAACATGTACCTAGATGTGAAAAAAAGCTACGACGCCAAGCGCTACGACGATACGATAGCCACGACCCAGACAGCGCTAAGGCGCTACCCAAATAGTATCTTTGCCAGCGAGTTTTTGCTATACAGACTGCGCGCTTTGGATAAAATTTTAGACTCGCAAAATAGCTTCGAGGGGCTCGGCGCGGCGGACGTCGCGAGCGAAGGGCGCGCGTGGATGAGGCGGTTCGTGTCGGACGAAAACTACCCAGAGGTGCTCTATCTAGTGACCAAAGCCTACCTCAGGCAGGAGCTCGTTAGCGACGCGAACTACACGCTAGATATCCTCATGAACGAGCATCCAAACTCAAATTTTACCAAGCTAGCCGTTCTTGAGTTTGCCGACAGGCTCTACGTCACTGGCAGGCAGGACGAGGCGGTAAAGATGTATGAGGACGTGCTATACTCGGCGCAGACGCTAGACGTCGCTAGCCGCGCGGCTCTGAGCCTCGTGCAGGGCAGCATCGATAAGGCCAAATTTGACCGCGCCAAGGACTTTATGCTCAAAATTTTAAACAGAAATCAAGAGTACCTGCTAAACGACGCGTCCAAGCTAACGACGCTGGCGGGGGTATTTCACGAGAAAAATATGGACGATATCGCTGCGAGGATATATGAAATCCTGCTCGCGCGCCTAAATAAAAACGACGACGAGTATGAAACCGTGCTAAAAAACCTAGGCATCGCGCTAACCGGCACGCCTGACACGCAAAAAGCCTACGACTACCTAAAAAGATACCAAAGTGAGTTTGCAGACGGGCAGTACGCCGCCATCGTGCAAAATGCGCTAGATAAGCTATTTTTCGCCAGAAACGACGAGAGTAACGCGACTAAGCTACACGATCACTACGACGCGCTTATCGACAAATACGGCAAAACGGATGTCGGCGCTAAGGCGCTAAAAGAGCAGGTCGCGCTCTATCTAAAAGAGCGTAAATTTGACTCCGTCCTGCGCTATACCCAGGCCGTGCGCGATCTAAACGATACGGACGCTAGCGCCGTCTTGGATCAGGCGGCATTAAATTTGGCAAATGAAGCCATCCGTCAAAACGACTGCGTTACGGCTGTAAATTTGACCGAAAACTACGGCGTGGGCGAGAAAATTGGAGCTAAATTTAAGCTCTTTGACTGCTATATGCGCCTATCTCGCTTCGCTGCCGCGCACGAGCTCGCCTCGCAAAATATCCTTGCGCCAGACATGCTCGACCGCGTGGAGTGGCTCATTAAACTAGCCTCCGTTTTGATAAAGACGGAAAAGTATAACGACGCCTTGCGCGTGGCCGACGAGGCGCTGGCTATCGCGTCTAGGCAGGAGTATGCCGACGTCTCGCCCGTGCTTTTTTATAGATTTGAGGCGCTGATGGGGCTAGGCAGGCTCACTGACGCCGCCGCGACGATAACGGCCGTCGAGACGCTACGCAAAAACGACTTTAAGGTCATCGAGCTCTACGACCGCATGGCCGAGGCGACGTATGGCGCGAACGACTTTTTAAACGCGTCGGTTTACGCCAAAAAGGCGATCGACCTGCAAAAACGCCTACATATCGCCACTTTTAGCCCGAAAATCGACTTTGAGTACATCGGCTCGCTAAGTAAGCTAGATAGGCTGGACGAGGCCTTACAGGCCGCGCAAGAGCTCATAGATACGCGCCTAGATCCCGAAAACAGGCTGCGAGCGCTAGCTCAGATATCGGAAATCTACATCAAACTAAAACGCGAAAGCGAAGCAAAGCCGTATCTACAGGAGTGCGTCGGCTCAAACTTGCAAAGCTCGTGGAAGGCCATCTGCGCCGAGCAGATGAAGCTCGTGGAATAATTTATCCTCTTTTGCTTTTGAAACCCGCTCGAATTTAGCCTGAAAGCTCGGGCTAAATTTGAGGTTAATCGCCATACTTTTGGCTTTGTACCGGGCCTAAGCTCGTGCGGGACGCTGCGCTATCTTTTTATCCGCAGATATTTTTATGACAAGCGGGTCAAAATTAAGTTCTTTTTCTTTGTTGTTGCTTGATTAAATTTGCCAAGCGGCGGCAAAACGTAAAATTTTCAAAACATAGCTACGTTTTTGCTATAAAATTTAATTCCCAAATTTAGGCGCCTTACTACGTCAAATTTGATATAATTTCTAAAATAAGCACTTGTAAAAGGAGCCGGCCGTGAACGCAAAATTTCAAGCCGAGATGAAAGAGCTGGACGAGAAATTTGCCGCAATCTCTGAGGATACAAAAAGGCGGTATGATAGGCATAGATTTATCAGACGGGCGACTATGACGTACTGGTCATCGACGTTTGTCGTTTTTTATCTTTTTACGATATTGGCGTCTTATTTGGAGTTGTTTTTCATAAGTAACGACATAGAATTGCCGCCTGAAGTTTTTAGCTATATTCGGGGCGCCGTGATGATAGTTGCGCCTATTTTCTGGACGTTTTATGTTTTAAGGCGAGATCAAACCAAGCGATACAGCTATCTTTTCGTGAGGGATCAGTGGGATAGCTTTCTAGCCTTTAGGATTGAAAATTTTGCCAGCATAGTTTTGATTTCGTACCCGATTTTACTTATTATCGGGTCGTTTTTCGTGAAGGATAGTGGCGGCGGATATGCGGCTTATGGATTTTTGTACGGCTTTGCCGTAGCTCCGATTTGCTTGCTTGTTTTTGCGATATGCTACTCTCGCAACAAAAGCTCATACGAGCCCGCGCCTGAGGGTGCAGATCTGCGCAGGGAGTCCGGTCTAGCTCAAAGTGCGAAATCAGCAGAGGAAAGACTCGGCGAGCTAAATGATCTGGATGCAGAATTTGACCAAATACCTTGGCATCTAAAAAACCGTTACGACGTGCATAGGCTTATTAGGCGCGCTAGTATGGCGTTTATCGGGTTTGTGCTTATGGTTTCGTGGTTTGCGAGCTTTATAGGAAACATCTTAGGAGTTGCATACCTTGCCGTGGTGCTAATTTTGCCGTATATTTTCACGAAAATTTACTTAGAAAGCTACCCTACGAAAAAATACAGCAAATTTTTCATAAAAAATCAGCGACTTTGTTTGGTGATTTTTACGGTTGAAAATTTAGCTAGCATTGCTTTGATCTTGTATCCGCTTGTGCTCATAGTATCGGCTCTGATCGCCAGAAATGACGAAAAAACGGTGAGCCTGCTTTTGGGCAGCTCAAACGTATTGTCGGCTTGCCTGCTTATTTTTGCAGCATGCTATCTGTTTAACCGAAGTACGTATATCCCGAAAGATGAAGCGTAATTTAAAATTTGAGCGGCTCTTGACGCAATTTTTGTTCGGCGCGATACGGTTGTAAATTTGAACGGATTTGGAAATTTAGCTCGTTTAAATTTGACTTCAAATTTTATTGCGTCTTTGATTTTGGATTTGCAGGCAAGCTTAAATTTGACGAGAGTAGAATCAACAAGCAAATTTAAAAGCGCTTTTAAAACCGTGCGAGATCAAATTTGACCGTAAAACCTGAGCGTAAATTTGAAGTAAGAGTAAAAAGCTACTTTGCAAATGGATTAAAATTTGACGAATCGGCAGCTAAATTTAAGCAGTAAATCGCTCAAATTTAGCCGGCTTTTTGGGTAAATTTAAAAAATCAGTCCCTCGTCGTCTTGTTTTATAAGCGTATCTTGCGCGTCTTGTTTCGGTACCGGCGAGATCTTCGTATAGACTTCGATCAAGCCCTCGTACGCAGTGTGAAAGACGCCCTCTGGCTCAATGAAGGTTTTTTGTTTTAGCGGATACTCCTTCATGTAGCTTTCCATAAATTTCTTAAACACCGGAGCTGCTGTGCGTCCGCCGCCCTCGACCTTTCGCATCGGCGTGTTATCGTCGTTGCCGTACCACACGACCACCTCGACCTCAGGCGTAAATCCGCAAAACCACGCATCTATGTTGTTATTCGTCGTGCCCGTTTTGCCTGCGACCTGCACGCCGTTTAGCCTCGCGCTTTGTCCCGTGCCGCGCTCCACGACCGTTTTCATCATGTCAGTCATCAGGTATGCCTGCTCGGGCTCGGTCACGAACGTCCGCTCAGGCTCAAAAACCGCTTCTAAATTTTGATAGTTTATGATGCGTTTTATCAGGCTTGGCTCCACGATCTCGCCGCCGTTTGGAAACATCGAGTAAAATTTGGCAAATTCTAACGGCGAGATGCCAAAGCTGCCAAGCGCGATGGATAGGTTTTTAGGGATGTTTTTAAAGCCCATTTCGGTTAGTTTTTTATACGCCGTATCAAGCCCGATCTCGTCGAGCAAATTTATCGTAGCGAGGTTGCGCGACTGACGCAGAGCCTCTCGTAGCGTGATATAGCCCTGGAAGCCGCCGCTGTAGTTTTTCGGTCGCCACTCGTACTGGCTGCCTTCGTTAAAGACTCTCGAGATGTCTGCGGCCTTGCTCATAGGCGAGTAGCCCATATCTAGGGCGATCTGATAGATAAAGGGCTTAAAGCTAGAGCCCGGCTGGCGCATACTCTGCGTGGCGCGGTTGTAGCTGCTTTTGGCATAGTCCACGCCGCCTACTAGCGCGAGGATCTCGCCCGTTTTGGGTAGCGTAACGACGATAGCGCCGTTTAGGATACTGGCGTTTGCGTCCTTGTTACGTTTTAGTATCTCGTTGTAGCCGTATTTTAGCGCCTCGGACGCCATATCTTGCACCTTTAAATCGACGCTGGTTTCGATGACGTAGCCGCCAGTTTTTATATCCTCAAAGCGCTTTGAGGCCTCTTTTAGCACCTCGTCCACGATGTACGGGGCTTTGTTTTGCGTGAGCGTATCGTCAAAGACTACGGGCTGCTCGACTAGCGCGGCCTTGTACTCGGCGTCGCTGATCCAGCCTAGTGCGTTCATCCTTGATATGACGTTGTTTGCGCGGCTAAGCGATAGATCTAGGTGGCGGGTCGGGTCGTAAGTGCTGGGCGCTTTTGGTAAGCCCACTAGGATAGCAATCTCTTTTAGCGTGAGTTCGTCAAGCTCTTTTCTAAAGTATCCCTTTGCTGCGGTTTTTATGCCGTGATAGCCGTGTCCTAGATAGACGTGATTTAGATAGCGCTCTAAAATTTGCTCTTTGGTTAGCTCGTTTTCCAGCTTCATCGAGATGATCATCTCTTTTAGCTTACGGGTTAGCTTTTTTTCTCTGGTTAATACCATGTTTTTAACGAGCTGTTGCGTGAGCGTGCTAGCGCCCTCGACTAGTTTGCCCGCCTTTATGTCCTTAACGATAGCTCGCGTGATGGCCTCGGGATTTACGCCGCCGTGTTCAAAAAAGCTCGTATCCTCGATAGCTACCAGCGCTTCGATGACGCGCGGCGGGATGTCCTCGTACTTGACGTAAATCCTGTTTTCGTCAAAGATATTTGCGATGAGCTCGCCGTTTCTATCGTAAATTTGAGTCGTGAGCTTTGGCTTAAAATCGATGATATTTGACGCGTCAAATGTGACTTGCGAATAAAGATAAACAAACGCCGCGCTCAGCGAAACAAAGATAATAAACAAAATCGAAGCTAAAATTCTCATAAAAATGCCTTTAAAATTTTCACGTTTAGGCCCATTGCGGTGCTAGTTTCGCCGTTTTGGCTCAGGATGTATTTTTTGTTGAAATTTTCTATCGTCATGGCTCCGGCTTTGCCCTGCCAAAGATCGCCCGATAGGTAGTTGTGCAGGTCGGCTTCGTCAAATTTAGCAAATTTATACTCCGCAAAGCTGACGTTAAAAAGCTCGAATTTCTCGCCTAAAAATATCATCGCGGTTATGATCCTAGCGACATTACTGCTTTGCATTTTTAGCATTTTAAAAGCTTCTTTTTCGTCTTTAGCTTTGCCTAAAATTTTACCGCCACATACGACGACGCTATCTGCGAAAACGACGTTTTTTACGTTTTCATTCGCTTTTAAAAATTGCTCTTTTTTTGCCGCGACGATCTTTTGAACGTAAACGTGCGGCGGTAAATTTTTATCCACACCGCCCTCGTCGTAGTCGAAAAAAACCTGCTCAAATTTAACGCCGTGATCTCGCAAAACCTTAGCTCTAGTAACCGAGCTCGAAGCCAAAATAATCATCAAAACTCCCTATATGATACGCCAAGATACGCCGCCAGCAGCGCAAACGCCACGTTTAGCGGGATGAAATAATAAATCGTAACTATGAGGTTCTCGTGAAGCTCGATGTATTCGCTATTTTGCAGGGATTTTGAGGCTTTGTTTAGGCGGTACGTAACGTAAATAACGTTTAAAAACAAAAACCCCCAGATCGCCCATTTCGTCGTTAAAATCGTGTTTAGCATCGGATCGGCGTTTTTGATCGCGTTTTGCTTAGCCAGTATCGCGCCGGTTACGCCCATGACAGCGATCGAGCCGTAGATCGCGTAGCCGAGGCGCTTTAGCATGGAGATTATCGTTTGGTATTTTTGCGTGTCGCCTTCAATATTTTTCATAAAAAATTTAGCGATAAGAAAAAAATTTGCTTGAAATCCGATAAAAACGACCACGGAGAGGATGTGGATAAAGGGCAGGGTGCTGCTAATCTTTGTAAAAGCTATGTTAAATTCGGGCATTTGTCCCCTTTGATCTAAAATTTTCTCGCGCTAAAGTAAATTTGACGGCGGTAAAATTTGACGACAAAATGCGCGAATAAAATAAACTCATAAACTTATATTTTCCTTTAAATTTTATATCGACTCGTAAAAGGCAAATTTCGGATTTGCTTTGCGGCGTAAAATTTGATTTTGCAAAAATTTGCTCAAATTTTACGCCGCAAAAACCGCGGTCAAATTTAAGCGATTTTTTAAATTTGACCGACGCCAAGCTTATTTTTCAAGCCTCGTTTTAGCAAACTCAAACGCCTGACTGATCGCATCTTCTATCGCAAGTACGTTTTTACCGCCTGCGGTGGCGAAATCATCCTTGCCACCGCCGTTTCCGCCTAAAATTTGAGCCGTAAATTTGACCCATTCTCCCGCTTTTAACGGCGCATTTTTCACGCCGGCAGCCAGAGCGATTTTGCCCTCTTCATTTACTTGCACGAGCAGGATCGCCGCCTTTTCGTTCTCGTTTTTAAACTCGTCTATCGTGGCTTTTATGTCGCCGCCGTCAATCACTGCGACGCAAAGCTTTGTCTCGTTTACGTTCACCACGGCTAGCGCGTGCGCGTCTTTGGCTTGCTTGCTCTTGTCTTTTAGACTTTTTATTTCGGCTTTTAGTTTTTTTACCGCATTCATCAGTTCGGCGCTTTTTAGCTCGGTTTTTAGCTCCTCGATCTCGCCGCGCCAGGCTTTTGCTAGATTTAGCGCGGCTTTAGAGCACACGGCCTCGATCCTGCGCACGCCCGCGCTCACGCCGCCTTCTTTAGTGATGAAAAACGCACCGATTTGGCTTAAATTTGCCACGTGCGTACCGCCGCAAAGCTCCTTGCTAACCTCGCCGAAGCTTAGCACGCGCACCTTGTCGGCGTATTTTTCGCCAAATAGCGCGATCGCGCCGCTATTTTTGGCATCCTCGATGTCCATTATCTCCGTTTTTGCCTCGATACTTTCGGCGATTGCGCTATTGACAAAATTTTCGATCTTTGTTAACTCCTCCGCCGTCACTGCCTTTGGATGTGAGAAGTCAAATCTGAGTCTGTTTGCCTCGACGCTAGATCCGGCCTGTGCGATATGCGTTCCTAGAACGCTTCTAAGCGCAGAGTGGAGTAGGTGCGTGGCGCTGTGATGGCGCGCGATCTCGACTCTTTGCTCGCTTACTTTTAGCTTCACGGTATCGCCGATTTTAAGCTCTTTTTTAACCGCGACGTTTGATAAATTTAACCCAAAAAATTTCTGCGTATCTAGTACGTCTGCCGCGCCTACGATCTCGCCGCTATCGCCCGCCTGACCGCCGCTTTGCGCGTAAAAAGGCGTCACGTCAAACATCGCCCAGCCTTGTTCGCCCGCTTTTAAAATTTGAGTTTCTTTAAAGTCCTCGTCAAGCAGCGCTAAAACCTTGCTTGTGCGCTCAAGCTCCTCGTAGCCGCTAAATTTATTTTCGCCGAATTTCTCTAAAAGAGCCTTAAAATCGCCCTTTGCGCTCTTGTCGCCGCTACCTTTCCAAGCAGCCTTAGCGCGCGCTTTTTGCTCGCTCATTAGCTCGTCAAATTTTGCTTCGTCTACTTTGAGTCCTTTTTCGCGTAGCATATCGGCGGTAAGATCTAGCGGAAATCCGAAAGTATCGTAAAGCTTAAACGCAGCCTCGCCGCTAAAAATATCTTTCGTGCGCGCTAGCTCGCTCTCAAAAAGCTCCAGTCCGCTCGCGATCGTGGCTAAAAATCTCTCCTCTTCGAGCCTGATTTGCTCTTTTACCGCCGCTTTTTTCTCGTTTAGGTAGGCGTAGTGGCCGCCCATTAGCTCGCAGACTTTATCGACGAGACGGTACATAAATGGCTCTTTTATACCTAGCAAATATCCGTGTCTGATCGCGCGGCGTAGGATACGGCGAAGCACGTAGCCGCGGCCCTCTTTGTCAAATGTAGTGCCTTGGGCTAGCAGGAAAGTCACAGAGCGGATATGGTCGCTGATGACGCGGTAGCTAGCGCCGCTCTCGTAGGCGTAAGGCTTGCCGCAAAGCTTTGCGACTTCCTCGATAAGAGGCATAAAAAGCGAGCTATCGTAGTTGCTAAATTTGCCTTCCATTATCGCCGTGACGCGCTCAAGCCCCATGCCCGTGTCGATGCTAGGTTTTGGTAGCGGAGTTAGCTTGCCGTCGCTACTGCGCTCGTACTGCATGAAAACTAGGTTCCAAATTTCAAGAAATCTGTCGCCGTCGCCGCCCATGTAGTCTTCAGGCGTGTTAAAGTGCTCGCTACCTTGGTCGTAAAAGATCTCCGAGCACGGTCCGCACGGTCCCGTATCGCCCATCTGCCAGAAGTTATCGTGATCACCGAATCTATAAATGCGCTCCTTTGCGATGTGCTGCTCCCACAGCGCAAACGCCTCGTCGTCGCTCTCGTGGACGGTCACGTAGAGGCGGTCTTTTGGTAGTTTTAGCACCTGCGTGACGAACTCCCACGCGTACGCGATCGCGTCTTTTTTAAAATATTCGCCGAAGCTAAAGTTGCCCAGCATCTCAAAAAACGTGTGGTGGCGGGCAGTGTAGCCGACGTTGTCTAGGTCGTTGTGCTTGCCACCTGCGCGGATGCAGGTCTGACAGCTGGTGCGGATCGGCGGAGTAGGGCGCGGCACTTCGCCGGTGAAAATGCTCTTAAACGGCACCATGCCGGCGTTTGTAAAAAGTAGCGTAGCGTCGTTTGGCACTAGCGGCGCAGACGGGATGATCTCATGACCTTTGCTTGCAAAAAAATTTAAATAAGCCTCTCTAATATCCATCGTTTTTTCCTGATTAAAGTTTTAAAATAGGGCTGATTTTAGCATAAATTTAATAAAACTTGTTTGAGGCCCGCTATAAAAAGGCGTCGGTAAAATTTAAAAATCGCTCGCATTATCCGTTTAATTACTATTTTTTACTATAATTGACTAAAAAACATTAAATTTTGGAAAAAAGATTATGAAAAAACGAGTTGCGATAATAGGATTTGGAAACGACGCGAAGCACTACTATAACGAGCTTCGTCGCTCCGAACACTTCGAGCTGGCGGCGATTTTTGACGGAGTGCAAAATAGCGAAATTTGCGGACGGATTCCTTTTTACGATAATATAAACGACCTTTTGGATTCCGTGCGCATCGACGCTCTTATCGTAACCGACACGCACAAATATCTAAATTTGATACCAAAATGCCTAAATTTTATAAAATTTATCATGCTTGATCCTTGGCTTTGCAAATCAGGCGAGATAAGGGAACTAAAATACTGCTTTAAATCCCAAAATATAGGCGCTTACGTGGCTTTTATAGATAGATTTAATCCCGTTATCGCCTCTATAAAAAAAGAACTCGCCAAAGAAAAAGATATTTTTTCGATAAATATCGCTCGAGGGTTTAGTAGGGGCGTAAATTTGCAGCTTGAAATTTTACAAAACATCGATGTTGCAAGGTTTATAACGGGTAGCGAGATAATCTTTAGCAATAAAGTTTCAATCCAAAACGACGACAAAAGAAGCGAAACAGACTCGCTTTTCCAGCTTAAATTTAAAAACCAGACGCTAGCTAGTATCCACAACTCAAAGCGCTTTAAAGCAGAACGCTTTACGATCGAATTTGCTGCGAACGGGGGCGTGTATTTCGGCGATATGCTGGGCCTTAAGCTAAACAAATACACGCTTGACGGGCAGCAAAATTTAAAGGTTTATGGCGACGTTTCGCCGATTAAAGCGTTACTAAACGAGTTTTATCAGGCATGTTGCGGCGCAAAAAGCGATCTAAGTACGCTCGAAGACACACTAAAGGCTCAGGAGGTTTGCGAATGAGGCTAATTTTGCTACTAAATATGGGTGGACCAAACGACCTTAGCGAGGTTGGAGTTTTTTTAAAAAATATGTTTAACGACCCGTATATCTTGGGGATAAAAAGCCCGCTTTTGCGCAAATTTGTAGCATTTATGATAACCAAATCTCGCCTAAAAGCCGCGCAAAATAACTACCGTCAAATCGGCGGCAAATCGCCTATCTGCGAGCTTACGGCGAGACTATGCGGTAAAATTTCGCATTTTTTAGACGATGATACGGCAGTAGCTTTTGCTATGAACTACACACCGCCTTTTGCGAAGGATGTTTTGGCTGAGTTTACGGGGGCTTCGGAGATCGTCGTTTTCCCTCTCTATCCACACCATTCGTTTACGACCGTAACGTCTAGTATAAGCGACTTTGAAAAGGCGCGAGCCGAGCTAAATTTAAAGGCGAAAGTAAAAATCATCGAGCCGTTTTTTGAGGATGAGAGATATAACGAGGTTGTCGCGGATGACATCGAAAAAGCTGCGAGTAATCTAAACTCATGCGAGATAACGCTGGTATTTTCGGCTCACTCTTTGCCGCAAAAGATGATCGATGCGGGCGACGTTTATGAGGAGCATGTCAAGCGTCACGTTCAAATTTTAACCGAAATTTTGGAAAAGCGAGGAGTTAAATTTAAGCAAATTTTGCTCGCATACCAGTCAAAGCTAGGCCCCGTAAAGTGGCTCGAACCATCGCTAAATCAGGCATTGGCTGAGTTAAAAGACAAAAAAGCGCTCGTTTATCCGATCTCGTTTTGTATCGATAACTCTGAAACCGTTTTTGAGCTGTCAAAGGAATTTCGCCATATCGCAGACGAGCTAAAATTTGATTTTTACGACGTTGTAGACTGTCCAAACGATAATGAAAAATTTGCTAAATTTATCGCAGATAGAGCTAAGGAATAAAATTTGCTTGCGATAATGTATCTTTTATAAAGGATGCGAAATGACGATCGAAGAGCAAAAATTTATCCAAAAGATTTTGGCCGAGCTTGCGCAAAAAGTTGCTGAAAAGAGTGCAAAAGCAGCAAAAGAGGGCGACTTTGAACAGGAGCTCAAAAAAGCTACCGTGCAGGTAAAAATCTCCAAAGAGCCTGATGTAGAGGGGTTTAAAAGAACCCTTGCCGAGCTTGGCGCGGCTGGATTTTTATCGCAGATGAACGAACAAAAAATCCAGGAAAAACTAAGGGTCAAAAAAGAGGAGCTGATGGAGGCTCTAGGGCTAAATACCGATATGAAAAAAAGCCTAAGAGATGAGCTTGAAACCGTACTGGACGATCTTTTGACCAAATACGAAAAGGAGCTACGAGCTAGTTTGCAAAGCAACTCCTTGCTAGAAAAACAGCAAGCCTTACAAAATAAAAATCCGTCAATCCTGGGCACGGTTTTGGGTATCGTATAAATTTGGTGTAGTTTTAAGTCGCGGCAAGCTGGCGGGGAAATTTGGGCTTGATGCCTAGTGGTTAAAGTTTTAGAAGCTTGACGAGGCTAAATTTGCATGTTTTGAGTGTGGTTGCCTATAGGGTTTTTGGTTGATGAAAAAATTTCACATAAAATGGCTATTTTCTCTTGCAATCATCAAATTTAAAAATAGCTTTTCAAATTTGATCTTGCTAAATTAAACAATCTTGTATTTAAAACTACCTATCGGTGTTGCACAAATTTGCTTATCATTAAAATTTAAGCAATGCGTCGCGAAGTCGGTAATAAATGATCGAAGTTTGATTAGTGGTTTTGTGGATGTGAAAGTAAAAAGGCGAGAGTTTATCTCGCCTAAATTTGATTAGTAAAGTCCAAATTTGCCGTCAGAGCGTTTGTAGATCACGCGCATTTTGGCATCCATATCGTTAAATACGTAAAACTGCGCATCGCTATCTTTTAGCTTTTGCATAGCCTCTTCGATTTCTAGGGGCTTATATAGCTCAAGCTCCATAGGGATTATCTCATCTACCTCGCCGTCGTTTATATGTTCGTCGGCGATCGCAGCTCTAACCGCTTTGCCGTCGTCTTTATTTTTGACGGTTGTGTTTTTGTCGTGCTCGCGGCGAAGCACCTTTGACGCGCGCTCAAGTGCAAGATCAACCGCAGCGTATAGATCTTTATCTTTGTGGCGGATTACGATCGTGTCTTTTTTTGCCAAATTTAGCGCAAATTCTACGCTAAAGCCTTTTTTGCCGTTTTTTTCGTCCGCAGAAACTACGCAACGACCCGAAATAATATCCAGTCCGTATTTGTTAAGCGCATCAAATGCGTTTTCTATGTGTTGTTTGATTGAGTCTGTTAGGTCAAATTGTTTACCTACGATGCTTAGATTCATCATCTCTCCTTTACGTTAAAGTGCTAACATTATAGCATATAAAGTATTATTTTAGAGCTTTTGAATCGTGCGTCTGTGAATTCTTATCGGCGGAACATTGGCATTTGCCGATGTAACAACTACGTCTAGTATAACCGTTCCGGCGGATTCCGGGGTTAGTATCGGCACTACCGCCGAACCTCTACCGGCAGCACCGTTGCAAGCTCCTATAGTGCCGAGTGCCATATTTGCTGTTACTGTTACTGTAAACAAAGAGGTGGCGACGTTGTTGGTTGGAAAAGTTGTTTGTAAAATAGGAGTAGGATTATTCGCGTTTAAAAATGCGCAGTTTGCTACTTGCGTGAAATTTGTGTTTAGGAGATTGAAAACAGCTATCTCTGTAGCGCCCTGAGCTAAGAGTTCGGCTTGTTCTCGTAAAAACACATCCGATGTTTGTTTTGCCGTAGTTGCAGAAGTATTTAGCGAAAACATAGCCAAAGTAGCTATCAAAACTATAAAAATAATCGCCGTTACTAAACTAAATCCTTTTCTCATTAGTATATCGCCTTTGTTTTGCATACAGTAGTCTCGGCCTCTGCAGGCTCTAGCGATCTGCCGGCGTCCCTTATGCATAGTTTTAAAACTATAATACCGTTTGCCTCCGTAAAGTTAAATCTCGTTACGTTTGTAGCTAGCAGATCTGAGTTTCCGTTATTGTACTCTTGTCCTGCCCATGGGCGAAAATTATAATGAAGGAATAAGCTAAAATCTCCATTAGCGCTAGCCACGCCAGGAACTACCGCATAAGCCGTATGAAGTAAATAGTATTGTTCCGAGATAAGAGCATCTCTGTAGTTTGCTATACTTAGTATGTTATTTTGACCATTGGCTACTATGGTGCCTATGGAATTTGCATTCGTTCTGTTATAGCCAAAAGAAGTAGCGGAGTTAAGACTCATATTTTTAAACACTATGCCTATATTTCCGTTGGCTATGCTGGCTGCACTGTTGGTGAGATCTCTTATATTTTGATCGGCTGAGAAGTTAGGTGCAGCCGCGGCTACGGCCAATCTGCTTCCGGGAGTCGATATTGTTCCGCTTCCGGCTATGGCTGCTATTGCGGTATTTGGACTACTCAGGTCTGCAAAACCGCTCCATCCTCCGTCCTGAAAGCTCTCGTAGCTATAGGTTATCCATTCAAGAATAGGATAGGTGCTGTTTAGTCCCGCCGCGCTAGTAGATACGAAAGCTCCGTTTCCGTTGGCGGCCGGCTGTTTTCCTATTGTTGAACCCCTAACTCGTATGGCAAGTCTTTTTGAAATTTGCTCTAGAACTAATTCGGTTTGCGTTTCTAGGGTATTGATGGCTCTACTTTGGAGATAGCTTCTATATATATTAAGAGTCATTTGGATGCCCATATGCGATAATAGTCCTATTATAACTATAACGACCATTAGTTCAAGTAGCGTAAAAGCTTTTTTCATTTTACCTACCAGACCTTGGTTAAAATCACGGGCGCGTCGCCGATATTGGCCGAATATGCTCGCAGGATTATCTGATGGCCGTTTCCTTGTCCTCTAGTGTTTTGAGTGGTTGCCGTTACGGCAATCTCCCGTACGTCATTGTCTGCTGCGCCGGACATATTTCGCGAGAGATTTACGTTGCTTACCAAATTTGCCGTTATTATGCTATCTCTATCGTATCCTGCGGCGCTAATTATCTGCGTACGTCTTCCGTTAAATGAGTTCAAAACGCCTGTTCTGTTTTCCCATGGACTACACGCTACGCCTGTTCTTGCTATATTGGAAAAAATTCTTCTTCCCTCTTGAGGTATACCGTTTGTGGTGTAAAAATTATTTAAACCCCCAAATATAGGAGTCGAAAGTCTTTGGAAATCGCCCCGTCCGGTGCAACTCCAAGCCGCAGTAGAGATGATGGCTAGTCTTGTTTTAGCATCCATTACTGTTTCTTGTATTACGGCTAGGCTGTTATTTTCTGATACTCTAGAAAATACATTTGGCACTACAGCCATCGTCAATCCCATTATAACGATGGCTAGTATAAGTTCTATCAAAGAAAAGCCCTTTTTTGCTCTTACCATTCTATTCTCTTGCTCGGTTTGTTTATGATATTGTTTAGCCTACCGCCGCCTTGCGTACCGACGACGTTGCCTACGCCTACGTCCGTTCCGTTTTCATCTAGCGCTCGTCCTCCCCAGTTTACGTTATTTGACGTAAAGTTAACGGTAAAGCGATTTACGGCAGCCAAAGCATTTATCGGGTCAAATATAAGCCAATTTGATGCAGGCATGCTGATGACGTCCGTACCTACTACGGTGCTTGAAAGTCTCATGTTGCCTATTCCGTTTGCCGGAATCGGAGTGGCCGGGGCTATCGTAGTCGTAGCAGCGCCTGCTAGTGCCCCGCTCGTTCCTTGAGCTAAATTTTGGTGAGCCGCATTTACAAACCAATTACTCGCTTGCGGTAGCTGAGCGCCTGCGGCTAAAGCATATATGGCGTTATTGCAAGCGTTACAATATATGCCGTAGTATAGATTTTCGTTAAATCCCGCTTGAGGGCCGGTGTATGTCGGCGCATATACTCTGCCGTAGTAAAACTGCGTTGTACTGACGACGGCAGGTTTTGCGTATGCGGCGCCGGCTACGGAGTCTGTATCCGATATATTGCCTATCGTTAAGTCTTGGTTGCTTAAAGTAAATGGATTTTTAGGTATATTTACGCTTCTTGCAAAATTTAGCCTTACAGTTACAGGTGCCGTGCCGCCGTAAAAAGCATTGGCGTTTACGCTATATGCGCCATTGTTTGCTACGGCGTTTACTTTTCTTACGAAACTAGGCGGATTGTTGTCAAAAAATATAATTGCATTTTGAATATTTGCAAGCGTTGCCACGCTACCGTCGTTGTTTCTAAAGTCGCCTAAAATTTGATCTATCCCCAAGGTAAAGCTATTGTTTCTAGAATAGCAACCGGCACGGTATAGCGTAGCAACAGTCCTAGCAGCATCGCCTAATCTAGCCGTTAGATTAAACGTTACATTTGCTCCCATAGGCGCAACGTTTGACATATATGTCATATTTCCGCCGGCAAAGTTAGTTACGGTTAAATTCTGCGCCGCTATATCATTTGGTACGAATAGCAAATTTTGCTCGCCTTTAGTTTGAGTATCGCAACCTATCTTGCCGTTTGCGTCTTCTACTGTGGTATCGCTGTTTGTTATGCAGTCGCTAGGATTGCCGCCTGTGCCTCTATCTACGTTTGTCCACTTCGTATCTATGGCATGTATGGCGACGTGTCCTATGTTTGGATATACGAAGTTGCTAGTAGCGCCTCCGCCTTGGGATATTTTTATTTCTCCTAGTCCGTCGGTAGTATCCGATTCTAAGCTTATGCCGTTTAAAAACGTAAAACCGTCCGTGCAAGTCGCCGGAACTAGGGTTGATCTTCTAAGCGTAATAGGTTTTATATTTGTCGAGTAGTTGGCTGCCGTATTGTTTTCATTATCTATAGCTTGTACCCATATATTTTTATACGCTCGCCCTCCGACCATGTTTCCAAAATTTGTCGTATTGGTTGTCCTATTATAAATTCGCAGCTCCTTCGGCCTTATAGAAAACGAATCCGAACTACAAACTTTGTGGTCTATATTTTTCGCGTCTTTATATGAAAGTCTAAATATCAAATTTGGATAAGCTTTTTTGATCAAGATATTTTTTAGATCTATTATGCTTTTGTTGGCAAGGTCTGTTTTTAGTACTTTAATCGTTTTATTGCCTTCGATTACGTTTTGTGCGCTATTGCAAGGTTTATTTGCTTCTATTACGTCTACGTAAACGTCGTTGGCAAAGTTAAAATCGTCAAGCTCTTTAACCTCGTTGCCGTTTTTTTCGCTTATGAATAAATTTACTAATTTAACATCAAATTCTCTTGCGGCAAGTTGAGTGAATAAATTTTCCGAATTACCCACTGCGCCGAATTTTTTATTTACGACTTTTGACGCTATACTTCCTACTCTTAGTTGATATTTTGTTTCGGTGCATTCTTCTATGGCGCCCTTATATGTTAGTTTTATGCTCGCATTTTCAAAATTTGCGGTATATGAATTTCTAGCAAAAGCCTCTCCTAGTACGGTATCAAATTGTATAAAGGCTTGATTATTGCTTCCTATCGTACCGCCGTTGCCTCCGCCGGCACCTTGACCGACTAGGAATTTTAGCTTACCTGAGGCATAAGTTTGCAAATTTGTATTATCTAAGTTTTTATCTCCCGCTCCTACGGCAAAGGCCGTTCCTCTTCCGACGTCGGGTTTTATAAACGTAGTATTGTTTATATATGTCGAATTTTTTGGATCTAGCGCGGTGTTTACAGATAATTTTTGTGCTTCTTCGTTTCCGTTGTTTACTATTTGAAGCCTAACTCTTAGCGTATCCCCTTTTTTTGCGATAGTTTTGTTGCTGGCATTGGTGCTAACCGGTTCAAAGTCTTGTTCGCTGGTTTTATTTTTGTCTCTAACATATAGCTTTTCTATATAGCATACTTTCGGTACATACAGATCGGTAGAAAACGCCAGCATACCTACGGTAGCCTCGTCACCTTGTAGGCTACCACCAGGTCTTTTGATTATTTTTGCAGTTAGCCGTATGTCGGCAGACGTTTGTTTATTGGTAAGTTTTCCGGTAATATCGTATGTATCTAAATCCATACTCGCGTTATATTTTTTGCTAGGGTTTAAATGCTTATTAAATTTAGATATAGTGGAGTTAAACTGGTCGCCTTTTTGATTTAGGGTACTATCAAAAATTGAACTATACAGCGAATGGCTATCTTTTCTAATCTCTATGTCTTCGGCGGAGATCTCGCTCGCTGCGCCGAATGAAAGAGTGGTAAGAGAGGAAACTACCGCGCCGTTTACTGGAGTATAAAAGCCGCTAACCGTTATGTCTGCGCTTCTGCTAGCTCCCTTGTTTAAATCTAGCGGCGTTAGTAGCTTGATGCCGTCAAATATATTGACGCCTTTGGGTTTTATTTTTTTACCGTCTTTGCTACCAAAGTCATATACGATAACTAGTGCCCATCCTCCGTATCTAGGGGATTGTAGATTGTTAAACCATTTGCCGTCGGTGTATGAATATAGGCCCGGAGGTATTCCATCATGAGTTTTTATATTTCCTGCGCTAAAAGTTCTGCTCGCTACGGTATTTCCTAGGGACTCTTTTACTAGCTCGGTAACGTCAGCGCTTGTTTGATATTGAAATCTCATGCCCCTACTTGAGAGCGACCCAAACCAAAACGTATCTTTTTCGTGTGCGGTAATATTATAGTATCCTTTTGGTGTTCCGAATCTTATCGTATTGAAGTTTTTTATCGTATCAAAGTATTTATCTCTAGCCGTGTTATCGTTTGAAATACTCCAACCTAAAGAAAAACTTCCGGCCCAATAAAGTCTAGCATAAACAACTCTTTTTCCTACTATATCATTTGCTATGCTTGCTCCGTCGGTATTTTTCCTATCGGAAAAGTCAAAAGTCGCTTTTGATGAGTTTAAGCTATAGCTTGTATCCTCTTTTTCAAATACAACGTTTGTAATGGACGTATGTATCGTAGTGGAACTTAAAATAGGCCTGTAATTATAGCCGTATCCTTGGGAGCTATTGCCCACGGTTCTTAAGACGGAGGCCCCGATGGTCTCTATATCGCCGTATATTATCTTTCTTTCTTCTAGTCTTTTAATGCCGTACTGGTCTATTACCTCTTCATTTATGACTCTTTTTTGAAGGTTGGCGGTTTCTTTATTGTCTAGATATCTACTGGATGATGCAGATACTAAATTATGTTCTAGCTGATTTTTATCCTTTATAGCAAAAGCATTGCTTGTGCTCAGTAGAAAAAAAGCAACTAGAAAAAGTTTAGAATTTTTCACTTGGCATTCCTTAAAATTTTCACTTTACTATAAAATCTGAAATTTTTTCGGCCTGTTTGTACATCGGATAAGCCCATGCGTCAAGTACTACCTGCGATAGCGTCATATTTGTCATATTGCAAACGATAGGAGCGATGAAATTTACCGTTGACGTCTCGATCGGGGTGCTAACGACCATGATATTATAAATCCTTAGTTCGCTTTGATCGTTTATGTCCATCAGCTCCTGATAATACGTCGGTATCTCAAATTCGTAATTTCTCAAGGCGTATGGATTTATCGCGGTAAAAGACGTATCGTCGTCCTTGCTTTGAAGCTTTATGAAAAATTGATCTAGCTCTTTTAATTCGTAACTTTTTATATGCTCAAAGCCTAAAATCGGACTTTTGACCTGAAAAATCATATATATCTCCTTAATTAAATATTTACTTTTTACGCGAATTGTATCCAAAATTTCCTATTTTTAAGCATAAATGAAATCAAATTTACCGAAAAGAAACAAAAACAATGGTAAAATAGTCCGTTTGAAAAAATTTAAAATTTAAGGGAACGTATGAAAAATTTGATCAAATTTTTATCTGCGGTGTTTTTTGTTGGTTTAATCGGCGGTTGTGCCGACAAATATACGGAGCTTTATAATCTAACGCCGGATCAATGGTACTCGGAGATCATCGGCGATATCAAAAATCGTGACCTAGAAAGCGCCGACAAACACTATACGGCGATGTCTAGCGAGCACGTAGCTAGCCCGCTTTTGGAGCAAATTTTACTGATACTAGCTCAGGCTCACGCCAACGACGAAGAATATCTGATGGCAAATTTTTACCTCGATGAATACCTCAAAAGATATGGCGACGGCGGCCCTAGGAGCGAATTTGCGCAGTATCTAAAGATAAAGGCGAATTTTGACTCTTTCTCGCAACCCAATCGCAACCAAAAGCTAATGCAAGACAGTATCGCCGAGATAGAAAAATTTCTCTACGTCTATCCAAACACTCAGTATCGCCCGCTGATTGAAACTATGCTGGTTAAATTTAAGCTCGCTATCTACAACCTAGACGTGCAGATAGCCGATCTATACGAGCGCACGGGCAGAGACGAGTCGGCGCAAATTTATAAAGAAAAGGTGCAAGCCTCACCTCTAAACGATGCAAATATCGTGCTTCCGCAGCTTCCTTGGTATAGAAAAATGTTTGAATAGGAGCTGAATTTGCAAATTTACGAATCAAAAATGTTCCCATCGCAATTAGCAGTTATCGTCGAGGATGAGCTGTTTTTATATCCTTTTATGATTACGCCGCTTTTTTTGAGTGATGATGAAAATATAGAGGCGCTAAATTTGGCTCTCGAGTCGCAGAGTCCAATCCTCGTCGTACCGACGAAGGCGCAAAACGAAGGCGCGCGAGAATTTGACTCCATCTACGACGCCGGCGTCATCGGCACCGTGATGAGGCGAGTACCGCTACCGGACGGTAGAGTAAAAATTTTATTCCAAGGCACAAGCAAGGGTCGCATAGTCTCAAAAGTATCCTCAAAGCCATTGCAAGCCGTTGTAGACGTGTTACACGAAAAAAGACCCGAAAACACCAAAAGCGACGCGCTACTAACCGTGCTTCGCGAAAAGGTGCGAGATCTGGCTGCGCTTAGCCACTTTTTTCCGCCTGATCTTTTAAAAACGATAGAGGAAAGCGCCGAGCCTAGCCGCGTTTGCGATCTTATCTTAAGCTCGCTAAGGCTAAAGAAAAAAACGGCGTACGAGTTTTTTATCGAGGAAAATTTGGAGCAAAAGCTACTAAAGCTCATCGACTACGTCATCGAGGAAATCGAGGCAAACAAGCTCCAGCGCGAGATAAAAAATAAAGTCCATTCAAGGATCGATAAGGTAAATAAGGAGTATTTCCTAAAAGAACAACTAAAGCAGATCCAACAAGAGCTTGGCTCCGACACGAGCCGCGAAGAGGAGATCGAGGAGTACCGCAAGAAGCTGGAAGCTAAGAAAAAATTTATGGGCGAGGACGCGTATAAGGAGATAAAAAAGCAAATCGACAAGCTAGCTCGCATGCATCCTGACTCCGCCGACGCCAACACGACGCAAAGCTACCTCGACTGGGTCGTGGAGGTGCCGTTTGAAAATCTGGCCAACAAAAAGCTAAGCGTGCAAGAGGTTGCAAAGCAGCTAAACGCCGATCACTACGGGCTTGAGAGGCCAAAAGATAGGATAGAGGAGTATTTTGCTCTGCGCGAACTTTTGCAGCTGCGAGGCGTCGCGGGCAAGGTAAACAACGGCGCGATCTTGTGCTTTGCGGGGCCTCCGGGCGTTGGTAAAACAAGCCTAGCAAACTCCATCGCAAAGGCGCTAAAACGCGAGCTGGTGCGCGTGGCGCTGGGCGGTCTTGAGGACGTAAACGAGCTGCGCGGGCACCGCCGCACTTACATAGGCGCGATGCCGGGCCGCATCGTGCAGGGGCTCATCGAAGCAAAACAGATGAACCCCGTCATCGTGCTAGACGAGATCGATAAGGTCGGTAGGAGCTTTCGCGGCGATCCGACGGCGGTGCTGCTAGAGATTTTAGATCCCGAGCAAAATAACAAATTTAGGGATTATTATTTAAATTTTAATATCGACCTGAGCAAGGTCGTTTTTGTCGCGACGGCAAACGACGTGAGCGCCATACCGCCAGCGCTTCGCGATAGGATGGAGTTTATCGAGCTTAGCTCATACACCCCGCAGGAAAAATTTGAGATCGCTAAAAAATATCTAATCCCCCAAGAGCTCAAAAAACACGGACTAAAGCCTAGTGAAGTAACTCTGGGTAAAGACGTGCTAAGCCTCATCATCTCGGACTACACGCGAGAGAGCGGAGTGCGAAATTTACGCCGCCGCCTGGCGGATATCTTTAGAAAGGCGGCAAAAAGGCTACTTGAGGGCGAGGCGCAAAAGATAACCGTTACGACTAAAAATTTGAACGAATTTTTAGAAAAAAAAGTCTTTGAGATCGAGCATGCGGACAAAAAGCCGCAAATCGGTCAAGTAAACGGGCTGGCATGGACGAGCGTGGGCGGCGACGTGCTAAAGATCGAAGCCATACGCATACAGGGCAAGGGCGGCCTGCAGATCACGGGTTCTTTGGGCGACGTGATGAAGGAGAGTGCGTATATCGCATTTAGCCTCGTTAAAGTGTTGATTGATGCTAGAAAGATAAAAGTACCGACCAAAATCATCCCGGGCTTGCCTGACGACGTCAAAGACGGCGTGAAAAAAGAGCCGAGCCCTAGCGAAGTGTATCGTCGCTACGATCTGCACATTCACGTACCTGAGGGCGCCACACCAAAAGACGGGCCGAGTGCCGGTATCACGATGGTGACGGCGATCGCCTCGATCCTAACGGATGCAAAAGTGCGAAGCGACGTAGCAATGACGGGCGAGATCACGCTAAGCGGCCGCGTGCTGCCTATCGGCGGACTAAAAGAAAAGCTCATCGCCGCGCATAAGGCCGGCATCAAAACCGCTCTGATACCGCGTAAAAACTATGAACGCGATCTGGGCGACATCCCGCAAGACGTCAAAAATGATATGCAAATTTTACCCGTAGACGTCATCGAAGACGTGCTAAAAAATGCATTCGTCGCAAAGTAACTACGAAATTTGATTAAATTTGGCCTCGGTCGCGAGGCTAAAATTCTACTTTAATATTATCAATTGATGATTAAAAATTTTACTTAGGCTCAAGATAAGTTAAAATTTTTGTATGGCACAGATACCATGATTTTACCGATATTTTTCAAAGATGAAATAGAGTTTAGATGCAATAACTGTAAAGGTAGAAAAAGATTATATTGCGTTTTACTAAAATCAATAAAATGCTTTGTAGACAATAAAACCAAGCCGCGCTAAAATTTATTGAGCCTGTGTATTCCTTAGTATCGTTTTGTTTGCGCTTAGGCTTAGCCTGAGATATATGCTTGATCTTATTTCTTCGTTTGCTAGCAAGGTTTGAAGCTTGGAAGATAGGATGGAAGGATTAGTGGATTCTAGGGATTTAACAAGGGAGGAGAAGGATACGGATTTGGCTGGTAAAGAGACGCCAAATAAGTAAACGATAAAAAACAAAAAAGATATCCTTCGCAAACTTTACTTTCCGAATTACCCTGAAATTTAGGCCTAATTTTAATCACAATTACTCTTAATGATGCATTAAAAATACCTAACAATCAATAATATTTTAAAAATAAAGAATGATTGTAGCTTAAATGCAGTTTAAGAGGATTGTGTGTAAAATGCATAAATTTGAATTTTGGTGGGCAAGATGCAGGGAGCCAGGAGTGAATCAGGGTTGCTTTATAGTTTTAAAAAAAGAAAAATTTTATATACTGTAGCAACTTTTATTTCTTATTCTTTTATGCTATTTGTTCTATATTTTCCTACTTTTTATTCCAACAATTTACTATCTATCCCATTATATTTTTTATGGTTTTTGCTTTTGTATATATTTTTGTTAAACATATGTTTTAAAAAATAGAGATATATAGCGATAAAGTAATAATTTATCGCTATATATTAAAGGATAATGTAATTAAAATATCCAATATACATTCCACAAATAGCTCGGATTTTGGAATATCATGGATAACCGGAGAAGTATTAATTATTAAGGAAAAAACAAAATATTATATCAATTTTTTTTACGCAATACCGTCACTAACATATAAACAAACATGGGAAGCTGAAAATTTAATAAAGAATCTTATAAAGGACTAAATATGGACAGAACCTTTTGGGCGGATGGCAAAGAATATCATTTTTGTGATAATAGTATAAACATCAGAAGAGATTGCACTGGCTGGCTTTAGTGGTTATGTTGCTTTTACAGCAACTATTACTGCAGATACAGCAAAAGAATTAGCAAGAGAATATGGAGATGTTGCCCTTAAGCTGGCAGGTAAAATAATTAGTAATATACTTCAATAATTGATGCTGGAGTTAATTTATTTTTTGACTACAATGGGAACCCGGATAAAACAATTGATGAACTTATTGCACCTAGACTATTTGATTTTTTATCAGCAAAAGGTGCGGTGGCCTTAGGTGCTTTTTGGCTGGACCGATTGTGGCAGTAGCCCTAGGTACTTTTATAGCCGTAATATCTGGTATTAATTCAGACGACTGGTATAGCACAGCCAAAGCCATAGTCGTAGACAAACACGGTAGGACGCTTGAATATATAAAAGATTATATGGGAATAAAGGCTCATGTGACTATAACCAAGCACGAGTACACCATTAGGCAATTGGAAAAAAGACTTGGCTATGAAAAAGATTTTTTCAAATCCGTATTTGATGATAAAGCGGCAAAGCAATCTAGTAATATAAATATAGAAATGGGTGCAAACAATGCATTTCTTCGAGATATTATTTTTGAAAAAAACAAAAATACAGTTGTCATAAAAACAGCCTCCGAAGTAGGTAGCGTAAAACAAGCTACCGAGATATTTGAGATCATAAACACTATACCTAATATCCCAACCGTAACCCTCAACTCCTACACATACGACATAAGAAACCTTTCAAATTTAGAGATAAGAAATGCGATCAATAAGATACCTCCCGTATCATTCCTGCTTTCCGACATATTAATAAGAACGGGCGAAGAGCTGGATCTGGGAAGCAAGGGAATATACAAAGTAAAAAGCGGAGATACTCTTTCTACCATAGCTCAAAGAAATGGTATGGTTACTAAAGAGCTAATAAAGCTAAACACTTAGCTGGTCGATGAAGGCAGAGTATCTTTCCTGCAAAACAAAGTATTGGTAGAATCAAACATACTGGAACTAAACGAGATAGATCACGTCCTAACGGGCGATATAAACGCCGAAAATATCCTCATAGATGCAAACGGAGGAGACGATACTCTGGTAGGAAGTAATAAAGATGATTATACTAAAAGGCGGAAAGAGTTTAGGTGTAACAGTAGCAAAGAAGCAAAAGATTTCTATCATGTTTTATTAAAGATAACATGAGGCCTTAGAGCGGTAATGAAAGCAGTGGTCAAAAGTCTACTAAAGTTACATTGAGTATGATTTAAATATGGTTGTGTTTTTGTCTTACCAATCTTAGAAAAGTGATGTGGGGGATTGAAAATAAAATGTAAGAAATTTAAGCCCTAAAAAGGGCTTAAAAATTATAGTCCTTCAAAAGGATTGGTTACTACGTCGTCGCGATCGACTACGTAAGGTATCAAAGCTGCTTGGCGAGCGCGCTTGATAGCCTTTTCTACCATCTCTTGGTATTTTTTAGAAGTGCCTGTTAGGCGTCTTGGCATGATTTTAAATCTCTCCGACAAGCAGTACTTCAAAAGCGAAGTGTCCTTGTAGTCGATAAAATCTATCTTTGCCTCTGTAAATTTGCAGTATTTGCGTGAATATTTTCTTTTTTCAGCCATCGTTTTTTCCTTAATTAAAATGGTATGGTCTCATCGCCGTCATCGTATTTGTCGGCATCTATATCTATTTCTCGGACGTTATCGACGTAGTATTCGTCTTTTGGCTGTTGCTTTTGTTGCTGTGGTTTATTAAAATTTTGCCTTTGCGCACCGCTTTGAGCGTAGCTATTTTGCTGATTTTGTCCACCTTGATAGCCGCCGTAGCCGTTATTTTGGTAACCGCCTTGCTGATAGCCTTGATTACTATTTTGATTATATCCGCCTTGCTGTTGTCCTCCGCCTAGCATCTCCATATTTTCCACGCTGATCGTGTGTTTGCTTCTATTTTGTCCGTTGTTGTCCGTCCATTGGTCGAATTTTAGGCGACCTTCAACTAGAAGCTTTGAGCCTTTGGAAAGATATTGGTTTGCTATTTCCGCTTGTTTTCCGAAAAATGTTATATCAATAAAGCACGTTTCTTCGCGTTTTTCGCCGTTTACGTTAAATTTTCTCGTTACGGCGATGGCGCTGTTGCCTATGGCTGCGCCCGCAGTCGTATATCTAAGCTCGATATCTCGTGTTAAATTTCCTACTAAAACGACTCTATTAAACATTTTTCGTCCTTATTCTTGCGCTGCTGGAGCTTCTTCTGCTTTGACTTTCGGTTCTTTTTTGTTTAGTTTGATGCCCTTGCTCATCTTTTCCCAAGCGGCGATCTCTTTTTTGTTTTCAAATTTGACCGTTAAGAATTTGATGATCTCTTCGGTGATTCTTATGATACGCTCAACTTCTGCGATAGCTTGAGTCGGAGCCTCGAAATACACGACGAAATAAGTTCCGCGCTCGTATTTTTTTACGGTATAGGCTAGTTTTCTAGTGCCCATAGACTGCACAGACGCGATATTTGCGCCGTTTTTGGTTAGGATTTCTTTAACGAAATCAACTTTTGCGCTTACTTCTTCTTCCGTCAAAGTAGGCTTCAAAATGAATAAAAGCTCGTAATGCTTCATTGATTCTCCTTGTGGGTATTAAGCTCGTTTGCGCGGTTGCAAACGGGCAAGGAAGTCTTTCGACAAGAGCTGATTTTATCTTTTTTTTACTTAATATTTGCTGTTTTTGCCGATAAGATTTTGTAGGCCCAGCACGCAGGAGAGCAGAAAAGTTTTTTTATCGAGGGCAGAGTTTGTTTTTAGTTCAAATTCCGCCAAATTTAGCGTGGTAAATATTTCTTTATACGCTTTTAAATTTACTGCCAGACACTGCCTTTTTAGTTCGTTTGCGATGTTTGGCGGCGGCGCGTAGCCTAGCGTTTCTTTGATGTCAAATTGCCCCGTTATTTTGATGCCTGCGTGTAGTTTAAAAAGTCTAAAAAACGCGCGGTAAAGCGAGTTTATAAACAAAATTTCATTAAAATTCCCATCGTCCGCGCAGGAGAAAAAATCGCCCCTAATATCTTTTAGCACGATAAATTTATCGAAAAAATCGTCAAAACTCACGCTTGATAGCGAAAAGACCAAGCTTCTTACGATATTTTCGTTTATTGGCTCGTTTAGGGAAGCTAGTTTATTTAGCTCACTTGCGGCTAGATATAAATTTTCATTATGTATACGGTAGAGTTCAAAAAGCGCGTTTTTCGTGATATTTAGGTTCATTTTTGCGGCTTGTCTGCCGAGTAAATTTACGGCCTCTTCGGGCGAGCCCGGTTTAAAAAATCTCGCAAAATTTACCCCGAAAGCCTTTTGCGTATCAAAAACGGCTTTGGCGTCGGGCTCAAAAAGCTCGAAAACGAATGCGCCGCCGTTTCTGCAACCGTCTATCAGGATTTTTAGCTCTTTCGCGGGGATTTTTTTGTCGCTTTTTACGTGCAAAAGCGGGCTGCCGCCAAAAAGAGAAGGCTCGCAAAGATGCGCGCGTGCAGCGTCAAAATCGTACTCGTCGTAGTAAAGGCTCAAAATTTCAAAATCTTTAAATTTGGCTAAAATTTCCTTCGCAAAAAGCTCGATTTGGTATTCGTCCGCGCCGTAAAGCAAAAAATAATTTGGAAATTTAGCCGCATTTAGCGTAGCCTCAAGCTCTTTTCTATACATCGATTTTCTTTACGACTTTGCCGAAAATTTCGGCCGTCGCGATATTTGCGTCCGTGATTTCGACGATGACTTTTTGCAGTAAATTTACGCTGTACGCGCCCAAAAATATCCTAGCGCCCTTTATCTCGTCGTCAAGTCTAGCGACAGCGACGTTTTGATTTTCGCTGATATAGGCGCTAAACCGCTGTCCGATGCGCTCTTTAGCCCAGCGCGCAAATTTTCTATCCATAAAGTCAAACGCGACCCTGTCGGCTTCGCGTTCGAGTTCGCTCAAATTTGAGCAAGTCGCTTCGATATTTAAAAGCAGATAGTTGAAAAACTTCTCGTCGTTGCGCAGTTTGGCTTTTAAAAGGCGGTGCAATGTAAGGTCGGAGTAGCGGCGGATCGGGCTCGTAAAATGCGTGTAACGCTCAAATCCCAGTCCAAAGTGGCCTAAATTTTGCGCGCCATATTCGGCTTTTTTTTGCGATTTTATGATGAGTTTGTCGATCTCCTCGCGGTTGCCTACGGCGTCGGCTTGAGCCTGGATTTTGCGAACCAAATTTGCTATATCGCTCTCATAAACGAAGTCAAAGCCTAGAGCGCCGAGATCTTCGAGTAAAATTTGTATTTTTCGCAGATCCGGTGAGCCGTGATTTCTAAAAATGCCTTTGCCGATGCGTTTTGCCGCAGCGACGTTGGCTAGTAGCATGCAGTCCTCGACGAGTCTGTGCGAGTCCGTATCGGTCTCAAATCTCGTAGAGGCCAGCCCGCCGTCTGCGTCAAGGCTCATACGAAGCTCCTGCGTTCTAAAGTCAAACGCATTTTTCAGGCGCTTTTTGCGTAGGCGCGAGGTGAGCGCGAAAAGAGGTTTTATCCAGCCGGTTTCGTCCTTGCGTTCTCCGCGTAAAATTTGATCGACCTCGTCGTAGTTAAAGCGCCTTTGTGAGACGATAACAGCTTCTAAGAGCTCTTCTTTTGCGACTTCGCCCCCTTCGCCTAGTGTGATTTTGAAACAAAATGCAAGGCGCGCGGCATTTGGCTTGAGAGAGCAGATATTTTCGCTCAAATTTCGCGGTAGCATCGGCACGGCTTTGTGCGGAAAATATATAGAAAATCCGCGCGTTTTGGCTTCTGCGTCTATCGGAGAGTATGGCGTGACGTATTCGCTGACGTCGGCGATCGCGACGTAAATTTCGCGTTTTTTCTCGTCAAAATATATCGCGTCGTCAAAGTCCTTAGCATCGACGGGGTCTATCGTGCAAAATGGCAAATCCCGCAAATCCGCTCGCTGCGGGTACATCGTAGGATCAACCTCGTCGCCCCATGCGAGCGCTTCAGTTTCACACTCCTCGCTAAATTCATCGTTTTTATTAAAGACGGCAAGCGAGATTTTTTCGTCGCTGAGCGGGTCGTTTATGTTGCCGATAACCTCGACTATTTCGTTATTCAGGTTGCCGATTTTTAGTAGAGTGCCCGGCGGCAGCATTTTTAGCGATTTTTGCGAGGCTTTTAGTGGCGAGCTAAGGGCTGTTTTTACGTTTACGCCAAGGATTACCGAGCCTATTTGTTTGGTATAAACTACACTTGTTTCATTGGCGAGTTTTAGCGTCATCACGACCTTGGCGCTTTGGCGTTTTTTCTTTAGCGGCAGGAGTTTTGCCAGCACGATATCGCCGTAGTGCGAGGCGTTTAAATTTTTATTTTCTATTATTATATCTTGCTTGAAGCGTTTGTCGTAAGGCGCCAAAAAACCCGTGCCGTTTGCACTTATATCGAGCTTGCCGCAAACAAAGCCGTTATTTAGGTAGTAGCGATCTTTGTGGTGGCTTATGGCGTTTAAATTTAGTAAATTTCGTAGGATTTCTTTATCGGAGGAGGCGACTTCCTTTTCGCTCACTCCGTCAAGTAGTTTGGTTAAAAATTCTTTCACAAATTCGCTTTGACTTTTGCGACGGCTTCTAGGAATTTATCTTGCGCAAAGCCGTATTCGTCGAGGCACATTAGCGTATTTTGCAGATTGTCGTCGTTTAGTTGGTTAAAGATATTGACAGCATTTTTTACGACTTTAAGTGCTTTTGAGTAGCTTTTTATGTGTTCAGGCGCATCGTCTGGGTTGTTTGAATACAAAATCGCGTCGACAAGCTCAGGCTCAAGATTCCATTGTTCGAAAATTTTAGCCGTTACGGTTTCGTTAGAGATGCCGACGATCTCGTTTTCTAGCTCAGATAAATCAAAAGGGCTTGAAATATTTTTTAATTTTGCCTTAAAGTCATCGGCTTTGCCTGTTTCGTTTAGCTCGTTTGAGATGACGATTTTGCCGACTTCTAGCATGAACGAAGCAGGGCTTAAAACCGTAAGCTCGCTAGCGTTTATTTTCGAGTACCAGTTATACATCAAAGCATTTTGCATTATGGAAATATTTAAAAAATCTTGACTGGTGATGCCGTACGGATCTAAGTTTATCTTAAAGCTTTTTTTGACAGCGCTTGATAGAGCGAAACCGCGTATAGTCGCCATGCCAAATAGCGCAACTGCTCTTGATATCGTAGTAATCTCTCTGCTAAATCCATAAAGAGGAGAGTTTGCCGAGCGCAGTATATTCGCCGTTAGCATCGGGTCTTTTTCGACTATTTGAGATAGGTCGTTAAGCGAACTATTGTCGTCTGAGCAAACGGTTTGAATTTTTATTATTGTATCGTCAAGCGGCGGAAGAGCCTTTATATGTTTATAAATTGATTCATTCATTTTTTACACTTTGCATCGAGATTTCGTAAGTGACAATTCTACACTAAAAGGCTTTTTAAAAAACTTAAATACATACGTTAAGCTTATTTTAGCGACTAAATAGTATAATTTCACAAATTTTTTAAGAGGAGAGAATATGGCTGTAAGTATTTACTATGACAAAGATTGCGATTTGAGCTTGATTAGAAGCAAAACCGTCGCGATGATAGGTTTTGGCTCTCAGGGCCACGCGCATGCCGAAAATTTACGCGATAGCGGCGTAAAGGTGATCGTGGGCTTGGCAAAGGGCGGTAGAAGCTGGGTGAAGGCTGAGGCAAAGGGCTTTGAGGTAAAAACGGTAGCAGAGGCCGCAAAGGCCGCCGACGTCGTTATGATTTTAACTCCTGACGAGCTTCAGGCTGAAATTTTCGAGCGAGAGATTAAACCTAACCTTAAAAGCGGCGCGGCGATAGCCTTTGGACACGGCTTTAACGTGCATTTCGGACAGATCAAAGCTCCCGAGGACATTGACGTCATTATGATCGCCCCAAAAGCGCCTGGCCATACGGTAAGAAGCGAATTTGTCCGAGGCGGCGGCATCCCTGATCTAATCGCTGTAGAGCAAAACGCAAGCGGAAAAGCAAAAGAACTAGCTCTAAGCTACGCTAGCGCGATTGGCGGCGGTAGAACGGGTATCATAGAAACTACATTTAAAGACGAGACCGAGACCGATCTTTTCGGCGAGCAGGCGGTGCTTTGCGGCGGACTTTGCGCGCTAGTAAACGCGGGCTTTGAGACGCTGGTAGATGCAGGATATGAGCCTGAGATGGCGTATTTTGAGTGTTTGCATGAGCTAAAACTAATCGTGGATCTAATGTATCAAGGCGGTATGGCCGATATGCGCTACTCTATCTCAAACACCGCAGAATACGGCGACTACGTGAGCGGTCCGCGCGTCATCGGCGAAGATAGCAAAAAAGCAATGAAAGAAATCCTAAAAGAGATCCAAAACGGTAAATTTGCAAAAGACTTCATCCTCGAGCGCAAGGCCGGATACGTGCGTATGAACGCAGAGCGCGGCATCGCCGAGAGAAGTCTGCTAAATCAAACCGGCAAAAAACTACGCTCCATGATGCCTTGGATAAGTGCGGGCAAACTCATCGACCAAAGCAAAAATTAATTGAACTCGAAACCTAGAAAAAAAGCCGCGAAAAGGCGCTCCAAAAAGGGGCGCTCGCGCGGCGGACTAAAGCTACTACTTTCCGTTTTTCTCATCGCCTGTATCTTGATTGCAGGGGCATTTTATCTGCTGGACGTCAGGGTAAAGGTTAAAAGCGACAATGCGCTGATAGCTAAAATCGAGCGGTATTTTGGCGATAAAAGCGAGTCCGAGCAAAAACAAAATTTAAGCCACAAACCAAGCCTTTCGGCCTCAAACGGCTCCGAAAAAGTTACCATAAAAGACGCGCAAGCCGCATCGGGCGTGCACTCGAGAGCAAATTTGACCGATATAAAGGCGCTTTTTGACGAGGCGGATGCTAAAGGTAAAATAAAAATCGGCGGCGAAAAAGCTAAAGCTGAAGAAAAAAACGATCAAAATTTGCCAAACGAGCAGGCTAAATTTGATAAAAGCGGGCAGGGCGCGCCTACGACTAAAGATAAAATCTCGCCTGAGAGCATAAATTTAGCATCTCGCGACACTTCCGAGCTTGGCGAAACGAGCGCTAAAAAAGGTGTCGTCGAGCTAAATTCGTCAAATTTAAGCTCTAAAAACGAGCCCGCTAAATCCGCACAAAATAGCGGCGATAGCGTCAAATTTGACGCCTCGCAATCGCCTCAGCGAACGCATATTTTTGCAAATTCCGAAGCCGTGATCTTTGACGATACGCCTATGTCGCAGGCGCAAAATAACCCTCTCGAGCAGGCTCTAAAAAAAGAAAAAATCCATATCGAATTTAGCGACGTAAACGATCAGGCGGGGCAGGTCGAGGCGAAATTTGACGCAGAAAACGCGCCGCAAAACTCCGAGCAAAACGAGCAGGAAAAGATAGGAAAAGAAAAGCCTAAAAAAGACGAAAAGGCCAAATTTGCAGACACAAAAAAGACGGATAAAAAAAGCACAACCGAGGCAAACGAAGTAAAGGCCGCCGTAAAAGCGGGCTACAAACCTCGCCTAGTCATCATCATCGACGACGTGGCATACAAACACCAAGTAGACGCGATAAAATCGGTAAATCTAAAGCTCACGCCGTCATTTTTTCCAGCAACCTCCGCCCACCCCGAGACGCCTGTTTTGGCGCGGCGTTTTAGCTTTTATATGATCCACCTGCCCATGCAAGCTCTAGGCGGCTTTAAGGGTGCTGAGATCGGCACTCTGACGGTAAACGACGACTACGAAAAGATCGCAAAAAAACTGCAAAGTATCAAGCGAGATTTTTCGGATCTAAAATACATCAACAACCACACAGGTAGCCGTTTTACGAGCGATGCGGCCGCGATGGATAGGATGATGCGGGCGGTGCGGGACGAAAATTTGATATTTGTCGATAGCAAGACGACCTCGCCGACTAAGGTTTACGGCGCGGCAAAAAAATACTCGATGCCATACATAGCACGCGACGTATTTTTGGATCACGACGGCTCAAAAGCGGCCGTGCGAAAGCAGCTAAAATACGCCGTCGAGCTGGCTAAAAAGCGCTCATACGCCATCGCAATCGGCCATCCGCACAAAAACACGATCGAAGTCCTGCAAGAAAGCACCAAACTCCTGCAAGAGGTCGAAGTCGTCTATCTAAAGGATCTCTTTTGAGCGTCTTAGCAGAGCTTCCTAGCGGCCTTTTGCGTCTTAAAAAGCCTCCAAAGAAGCTATATTTTGAGGGAAATTTAGCCCTGCTTGAGCGTCCGATGGTCTCGATCGTGGGCTCGAGAAAGGCCAGCGCCTACACCAGGCAGTGCGTAGAGGCGCTGGCTAGGACGCTGGCAAACAGCGGCGTTTGCGTGGTTAGTGGAGCGGCCATCGGCGTGGATATCGCCGCTCACAAGGGCGCGTATCCGCATACGGTCGCCGTTTTTGGCAACGGACTAAATAAAATCTACCCGCCAAGCAACGCCAAAATCATCAAAGAAATTTACCAAAACGCGCTGGCTCTTAGCGAATACGCCCCAGACGAGCCGCCGCTTACTTATAGATTTTTAGAGCGAAACCGCATCGTAGTCGCGCTCTCGCAGGCTCTAGTCGTGGCGCAGGCCGACGCTAAAAGCGGCTCGATGCAAAGCGCGCGCATTGCAAAGGAGCTTGGCGTGCCGATATTTACGCTACCTCAGCGACTAGGCGAGAGCGATGGGACGAACGAGCTAGTCGCTAGCGGTGCGGCAAATTTGATAAACAATTTTGACGAATTTGCGCTTCGTTTCGGCGGCAAACCCGCGCCCGAGCAAGACGACGAGGTGATAAAATTTTGCAAAAACGGCGCTAGCCTTGATGCGGCCTTGGCAAAATTCGGCGATAAAATTTACGAATACGAACTGGAAGGCAAACTGCGAATATCGGGGCTTACGGTATTTGCGGAGTAAATTTGCTCTATCTGTTTTGCAAGGACGTAGGTTTAAAATTTACGCTAGGCGAGCGGTTTAAATTTGAAAGGTCGAGCAAACGGCGACAAATTTAAGCAGCTTTTAGTTTAAATTCGTGCGGTTTGCAAGCGATTTTTAAATTTTAGGGTTATGTAAAGTTTTGGCGTTCGAGAGTAAAATTTGCTCGCTCGTTTTTGCTGTTTTTAAATTTGCGCTAGCTTGCTTGGAGTAACATTTTTATCGGACTATGTTTGCTAAGATTAGGCAAATTTACGCGATAAATTTTACGGCAAATTTATTTGCGGCGGGTTTAATTATTTCGGTAATTTCACTTTGCGCGGATTTGTTGTAATATAAATTTAATGTCTCGCAAAAATCTGCAAACGGCAGCGAGTTTTTGATATAAATTTGCCTGCAAATAACCAAAATCAGGCGCAAAAATCAAAATCTAAAGGACGAAAATGAGCATAATGGCCATCGACGTGGGGCTAAAACGTATCGGCGTGGCGCTAGCCGTCGGGCAAACCGTGATGCCGCAAACGCCCGTACTGCGCAAAAATCGCAATCAAGCCGCGCGCGACGTTAGCGCCGTTTTGCGCGAATACGGAGCAAAAAAGCTGGTTGTGGGCGTGCCGCTTGGGGGATCTAGCGAGGACGAGATGCGGCGGCGGATCGCGCATTTCGTGTCGCTGCTCGAATTTGACGGCGAGGTGGTATATCAGGACGAGGCGATGAGTAGCTTTGAGGCTAGCGAAATTTACGCCGAGGGCAGGCGCGATGGACGGCTGGATAGTATCGCGGCGATGATTATTTTAAAGCGGTATTTGGGGCTTTGAGCAAATTTGGCGGGCGGTAAAAACGGCGGCAAATTTGATTTTTGCGCCAGGGGGCTATGTCGGGGGGGCGTCTTGGCCGGTTGCTATTAGCGTAGAGGACGAGTAAAATTTGAGCTAATTTTACGGCCACGCGGTAAATTTAATCAAGGTTTTTGCGTAAAATTTAAAAGCGGCTTGAGCGGCAGATTTTGAGTCAAATTTGACCGTATGGACTCGGCATAAAAGCTTCTCCAAGCCTAGCTAGGCGTCGCCATCAGCTATAGCTCCGTATCCAATCATCCAAAAAACGCATTTGCTCTGCCGTGTGGAACCTATGCTCGCCGTTTTTCATGACGGTAAGCGTTGCTTGGGCTTGGTTTGCAAACTCGCAAATCGTTTCAAAAGAGGTTAGATCGTCCTTTTCGCCGTATAAAATATGCGTCGGCGCCGTCCAGAGGGTAGGATGCTCTCTGGCGTAGCAAAGATATTTCCACGAAAGTTTTTCTCCGTATTTTGTATCCAGCTCGCCCCTATCTCGCAGCTCATCCTCGCTCACGCACGCCTGCGACATCATTTTTTCGATTAAAATTTGCATATTTACGATCGGCGAAATAAAATACGCCTTTTTTATCTCCATGCCCTGCAAGGCATGCATGGCAAAAAACGCTCCGATACTGTTTGCTAAGATCGTTACGGATTTGCGGCCTTTAAGTATATACTCAAAAAACGGTACAAATTCCTCTTTTGCCTCCCACGGAGTGCGCGCTTCGTAATCAAATCCCAACACGTCTCTATCCGTAAAAAATTGTTGAAAATGAGCCGCTTCTTGCGCGCTTCCGCCTTTACCGTGTATGTACACGACTATATTTTTCATGATTTTTTCCTTTTTTGCTGCAAGCGGACGGACAAAATAAAGTTCGCTTTGGCGCCGTTTGCTCTAAAATTTGAGCAGTCCGTCCTCGTCAAATTTAAAGTCAGGCCCCCAAGCCACCTCCCAGTAGTATACGTCCGGATCGACAAAATACGCGTGGTATCCACCCCAAAACGTATCTTGGGGCTCTTTGACGATAGTTCCGCCCGCCTTTTTTACTAGCTCTATGACGCTATCCACGTCCTCTTTATTTTTTACGTTATAGGCTAGCGTGATGCCGGCAAATCCGCTTCCCCCGGCGTAGTATCTCGCGCCAGCGCGTCCAGTGGATAGAGCTCAAATTTGGTCCCCGGCGTATTGAAAAAACATACCGGCGGGTCGCCGTCTTTATAGTCCGTCTCGTGACCTAGTCCGTCTCTGTAAAATTTCAGCGCCCTTTGCATGTTTCGCACGCCTAGGCAGATGCAGGTTATTTTATTCATTTTGGCCTCCGTTATTTGGGCTTATTATGTCATTTTGGAGCTAGAGATTTTGGATCAAATTTGACGTTAATAAGCGAAATCGGGAGTTATGAAGGTTTTAAAAATGCGAGTAAAATTTCAGAAAGCTAAAATTTATCCCCGTTTTGCATTTCAAATTCGTAAGCTTCATTTAAGATACGCACGAGAGTGTCGGACAGATAGGGCTGAACTAGCGTCCAGGCGCGGATTTTCGGGTCTAAATTTACCGGATCGTTTGTGGTTTTTAGCACGACTAGCGCGATCTTTTTTTCTATCAAAAGCGTAGATAGAGCGCCATCTATCTCGCGCAGCAAGCTCTCCTCGATAAAGACGACGTTAGGACGAAAGATCATATCCTCTATGTGGCGTTTTACGATACTCCACTCGTTGCTCGGCTTCACGTCGATGCCGATAAACTCGAGATCTTTTTTGATGATATTAAATGAATAGGGGTTTGGCTCGGAGATGAGAGCACTAAAATTTTTGGGATTTTTTATCTTAAAGCTTTTCATGAGATCGAGCTTATCGTCGCACAGACGCAGCGAAATCTCGGTGCTAATGCGTACGCCGTGATCAAACTCAAATCTGATGCTCGAGCCGTTTTGCTCGGCTAGCGCTATCGCTGTTTCGTAGTATTTGCGGCTTTGAGCGTTCATATTTACGCGAGGCGTACTTTTGACCGTAAAAAAGTCGTGATCGCAGTGGACGCTAAGGGTAAATTTGATGTTATTTTTATAGTAGTTTGAGAGCAAAAATTTGATCGTAACGGTCGAGTTTGAGACGTTTAAAAGGAAAATTTGAGCCATCGCGTCGATGAGCTTTGCAAGAGCGGCGATATCTGCGTAAAATAGCCTAGGATAGGCGATATCGTAGTCTAGTAGCACGTAGTTCGTGTTTTTTTGCGCGTCCTCGTTTAGCGAGGATGCCAAAAACAGCAAACCGCCCGCGATATCGACTTTTGGCGGCGTATTTGTATCGCTAGATTCGCCGATCTCGATCGCGCAGTTTTTTTGCGTAGTTTCTTTTTTTATCACGCCGTTTGACCTTCTAAATTTATCCATAAAATAGCAACCGCCTAGCACCGCTAGATAAAGCGCGGCAAAAATCAGGAAAATATACGCGAAACTCACGGCTATATAACCAGCATCGCGTCGCCGTAGGAGTAAAATTTGTACTTTTGCTCCACGGCGGTTTTATAAATCCGCATAGTCTGATCAAGTCCGACAAAGCTCGTAACGAGCATGATTAGCGTCGATTTTGGAAGGTGAAAATTCGTAAGCAGGTAGTTTTGGCGGATGGGTTTGTTGTTTAAATTTAAAAACAGCCTGCACTCGCCGCTAGATCTGCCGCTTCTTGCAAACTCCTCCACGCAGCGCGTCACCGTCGTGCCTACGCCCAGGATCGGTCTGTTTGAGTTTATCAAATTTTGCGTATCTTGCGGGATATCGTAAAACTCCGCGTGCATCTTGTGCTGCGTGATGTCTTCGCTCTCCACACCCTTAAACGTCCCTGCGCCCACATGCAGGGTGAGGTAGGCTATCTCGCGGTCTTTGGCTAGGCGCGCGATCATCTCGTCGCTAAAGTGCAGGCTCGCCGTCGGAGCCGCCACTGCGCCCTCGTTTTTAGCAAACACGCTTTGATACCAGCTCTCGTCGTCTTTGGTGTCGCTTCGCTTGATATATGGTGGCAAAGGCACGTGGCCGATGTGAGATAGGATTTTATAAAGCGCGGCCGTGTCCAAAGGTTCGCCGTTTTGGCTAAATTTGACCGTGCGCGAGCCGTCGTCAAAGAGCTCGCAGACCTCGGCGGTCAAATTTTCGCCGAAATTTAAAACGCTGCCCGCGCGGACTTTGCCTTTTATATAGACGCTAAATTTGCCGTCCGCTAGCGGCGAGTTTAGTAAAAGCTCCGTTTCGCCGCCGCTATCTTTTTTGCCGAAAATTCGAGCCTTTACCACCTTGGTGTCGTTAAAAATAATATCGCAAGGCGGTAAAATTTCAGGCAAATCGCCGAATTTTAGATGAGATATTTTTTCGCTGGCTCGCTCGTAGACTAGTAGCCTAGCGTCCTCTTTGGGAAAGGTCGGGAAATTGGCGATTAGCTCCGGCGGTAGCTCGTAGTCGTAGGCGTCAAGCGAGTTTGGATTTAAAATTTGACTCATTTGGCTAGCCTACTTGATTTCATAGTTATTCGTCCTCTTTTTCTTCGTTGGTTTCCGACTCCTCGTTTTTAGCCGGATTTACGCGGGCGGCTATAAAGATAGAAAGCCCGTAAAGACCGATGAGAGGCACCGCCATCAAAAACTGGCTGAGGATATCCGGAGGCGTCATAACCGCGGCAAATATAAAAATCACGACGATAGCGTAGCGGAAGGAGTTTTTGAGCATCTTATCGTCGACTAGGCCGAGTTTAGCTAGAAAAAACGTGATAACGGGAAGCTCAAACGCGATACCAAATGCAATGACTAATTTCGTAAAAAAGCCAACGTAGCCGCCGATGTTTAGCATAGCGGAAAATAGCTGCTGGCCGAAATTTATAAGGAAAGCAAATCCGATAGGAACGACGACGTAGTAGCAAAACGCCGCGCCTACTAGAAACATAAAAGTGGCCGAAATAACAAACGGGATGACGTATTTTTTCTCGTTTTCGTAAAGTCCGGGCGCTACAAACAGCCAAAACTGCCAAAAAATGATGGGCAACGAGAGCAAAAATCCCGTAAAAAACGCCACCTTCATCGCTACGAAAAAGGGCTCTTGCACCTCGAGAAAGACCATTTTTTGGTTATCGGGCAGGGTGTTTTGCAGCGGCGCGATGATAAAGTCTAAAATTTGATTCCAAAAGCTAAAGCACACTACAAACATCACGATCACGGTCATGACGCTGATGAAAAGCCTTTTTCTAAGTTCTACTAAATGCGGTTTTAGCTCTTCAAACATTATGCCTCTTTTTTCTCATTATCGCCCAGCACGGCGTTTTTGACGGCTTCGCCCGGGTTTTTGACCGCCTCGACGCTCTTTTTTACGTCGTTTAGGCCGTCCGTGATACCGCTAGTGACGTCGTTTACGCCCTTTTTGAGCTCGTCGAGCTCCTCAAAGGTGAGCTTTTTTCGCACTGTTTCGGTGGTTTTTGCGATACTTTCTTTGTATTTTTTCGCGTCCTCTTTGAGTTCTTGGATTTTTATCTCTTGATCAAAGCTGCTTTTTGCGTCATTGACCGTTTTTTTGACGGTTTTAAAAAATTTCGCTATTTCGACCATCGCGCTAGGAAGCTTATCGGGCCCTAAAAATAGCACCGCGATGACGGCTATGACGATGATCTCGGGTAAGCTCATGCCAAACATTTTTTATCCTAAATTTTATTTTAAAGCGCTCATTTTAGCGTTTTTTATCTCAAATTCGCATAAATCAACCCGCGATAAATAAAGAAATTTCATCCGCGGTGAGGAAATTTTTAGCGTAATATCGCCCGTTTTTAAATTTTAATTTCCCGCTATTTTTTAGTAGCGACGCTCTTTGCTCTTGCTCTGCGTTTAGGCTATTTTGCCAGATACCGACGATGCTTCTAGCGCCTAAAAATATCCTCTCCAAATTTAGCTCGTCCGCGCTTAAATTTTCTATTTTTTTAACGTGCGGATTTTTTACGTAGGCGTTTAAATTTGAAGCGTTATAAAAGCGGCGATCGCGCCAAAATCCGACCGCATAAGCGCCCAGAGCAAGGTAGTTTTTGCCCTGCCAGTAGCCAAGATTGTGTTTGCAAATTTGACCGAAATTTGATATTTCGTATTGTTTTAGTCCTGTCTCCTCGATGCGCTCTATCATAAATTTCGCCAGTCTCGGGCTATCTTTTGTGTAGTTTATCTTGCCGGCAAAGGGGGTATTTTCTTCAAGCGTTAGCGAATACGCCGAAACGTGCGAAACGCTTAAATTTCGGATATTTTGTGCCTCTTGCTCGAGGCGTTTTTTAGTGTCTAGCTTCGTGCCGTAGATGAGGTCGACATTTATATTTTTTAGTCCTGCTGTTTTGGCGTTTGCAACAGCCTCGTAGATCTGCCTCGCGTCGTGGATGCGTCCGAGGAATTTTAATTTATCCTCAAAAAAGCTCTGAGCGCCGAAGCTTACGCGGTTTACGCCGCATGATTTCATCTGCGAGAGCCACTTTTTGCTTGCAGAGTTTGGATTTGCCTCCGTCGTGATCTCGGCGTTTGCCGCTAGATAGGGCGCGACAGCTTCAAATAGCCGCTCGTAGTAGCCACCGTCCACGGCGCTTGGCGTCCCTCCGCCGATGAAAACCGTCTCGATCTCGCCGTTTTTTACGTCAAATTTTAAGATCTGCTCCCTAAAATCAGCAATCATCGCGTCAAAATACGCGCTTGTTAAATTTCGTTTGCCAACGACCGAACCAAAGGCGCAGTAGGGGCATTTGCTCTCGCAAAAAGGGATGTGGACGTAAAGAAGCATTTTGACCTTTGTTTTTGCCGTATTTTAGCAGATTTTACGGATTTATCGCGCGGCGTTTGATATTTTGCTTTTGTGCAAGCTTGTGTGCCGGTTTGCGGTAAATTTGAGCGCATCTATATCTGTTTTTCGTAATTTTTCTAGCGTAAATTTTGATAAAATATCTAAAATCCGTTTAAAAAGGAAAAAGATGAAATTTTTATTTATATTGTTTTGTATTTTAAGTCTGCTTTTTGGTGAAGAACGGGAAAGATTGGGTAAGGAGCTTAATGGGCTTTTGGGGTTAGATTGGAGGTGGAGCGGTTCGTGCGAAAATGAGATGCTCTTAAGAGCTAAAATGACCGAGTTTTTAAAATTAGGCGGCGATTACGCACTTAAATTTTTGCAAAATACTAAAGGCGAAAAACCGCATATTGCGGTATCTGATGATGGTAAATTTCGCGCATATTCGGTATTTACCGGCGGAGGAAGCATGGCGTCTTTTTATAATGTCTATCAGTTTGCAGATGGAAAGCGTAACTACGTTGCGGATTTTTTTGACGAGTATATGAAAGAGTGCGACAGGGGAGGCGAGTGCGCATGTTTAAGCTGGTTTAGTCTAGGCGCACCTTATGCAAATAAAATCTACAAAGTCAAGGATGGTTTATATCTAGTCTATAGTATCGCTACTGCTTCTTCCAAACTAGCCGAAGGCGTCGTTAAAGCATTTCGCATTGAAACGGATGGTATAAAACAAGCTAAAATTTTTGTTTATGACGATGGCAGTATCAAATCTTATTACGGAGTAGGTTTTGATTATTTTTCAGTCGTAAACGGTACCGACGACATCCAAGAAAAATGGTATAACGATAAAGTTATCGTCTACAAAAACGGCGTTTTAAAGGTGCTAAAGGCCGTTTACGCAGACAAATACCCGGACGGCAAGCTTACTAGCCAATACGAAAGCTTTAAATTTGACGGAGAGAAGTTTTTAATCAAACAATAGGAGCGCTAAGCCGCGTAAATTTTATAATTTTTGTCATTTGGTTGCTCTGCGATTTATCAAAAATTTAAACGTATTTTATATTTGCTAAATTTGCTATTTTGTTGCAAAAGAACTCTATCATAATCGTATTAAAATCGATAAGATAGAATCTGTTTAAGTTTTATTGAGTCTTAAAATATTTTATTACTTGTCGAATTTACGCGGTTTATTGTGATAATTGCCTTTAAATTTGCCCTTAGCTTTGTTGTCCGCAAAGCCTTACAAGAGCGTTAAATTTACGTATAAAATTTCTTTTGTTTTAAAATTTGCGTCGGCAAAACGCCGAATTTTTCTCTAAAAATCTTTGCAAAGTGCGGAGCGCTGGCGTATCCGACGATTTTTGCGGCCTCGCTTACGCAGACGTCTCCGCGCTCTAAAAGTTTTTTCGCAGCGTTTAGCCGCTCGGTCGCTAGCAGCCCGTAGATCGTATCGCCAAAGTAGCTTTTAAAGCCCGTTTTTAGCTTAAATTCATTCGTTGCGCACGCTCTGGCTAGCTCTTTTATGCTGGGCGGATTTTGGACGTCGCTTAGTAAAATTTGCCTTGCTTTATTTAAAATTTTTACGTATTCGTCGCTAAAATTGCGCTTTTTTTCATCAGCTTCGGGCGTTTTAGGTACGCCTAAACTTTTGTAGATTAGCTCTAAAATTTTAGCTTCCATAAAGATTTCGCGCATCTTGCCCTCAAACTCGCTCGCGGCTAAAAGCTCCCGCAAAATCAGGCTTTGGGCTAAATTTATCTTAGCCGTTTGGATGCAGATTTCGTTTTCTTCGCCTAGATTTTTAAATGCCGCTAGCTCGCTGGCCAGCTCGTTTTTTAGCACGATGCATCGCCCGGCGTAGCTGCTACTTTGATACTCGCAAATGCCCTCAAATCCGCTATCTACGCGCCCCATCCAAAACTCTCCAGCCTTTAGACAAAAAGTTTTTTTACCCGCCTTAAGCCCGGCGTCCCCTCTTGCGTCGTTAAAGAGCAAAAAGCAGTAGCCCGCGCTCCTTTCAAGCCGTCTTTTTACGCTTTTGTTGCAGATTATTTCGCTTCTGCAGTAGCTTGCGCCGCTTGTGCCTTTAAAAAACTCGACTTTGCATTTTCTATCTTGCTCTTGCCACACGCTTTGTCCGTAGCGCACCGAATTTTGTGCGACTTCTTGCTCGTTTGCGCGTAAGATATCTTTAAATTCGACCTTCATTTGCTTTTTTATCCTTTTAGCGTTGATAAAAAATCCCTCTACCGTTTATCAGAGTATTGATAATAATTATCTGATTATAGTAAAATAGGGTTTAAATTTAAATAAGGAGTCTAAAGGTGAAAAGTATGCCTAAAATTTCTATGCTAGCTTGCTTAGCGCTATCTTGCGCGCAGGCGGCCGACGAAGTGAAACTAAACGAAGTTACCGTAACTAGCGCGACGGGTTTTGAGCAAAATATCAAAGATGCGCCCGCTTCCGTTTCGGTAATCTCGCAAAAAGAGATAGCTAGGCGCAACCATCAAGATATAGAAAGCGTCGTAAAAGACGCTCCGGGCGTTTTCGGCGCGACGCTGGGAGCGGCTAGCAGACGCGGTATCACTATGAGAGGCCTTGGTCAAAAATACACTAAAATTTTAATAGACGGTCGTCCTGCGACCAGCGATAGTGCATATAGAGGGCTTCGCGCGGTCGGTAGCGCTCAAAATTTCCTCCCGCCCGCAAACACGATCGAGCGCATCGAAATCGTGCGAGGGCCGATGAGTTCGCTATACGGCTCAGATGCGATGGGAGGCGTGATAAACATCATCACTAAGGGCTTTTCAAACGAATTTAGCGGAAACATAAACGGCTACTACACGCTTGCGGGCAAAAGCGGGATAAATGACGACTACCAAACCGGCTTTTACGCAAACGGCGCGGTGATCCCGGACGTGCTAGGCATCGCGCTTTACGGGCGGTATTTTCATAAATTTGAAGATGAGCGAGCCTTTACGAACCGCAAAAATGAGGACGTAAATTTCGGTGCGAAAATAATGTATAACGCCACCGAAAACGACGAAATAGCGCTGGATCTGCGCCGCGTAGTAAATAAATACGAGCGCACCGAAGGCAAGACGCTAAACCGCACGGCTAGCGATAACACGAGCGTGGCTTTTGAGAAGATGAGCGGATATACCGCCTCGCTCTCGCATACGGGCAAATACGACAAACTGTTGCTTGAAAGCTTTTTAATGCACGATAATATGAAAGAAAGCGGCCAGCAAGACCTCACGCTAAAAACGACCACGCTAAACACCAAAGGAACGTATTTTTTTGATAACAACACGCTAAGTCTGGGGGCTGAATACAGAAGAGAAAGGCTAAACGAAAAGGCAACGACGGCCGACGCCGCGAACGTAAAGAGATATGATTTTTCGCTCTACGGTGAGGATGATTTTGACGTAACCGACGCGCTCACGCTAACTGCCGGTCTAAGGTACAATCACGACAAAGACTACGGCGGACACGTATCGCCGCGCGGCTATGCCGTATATCATCTAAGCGAAAATTTATCGCTAAAAGGCGGCGTATCGGCAGGCTACTCAACGCCAGATATCAAGATGCGAACCGACGGGCTTGCCCTGCCTTTTGCCGGCGGCATGGGAGCGCAGCTGGGTAAAAGCGGCCTAAAACCCGAATCCAGCCTAAACTACGAAGCCGGCGTCGCATACGGAGACGAGAGCCTTAACGTCTCGGCGATGGCGTTTTATACGCGGATAAAAGACGGTCTAGGCACGAAGCCAGTTTGCGTCGCACGCCCGGGCGTTCCTTGCGTGCATAACGGCAAGACCTATAGGCGCGGTATCTGGGAGAGCGTAAATATCGGCAAAGCCGAAGTAAAAGGCATTGAATTAGCCTCAGACTGGCAGATTTTATCAAATTTAGCCCTGCACTCAAGCTACGTTTACACTAGATCAAAAAACAATCTACCCGTACATACCGTAAAAATAGGGCTTGACTACGATATGACGCCCGATCTAAATTTTTGGACGCAGATGAACTATCTAGGCAAAACTAGAGCCGTTTACGGATCGCCGGGAGACGAGGAGATAAGGGATTATACGCTATTTGACGCTGGCGCAAGCTACAAGATAACTAAAAATGCGAGCGTAAATTTTAGCGTTTATAATATCTTTAACGAATACGTAACGACGAAATCGGGACGCTACGAAATTTTGATCGCCGACGGGGTTAAATATAGGCTCGGATTTAACGTAAATTTTTAAATTTAGCAGTATTTAAGCGAGGCGGTGCGTAGCGATCGCCGCCCTGCTAGCGGTTTTTAAAATTCGAGTTTAAATTTAAGGAGAAAGATGCCGTTTTTAAAGAAAAAGAAATTTTGGTTTAACGTCCATTTGGTTTTAAGCCTAGCCTGTATTTTGCCGCTGCTTATCGTCGCTCTTAGCGGCGCGGTCATATCCTATCACGACGAGATTATAGACCTTGTAAACTCGCAAAAAACCTTCGTTGAGCGAGGCGAAAAAGAGCTTAGCGCGAGAGAAATTTTAGATATTTTTAAAGCTAAGGAACCAAATTTTACGCTTAGCTACTACAAGACTAACTCGGACGTAAATCACGCTCTAGGCGTATCAGGCACGAATGCTAAAGGCGAGTTTAAGTCGTATTTCGTAAATCAATACACGGGCGAGATAACGGGTGAAAATTTCGGCGATAAATTTATCGGACTGATGCTAAATTTACATACTAACTTAGGCCTCGGGCTTAGCGAAAACGAGACGCTACGGCTTATAGGCAAGCATATCGTTGCGGTTTGTTCTATCGCTTTGGTTATTTTGGTTATATCTGGATTGATAATCTATTATCCTAGTTTTAAAACTAAATTTATGCGCGCGTTTACATTAAAAATCAAGGCCAAAGGCTATGCGTTTTTATACAGCCTGCATGGATTTGCGGGCGTTTATCTTTGTTTATTTTTGGCTTTTATGAGCGTTACGGGGCTTTACTGGTCGTATGACTGGGCGGCAAAGCTCGTAAATAACGCGCTTGGCGAAAAAGAAATTTTTAGAAAAAAGAGCTTTACGCAGGTAAGGGGATTTTCGCTGGAGGACGAGGGCAAGATAGCAAATTTAGAGGCCGCGATAGATATTTTTAAACGAGATAGAAAGGATTACAAGCTTTTTAACGTCATCACGCAAGAAGACGGCGAAAATTTTATGATATTTTACTTTGACAAAGGACTGGAAGAGGACGATAAGGTAAATACGATGACGATAAACGCCGTCAAGGGGCAAATCATCAGGCATGCGAGGTTTGACGATGCTAAAAGCTCGATGCCCAGGCCTTTTGTGATTCATAAAGCGGTTTTAAGCTTGCATTCGGGATATTTTTTGGGCGCGGTCGGTAAATTTATATTTTGTTTAGCTTCGGCATCGGTTTTATTTTTCGTTATAAGCGGTTTTTGGATGAGCTTAAAACGGCTCAAAAGATAAATTTGATAAAATCGCTCGAAAAAACTGAAAAAGGCTAAATATGCGAGTGATTTTAGATGGATTTGACGGATCTTTTTTGCCGATTTTGCAAAGCTTTAAGGCCGTGATGCCAAGCCTGCGTATAACGGGTATAGAGGAGCTCGGCGAGAGCGTAAACGATGGGGTGCCTAGCCTAGAAAACAGCGACGCCATCAACGTAAGCGAGCTCTTTGCACGCCAGTACGAGCGGGACGAGCTTTTATCGGATGAATCTTTGTTTTTGCAAGACGATAAATTTGACGAGAGCGGCGAAACTGCGGCTATCAAATTTGATGAAAACGTAAAATTTGAAGGCATTCGGGCTAACTACGACGCTAAATTTGAGCAAAATTTAATGGCTGAGAGCGAGCAAAAAACCGCTTTTGCTCGGGAGCAAATTTTACAAGATAGGCCACTTGTCGCGCCGTATCAAGAGAGAAGCCGCGAGGAAAAGGCTATCTTGCAAACAGGTTCTTTAAGCAAAGCGCCAAAAACCGCGGTTTTAGCCGAAAGTACTCAAAATACCGTTCAACAAGAAGCTTCCGTGTTTGGCGGAGCTACTCAAACGGCTTCGTTTAGCAAAGCGGCTACCTCAAACCAAGCCCCAAAAACGGCCGTTTCAGATGATTTTGCGCAGGCTGCGCTATTTGATTTTAACGAGTCTGCGCAAAATTTGCCGCCGCGCGCCGAATCCAAAGCCGCGCTTGAACGCAAAAAGCACGAAAGCGCGAGTCTGTTTACCGACGAAGAGGTGCGGGCGATACTGGAGCTAAAATAGGCGGCTTAAATTTAGCTATCAAGGCGGTAAAATTTGATGGATAACCAAGCAAAACGCGCAAATTTTACCGCGTCGCAAAAAGTAAAATTCGTAGTTTAAAAATTTAAATAAAAATTTTAAGCCTAAGCGTCAAATTTTTCCGCTAACCTCGCGATATTTAGCTATATCTTAACTATTTTTCGTTAAAATCGACAATTAAAAATTCTCGGAAAAAAAGATGGAAAAGAAATATAGACCAAACGTCGCGGCGGTCATACTTGCGTCCTCTTACCCGTTTGATTGTAGGATATTTATCGCGCAAAGGTGCGATATGACTGGTATCTGGCAGTTCCCACAGGGCGGTATAGACGAGGGCGAGACGCCGCGCGAGGCGCTAAAAAGAGAGCTCAAAGAGGAGATAGGCACGGACGACGTGGACGTGCTTAGCGAGTATCCGCAGTGGCTTAGCTACGACTTCCCTGAGGGTACGACGAGTAGGAAATTTTATAACTTTGACGGGCAGACGCAAAAGTATTTTTTGGTGCGGCTAAGGCCTAGCGCGAAAATAAATATAAACACTAAAAAGCCCGAATTTGACGAATATAGATTTATAAACTCAAGCGAGGTTTTGAGCGACGTAAACCACTTCAAAAAGCCGATTTATAGCAAGGTTATCGGCTACTTTAAAGAGAAAGGATTTATCTAAATGTTAATCGTCCAAAAATACGGCGGCACGAGCGTTGGAACGCTTGAGAGGATAGAAAACGTCGCCGCAAGAGTGATAGAAACTAAAAAAAGCGGCGCGGACGTCGTGGTCGTGGTCTCGGCGATGAGCGGCGTGACTAATCAGCTGGTGGACTACGCCTCACACTACACCAAAGACCCCGACGGCGTAGCGATGGATATGTTGCTTAGCTCCGGCGAGCGCGTTACCTGCGCGCTTTTAACGATAGCGCTGATAAATTTAGGCTATCCTGCGGTGGGTCTAAGCGGTAGGCTAGCTGGTATCGTCACCGATAGCATGCACACTAGAGCTAGGATCGAGGCGATAGATACTAAACGTATGAAAGAGGAGCTAAAGGCGGGCAAGATCGTCGTCGTAGCGGGCTTTCAGGGTATAGACGAAAAGGGCGACGTAACGACTCTGGGACGAGGCGGTAGCGACCTTAGCGCCGTAGCGATCGCAGGCGCGCTGGATGCGGATCTGTGCGAGATTTATACCGATGTGGACGGAGTTTACACCACCGATCCTCGCATAGAGCCAAAGGCCAAAAAGCTAGATAAAATCAGCTACGACGAGATGCTAGAGCTTGCGAGCCTAGGCGCAAAAGTGCTGCAAAACCGCTCGGTCGAGCTGGCTAAAAAGCTAAACGTAAATTTAGTCACTAGAAGCAGCTTTAATCACAACGAAGGAACACTAATAACAAAGGAAGAGAGTATGGAAGCAGTGCTAGTAAGCGGTATCGCGCTAGATAAAAACCAAGCTAGAGTAACTTTAAGAGGCGTGGTGGATAAGCCGGGCATCGCGGCCGAGATTTTCACCGCGCTTGCAGAAAAAAACATAAACGTAGATATGATAATCCAAAACGTAGGCCAGGACGGTACGACGAATTTAGGCTTTACTATACCGCAAAACGAGCTTCATGTCGCAAAAGAGTGCATGGATAAACTAAGCGCGTCGAGGGAAATTTTATACAACGATGAGATAGTCAAGGTCTCGGTCGTGGGCGTTGGCATGAAAAGCCACACCGGAGTGGCGTCCTTGGCGTTTCAAACGCTAGCAAACGAAGGTATAAATATCCAAATGATCTCGACTAGCGAGATAAAAATATCAATGATCGTCGATCAAAAATACGGCGAGCTAGCCGTTCGCGCACTACACGAAGCTTATAAACTCGATAAATGAGCGATTTTATAAAATGGACGCTCGAGGCGATCCGCGAGGAGGGCTCGCTGATGAGCTGGATGGAGGAGAGGCGCACCGAGTGGACGCCTTTGCTCGCCTCGAAGCTTAAATTTTTACTCGAAGGGCGTGCGTTTATCCTGATAACAGATAGCGAGCGCGGCTGGTTTGAAGAGTATTTTTTAAAAAATATAAACAAACCGACAAACGCTCGCCCCGTACTACCTTTTTTTTCGCTAAAGGCGCTTTATCCCTCTTTTGAAAATATCGGCTCGAAAGAAGAAGTATCGCTGCTTTTAGATATGCTTAGCCTTGCTTTTCCAAACGGTTACGTGTTTTTTTACGTCGGTAAAAGCGCGGAAAAAAGCTCGCAGATCGCCAAAGGCAAGGACGATAGCTATATGTGGCTTTTTGACGAGCAGGCGCAAAATAGCTTTTATCTTAGCTCCTCCGACGGCGCGCTAGATATTAAGCTTTTGTCGCTGTTTAGGCTCTTTGATAAGAGCATAGACGCTGCTTTATTTGCGAAAGTAACGCTTTAGTCTATGCGAAGCAAAATCGTAATCACGAGCGATTTTGAAGCCTTAAAAGAGGAAATTTTAGGGCTTTACGGCGTAAATTCGGTTAGATTTTTTTTTGCCGAGGACTTTTTACTAGAAAACGCAAAAGAGGTTGCCGCCGAGGCCTACATCGCCGAGAGCGAGCCCAAACTACTGGTTTTAGGTGCTAAAAATTTCCGCGTCGAGGCTCAAAACTCTCTACTAAAAATCATCGAAGAGCCGCCTAAAAATATCTTTTTTATCATAGCCTGCGAGTCAAAAAATATGCTCCTGCCGACCGTTCGCTCGCGCCTAGTTACCGAAAATCGGCTCATAAAAAAGCAGCGCGAAAAAACGGGACTGGATTACAAACGTCTGGAGCTAAAAGAAATTTGCGCGTTTATCGATGAAAAATCAGCTCTTGAGCGCTCCGAAAAGCTCGGCAAAAACGATCTAAAAGAGCTAATCGCCGCCATAGCTCTCGAGGCTACGGAGCAGGGGGTCAAATTTAGCGCTGAAGAACTTGAGTATTTTTTCAAAGCCGTGCGCCTAGCCGAACTAAATACCAAAACTCACGCGCTTCTTACGCCGATACTTCTTATGATTTACGAAAAAGGGCTTAGATGAAAATTTTTAAAATCAATCCGCAAACGGGTTTCAACGAGATTTGCGAGATTATCCGTCCTAGCGACGAGGGGCGAAATTTGATGAAAAAAAAGTCGGCGATCAACTTTTTTTTGATTAAAGATTTGCGCTCGCCGGCCGCAAATATCCTAAAACAAGATGCGCTAAGCGTAGGCGCGGAGCTCGTCACTAATCGCGACGTGATTCTGGGCGGCGCAAACTCCGCTTATGATTTACGAAAAAGGGCTTAGATGAAAATTTTTAAAATAAATCCGCAAACTGATTTTAACGAGATTTGCGAGATTATCCGTCCTAGCGACGAGGGGCGAAATTTGATGAAAAAAAAGTCGGCGATCAACTTTTTTTTGATTAAAGATTTGCGCTCGCCGGCCGCAAATATCCTAAAACAAGATGCGCTAAGCGTAGGCGCGGAGCTCGTCACTAATCGCGACGTGATTCTGGGCGGCGCAAACTCCGCCGCGCTTCTCATGGCTACCGATGCGCAAGTTCTTGCGCTTGCCAAAAAAGAGGCCGCGCAGGATTTTGGTCTAAAAAATTTGGCTAAATTTTTAAAATCTCCGTTTAAAAAACCGCAGCGCGCGCAGATAATGGGCGTCGTAAACGTAAATGAGGATAGCTTTAACGCTGCAAGCCGCGTGAATGAAAAAAGCGGTATAGCTCGCATCGAAGAGATGATAGAGCAGGGTGCGGAGTATATCGACGTGGGAGCGGTTAGTTCGCGGCCCGGTAGCAAATACGTCGGACGCGAGGTCGAGTTTGTCAGGCTTGAAAAGATACTTGTCGAAATTTACCGCTTAAATTTGCACGAAAAGGCGATATTTAGCCTGGATAGCTTTGATCCATACTGCCTAGAGTACGCGCTAAATCACGGCTTTAAGATGATAAACGATATCACGGGCGACGTTAGCCTTTGCGCTCTAGCGGCGCGCTACGGCGCTACCTACTGCCTCATGCACATGCAAAATAGTCCCGAAAATATGCAGGATAATCCGCATTATGAGGATTTGCTTGGCGAGATAGACGCGTTTTTTGAAGCTAAGATCGCCGCGGCGCAGGATCTTGGATGCCACGATATCGTGCTGGACGTGGGTATCGGCTTTGGCAAGACGGCGGAGCAAAATATGATTTTGATAAAAAATTTGGAGCATTTTTTACGCTTTGGACTGCCGCTTTTAGCTGGCGCTAGTCGCAAATCAGTCATAAATTTTTATAGTCCTAGCGAGATCAAAGACCGTTTGCCTGGTAGCCTCTATCTGCATTTGGAGGCCTTTAAAAACGGCGCGCAGATCATCCGAACGCACGACGTGGCCGAGCATGCGCAGATGTTTAGGCTGGAAAACGCGATGAGAAAGATCGCGGCGTGGTAAGCAAAGCAAATTTAACGAGGAAAAATGGATAAAAAAGAGTATTTAGAGGCCGTAGATACGCTAAATGCGTGGGCGAAGGCCTACTACACCGACGACGCGCCCATAGCAACCGACGAGGAGTACGACGAGCTTTATCATAAAGTGCTAGAATTTGAGAGGACAAATCCCGGTGAAATCTCGATGTTTAGCCCGACAAAGCGCGTTGGCGGCGAGGTTAGCGAGGGCTTCGTAAAGGCTCGCCACGGCGCGCGCATGTGGTCGATGGAGGATATTTTTAGTTTTGATGAGCTGCTGGCGTGGCTAAAGCGCGGCGACAAGGAGGGGCTAGAGTTTGCGCTTCAGCCTAAATTTGACGGTGCTAGCTTAAATTTACTCTACGAAAACGGCGCTCTCGTGCAAGCTATCACGCGCGGCGACGGCATAACGGGCGAGGACGTCACGAGTAATGCAAAAGTCATCAAAAACATCCCGCTGCAAATCGCCTATAACGGCAGGATAGAGATCCGAGGCGAGGTCGTGATCGCTAAAAACGACTTTGACGAGATAAATTTCGCCCGCGCGCAAAGGGGCGAGCCTCAGCTGTCAAACCCCCGAAACGCAGCCGCCGGCAGCTTGCGCCAGCTAGATAGCGCCGTGACGGCGTCGCGCAGGCTGAGGTTTAAGCCCTGGGGCTACGGCGAGCAAAATTTGGGCCTTGAAACCTACTCGCAGATGATGGATTTTATCTATTCGCAGGGCTTTGAGCGCGAGGAGTTTTTTAAAATTTGCCGCACTGCAGAGCAGATCGAGGATGCGTATAAGCAGCTCGTAGCGCAGCGAGATAGCAAGCCATTTATGATGGACGGCCTCGTGGTGCGCGTGCAGAGTATCGCGGCTAGCGAGGAGCTGGGCTACACGGAGAAATTTCCAAAATTTATGGTTGCGTATAAATTTCCCGCGATCGAAAAGACCACTCGGCTGCTTGACGTCGCGTTTCAGGTCGGACGCAGCGGCGTCGTGACTCCGGTGGGTGTGCTAGAGCCCGTAAATATCGACGGCGCGATAGTAAAGTCCGCCACGCTGCATAACTTCGACGAGATCGAGCGCCTAGGCGTGCAAAAGGGCGATTTTATCAGCATTATCCGCTCGGGCGACGTGATACCAAAGATCACGGGCGTCTTTAAACAGCGCAGAGACGGCTCGCAGGCTCCGATAGAGCGGCCGCGCGAGTGCCCGGTATGCGGGTCGATGCTGCTAGACGAGGGCGTTTTTGTCAAGTGTCAAAACCTCGAGTGCAAGGCGCGCGTGATAAATTCGCTCATACATTTTGCGAGCAAAAAGTGCCTAAATATCGACGGCCTTGGCGAGGCAATCGTAAATCAGCTTTTTGAAGCGGGCTTGGTCGCTAAAATCGCCGACATTTACGAGCTTACGGCGCAGGATTTGGCGCGGTTAGAAGGCTTTAAGGATAAAAAGATCGCAAATCTGCTCGGCGCCATCGAGGCTAGTCGCACGCCCGCTTTGCACAGCTTTATAGCAAGCCTTGGTATCGAGCATATCGGCGAGGTAGCGGCCAAAAAGATAGCGCAAATTTATCCGCAAAACTGGCGCGAGCTAAGCTACGGCGAAGTCGCCGCGATAGAGGGGTTCGGCGAGGCGATGGCGGAGAGTTACGCGGAGTTTATGCAGGTAAACAGGCAAAATTTGGACGAAATTTTGCGTTTCGTTAGCCCGCAAGCGCAAATTTACGAGACGAAGCAAAGCGCGATAAGCGGCAAAACGTTCGTGATAACGGGCACGCTTAGTAAGAGCAGGGATGAATTTAAAAGGGTTTTGGAAGCCAACGGCGCGAAAGTAAGTGGCTCGGTGAGTAAGAAAACGGACTTCGTCCTTTACGGTGATGAGGCCGGCAGCAAGCTAGATAAAGCGCGCGAGCTAGGCGTCGCGACGATAACCGAGGACGAGCTAAGGCGGATGATTGAGATTTGATCTATTTACTGCGAGCCGCCTAAATATCAGCCGAAACAAGGCTGCTGAGCTCATAAAAAGCGGAAAAATTTTACTAAATGGAAAAATTTGCTCCAAGCCCAGCTTTGAGGTGGGCGAATTTGATAAATTTGACGGCACGGACGGACTAAATTTAGACGTTACGGTAAGCGTAAATTTGAGTGATGGCAAAAATGGCGGCGCCAAAAAGGGCGCGGTAGCGGAAACTAAAAATTTACGTGGCGTAAATTTAGCGGACGCCCCCGAGACTGCATGCGAAAAAGCTCGTAACGGCGAGCTAAATTTAAACTCAAACGGCGCAAAGATCGAGCTCGTCGGCAAAATCTACGTCGGACGCGGCGCGCTAAAGTTAAAAAGCTTTTTAGCGGCTTATCCGCTAGAAGTCAAAGGCAAAAACGCCCTAGACGTCGGATCGAGCACGGGCGGATTCGTGCAAATTTTGCTGCAAAACGGCGTAAAAAGCGTTATGGCGATAGATGTGGGCAGCTCGCAGCTGGATAAAAGCCTGCGAGCCGATTCGCGCGTGATAGTAGCCGAAAATACCGACGTGCGCGAGTTTGCGGCTGTGTTTCAAAGCCAGGTCTCAGACGGCAAATTTGACGACGCGGAGCAAAATTTAAAAAACCAAATCGAGCCGAATTTTAATCTAGGCAAATTAAATTTTGCCGAGCGGGACGGATTTTTAAGCGAGCCATGCGAACCGGCTTTTTCGCCGTCAAATTTAACGCAGGCTGGAGCTAGGACGGACGAGTCAAATTTGACTGACGTAGATTTCGCAGCAAAAAACCAAAATGCAAAATTTGACTCCCGCGCCGCCAAAAACCTCGCACGCAAATTTGATCTCATCACCTGCGACGTGAGTTTTATCTCGCTTAAAGAAATTTTGCCCTCCATCGACGCTCTAGCAGGCGAAAACTGCGATATTATCCTGCTTTTTAAGCCGCAGTTTGAGGTCGGCAGGACGGCCAAGCGAAATAAAAAAGGCGTCGTAACGGACGCAAAAGCCGTGCGAGAGGCGAGGGCGAAATTTGAGCTTGCGGCGGCAAATTTGGGCTGGATAATGCGCCAAACGCTCGAATGCGAGGTAAAAGGAAAGGAAGGAAATGCCGAGTTTTTCTACGCTTTTAACAAAAGATAATATCACTGCCGTCGCGATCGGGCACTTTGACGGCGTGCATCGCGGCCACAAGCAGCTTTTAAAGCAGCTGGGCGAGTACGGCGGACTAGTCGTGATCGACAAAAACAAGGCCAACATCACGCCAAAGCTAAAGCGCGCCGAGTACTCGAGCTATCCGTGTTTTTTGTATGATTTTGAAAGTATAAAGGGGCTTGGCGGCGACGAGTTTATCGCGCTTTTGAAGCGGGATTTTAAAAATCTGCAAAAAATCGTCGTGGGATTTGATTTTCGTTTCGGGCGAAACAGGGCGTGGGACAAGCATGATTTGTGGCGCATTTTTGACGGCGAGGTGGTCGTAGTAGACGAGGTTTGCTTTGACGGTATGGGCGTGCATAGCTCGGCCATACGCGAGTATATCAAACAAGGCGAGATATACAAGGCAAACCGCCTGCTAGGCCGCGAATACTCGATCGAAGGCCGCGTGATAAAAGGGCAGGGTATCGGGTCGCGCGAGCTCGTGCCGACACTAAATTTGGATATCAAAAACTACCTTTTACCGCGCGAGGGCGTCTATGCGACGAGGACCCGCATCGGATACAAGACCTACGGCTCGGTTACCTTTATCGGCAACCGCGTGAGTACGGATGGCAACTTTAGTGTCGAGACGCACGTGCTAAACGAAAATATCGAGGGCGCCAGCGACGTCGCGGTTTGCTTTATCAAGCGACTGCGCGACAACCGTAAATTTGCAAGCCTAGAGGAGTTAAAGCGTCAAATTTACATCGACATCAAGCAGGCGATGGAGTTCGTCGGCGTGTGCGACCTTTATATCGCCGGCGCAAATGCTAAAAGGAGCGAGCCGTGAAGGACGAAATCTTTAAAGAGCCGATAAAAAAGCAGTTTGAATTTGACGCGAGCGTGGCGTCGGTGTTTGACGATATGATCGGGCGCTCGGTGCCGTATTACGAGGCTTCTCAAAAGCTGATCGCCGATTTTTTAGCGCAAATTTTACCGCAAGGCGCAAGCGCGGTAGACCTTGGCTGCTCGACCGCCTCGACGCTGCTAGCTCTTTGGCGCAAAAGAAGCGATCTCGCGCTAAAAGGCGTGGATAATGCGCCTGCCATGCTGCAAAACGCGCGCGCCAAGATAGAGGCGTACGGCGCTAGGATCGAGCTTGAGCTAGCAGACATTTTAGAGTACGAATTTGACGCGCAGGGCGCCGTTTTGATGAACTATACGCTGCAGTTTATCCGTCCGCCCAGGCGCCAGGATTTCGTAGCTAAAATTTACCGCGCGTTAAATGACGGCGGCGTATTTGTTTTTAGCGAGAAGCTCATTTTTGAGGACAAGACGCTAAGTAAAAATATGATCGAAATCTACGAAAAATACAAGCTCGAACAAGGCTACTCTCGCTACGAGATCGCGCAAAAACGCGAGGCGCTGGAAAATGTGCTGATCCCTTACACCGAAGCGGAAAATAGAAATTTGGCGCTTAGCGCGGGGTTTAAGAACGTGGAATGCATATTTAGGTGGGCGAATTTTGCGACGTTTGTCGCGTTTAAATAGCGGCTTGTCTCGTGAGCGTCTTTAACGGAGCTAGTAAAAATTTAGCTCGATAGACTACATGTCTTATCTTCGCTAAATTTTTACGTCGCAACCCTTAAATCCATCTCGCGATACTTCGCCTCAAATTTCCTTCAAATAAAATTTGAACTCAAATTCTACTCACCGAGACCCGCGCCTTGAAAATGTAAATTTGTTACACTTAAATTTAACTAAAAACTTGCGACGCTTTGCGTCAGCAAAGCTATGTCGCCACCATAAAGGCGTCGTAGGGGGAGGGTGATTAAAAGGGGTAGGAGCGACTTCACATCTGCTTGCAGTTGCGAGTATGGCGAAGCAAAATTTAAGCCCCAACCCCTTTACAATAAAGTAAAAAACAACCTTGGACGGTTGTTTTTTACTAAAGGAAGCCAAACTCGCAATGGCAAATTTAATCAAACCAAATTTAGCGTCTTAAAGATACGGGTCTCGGTGCGTAAAATTTAGAAATATTTCCATGCAAAAAATATGATTTTCGCTTCGCTTGTAAAAAATATATAAATTTTACCTTAAGAAATATTTTTCTAAGGCTAAAGTGTGTAAAATAGTCGCAAATTTTTGAAAAAGCTTGCTAAAAGAGCTAAATTTATACGCAAAATGCGGATTTTGAGAGTAAAATCAGAAAAATTCTTTGAAAGGAAGTTAAATGAAAACTACATCTTTGGCATTAGCCGGGTTGCTTTTCGCGTCTGCGCTGGGCGCAAAGGAGTTCGTATCTATCGGTACGGGAGCGATGACGGGTACGTATTATCCGGTGGGCGGAGCGATATGTCGCCTCGTAAATAAAGACCCGCAGATGAAATGCTCGGTGCAATCAACCGGCGGCTCGGTCTATAACGTAAATAACGTGCTAAAAAAAGAGCTAAATTTCGGTTTCGTCCAAAGCGACGTGGTTTATGATAAATTTAACGGCGTGGGCAAATTTGACGGTAACGGCGATCAAAATTTGCGCGCCGTCGTCTCGATCTATCCTGAGCTTCTCGCATTCGTCGTATCAAAATCAAGCGGTATCGGCTCGATAAACGACCTCGAGGGCAAAGCGATCAACGTCGGCAACCCTGGAAGCGGTAACGAAATGACCGCGCTTGGCGTGTTTAAGGCATTTGGCTTTGACGAGAAAAAGCTAAAACATCACGGCGTACTCACAGCAGGCGAGTGCCCGCACGCGCTAAAAGATAAGAAAATCGACGGCTACTTCTACATGGTCGGCCACCCTACGGCCAACATCACCGACGCGGCAAACTCGCTACCTATCGACATCGTGAACATCGAGGGCGAACAGGTGGATAAGATGATAGCTGCGATGCCGTATTTTGCCAAAGGCACGATACCAAAAGGTACTTATGAGGGCGTAGATCACGACGTAAACAGCATCGGCGTGAAAGCCGTCCTGGTCACGGATAAGGGCATGAGCGATACTGCGGTGGCTGCGGTCGTGAAGGCGATTTTGGATAACTTTGACGAGTATAAGAGCCTGCACCCGGCACTTGCAGCCGTTACTAAAGAGAGCCTGATAGAGGGGCTTTCCGCGCCTTTGCACCCTGCTGCCGAGGCCGAGTTTAAAAAAGCCGGCATAATAAAATAAACCAGCTAAGCCGTGCGGGTTAAATTTGACCTGCGCGGCTTGTTTTTTGTTAAATTTAGGGCTTATTTTTAGTTTTTGAGGATTTAAAATTTGACGCTTTGCTAGCTTGTTTTCGGACGGCGAGTTTGCTTTAGCCGCATAAAGCGTCAAATTTTAGATTTGGCTCACGCGCGAGTTTTTGGCTAGTTTTGCTTGCTGTTTGCAAAGCCCGTATCTTTACGGCACGAGGTTAAATTTGTAGGTAAATTTAAGGCTTAAGCAAAGCGGGTCAAATTTGAGAAACTAAAGCCCAGGTTTATACGGGCAAAATCGCCAAATTTTAGAAAAAATTTAAGAGGTCAGGAAAAGAGCAAATATGGATAAAAAGTTAAACGATACACGAACAAACGCCGAGTCGGCGCAGGAGAAGGAGGAGTTCGTCGAGGTAAAGACGCGCGAGATAAACTCGAGCTTTTATATTTATTTTACGAGCATTATCTGCTTTGCGTGGTCGGTTTTTCAGCTTTATATCGCGTATTTTCCGATGAACGAGACGATGTCGCGCTCGGCGCACCTTGCTTTTGCTATCTGTTTGCTGTTTTTGCTCTATCCGCTTAAAATTCATAAAAAAGCCCACTCCAGCATGCCGTTTTACGACATCGCGCTTTGTGTTTTGGGTACGCTAGCCGCACTATATCCGCTCATAGAGTTTTACGCTCTAGCGCAGCGTCCCGGAGACTACACGAACTTTGATATAGCCGTAGCCTGCGTCGCCGTGATCGTGCTGTTTGAGGCGGGTCGCAGGATCATCGGTCCAGCACTTCCTATCATCGCGGCGATATTTTTGGCGTATGATTATTTCGGCCAATATATGCCAGACATCATCGCGCACCAGGGCGCTAGCCTAAACAAACTTGCCGGCCACATGTATCTTACGCCCGAGGGCGTTTTTGGCGTGCCGCTTGGCGTTAGCGTGAGTTTTATCTATCTTTTCGTATTGTTTGGTTCGCTTTTGGAGCGCGCGGGTGCTGGGCAGTACTTTATAAATTTAGCCTTTGCGCTGCTTGGTAAATTTCGCGGCGGACCGGCAAAAGCTTCGGTTATCGCATCAGGACTAACCGGCATGGTGAGCGGCAGCTCCACGGCAAACGTCGTAACGGTAGGCACCTTTACGATCCCGCTGATGAAAAAGGCGGGCCTAACTAGCACCAAAGCCGGTGCTATCGAGGTGGCTGCTGGCGTAAACGGTCAGTTGATGCCGCCTATCATGGGCGCGGCGGCCTTCATCATCGCCGAGTTTTTGGGGCTTAGCTATACAAACGTCATGATAGCGGCCGTGATTCCGGCATTTGTGTGCTATTTATCACTGTTTTTTATAGTGCACCTTGAGAGTTGTAAGCTCGGACTAAAAGGCATGGAGCAGGGCGCGGGCATATCTAAGCTTAAGATTTTCGTGAGCGGTCTGCACTATCTTATCCCGATTTTGGTTTTGCTTTATACATTGTTAATCGCAAACGAATCCCCGATTTCGGCGGCTTTTAACGCTATTTGCGTGCTATTTTTGATCATCCTTTTTCAAGAGCCGGTTAAGAAAATGGCTCACGGCGAGGACGTCGGCAAAGAGGATTTTATCATCGGCTTTGCGGATATATTTTGGGCGATGGTAACGGCGGCTAAAAGCATGACGACGATCGCGATAGCTACGGGTCTAGCTGGCATCATCGTAGGCTCGATCTCGCTAACTGGCGTCGGTCAAGTACTCTCTGAAGTCGTGGAAAATTTAGCCGGCAACAACATCGTGCTCATCCTCTTTCTCACTGCGATAATGTCGCTGATACTGGGCATGGGCTTGCCGACGACGGCGAACTATATCGTCGTTAGCTCGCTAGTCGCACCTGTGATTTTGTTTTTGGCGCACAAAAACGGCTTTCTTATTCCTGCTATCGCCGTGCATCTTTTCGTCTTTTACTTTGGTATCCTGGCAGACGATACGCCTCCGGTCGGTATCGCGGCATACGCTGCGGCCGGTATCGCCAAGGCAAACCCGGTAACCGTGGGCGTGCAAGGCTTTTTCTACGACCTTCGCACGACGATTTTGCCGTTTTCGTTCGTGTTTAACAACAAGCTGCTTTTGATAGAAAGCGTAGATGCCGCCAATCCAAACGACGCAAAAGGCATCGTGTGGATAACAAATCCGCTCGAGATGGCGCTGATCTTTGGTACGGCGCTAGTGGGTATGTTTGCCTTTTCTTCGGCGCTTCAGGGATATTTCGTTAAACGCGTAAGTATGCTCGAGCGTGCGCTACTTTTATGCGTCGTGCCGCTAACTTTGGTGCCTAATATGTGCGCTAAATATATCCCTTTTATCGCGAACGAATACATTTCTTACGCGATCGGCGTGTCGCTTTATGCGGCGTTATTTGCATTTCAATGGATACGAAATAAAGCGGAAAAGAGAGTCGGCGTAGGCGCCTAAGCCTGCGCTTTTTTATTCTGCGACCGGTTTTACTATCTCTTAAAATTTAGCCTAGTTTTTTGTTTTGCTTTTTGTAAATTTAAGCGCAATCATTGTAGGTGAAAGAAAGATAAAATCGGGTTAAATTTGATCGCCGAATTTAACCCGAGTAAGGAAAATTAAAGTCTTTTTGAGCGTTTTAGATCGCTTGCAAATTGGCATCCGAGACTGTCGCCTATCTTGCACGCTTTTTCAAAAAGAGCGTAGGCCTCTTTAAATTTTTTCTCCTCTAGCAGATACGATCCCGCAGTCGCGCATGAAAAGCCGTCGCCAAGCTCGCAGCCTTTATTTAGCAGCGCGCGCGCCTTTTCTTTGTCGCTAGACACGTATATCCCGCCAGCACCCGAGCAGGCCTCTTTAGAGCCTAGTTCGCAACCTTTTTCATATAGCTTAAGCGCCTTTTTACCGTCCGGTAAAATGTCCTTGCCCAGCTGATAAAGCGCGCCTAGTTTTGCGCAGGCTAGGCCATTGTTAGCGTCGCAGGCGGCCGCAAATTTTTCGCGAGCCGTTACGAAATTAGAGCTCTCATAGGCTTTGACGCCGTCCTCAAAATCGCCGCCCAGAGCAAAAACCGCGGCAACTAGCATTAGAAGTTTTTTCATTATCTCCCTTTAAATTAAAAATATTCTATTTTAGCATATTTAAAATTATTTTTTGTTTAGCCGTTGTTCTCGCGTTTTGAAATCAGGCATAAGCTTAGCGATGAAGCCATAAAAGCTTTTTTGATGGTGGGGGTAGATCAGGTGGGCAAGCTCGTGAAGCACGACGTATTCGACTAGTTCGGGAGCTTTTTCGATCAAATTTAGGCTTAAATTTATATAGCCTTTGCGCGAGTTGCAGCTACCCCAGCGAGTGGTCATTTTGCGCACGACGACGCGGTTTATTTTGCGGTTTACGGCTGGAGCGAATTTAGCTATAAAATGCCCGTAAATACGCCTTGCAAAAGCTTTTTTGTAGTTTTCTAGCGCCGCTAAACTCGCAGCGTAAATTTCGCCGTCAAATTTACGTCCGTCCGCGCTTTTAAATTTAGCCTCGTCAAGGTGCTGGTTAAATTCGCCGGCGTCAAATTTAGCTTTCGAATTTTCCAAAATCTCTGCGTTAAATTTGCTTGGATCGAATTTGTCTTTTGCAGAGTCAAATTTACTTGCTTGAGTCTCGCAAAATTCGTCCTCAAATTTAGTATCCAAAAGACGCGGATCGTTCCGGCTCTCGGTTGCGTCAAATTTATCGCCGAGCGAGTCAAATTTCCGGGCGAAAAAATCATCAAATTTGCCGTCCTCGGCCGCACCGGCATCCAAATTTAAACTGTTCAAATTTAAAATCTCCGAGCCGCTTGCAAACCTTATCAAATTTACGCCTTTTAAATTTGGCACAAATTTGATACGGTAAACCTCGCCCAGTAGTCTAAACTCATCCTTGCGCGGCAAATTTGATAGGGTTTTTTCGTGAGCTGATTTTAGCCAGTCGTAGTTTTTTTGCACAAACTCTAGCGCATATTTTTGCGCGGCGTAAAAGGGCAGTGAGACTGAGATCTCGCCGGTTTTAGCGACCTTTAGGCGGGTGGTTTTGACGCCTTTTTTAAAATTTAGCGCGACGTCAAATTCACCGCATTTTACGCAAACGGTTTTTACACGAGGCGTTTTGATTGCCATTTTCTGCTTCTCCAGCGCCAGGTATTAACAAGACCGCGCAGCCACTCGTCGGCGGTAAATCCGATCCAAACGCCGATGATCCCCATGCCCTGCACGATGCCCAGATAGTATCCTAGTGGCAAGCTCACGCCCCACATAAACACAGCGCCCGTCATCAGCGGAAATTTAGCGTCCCCGCTCGCGCGCAGAGCGTTTACGATAACGATGTTAAAGGTTCGTCCCGTCTCAAGCGCGATAGAAAGGGTAAAGAGCGGCAGCATGACGGTCTTTAGCTCCTCGGTCAAATTTAACCGCTCCATGATCTCAAATTTACCAAAATACGCTGCCAAAACGACCGCAAGAGTCGCGATAAATCCGATACGAAGCGCGCGGAAAGTGCGCGAGTAGGCCTCGTCAAATCTCATCGCGCCGACTAGGTGGCCGACGATGACCTCGTTTGCCACGCTGATACTGGCTCCGCAAAGAAGGATAAGAAGCGTGATCTGAAAGTAAATGGTCTGCACGTTTAGGCTGGCCTCGCCCATGCTCGCTACAAAGCCAAAAGCCACCATATACTGCGCCATCCAGAGTAAATTTTCGCCCGCGCTCGGAAGCCCGACGGATAAAATTTTACGCAAGATCGCAAACGGCAGGCTAAATAGACGCTTAAAGAAAATATTAACTTTCGCGTAGCGAGTCAGGATCAAAAATAGCACGATAACGCCCACCAGTCGCCCCACGACCGTCGATACCGCGACGCCGTAGAGGCCGTAGTTGGGTAGTCCCAGCCAGCCAAAAAGCGCGATAGCGTTGCCGCAAAGGGTGATGACGTTCATGAGTAAGGATACTAGCATGACGGCGGTGGCGAAGTTATAAACGCGAAGCACGGCTGCAAGCACCATGCCGATACCGTCAAAGGCTAGCGCGATACCAAGCATATGCAAGTAGCCAAAACTCTGGGCGCGAAGCTGCTCGGGGACGTTTAAAAGCTCTAAAATTTCAAAGCCGAAAAAGTAAATAAAAACCGCGCTGCCAAGGCCGATGATCGTGTTAAACGTGATGCTGGCGTGCACGACGCGTTTGGCTAGGTTGTGATTTCGCGCGCCTAGAGCCTGCGCAACTACGACCGAGCAGCCAACGCTAAGGAAGCTAAAAATGGTCATAAATAGATCCATTATCTGATTGCCCGCGCCCATGGCGCCCACTAGATGGACGCTAACCTTGGTCACCATATATGTGTTTATGATGAGCGTCACGAAGTGTAAAAACATATCTAAAAATATCGGGATAGTAAGCTTTTTGAGTGATAAATTCATAAATTCTCTTTTGTAACGTGGATTTTAAATAACGCGCGATTATACCCAAATATAAATTTAAAGCGTTTTAAGGCGGCGCTGCGTGCTTTGCGGGCGAGTGGGCATAATCTTTTTATTAGATTAATCAAGTATAATTAAAAAAATTTAATCTAAACGGATATCAAATGCACAAAACAAATTTCACGTCACGCTGGGCGTTTATCATCGCTTGCGTGGGCTCGGCTATCGGTATGGCCAACGTCTGGGGGTTTCCTTATAAGGTCGGTACGAACGGCGGCGGCGCGTTTTTGCTCGTTTATCTGTTTTTTATCGCGATATTTTCCTATGTCGGGCTTTCTGCCGAGTACGCTATCGGCAGGCGCGCTAAAACCGGCACGCTAGGCTCGTACGAATACGCGTGGAAGAGCCGAAATTGGGGTACTTTCGGTAAAATTTTAGGTTGGATACCGCTAGCGGGCTCGATGTGTATCGCTATCGGCTACGCAGTCATCATCGCGTATGTTTTAAAGGCGCTATTTCAGGCGATCACGGGCTCGCTGATGACCGTGGATACGAACACTTGGTTTGAGTCCTTTGCGCTTTCGTCCTATTCGGTCGTGCCGTTTCACTTTATCGTCGTTGCGGGCACGCTATTTACGCTATTTTTCGGCGCGCACAGCATCGAAAAGACAAATAAAATCATGATGCCGCTTTTTTTCGTGCTATTTTTTATCCTCGCTATCAGAGTGGCGTTTTTAGACGGGGCGTTTGGCGGGTATAAATTCGTCTTTCACAGCGACTGGGGCAAGCTAGCAGATCCGATGGTATGGGTAGCGGCGATGGGTCAGGCCTTTTTCTCGCTATCTATCACGGGTTCTGGTATGATCGTTTACGGCGCGTATCTATCAAAGGACGAGGACGTCGTCGATAGCGCGCAAAAGACGGCGATCTTTGATACGATCGCGGCGATGACGGCGGCACTTGTTATGCTGCCTGCGGTATTTGCCTACGGCATGGATCCTGCGGCCGGGCCCGGGTTACTTTTCGTAACGCTGCCTAAAATTTTACAAGACATGCCGGGCGGTCAAATTTTCGCGATTATTTTATTTACGGCGGTGATTTTTGGCGGCGTGACTTCGCTACAAAATATGTTCGAAGCCGTCGCCGAGTCGATAATGCACAAATTTCCTAGCCTAAAGCGCGGCGTCGTGCTAATCGCGCTTTGCATAATATGCTTTGGTATCGGCGTAAATATGGAAGCCATAACTAGCTGGGGGCCGTGGATGGACTTTGTCTCGATCTATATCATCCCTATCGGCGCGGTGATAGGTGCTGTGTCGTGGTTTTGGGTCATCAAAAAAGAGGAAATCATGGACGAGATCAACACGGGCGCGGCAAAAAAGCAAGGCGCGTTTTGGTATTTTACGGGCAGATATATATACGTGCCGATGGCGCTTACGCTTTGTATCATCGCGCTTAGCATGCATATATCGTTTTAAAGGGCGCGCGTGGCTCTAATCGACCTTATCGACGTTAGTAAAAAATTCGGTCCGAATGAAATTCTAAACAAAATAAGCCTCAGCGTAAATGAGCGCGAGCGTATCGCTATCATCGGCAAAAACGGCAGCGGCAAAAGTACGCTGATGAAGCTAGTCGCGGGCTCGCTAGAGCCTGATAGCGGCAGGCGTATACTGCAAGGCGGCATAAAAGTAGAAATGCTTGCGCAAAATCCCAAATTTGACGATGCGGCGACGGTAAAAGACGCGCTAAATTTGGAGCTAAAAGAAATTTTCGACGCGCGTGACGAGTATGCCGCGGTGCTAGAGGCGCTCGGCCGCGACCCGCAAAATAAAGAACTAAATGCTAGGCAAGATGAACTAATCAAATTTATCGAAGCAAAAGACGGCTGGCAGATCGAGCGCAAGATCGAGCGCGTGCTGGAGGAGTTTAAGCTAAAAGAGTACGAAAACCGCGCTGTTTCTAGCCTTAGCGGAGGCGAGATACGCCGCGTAGCTCTGGGAGCTCTGATACTTAAAAAGCCCGATATTTTGCTACTTGACGAGCCTACGAACCACCTTGACGTTTATATGGTTAGATTTTTAGAGGATATGCTAAAAAGCTCGCGTCAGACGATAGTTTTTATCTCGCACGATCGCTACTTTATCGACGCGCTAGCGACTAGAAGCGTCGAGATCGAGGAGGGCGCGCTGGCGTCATTTGACGGCGGTTACGCAAACTATCTAGCCAAAAAAGAGGAAATCCTAGCTAGCCTAGCTAAATCTCACGAAACTCTGCTAAAACAGCTAAAAGCCGAGGAGGAGTGGCTACGCAGAGGCGTCAAAGCGCGTCTAAAACGCAATGAAGGGCGCAAAGAGCGAGTGCTTGCCATGCGAGAAGAGGCCAAGAAAAATCCGGGCGTTATACGCCGCGTCAGGCTCGAGCTTGAGCGCGCGAGCAAAAATTTTAACCAAACGCAAAGCGTAAACCGCAAAAAAATGCTATTTGAGATCAAGCAACTAAGCAAAAACATCGGCGGCAAGCAGCTTTTTAGGGATTTTAACGCGCGCGTTTTGCAAGGCGAGCGCATCGCGATAGTCGGGCGAAACGGTAGCGGCAAAAGCACTCTTATTAAAATTTTACTCGGGTTTGAAAAGCCTAGCAGCGGCGAGATTAAGCGCGGCGAGGTGCGCGTGGGATACTTTGATCAGTCGCGAAGCGCGCTGGATGACGATAAAAGCCTCATCGAGACATTTTGCCCAAACGGCGGCGATCACGTAATGGTGCGCGGGCGAAATATGCACGTCTACGGCTACCTTAAAAATTTCCTATTTCCTAAAGAATTCCTTGATAAACCCATCGGCGTGCTAAGCGGCGGCGAGAAAAACCGCGTGGCGCTAGCTTTGCTTTTTAGCAAGGAGTACGACGTGCTCGTGCTTGACGAGCCGACAAACGACCTAGATATCGCTACTATCAACATCCTTGAGGACTATCTGCAAAGCTTTGAAGGCGCCATAATCATAGTGAGTCATGACCGCTACTTCGTCGATAAGATCGCGCACAAACTATGGGCCTTTGAGGGTACTCAAATAGAGGTGCTACATCAAGAATACAGCGTCTATCTCGAGCTAGAAGACGAATTAGCCGAGCTTGGTAAATTTGAAGCAAGCCTGGCAAGCGAAGCCGAGCAAGCGCAAAAACAAAAGAGCAAAACCGGCGCAAAGCTAAGCTATAAGCAAACGCAAATTTTATCCTCGCACCCGGAAAAAATCGCCGCGCTGGAAGCTAAGATAAAAGAGCTAAACGCGGGCCTTAGCGATCCTAAAATCTATCAGCAAATCGGTCTAACCGCGCTTTATAACGACTTAGAAGCTGCTAAAAGCGAGCTTGAAACGCTCGAGAACGAATATTTTGAGGTCTTAGAAATCGCCGAAAATTTGGAGCAAATTTGAAAAAATTTACCAAAATCGGTAGAGTCGGCGGGCTATACATGAGAACGATCGGGCTAAACGAGGCCGTCGCAGTGAGCTTTGAGGTCGGCGGCCAGAGATTTAGCGGGGCGTTTTCGCCGCAAAAATTTGATCTCGAAACCGGCGATCTAGTCAAGGTAGAGTACGAAAAAGACGGCTTTTTAAACAAAATTCTCACCTTTGAGACGCTTGCTAAAAATAACGAAAACGCAAGCAAAAGCGCGAAATTTTTAAACATTTTTGCCTTTATTTGCTTTGTTTGCATTAGTTTGTTGCTATTTAGCGGGATAGTGACCTCGCTTGTTACGAGCGGCGGAGAGTTTAGTTTTGGCGATATTACGACGCTTGCGATACTTTGTACGACCTGCTATCTCGCGGTGAGAGCAGCCGTGTCTAAATTTAAAATTTTGAGGCATTTTGCATAAAATTTGAGCTAGATAAACATCAGAGCTTCTAAAAATAGGCGGCACTTTGAAAGATAAAAAACCTATACTACTTTGCTTATTTGCGCTTTTTGCCGTACTTTTTACGGTATTTTTCATGGTTTACGTCGCTAGCTACGAAGAAGAAAACGAATTTACCCAGATAGGTAACAGCGAATTTTACGCTACGCCACAGGGTAAAATTTATGCGCTCGTCCCAAGCGGAGGCAAATTTGAGCTAAAAGGCGTGCGGGCGGATAAATTTAGTGTTTTCGTGTCTGATAGCTACCGCAGCAGAAATGTCAGCGCCGACGAAAATGCCGTTTACTGCGGCAATCTCGCGATGACCGGGCTAGATCCGGCTCGCGCTAGGGCGATTGGCAACGGATATTTCACGGACGGCGAGATTAGCTATTTTTGTAGTGACGCAGGCGAGAGAAACTACGAGCTAGGCGGCTTTAGCGAGATGGTTCAAACCGCGGCGTACGCAATATTTGGTGCTGATAAACCCCAAAGCTATATCTATAAAACCCAGCGCGTTTCAAGCGTAAATTTGACTCCGATTTTGGGTTTTGGCTTCGCGGCGGAAAAAGCGGCTTTGGGCGACGAAGGCGGCAGGGTGTATTTTGAGGGTAGGCAGCTAGAGGACGCAGACGCTAGGGCGCTAAGATACGTGCTAGACGCGCGCGGACGAACTAGCGATTTTTACGTCACGGACGGGCAAAACGTCTATTTTAAAAGCTCGCGGCTTGCTGTTAAATTTACTCCTGGGCTACACGAGGCGGCGTATTTTAACGGCACGCACTATCTTTTGGAGCCTTCTAGCGGCGTAGTTTATGCGGACAAGCATGAGTTTGCACCCAAATTTGCGCCTTACTCGCTACCCTTTGGTGTCTCCGGCGCGCACGCCTATCATCTGCTTTTTCGCGGCAAGGACGGGATTTACTTTTGGGAGCGTCACAGCGGCGGCGAAAGCGGCGAGCTAAAACGCGCGGGAGACGATCCTTTTGCGGGTGATATTTTGCCGCTTGCAGGTAGCGTTTTTGTTAGCGGTGCTCAGACTTATTTCGTGCAGAGCCGCGAAGTGTGGCATAGAACTAAAAATGGCAGGCATTTGGGCTCGCGCCATACCGAGCTTTTTAGGCTTAAAACGAGCGAGCAATGGCGCAAAATAGGGCTCGTGCGTAACGGCGTATACGGCGCTGTTTATGCAAACGGCGATAAAATTTACTATTTTGACGCGCTTGGGAAGGTGCAGCTCATAGACTCTAGCGTCTACGAGATCGCGGATACTGACGTCATCGAGATCCTGACGCGGCAGTATGATCCGCGTGGCAAAAATTTGGGCAGCGAGGATATCCGCAAGATGATAAAAGATGGTCAGCTCGTGCCGGCGCAAGGCGAGCTAGTTTTTGAGGCGGTTACTAGCTATGACGGCGAGGAGAGGTATTATCTTTGGATATTTTTAGGGGTTGCGATTTTGGCGGCGATCGCGGGCAAAGCGTATGAGTATAAAATCCTTGCAAAAGCGGTAGAAAACGAAGTCGCGACAAAACCTCGAGGCAAGTTAAAATTTAGACGGTAAATTTGTTTAAAACGCTCAAATTTGACGTTGTACTCGTTGCTAGCAAATTTTAATCAAATTTTCGCTAAAATCGGGTCAAATTTAAAAGGAGTGCAAATGAAACTGGGAAATTTTTCCGCAAACTCAAGCCTAAGCAATCAATACCTAGAACAAGCTCAAAATAACAGCGCAAAAGCCCTAAATAACATCTCCGCACAGCGCGCTCTAAGCGGCATCGACAGCGCAAATCTGGCTATCGCAGATTCGCTTCGCTCTCAAAGCTCCACGCTAGAGCAGGGCGTCGCAAACGCAAACGACGCCATCGGCATCCTACAGATCGCAGACTCCACGCTAGCAAATATCACTCAAAGCGCCGACCGCATCGGCGAGCTATCGGTGAGATATAACGGCGGCATCCTAAACGCCGATCAGCAAAAGATGATAAAAAGCGAGGCGGACGCTCTAGTGGGCGCGATGAGAGAGAGCACGCAGCAGGCGAGTTTTAACGGTAAAAACGTATTTGGCGGGCAGATGAGCTTCCTAACCGGCAACGGTACGGCGAGCGTAAATTTAAATACGCCCGATTTTAGCGGTATAGACGTGGGTAGCGGCGAGAGCGTGAGCAAATTTATCGGTAGCGTAAACGCTCTGCGAGGCGAGATCGGTGCGGCGCAAAACGGCATAATCTCGGGCATCAACGCAAGTCTAACCAAAAACGTCGCACTAAGGCAAAGCGAGTCGCAGCTGCAAAATAACGACATCGCTAAAAATCTAAGCGCCTTTAAGCAAAACGACCTGCAAGCAAACGCCGCTATCCTAGCTCAAGCGCACAATACCGCAAGCTTGCAAAGGCAGTTTAACAGGCTTTTGGGCTAAATTTAACTGCTTTTATATTTTAGCCGCTACGCTCCTTGGCGGCTAAAATATTTTTATTTTTATGCTTACTTCGGTGATTTGATCGCGCCTTGCAGTCGGTCAAATTTACCTAAACCCTCCACATTAGCTTTGCTAGGATTATCATTATAGCGCACAAAACAAGGGCGATGATGTGCGAGTATTTGCCGAAGGGATCGGGCTTTTTGAGCTTATAGACGTAAAAGAGCGATATCGCCGTGATTAGGCACATTAGCCCTAGTACGCCGATCTTGGTCGCGAGTAAAATTTGAAACGGGCTATCCAGCCATCCGTTCTCGCCGCCAAAATAATCCTTTGCCATATAAATGCCGCTGATAATAAGCAGCAAAAACGCCGTGCCAAATACCTTCGCGCTGCCTTTGGTGTAGGCTTTTTTGACGCGAGCGAGCGTATCTTCGTCTACATGCTTTTTGGCAAACGGAAATATACAAACATCGAAAAATACGTAGCCGACGAAGGCTACGGCGCTCAAAATATGAACGATCAGGAAAAATAGATACATTTAGGACCTTTTTTGTTTGATTATATTTAAATCGGTCGTCCAAACAGATGATTTTGGTTAAGGATTGTGCTGAAAAGAGGGCTAAAATTTATAAAAATAAGCGGATAAAAAACTACATGAAGTCAAATTTGGATTTGGTAAATTTGAGATAATGAATTGAGAGATTTATAAAAAACCGCCCGTCAAATTTAACGGGCGGGGCAAATTTAAGGGCGCGTAAAAACGCTAAAACCTTAAATTTTCGTTTGAGGCCCTTGCCAAAACAAGGGCTAAATTTTACTCGACTTCGGCGTCGATGACGTCGTCGTCTTTTTTCTTACCGCCGTTTGCTTGCTCGCCTGCGGCGCCGTCTTTTTTATACATCGCTTCGGCTAGCTTGTGGCTAGCTTCGCTTAGAGTTTTGACCTTCGCGTCGATCTGCTCTTTGCTCGCGTTTTCGTCTTTTAGCGTCTCTTTTAGCTCGTCAAGCGCCTTTTGGATGCGCTCTTTGTCCTCGGCAGGGATTTTCTCGCCTAGCTCATCAAGGCTCTTTTGCGTTTGGTGCGCGAGCGCGTCGGCTTGGTTGCGCGCCTCGACCGCGTCTTTGCGTTTTTTGTCGTCCTCTTTGTGTAGCTCGGCGTCTTTTACCATGTTGTTGATCTCGTCCTCGCTTAGGCCGCTTGAGCCTGAGATCGTGATGTTTTGGGCTTTGCCGGTAGCCTTATCTTTAGCAGAGACCGTTAGGATACCGTTGGCGTCGATGTCAAACTCAACCTCGATCTGAGGCACTCCGCGAGGAGCGGCAGGGATGCCCTCTAGGTTAAACTGACCCAAAGACTTGTTGTCGCGGGCAAATTCGCGCTCGCCTTGTAGTACGTGGATCGTGACGGCGCTTTGGTTGTCCTCGGCGGTTGAAAATACTTGATTTTTCTTAACCGGAATAGTCGTACCTTTTTCGATGATTTTCGTCATCACGCCGCCTAAAGTCTCGATACCTAGGCTTAGCGGAGTTACGTCTAGGAGCAACACATCCTTCACGTCGCCTTTGATGACCGCGCCTTGTATCGCCGCGCCGATAGCTACGACTTCGTCCGGATTTACGCTTTTATTTAGCTCTTTGCCGAATGCCTTTTTGACCTCTTCTTGGACTAAAGGCACGCGCGTCGAGCCGCCCACCATGACGATTTCTTTTATATCTTTTTTGTCAAGTCCGGCATCTTTTACGACCTCGTTTATCTTGGTGATCGTTTGAGCGACCAGATCCTCGATCATACCTTCAAATTTAGCCCTAGTTAGCGTCTTTGTGAGGTGTTTAGGACCCGTAGCGTCGGCGGTGATAAACGGTAAATTTATCGTCGTTTCTTGAGCCGAGCTTAGCTCTTTTTTAGCCGTTTCGGCAGCCTCTTTTAGGCGCTGCATAGCCATCACGTCGGTTTTTAGATCGATGCCTGAGTCGCTTTTAAATTCGCTCGTTAGCCAGTCGATTAAGCGGTTATCGAAATCATCGCCGCCTAGAAACGCGTTACCGCCGGTAGCTAGAACCTCGACCACGTTATCGCCGGTTTCTAGTACGGTAACGTCGAACGTACCGCCGCCTAGGTCGTAAACGATGATCTTTTCGGACTCTTTTTTATCTAGGCCGTAGGCTAGAGCTGCCGCAGTAGGTTCGTTTATGATACGAAGCACGTTTAATCCCGCGATCGTTCCTGCTTCTTTAGTCGCTTTTCTTTGGCTATCGTTAAAGTATGCAGGCACCGTGATGACGGCGTCCACGACCGTTTCGCCCAGGTAGCTTTCCGCATCCTCTTTTAGCTTCATTAGCACTTTGGCCGAGATTTCTTGCGGAGTGTAGACCTTGCCCGCGATCTCTATAGCGCACGCGCCGTTTCTATCTACGACGTGGTACGGCAGCCTGGCTTTAGCCTCCTGTGCGTTTTTCTCGTTGCTCATTAGACCCATTATTCTTTTGATAGAGTAGATGGTTTTTTCAGGGTTGGTTACAGCTTGGCGTTTTGCGCTATCGCCTACTAAAATTTCGCCCTTATCCGTGAAAGCCACGACCGAAGGAGTCGTGTTTTTGCCCTCTTTGTTAGGGATTACCTTGCTTTCGCCTCTCTCATACACGCTTACGCATGAATTCGTCGTTCCTAGGTCTATACCTATTACTTTTGCCATTGTTTATCCTTTTTATTAAATTTTTATTTTAAATTTTACTTTGCTATCGACACCATCGCAGGTCGTAAAACTCTGCCGTTGATTAGATAGCCTTTTTGTATCACTTGCACGATTTTTCCTTTTTCCACGTCCTCGCTATCGATTTGCAGTACGGCATTGTGGAAATTCGGGTCAAATTCGCCCTCGGTTTCGATCGGCGTAATACCGTTTTTTTCAAAACACTTTTTAAACTGATCTATCGTTATATAGATGCCTTCTTTGATTTTCGCCGCGTATTCGTCGCCTTCGGTTTCAAAATTTACCGCCATCTCAAGCGCGTCTATCACTGGAAGCAGATCTCGCGCGAATTTCTCGTTCGCATACGTTGCGATGTCCGCTTTTTCCTTTTCAAAACGCCTTTTGATGTTTTCAAAGTCCGCGTTGGCTCTATAATACTTATCCGTTAGCTCCTCGAGCTGCTTTTGAAGCTCGACGTATTTCGTGTCAAGACCCTCAAAGCTGATACTCTCGTCGAAATTTGACGGGACTTGCTGCTCAAGTTCCACGTTTTCATTCTCGTTCATGCCGCCTCCTTTAGGTTGTTTAAAAATCTTTCGTAATCATTATAAATGCTACCTGCGCAAAGCATTTTAGCCTCTTTGCCGTCAAAATTTATGCCTAGCTTCATACCCAGATAATTCTCGCCGAAAAATACCAAATTTGAGTCAAAAACCATCTCAAAACTAGGGCTTAGAGCGTTTTTGAAGCTCTCGCCGAAAATTTCAAGCGCTACCTTTTCGTTTTCTAAAAAACGAATTTTGGTGCGTTTTAGCTCGGCTATCTTATTTCTTAGCTCGTTTAGACCCACCTGCATACAGGTAAGCTCGAGCCTGCCCAGGTCTATGCCGATAAGATTACTCAAAAACTTTTCGACTTTCGAGTTAAATTTGAGCACGATCTCGTCCTCGCTAAAGCTCAAAATCAAAAATCTATTATTTAAATTTAATACCTCGTTTAGCGTTTGGGTTTTGCTTTCAAAAATCATCGCGTAAATTTCAAATTTATCGCTTAGCAACTTTAGTAGGTTAGGATTTGCGATATCTAGCGTCTCATCGAAATTTAATCTAGCTCGCCAATAATCTCTCATCGTCGCAGCCGTCGGTATCCTGCCGCCGCTAACATGAAACTGCGTAATCGCGCCCTCGTCGGAGAGCTTTTTAAAATAAACTCTTATCGTAGAGGCCGGGATCGACATCGCCATGCGCGAACCAAGCTCGCTAGAGCCGATCGGAGCGTTGTCGCTAAGATAAGCTTGAATAATAGAATCAAGTATCAGATCCCGCTTGCTCATCTTTATCATATTAGCACTCTCTCCTTTAAATTGCTAGGCGCATTATACAACATTGAGCGGATAATTGTCAAGGGGTAGAGTTAAAAAAAATTGTTTAGATAACTTTAGCGTAGTTAGCTCAATGTTGGAAAGGTAAAATTTGGGTGAAATGAGCGGTATGTGGGAAAATTTAAATCTATTTAATGTAATAGGATAGTAAATTTGGTTTTTTGCTAAATTTTAGGAATCTAAATTTTGAAAATAATAAGAAGTAAAATTTGAAAGAAAAGCCCCAAATTTGGGGCTTAGGATTATTTATCTCTGAGATTTAGCTCAGCGATAACTTTTGTGTAAGCTGCGTAATCTTTAGCTTTTAGATATTTCATCAAGCGTTTTCTGCGACCGACTATTTTAAGTAGTCCGAGGCGAGACGAGTGATCTTTTTTATAGATTTTAAGGTGCTCGGTTAGCTCCTCGACTCTTGCGGTTAGCAATGCGATCTGAACTTCCGGAGAGCCCGTATCTTTCTCTTTTCTAGCGAATTTCGCAACAATTTCTGCTTTTTTAGCCGAATCCAAAGCCATAATGACCTCCTGATTGGTGAGATTAAAAAAGGCGATTATATCATAAAAATCAAAAAATGCGGCGCCTGTTTTAAAAAATATTGATTTAATCAAATTTGCAGATAAAATTTAATAAAATATCCGCAAAAAATTTAAGGGGAATTTATGCTTTTGACAAAAGCAAGCGAATACGCGCTGCTTTCACTGATTTACATAGCGCAAAAAGACGCTCCGTCAGACGTCGATACGATGTCGGGCGAGCTTGAGATATCAAAAAGCTTTTTGGCTAAAATTTTACAAAATTTGGCTAGAGAGGGCATTTTGGTTTCATTTAAGGGCGCAAACGGCGGATTTATGCTCGCGCAAAAGCCTGAAGAAATCAGCATAAAAAGAATAATCGAAAGCGCAGAAAAGCGTAAAATGGCGGTATTTGAGTGCTCTATCTCGGCCGATAGTTGCGCCTCTAGCAAGGGCGGAATGTGTCAAATTTGGCCGATGTTTAGTGCGCTGCAGTCTAAAATAGACGATTTTTTAGATACAATTACGTTAGCAAATATAATCAAGAAGTAAATTTTGGCAAAACAAAAGCGCAATATCCTAACTCTGGTCGCACCGTTTTTAGAGCCTATCGTCAGGTTTAAGGGGCTCACGATCGTAGGCGTCATAATCGCCATCCTTGCGATCATCATCGTACCGCTTCCTAGTGCGGTTTTGGACTTTTTTCTTGCGCTTTCCATCTCTATCTCGGTGCTCATCATCCTGATCGCCGTTTACGTACCAAAGCCCACCGATCTTAGCACATTTCCGACGCTAATCCTTATCATCACGCTTTTTAGACTCTCGCTAAACATCGCCACTACGCGCATGATTTTAAGCGAAGGACACAATGGTCCAGATGCTGTAAGCGAGATCATCTCAAGCTTCGGGCAGTTCGTCGTAGGTGGGAACTACGTCATCGGCGTGATAGTTTTTACGATCCTAGTTCTTATAAATTTTATGGTTGTTACCAAGGGTTCGACGCGCGTGAGCGAGGTGCAGGCGAGATTTACGCTAGATGCGATGCCTGGTAAGCAAATGGCGATAGATGCCGACCTAAACGCGGGTCTGATCGACGAAAAGACCGCTAGAGAGCGCCGTGAAGCCATCATCGGCGAGGCAAATTTCTACGGTGCGATGGATGGTTCGTCTAAATTTATCAAAGGCGACGCGGTCGCGGGCATCATCATCACGATCATAAATATCGTCGGCGGCTTTCTCATCGGCTCGTTTCAGTACGGCCTAGACATGGCTACCTCGGCGCAAAACTACACGATCCTAACGATCGGCGACGGTCTAGTGAGCCAGATCCCGGGCCTCATCACTTCGACGGCTACGGCTATCATCATCACTCGAGCTAGCAAGGACGATGAAAATTTCGCCGAGGGCTCGCTAACGCAGCTGCTAGGCGAATACAAAACGCTTTTGATAGTCGGCTTTATACTATTTATCTTTGCCCTAGTTCCCGGGCTTCCGACGCTATCTTTAGGCTTTATCTCGCTTTTGTTTTTAAGTATGGGCTATATAATGAAAGAGGTAAAAGAGGGTAAGATAAATTTAACCGCCAAGGCTCAAAGCATGGGCTCTGCACAAGGCGAGGAAGAAGGCCAAGCCGCACCAAAACCGCCTAAAAAAAGCGAAGAAGAGATCGCTCGCGAAGAGGAAGCTAAGATAAACGATATCTTAAAGCTTGAAATTTTAGAGCTTGATCTAGGTTACGGCCTGCTAAAGATCGCCGAGACCGATCTCATCGAGCGCATACGAGCGATGCGCCGAAATATCGCGGCACAGCTTGGCTTTTTGATGCCAAAGATTCGTATCCGCGACAATCTCCAACTACCGCCCAATGAATACCGCTTTAAGCTAAAAGGCGTCGTGATCGGACAGGGCGAAATTTACGCGGATAAATTTCTAGCTATGGATAGCGGGCTGGTTAGCGACAACATAGAGGGCATCCCGACTAAAGAGCCGGCGTTTGGCCTAGACGCCTTATGGATCGATGCGAGCGTGAAGGAGGATGCGATACTAAGCGGCTACACGATCGTAGATCCCGCCAGCGTCATTTCCACGCACATGAGCGAGCTGATAAAACAAAACGCCGCCGAGCTCCTAACCCGTCAAGAGACGCAAAATTTGCTTGATAAGCTAAAATCAGAATACCCGGTCATCGTCGAGGATACGCTGCGCATAGCGCCTATCGGAGTGATCCAAAAGGTGCTAAAGGCGCTACTAAAAGACCATATCCCGATAAAAGATATGCTAAGCATCCTAGAGGCGCTAAGCGACATCGCCGAGGTTAGCAAAAACCTCGATATGATAGTCGAGCATGTCCGCACCGCACTTGCTCGCGCTATCACTTCGCTTTACGTCGATGAGGGCGGGCGGTTAAATTTTTACGTGATGGAGCCGGCCGCACAGCAAAAACTGATCGACGCCGTACAGTATAAAGACGGCGCGTATCATCTGATGATAAACGTCTCGCAGACCTCGGCGATCGTGCAGGCTCTGCGCGAGGCGAGGGCGAAGCGGCCGATCTCGGAGTACGGCTCTATGATACTTTGCGTGGAGCCTAGCTTGCGTAAATTTATCGCCGATATCTGCGCGAATTTCGCCATAGATATCACGGTGCTTAGCTTTGCCGAAGTCGCGGCAAATACGCCGTTTGAGACGTTGGGCACGATAGAAATATCAAATTTGTAAGGAATAAAATGACCATCCACCACCTCTCGCACACCGATCTGGACGGATACGGCGCACAGGTAATAACGAATCACTATTTTAAAAACGTTAAATTTTATAACTCAAACTACGGCAAGGAGATCGACGAGAAATTTGATCAAATTTTGGCTCAAATTTCTGATAAAAACGCAGCCTCGGCGGCGTCAAATTTAAGCGGCGAGCAAAACGGTAACTCGCAAAATGCGTCCGAAAATCACGGCGAGGGCGAAGCGGCTAAAAACGATGAAAAAGCTCTCATCCTGATAACGGATCTAAATTTAACCGTGGAGCAGTGCGAAGCCTACGAGAAGGTGCTAGCAAATAAAAACGCTAAAATTTTGCTCCTCGATCACCACCAAAGCGGGGCCGAGTGTGCGAGCAAATTTAGTTGGTATTTTTTAGATAGCTCAAGATGCGCGACCAAGATCACGCATGATTTTTTCGCTAAAATTTACGGGGTCGATGCGAGCCTAAATCACTTTAGCGACGTCGTAAATGCGGTCGATATCTGGCTAAAAGACGATACAAATTTTGAAATGGGCAAGGTCGGACTCGGACTCGTCGCAAACGCAAAAGAGATAAATAAAACGATGTTTGAGGCTGAAAATTCGCGCTATCTTTTTTATCTAATCAAACGAGCGCGGGAGTTTTTTGACGCCGGAGACGACTACGTTGGGCTTGACGAGGCGATTTTCGGATTTAAAAAGGACTTTTTTAAAGAGGATAAAAACGATACGTTAAGCAATCTGATCTCAGCCTTCGTCGTAAAAAAGCTAAGCGAGGAAAAAGAGAAATTTAGCATAAAATATAACGATTTTAAGGGCATTTTGACCTATAATATCGGCAATACTTCCGTTATCGGCAACGATTTTTTAGTCGCGAACCCCGATATTGATTTTTTCATCGACGTTACGAGTAAAAAGACTCTGAGTTTTCGCGCTAACGGCAAAGTGGATGTGAGCCAGATGGCTAAAAACTTAGTCGGCGGCGGCGGACACGTGAACGCTAGCGGCGGGCTTTTTGCGGGCTTTAAGGATAGCTTTATCTATGAAAACGTAAAAGCGCAGATAACCGACCTGATAACTAAAAAAACGATTTTACAAGGATAGAAAATGAAAGAAATAGAACCTACCGTAGACGAGCTAAGCTACGAGCTTTCGATGATGCTGGAGGCGATGCTTTATTATGCCGGCGTGAAAAAAGATAGGCTACAAGACGCCGCCGAGACGTATATCGAGTGTATCGACGACGCACTGGAGGGCAGCGATGCCGAGGGCGTGGACGAGGTGCTAGAAGTCGTCGAATATATGAAGAAAAAGCACGCTAAATTTTTCAAATGAAAACTCTAGCGCAAATTTTATTTTTTTCGGCTCTGGCGGCTATGCTGGGCGGTTGCGTGTTTTTAAACGATCGCGGCGTGACGACGAAGTACTACAACGAGTGCAAGGAGTACTACGACGCGACGGGCGTCTATCACAAAGAGTGCCCTAAAAACATCATCGACTGGACGGAGTGATGAGCTTAGAAGCGGCTAGAGCGGCGAAGGCTAGGGAGCTGGCGGGCAAAACCTACGCGCCTTTGATGCGGGAGGTAGAGGAGCTGGCGGCTAAATTTAAGGATCGCGAATTTGAGCTCAAATTTGACGATATAGTCGAGATAGACGCAAATTTAACGCCATCAGAGCGCAAAGAGACTCTACAAACGGCGCTAAATTTACGCTCGTGGCGCAAGGGGCCGTTTAAGGTAGACGATATCTTTATCGACAGCGAGTGGAGAAGTTTTGTTAAATTTAACCTGCTCGTGCCGCACATGGATCTAGCGGATAAGGTCGTGGGCGATATCGGCTGCAACAACGGCTACTATCTCTTTCGTATGTTGACGCAGCGCCCAAAAAAACTGATCGGCTTTGATCCCGGTATTATGAGCTTTTTGCAGTTTAAATTTATCGACGCGTTCGCGCGCTCGGGCATAGAGTACGAGCTGCTGGGCGTCGAGCATCTGCCTCACTACGGCGTCAAATTTGACGTGCTCTTTTGTCTTGGCGTACTCTATCACAGAAGCGATCCCGTGCGTACGCTAAAAGAGCTAAAAGGCGCGTTAAATGCGGGCGGCGAGCTCTTTTTGGACACGATGTATCTTGATATGCAGGGTGATTTTGCCCTGAGTCCGAAAAATACATACTCAAAGATACCGAATATCTACTTCGTGCCGACCGTTAGCGCGCTTTTAAACTGGTGCGAGAGGGCGAATTTTAAAGACGTGCAAATTTTAGCCACAAAGCCGACGGACGCGCACGAGCAGCGAAAAACCGAGTGGATCTTGGGTCAGAGCTTGGGCGATTTCCTTGATCCTGCTGACCCCACGCGCACGGTCGAGGGCTATCCTGCGCCAAAACGGGTCTATCTAAAACTAAGCGTATAAAAAGGTGAAAAATGGACGAAAATATCTACGACGACAACAGTAGCGACGGGGTCGTACTACCCGAGGACGAAAATCCGTTTCGCAACGAACTAAAAACCTCGCCGAATATAAAAATCGGCCTAAGCGGCGCCGTGACGCAGCTCGAGCCAAATCACGCTAAAACGCGCTTTTTCGCCACTAGCGACATGGTGGCCGATAGCGAGGGACTTATACATAGCGGGTTTGTTTTCTCAGCGGCTAGCTACGCGGCGATGGCGGCGGTCAATGAGACTTTTAGCGTAGTTATCGGGGCTAAGATACATTTTTTCGCGCCGACAAAGCTAAACGAAGCGATCGAATTCGACGCGCGCTCGCACTTTAACGAGAGTAAAAAACGCGAGGTGCGAGTAACTGGCACGACGAACGATATAAAGGTGTTTGAGGGGACTTTTCAGGTTGTTATTTTAGAGGATCATATCTTTAAAATTTACAAAACCAACCTACAAAAACAAGCCGCACAAAGACGAAACGAAGCAAAACGCAAAGAAGAGGCGAAGCAAAACGCGTAAAAACGATCAAATTTAAAAGCACGCCGGGCGGCGCGGTAAATTTAGCGCCGTCTTTTCTTTTAAATTTGATTTTATGCCATTTTTTGGCGGTATTTTGGGAAAACCAGCATAAATTTAACGCTAAAAAGGCCGCCGTCAAATTTGCCGTTTCGTTTGACTAGACTGCTTTAAATTTGGCGCGGTTTTTTTAAAAATCTTAAAAGTTCAAATTTGACCTTAAAATCTCATCTCTCTACCGATCATATTTATCCAAAAATCTAAATTTGCTCGCTCGGCTTTTAGCGTCGTTTTGTCGCCATGGCCTGGATATAGTACAAAATCGCCTTGCAAATTTTTGCATTTTAGTAGGCTTTGGCGCATATCCTCGGCGTTTGAAAACGGAAAATCATAGCGCCCGATCGAACCTCTAAATAAAAAATCTCCGCTAAAGATAACGTCGTCCACGCGCACCATACAGCATCCCGGCGTATGCCCAGGAAAGTGCATAAACTCGATCTCAAAGTCTTCTATGTTAAATTTGACGTCCTCAAATTTCGCTCCGCCTACGCAGATCGCGTCATACATCGGCTGCTGTCCGGCACCCCAAAGATCTTCGTGAAGCATGAAATTATCGCTATTATGGATATATACCGGAACATTAAAAAAATTTTTTAAGCTAACATTGTCAAGAACGTGATCGGAATGCCCGTGAGTGTTTAAAATAGTGAGTGGCGCGTGTGAATTTTTTACGACAAAGTCATATGAATCTTGACCTGGATCAATGATAATCTCGCGCCCGTTTTTGGATACTACGTAGCAGTTGGTTTGATAATCTCCGCATGGTTTTGAAAAAATTTTCACGATTGTCCTTTTGTAAAATTTAATTAAAATAAATTGTATATTTTTTAAGCTTAAAAGTTAAATTTTATAAAAAAACTGTATAATATTTTAGAATTTAAATTTATCGGTGATAATCGTTATGAAAAATTATTCGCAAATCAGCCTAAAGCTAACCGAGTTTTTGGCGAGCTATCTCGAAAAAAGCGGCGCAAAGGGTTTTGTTTTGGGCGTTAGCGGCGGTCTAGACTCCGCCGTAGTAGCCGCTCTTTGCGCACGCACGGGCTTTGAAACGCATGCGCTTTTGATGCCGATGAAGTACTCGAACGAGCGAAATTTAAGCGACGCGCTAAAGCTTTGCAAAGATCTAAAAATAACGCATAAAATCATCGAAATCCAGCCGATTTTGGATAGCTTTACCGCGCAGATCGGCGAGCCGCTATCAAATTTGCGTATGGGAAATCTAAGCGCAAGGGCAAGGATGTGCCTGCTTTACGACTATTCGGCAAAGATAAACGCTCTAGTGGTCGGCACGAGCAACAAAAGCGAGCGCCTTCTTGGATATGGCACGATCTACGGCGATATGGCGTGCGCGCTAAATCCGATCGGCGAGCTTTTTAAGACTGAAATTTACGAGCTGGCGCGCGAACTAGGTATCGATGAAAAAATAATCGCAAAAGCCCCATCTGCCGACCTTTGGGAAGGGCAAAGCGACGAGGCTGACATAGGCTATAGCTACGAGCGGCTGGATGAGATCTTGCGTTTGGCGCAGAGTAAAAGCGAGGCCGAACTGGCGAGCGAATTTGACACAAAACTCGTTTCAACGGTGTTTTCAAGGATGAGAGCAAATAAATTTAAACTCTCGCTGCCGCCGATTGCTAGCGTGGACGGCGAGTGAAATTTGAGCTAAATTTACGGCTTGGACGCTAAATTTAGCTGAGGTTTTGCGAATAAAAACGTTAAAATTTGACGGCTGGTTCGGCGTCAAATTTGCTCGCTTTTGAGATGCGTTAAATTTGACGGCAAAGTCGCGATGATTTTTCTGAAAGTAAAAATAGATAAAACTGCCGTAAATTTGGCGGCAAAATAAATTTAAAAACAAAAAAGAAACGCAGAAGGTAAGATAAAAATAAAAAACAAGGAGGCACAATGGAGGAGATAGCGTTTTATAGACCTACTATCGACGAGGCCGAGATTACGCTCATCAAAGAGGCTCTAAAAGACCACGGTTCGGTGATTGTGGAGAGGCTGGAGTCCGAGCTTAAAGAGTATTTTTGCGTAAAGCATGCCGTTACGACCAATAACAACAGCGCCGCTCACCATTTGGCGCTTTGTTCAATGGATCTAAAACGCGGCGACAAGATCATCTGCTCGGTAAACTCTACTCCGAGCGTGGCGCAGGCGATTAGGCATTTTGACGCCGAGCCGATATTTGTGGATATTAACGAAGACGACTTTAATATGAATCCTCAGTCGCTGCGAGACACGCTAAAAGTGCACAATCACAAAAAGCTAAAAGGTATCTTCGTAAACCACGTCGGAGGGCAGGCGTCTGATATGGACGAGATCTACGCTATCGCGCAGGAGTACGACGTAAAGGTGCTCGATGACGCTGGCAAGTCCGTCGGCCTAACCTATAACGGCGTGAAAATCGGCTCCGATAGCCGCTCGCTCATCTCTTGTTTTAACGTGCATTCGCAGCTAACAAACCCGATCGCAACGGCCGGCTTTATGCTAACGGACGACGATGCCATCGCCGAGCGCGCTAGGTTGCTGCGAAACCACGCGATCGTGAATGGCGGCATAGATAAAGACGGTAACCTAGGCTACGTCTACGACGTCGTAGATATCGGTGTGAAGTATGACCTAACGGGGCTTTGCGCGGCGTATGCGGTGGCGCAGTTTGAAAAGACGGATAAATTTATCGCGCGACGCAGACAGATCGCCGCCATCTACGACAAAGAGCTCGCAGGCTGCCCGCACGTCTCGCTACCGATTAAAAAGCGCGACCACGTCTATATCCAGTACATCATAAAGATCGACAAAAACCGCGACGGGTTTGCCAAAGAGCTGCTAGAACGCGGCATCCACACGGCGCTTCACTACAAGCCGATGCACCTTTTAAGCTACTATAAAAGTAAATACGGGCTTAAGGTAAATTCCTTCCCGAATGCACTAAAAACATATCAGCAGGTGCTTTCGCTACCCGTTTACAACGCGCTTAGCGACGAAGAGGTCGCTTATATCTGCGAGAGCGTGCGAGAGATAGCCAAAACGCGTGTTTAAAAGGAAAATTTACGCCTTTGCGCAGGAGTATTTTTACGCTCCGAATTTGTGGCAAAAGTGCCTAGCTGTAGCGCTTTTGCCCTTGAGCGCGCTTTACTGCGCGGGCGTGATTTTAAAGACCAAATTTAGTAAAACTTTAGATTTTGGCATCCCGATTATCAGCATCGGAAATTTGACTTTAGGCGGTAGCGGAAAGACGCCGCTGGGTATCGCTATATTAAACGAATTTGATGGTGGCTTCGTCGTGCTGCGAGGCTACGGTAGAGCTTCAAAAGGGCTCGTCAAGGTCGCGATCTCTGGCGAAATTTTAACCGATGTAAAAACCAGCGGCGACGAGGCGATGGAGTACGCAAAAAGCGTAAAAAACGCAAACGTCATCGTGAGCGAAAACCGCGATATCGCGATAAATGAGGCCAAAAAAATGGGCGCAAAGTACGTGCTACTCGATGACGGCTTCGGCAAATTTCACATCAAAAAATTTAACGTCCTGATCCGCCCATCTGCAAAGCCCTATTTTGATTTTGTCCTGCCTAGCGGCGCGTATCGCTACCCGAGTAAATTTTACGCCAAAGCCGACTACGTCGTAAAAGAGGGCGAGGACTTTACTCGCGATAGCGAAATCATAAATCAAACTAAAAAGATGGTTTTAGTGACCGCTATCGCAAATCCGCAGCGCTTGGAGACATACTTTAGACTTTGCGTAGGGCACGAGATTTATCCCGATCACTACGCGTTTTCGCGGGATGAGCTGGCAGAAATCTTAGCCCATTACGGCGCAACCTCGCTTTTGGTTACGCGAAAAGATGCCGTAAAGATGGATGAGTTTGGCCTGCCGCTCTCCGTTATCGCGCTAAAAACGACGCTGGCGGATAAATTTAAACGAATTATCAAAGAGAAAATTCTATAATCTCCTAAAAATTTTAGGACGCTTTAAATGAAACTTATACTAACTTCTTGCGCCGATAAGGACGCGGCTAAAACTCTAGCCAAAAAGCTTGTAAAAGCTAAATTTGCCGCTTGCGTTAGCATTTTTAAGGCAAATAGCGTTTATCTTTGGGACGGTGAGATAAAAGACGAAAAGGAGCGGGTCTTACTCATAAAAACCGCGGTTAAATTTAAAAAAGTCGCTAAATTTATCGCGAAACATCACGACTACGAGCTGCCCGAGATTGTAGCTTTTAAGGCCGATAAAGCTAGCAAAAAATACAAAAAATGGATAAAAAAGGAAAGTAAATGAAGTTATTTCAAACTAGAGCGAATGCGGGCGAGAGCCTAAAAAGCGTAGAATTTAGCCAGGCACTACTGAGCCCCAGCTCCGCTCACGGCGGGCTTTACGCACCGACGGAGCTACCGCGACTGGACGATAATTTTTTTGCAGAGGCGGTAAATTTAACATACGCGCAAATCGCTCTAAAAATCATAGAGAAATTTGGATTTGACGCGGATGCGGCGATGTTTGAGAGGGCGGTGAAGCGGTACGAGAGATTTGACGATCCGCAAAATCCCGTGCAAGTGCGAAAAATCGGCGAAAACCTCTACATAAACGAACTTTATCACGGGCCTACGCGCGCGTTTAAGGATATGGCGCTGCAGCCGTTTGGCGCGCTGCTTAGCGAGATAGCAGCAAAAAGAGGCGAAAAGTACCTCATAATGTGCGCTACTAGCGGCGACACGGGACCTGCGACGCTAGAGACATTCGCGGACGCGCCGGGCGTCAAAGTCGTCTGCCTCTACCCAAAAGACGGCACGAGCGAGGTGCAGCGCCTACAAATGATAAACGCTGACGCCGCAAACCTCAAAGTAATCGGTATCGAGGGCAACTTCGACGATGCGCAGCGCGCGCTAAAAAGCCTGCTGGCTAGCGAGAAATTTAAAGAGCGTCTAAGTGCAGCCGGACTCTCGCTTTCGGCGGCAAATTCGGTAAATTTCGGGCGGATTTTATTCCAAATCATCTATCACGTTTACGCTCACGTTTATCTGCTAAAAACGGGTGCGCTAAAGGGTGAGTTTGACATCGTCGTGCCTAGCGGTAACTTCGGCAACGCCCTAGGTGCATACTACGCTAAAAAAATGGGCGCGAAAATCGGCAAAATCAAAATCGTCTCAAACGCAAACAACATCCTGACCGAGTTTTTCACGCAGGGGCGATACGATCTGCGCGGCAAAAGCCTGGTTAAGACGATCAGTCCTGCGATGGATATCCTTGTTTCTTCAAACGTTGAGAGGCTACTTTTTGATAAATTTGGCGCCGTGCGAACCAAAGAGCTGATGGATAGTCTTGCGAGCGAAGGCTTTTACGAGCTTTCAAAGAGTGAACTAGACGCGCTAAAAGAGGATTTTGACGCTGATTTTTGCAGCGACGCGGAGTGTGAGAAGTTTATAAAAGAGTGGGCGGCAAAAGGCGTCGCCGTCGATCCGCATACGGCTACTTGCTTTAAAGCGACGACAAATTTGACGCGCCCGTCCGTGATAACATCGACCGCGCACTGGGTCAAATTTGCTCCGAGTATGTTTAAGGCACTAAAAAATGAAACGCTAAAAGACGAAAAAAGCGGGCTTGAGGCCTTGGCAGCGGAGTTTAACGACGAAGTGCCTGTCGCGATAAGATCGCTATTTGCAAAAGCTGCCGTGCATAACGAAATCTCCGCAAAAAGCGACATAGAAGCTAAAATTTTAGCCTGGATCGAGCGATGATTATCATCCCAACAAGGCTAGCTTCGACGCGAATGCCTAATAAAATTTTACGCGAAATAAACGGCGTGCCGATGTTCGTCGCTACGGCGCGCAGGGTGAGTGCGGCTGACGAGGTCGTGATCGCCGCAGACGACGAGGGCGTGGTGCAGATCGCGCAAAAATTCGGCTTTAAAGCCGTGATGACTAGCCAGGTGCATCAAAGCGGAACCGACCGCATCAACGAAGCTGCGGGCATACTTGGCGTCAAAGATAGCGAAATCATCATAAACGTGCAGGCCGATGAACCCTTTATCGAGCCTGAAAATATCGTCAAATTTAGAGAATTTTGTGAGAAAAACGTGGATAGAGCGTTTATGTTTTCGTGCTTTAAATTTGTGAGCAGCGAGCTAGCGGACGATAAAAACCTGGTCAAAGTAGTGACCGACGACACGGATTACGCGCTTTATTTTTCGCGCTCGCGCATCCCGTTTGACCGCGCGCCGTTTTATGCGTACAAGGCGCATCTGGGCATCTACGGCTATAGCGCGGCAAATTTAAAAAGATTTTGCTCATTTGCGCCGTCGACTCTCGAAAATACCGAAAAGCTAGAACAACTGCGCGCTCTTTCAAACGGCGAAAAAATCCTCATGCTCGAAGTGCAAAGCGACAGTATCGGTATCGACTGCGAGGAGGATCTGCAAAGGGCGCGAGCGAAATTTGGAATTGAGGTAAATTAACGCCGAAAGCCCAGAAATTTGGTAAATTTGCCCAAAGGAAAAATGCATGACGAATGATAAATTTACCGAGCAGGTCACGACTTTGGCGAAATTTTTGCAAACATACTGTGGCGACAAACATGCGCTAGAGCCAAAGCGCGAGATAAATTTGGAGCTAGCCTATAAGGGCGAAAATCTAAACCGTAGCGTGCAGACGCAGCTTTGCGCCGAGTGCGAACAGCTGTTTTTCTACGCTCACGAGCGGCTTTTGGCCTGTTCGCACGATGTTTTAAGCCAAGCTGCCGCAAGTGTCCGCATCCGTGCTATGAAAAGCCTAGATGGACGCAGATGGCAAAGATAATGAGATATAGTGGCATGAAGCTTGGCCTTGTAAAGCTTAAAAAGATATTTGCATTTTCAAAGACGGCAGAGTAGGGCCTGCTAAATAGCATGCTAGAAACCAAATTTGGTAAATGACTCGACCAAACATAGCTTTGATACTATTTTAAAATCAACACAAAATAACTCGAAAATTTTGAATTTTAGCCGATGGGCAGCGCAAATTTAGCAAAAATATAAGCGCTTAACGAGTTTTCAATCAAGGTGTAGGGTTTTTTGGGGAGGGATTAGGTGGTTACCCTGAAAGGATTCGAACCTCTGTTAGCTGATCCAGAGTCAGCAGTTCTACCACTAAACTACAGGGTAACGATAGGCGAAATTATAGCGAGCGAAATTTAAATCAGCTTTAATTATCTAAAATTTTGAGGATAAAACCGCAAAAAATCTCCGCACAAATTTCACAGCCCGAATTTTTCAAGATGAGCTAAAAACTTTTCGGGCGGATAAAAACCGATGAGGCGCGCGTTTTTTAGCTCGTTTTGCGCGTCGCTACCTGCACTGAAAAAGAGTATCGCCGGCGGTCCGATGAGTCCGAATTTTCTCATTATCTGCGTATCGTCATTGCTATTTTTCGTTACATCTACTCGCAAAAGAGTGAAATTTTCTAGCTTTTTTAGCACGGCTTTATCTTTAAAAGTGATCTCGTCAAGCTCGTTGCAGCTAGCGCACCAAGTCGCGTAAAAATCGATAAGCACTGGTTTAGGCGAGCTTTTTACCGCATTTTCTAGCTCGGTCAAATTTGAGACGGCGATAAAATTGGGCTCGTTTTTGCTCAAATTTACGCCTGCGCCGCCTGCATTTTTAAAGCCTTCGAGCGGATTTAGTGTTGATTTAGCACCAGAAAATGAGCCCACGATCAGCAAAACCGAGTAGATAAAGGCTAGCAGCGCCGTGCCTTTTAGTAGTTTTTTGCCGTTGCCGTACTCGTCCTTTGTCGCATCAAAAGCTCCGAAAAATACGCTCGCAAACACGCCGATGACGCCGTAAAGCAGCAGCTCCGCCATAGCGCCCAGCACGCGCGCGCTCAGCCAAACCGCCATTATCAGCATGATAAAGCCAAAAAGCGTCTTGATTTTATCCATCCAAGCGCCCGGTCGCGGCAAAATTTTACCCGAACTCGCCCCAATCAGCAGTAGCGGCACACCCATGCCAAGCCCCATCGTAAAGAGCGCAAGCCCGCCAAATAGCGCGTTGCCGCTCTGCGCTATGTAAAGCAGCGCGCCCGCAAGCGGTGCAGCGACGCACGGGCTAGCGATGAGCGCAGATAAAAATCCCATCGCAAAAACGCCGATTATGCCGCCTTTGCTTTGGGCTTTTTTGCTAAGCACGTTTTGCATGGCAAGGGGCATCTGAAGCTCGTAAAGTCCGAACATCGAAAGTGCGAGCGCTACGAAAACTAGGCTAAAGCCGATCAGTACGGCCGGGGTTTGCAGTGCGCTTTGTACGCCCGAGCCAAAAACGCTAGCCGCCACGCCTGCGAGCGCGTAGGCGCACGCCATCGCAAAAACGTAAATAAGAGATAGGAAAAAGCCGCTCGTAGCGCGCGAGTTTTTGTTTTTGTCATTTTTAGCGTGCTGGTTGTCGCTATCAAATTTAGCCGAGGTTTCGTTCGGCGCGCTTAAATTTACGGCGCCGTTTTTGCCGCCGCTAGCTTGCTTTGAGACGATGATAGATGAAAGGATCGGTATCATCGGAAATATGCAAGGCGTGAGCGATAGTAGCAGCCCATAGCCAAAAAATGTAGCGAGCGAGAGGAAGAAATTTGCGCTGCTAAGGCTTGCGGCGATGGAGTCTTGCTCAGAAAGCGGCGCCTGCGAGCCGGCAAATTCAGACTCGGCGGCCTCTATGATCTGCGCGACGGAGTAGCCGCCAAGCCCCTTTTTGACGCCAAATTTGAGTACTTGGGGTTGGTAGCAGATGCCGTCTTTGGCGCAGCCTTGGTATTCGAGCTTTAGGGTGAAATTTTCGCCGCCGCTAAGCCCTTTTAGCAAATTTATCGGCACGAAAAGGCTAAATTTGCTCGTATAAACCTCGCGTTCGTCGTAAATTTCGCCTTTTGGAAAGTTTAGATGCGAGTTTAGATTTTTACCCTCTAGGCTTACTGCTAGGCTGTCTTTGTAGACGTGGATATTTGGCGCGGGGGCAAATCTAAACTCGACGTTTTGCTCGTCGGCGTGCGCGGTGAGGCCGAATGCTTCTTTGACCGAAAGCGGTTCGGCAAACATAGCGCAGCAAGTCAGAATCGCCGCAAAAATTATCCTAAAAATCATATTATTCCTTGAAATTTTTGTCGTATTTTACACAAGCTCCCATAAAGTCAGCGTTAAATGTTAAATTAAGAGGCGTATTTTAGCTAAATTTTAATTATTTGATAGTAACATTTTAAAAATACCCAAAGGAGGTTTAGAGTGAGTAAAAACGGCACGGATAGCGTGAAATTCAACTACGAGCACGAGCTAAGAAAACTACAAATCGAGCTTTTAAAATTTCAAAATCACGTAAAAGAGCAGGGTCTGCGCGTACTCATCATCATCGAGGGGCGCGACGCGGCGGGCAAGGGCGGCTCGATAAAGCGCCTAACCGAGCACCTAAATCCGCGCGGATGCCGTATCGTGGCGCTTGAAAAGCCAAGCGACGTCGAGCGCTCGCAGTGGTATTTTCAGCGTTACGTCGCGCATTTACCGAGTGCGGGCGAGATCGTGATCTTTGACCGCTCGTGGTACAACCGCGCTGGCGTCGAGCCCGTTATGGGCTTTTGCACGCAGGAGGAGCACAAGGAGTTTTTGCGCGAGGTGCCTAAATTTGAGGAGATGATCAAAAACTCTGGCATCATTTTCTTTAAATTTTACCTCTCGGTCTCAAAAGAGGAGCAAAAAAAGCGCTTCAAAGAGCGTCTCACCGACCCGCTCAAGCAGTTTAAAATCTCCCCCGTAGATGAAAAAAGCCAGGAGCTCTGGGATCAGTACACCATCGCCAAGTACTCGATGCTACTAGCCTCAAACACGCCGTTTTGCCCATGGACCATCATCGTCTCAGATAGCAAAAAGCAGGCTCGCATCAACCTTTTTAGGCACATCCTGGCAAACGTCGAATACCCGAAAAAAATAGACGCCAAAAACTTTGAGTGCGACGAAGGTATCGTAAGGAGCGGCGAGGAGGAGATCCGCCAGATGGAGGCAAATCTCAAAAACGAAAAGCTATCTAAGATGAACGGATAGGGCACGTGGGTTAAATTTTACGTGCGGCGCGGCAAACGGCCTCGCGAGAATTTGCCCAAATTTGTCAAATTTGACTCAACCGTTAAATTTATACTCAGGCGGACAAAACCCGCGCCTTTTTGATACGAACGGCGGTAAAATTGGCGCTTGCTTGTTTTATAAAAATAAATTTGCGAGCGGCGCTATGGCAAATTTAACAAAGCCGAACGAGGCTAAAATTTAACTCAAATTTGCCAAATTTTAGGCGCTCGGCAGATCAAATTTAAGCCTCGCAGAGCCGTTACTCGCGCATTTTATAGCCAAATTTAAACATCCTCCACGTCATCCACGTCGTACCATGCGCCAACTAGTAAACCCTGAGACGTTGCCGTTATCAAGATATTAGCCCAGTGGAGCGCGCTGCCGATTTGCGCTTTTGCAAAAACCGCGATGTAGCCGGATAAAACCGAGAGTATAAACATGTAGGCATAAATTTTAAACAGCGGATTTTGCGTGATGCGCGCTAACCTAAAATTTAAAATCGTCCAAGAAATCGCCGACAAAGTAAATAATGTAAAAAATATAAGCATAAACTCGGCACTATAAAATCTTTCCTCTAAAGATACCGTTGCCATCATGGCAATCCCAAAAACCAAACTCGCATGAAACGGCCGCATAAGATCCATCTCGCATAGAGGTTGAAGCGTTTTAAAAGCCGCATAAAAACATGCGAGTGCGCCTATGGATGCGAGTATCCAATGGTTTTTGTTCTGAAACTGCGGCGAAAAAGCTACAATGTAAAACTACAAAATCGTAAGCGACATGCAAAGAGCTGCTAAAAATCCGAAATTTCTTGCGTTTTTTACGGTTTGGGCTCTATTTTTGGTCAAATTTTGCTCGTTTTCTCTCATCTCATTCCTCCTTTATCATAGTCCAAGCGTATAGGTAAAACGCAGTCGGTAGCACGTAGAGTATCGCGATGCTTAACGCCGCAAGCAGTATGGAGAAGATCGCCTTAAAATAGCCCGTGGATAGCATCATCTACAGTGCAAAGGCGATAATAAAGCTAGCGATAGCGAAAAATACGTAAGTCTTAAAAAGATTGTTTTCCGTAATCTTTGCAAGGCTGAAATTTAACTTAGCCCAAAGGACGGCAAGATAGACGGTGATAGCTAGTATAAAAAGTCCCGCCAGCCCAGTGCCAGTCGTGGCGGGTCGGTCCTCTACGCCGCGTATAAAGCCAAACGCTATACCAACTACCGCAAATACGATAGATGCAAAAATCATCTGTTTATAGATGCTAAGCACGTCGGCGCCGTAAATTTCCTCTAGTTTTTTAAGCGCATACCACATATAAACGGCTGCGGCGAGAAAAAGCACGAAATTTACCGAGCCTTCAAGTATTTTTATCAGTTGCTCTTGCGACTCGCCGTGCGGCCGCGTAAATATCAGATAAAGCTTGGCAAAAAATGATACGGCAACGGTCGCTAGCATAAGCCGGCACGAGATGATACCCTGCTTTTTGGCTGCTTTTAGCGTTTCTCGTTCGTAAGAATTTTCATGCGTGTTTTCTTTTTGGGTTAGGATTTTATTTGCGCGGCTTTGGTCGGCGTCAAATTTGAGCTCCGTTGCTTGCTAGTGTTGAGCGCTAAAATTTGGTTCGTTTGCGCTTTGGGCGTTTAAATTTGGCCTATCGCCGCGCTGGTTGGTCAAATTTATCTCTATTTCGCCTTGCTCGTTTGAGAAATTTTCCGCGCTGATCCACGCCGCGAGCAAGACGCCAGAGGTTGCTAGATCAAAGAGCGCGTTTATGAGAGGTACAAATTTGACGATAGGAGCGATGAGGGCGGGCGAGAGGACCTCTAGCAAGCCATAAATAAAGTTCGCGCCCATACTAGCGGCGAGCATCCACGCATAAACGCTAAAAAGCGCGCAGCCCGAGGCCTTTGCGAGTTTGAGATTTATGACGACCCACGCGATAGAGACGGCAAATACGGCAAGCGGGATGATGACGTCAGAGATGAGGCTGAGATAGTTTTTATCAAAAACGTAGAGCGCGATAGTGCAGAGGATCACCGCTAAAAAGCCGTTGTAGGCGTATTTAAAGACGGTAAAGACGTTTGAGTTTGATAGCTCCTGCGCGCGGATGAGCGCATAGTGGAAAAACGTCAGCGCAAACAGCCATGCTAGCGTGCGAACGATCCAAAACAGGCTCTGATCGCTCGCTAGAAAACTCGCGCTCGCACACAGGATGCAAACCGCGCCGAGGATGCCTTGAGTTCTTGCTTTATTAAAATTTCTATCCATTTTTCTCTTTCGGTGGTTTTGGTTTTAAATTTATAAAATTTAACGTCCTAAATTTGCGTCAAATTTGACGGCTAGTAAAAGAGAAAATATACATAAATTTGTTTTAAACGGTTATTAAATTTAAGCGCCGAATTTGATTATTTGATTTACAACGAATTACCGCAAAATTTATGAAAGGTGCAGTTAAATTCATAGCGTAGATATATTAAGTAATAAACTGTTAAGGCCAGAAATGCTTAGCGCAGAGGGGGGGGGATTTTGCTCCCCCTTGTAGAGTTAAATATTTTCTCCCGCTATCATACCAAACGTTAGGCAGTCTAGTATAGCGCAGCTGCCTAGCCTGCTAGCTCCGTGCGTACCGCCCGTAACCTCGCCCGCGGCATATAGACCGGCGATCGGCTCATCGTCGATATTTAGGACTTGCGCTTTGGTGTTGATCTTTACGCCGCCCATGGTGTGGTGCAGCTTCGGAGCGCCGCGCATAGCGTAAAACGGCGGTTTTGAGACCGTGATGCCGTCGGTTAGCTTCATCGGTTTACCAAAGTCCTCATCGACGCCCGACGTCACAAAGCCGTTGTAGCGCTCGGCGGTCTTGGTTAGCTCGCCCGCAGGCATTTTGTAAAACGCCGCCAGCTCCTCGAGGGTGTCAAATTTTTTGATGACGCCGTTATTCATCGGATTTTCGAGGTCGCTCGGCACTAGTTTTGCCGCGGCTACGGAGTCGCAGAGGTTGATCGGATAGCTGTTTGCTTTGGCGTCGATGATTTTAAACATCGCGTCGGCTCTGATTTTGCGGTCGGCTAGCTCGTTCATATAGCGTTTGCCGGTTTTTGGATCGACGGAAAATCCGTATCGGAAGCTCGCTTGGGCTGCAAATTTGCTCGTGATGCCGTTGCCTTTTTCGTCCGGGCATTTGTACGGGATGTACTGTATCCAGCCCACTTGCACCGGCAGTGCACCTACCTTAAATGCCGAAATGAGCGCGCCCGCAGTGGCTCCCGGGTGGTTTGTGGTGTCAAACTCTGGTACCGCGCGAGGATCTTGGAGCTTTCTAAAGAATTTATCGCTGCAAAAGCCGCCGCTTGCGAGTATGACGCCTTTTTTTGCCTTGATGATTTTTTTGTCGCCGCCTTTGTTTTCTCGGTCATCGCTAAATAGATCTTTGTCAAATTTATAGTTTTCTCTCACGGTTACGCCGACGACGCGACCGCTTTCGTCTGTCACGAAGTCGTCAAATTTCGTTCGAGTGCGAAGCTCGCAGCCGTCGGTTTTTTTAAACGACTCCACGAGAGGCTGCACGATGCCAGAGCCGCTGGTGTTTTCGGTGTAGTACGTTCTAGGCACGCTATGACCGCCCTCTAGGATGAGCTTATCTAGGTATTTTGCGCCGTGTTTGACTGTAAAGTTAAATGTATCTACGGCGCGGTCGGCCAGCACCTCAAGCAGCTCGAAGTGATTTAGCCCAAGACCCGCCTTTACGCAGTCGGCGATGAAAATTTCTTTTGAGTCTTTGACGCCGTTTTTCTTTTGTAGTTCGCTTCCTGGTACGGCAAAAATTCCGCCGTTTACGACGCTATTTCCGCCAACGCGACCCATTTTTTCCAGGATTAGCACCTTGTTTCCGCGTTCGCTCGCTTTGATGCCCGCTGCAAGACCCGCAAATCCGCTGCCGATGATGACGACGTCCCACTCCTCGTCAAATTTTACGTCTTTTGCGCTTACCACGGCGTCCGCATTTACTGTTCCTAATGCAAGCGCACCGGCGCCTGCTAAGCTCATTTTGAGCATGTCGCGTCTTGAAACGTTACTTTTTGCCATGATTCTCTCCTTGAAATTTAGATATTAAATTACGAATTTTATATATACATAAGTATTTAATAAAAATTTGATTTTGTATTGGAAATTGTACTGTAGTATCGCGTAAACCAAACTTAAATTTGAGATAATTGTATTAAGTTATTTTAAATTTTTTATTATATTTTAAGAAGATAGTCTGATTTTATACAGACTATCTTAAATTTTAGAATTAATTTACTTAGTCGCGTTTTTATCCGCTTTATCTTCAGCCTTCACCTCTTTGGGTGCTACATAATCCTCCCCAAAATATGCCTTCTTTATCTCTTCTTTTTTGATTGCGGCTT
>CAUPXB010000003.1:0-138868 GCA_963515555.1 uncultured Campylobacter sp. | reverse complement strand
TTTCTCAATTCGTGAGCTCGAATTATACAAGCAAGATGCTTAAAAGAAGCTGAAGAATAAGAGGATTGAGAAGAAAATTTAGAGATTTTTTGTTGGGCGTTTTGTTAAATTTGATCTATCAGAAATTTACTTTAATATATATGCAAAAATAAAATTCATTTAGCGGACGAGGTAGCAAATTTAGCGCTATCGTCCGCTAAAAATAAGGCAAATTTAGTTTGCCATCAGGCTCATTATAAATTCTTTGAGCGAAATTTTATCGTTTACGAGCAGATCGTCGCTACCGACGTCATGCTTAAATTTCGCGCTCATATACTCGCCTTCTTTGGCAAAAAGCGAATTTACGCGCTCCTCAAAAGGCTTGATGCCATCCATCATCTGGTTAAAGTCGCTATCGGCCATTAGCCCCTTATACGCGCTTAAAAACTCCGTTATAGACGCAGCTTGTACCTTTATCTCGCCGTCAAATTTGACCGCTTTTAGCGCCATTTGGATACCTACGTCGTCATGTAGCGTTTTGCTTTCCGCGCCAAGCCCCGACGCATCGGCTACGGCGTTAAATTTAAGCTCCTTGCCGCTTGGGTTTTTAAAGCTAAAATTTTTAACCTCCATCACGTAGTTTTTGCTCATCAAAATCTTATAAAGAGCCGACTCTTTCGGGTCGGTGACATACATCGCCATCGCTTCTTTGTTTACGTTTTTCTCGTTTAGGCTCAAATTTAGCTGCGTGAGTACTTTTTTGCCGTCTACGTCAAGCGCGCCTAGGCTCGCGTCGGTAAGCGTATCGAGGAGATTTGCGTCCGCGTTTTGCTTTATCTGCGCTAAAAACGACATGCCAGTAATGCCGACCGATTTTGGAAAATCATAGCCCTTAGCGCTGTTAAAGCTCATTTTCTCGGCCTTTAGTCCGATTTTAGCTATATTTTCGTAGGCGGTTTGTATATTTATAAACGAGATGAGATCGTCAAAGCCCTTAAAGTCGTTAAGCTCGATGAGCGCGGAGGCGTTTTCTATATCGACCTTATCCACGCCGTCCGTATCGCCGCCGCCGATTTTACCGACGCCGATTTCTAGAGATTTTATCTTATTTTCTTTAATTTGCGCCTTTGCAAAAGGCTTTGAGATTACAAAGCTAGAGTCATCTTCATTTGTTTTGATATCGGCTAAATTTAAGGTTACGTCGCGGGTTTTATCAAATTTTATCAGCGCATCGATGCTTAAAAACTCGTCCGTACCGAAAATTTTCTTTAGATAGAGTGCGGCTTCGGGCGTTAGCGCTTTGACGTCGCTATGAGCCTTAAACCCGCTAAATAGCTCGGCAAATCCGTGTTTTAGCGTCGTTTTGGCTTCAAATTTGACCGGATCGTTACCGTCGGTGAGCTCGAGTTTTAGCACCGCACGCGAGCTAAACAGCCCTTTGTCGTAGTCATTTTCTACTGCGTTTGCTTTTATATTGAAAAATCCAAGCTTGAGTGTCTCGCTAGTTAGCCTCGCCACGCCTCTATCGTAGGACTCTTTGGCCTTGGACGAGCCATAAAACGCGACTCCAAAAACCGCGATCAAAACGACCGCGAGCGCAAATATAATCTTTTTCATTTTTTCCCTTGATTTTAAATTTTACTTCGTCGCCGCGATGAGCTCGATCTCGACTAGGCCGCCTTTTGGCAGCGTTTTAACGGCTATCGTACTTCTAGCCGGATACGGCTCGCTAAAAAATTTAGCGTAGATTTCGTTTACGGCCGCAAAGTCCTCGATGTCTGCTAGAAAAATCGTGGTTTTTACCGCGTTTTCAAAGCCAAGCCCCGCCTGAGCCAAAATCGCCTTTAAATTTAGCATCGACTGCTCCGCCTGAGTCCTCACGTCCTCGCCTGCGAATTTACCCTCCGGCGTAACGCCCAGCTGTCCTGAAATAAACAAAAATCCGTTTGCCTCAATCGCCTGCGAATACGGTCCGATCGCTTGTGGAGCGTCTTTTGTAGATATAACCTTTTTCATTTTCGTCCTTTGTAAAATTTGGGCGCATATTACCTAATTTACGGCTAAAAAAGCAAATTTCGCTATAATTTCCCGCAAGAAAGGCACGGAAAATATGAAAATCACCCTTGCGCCAAACGAGTTTTTGGATGATTACGTTCTTGGCTGCGAATTTGCGCGAAACGCCGAAATTTCGGGCAATGCGTATCTGTTTTGGAGCGGCGCCATCTGCGCTAAATTTGAAAACTCGCGCATCGTTTTTCTGCATAAAAAATGCATTCCCGCGCGATTTCGCGAGGCGGCGGCGCGCTGCAGCAACCTAGCAGGACTCGTGCTCACGTCGGCATTTTGCTCGTTTACGACTCTAGCGCCCTCGCACCTCGTCGCCAAAAACGGCTCCAAACTCTACCCGCTTTTTGATCTGCGCGAAATTTGCGGGATCAAATTTATAAATTTAAAGAAATTTTACGACGACTTCGGCCTTGATTACGACTACAGAATTTACATCGAAAAGTGCTCGTTTTTCTCGCCTGCGCCGCTTGAAAAGCGCATAAAGCTAACCGAGACGATGTGTCTTGGGTATTATTAAATTTGACTGCAAAACCCGCTCAAATTTAACACCAAAAAATACTACGCCGAATTTATTCTGCAAATTTAAACCGCTCCGATCAGTGCAACATAAAATTTAATTTTCGTAACACTTTAGAAATTTATTTACGTTTTTACTCATTTATTGTAAATTTTAGTAGCTTAAATTTTAAAATTAATCAAAAAATATAATTCAAAACTCTATAATCGGTAAATTTAAAACCGAAAGGAGAAAAAATGAAACTATTTTCAGCTCTGGCTCTATGCGCGGCGATGATGATCAGCGCGCAGGCTGCAGAAAAATACAAAATCAAGCTCGCCTCCACGTACGAGAGCAACGTACCCGTGCTAGGCGACGCTCCGAAGAAATTTAAAGAGCTCGTGGAAAAGATGAGCGACGGCCGTATCGAGGTTCGCGTCGACTATCCGTCCAAGCACAAGGCGGCGTTCGCGCTGCTTGATATGGTCAAAAGCGCCCAGTACGACGCGGCTTTCACCGCGAGCTACTTTTATAAGGGCAAGGACGCTAAGCTCATGCTCTTTACGACCGTGCCTTTTGGTATGAACAAGGCCGAGCAGGACGCATGGTACGCGTACGGCGGGGGCAAGGAGCTCGCGCAAAAAGTCTTTAGCGAGTACGGCATCGTGACATTTCACGGCGGAAATTTTGGCATGCAAATGGGCGGCTGGTTTAAAAAAGAGATCAAGAGCACGGATGATCTAAAGGGGCTAAAACTACGCATGACCGGGCTTGGCGGCGAGATAATGGCAAAGCTAGGCGTAAACATCAACACGATCCCGATCGGCGAGCTATACATGGCGATGGAGATGAACACGATCGACGCCGTCGAGTGGGTCTGCCCTGCGATCGATATAAATTTCGGCTTTCAAAAGGTGGCTAAATTTTACTACACCGGCTGGCAGGAGCCCGCTAGCGAAAATGAATTTTACGTCAACAAAAAACTCTGGGACAAGCTACCCGCCGACCTTCAAGCTATAGTAGAAACCGCGACAAAGGCCGTAGCGGCCGATGTGTACGAGTCTGCCGTCTATCAAAACTCGCTGGTCCTTGATAAAATCAAAAGCGAGCATCCGGACGTGAAAATCGCCTCGTTTCCGCCCGAGATCATCGCTGCGCTGCGCAAAGCCACGGACGAGATCCTAGACGAGCTCTCAGCCAAAGACGCGACGTTTAAGGAGATTTTGGACTCGCAAAAGGCCTTTATGAAAAAGGCTAGAGTCTGGACGCAGATCTCCGAAAACAGCTACATAAACAGTACTACGGAGTGATCCCGCTAAATTTAACGAGCCGTCCGAGTAAATTTGACAGCTCGGCTAACGTAAATTTGGTGTTAAATTTAGCCTGATTTTAGCTTGACATCAAATTTGAACTCTAAATTTTATAAATCCAATGCAAACTTGATATTAAATTTAGCTTGGCAACATTTTATCCCAGCAGGTCAATACACAAATTCTAACATCATAATTTTATTGTGGCATTTCTCAGGATTAGCCAAAAACAAATTTAATATTAGTAACGATTGGATTCACTTTACAATATTATGCATTTTTAGAAACTTAATCAAATCTTTACATTTATACGCATGCCTATAAATTTTTATTTTCATTTATATTAAATTTATTTTTATGTATAATTTTTGTAAATTTAATTAAGGGATTATACAATGAGTATATCAATATTACGTTTAGCAGTGCTAATCGACTCAGATAATATATCATATAGAAACGTAGGCAATGTTTTAAATAAATTAAAAAATTATGGAGAAATTACCCTCAAAAGAGCATATGGAGACTTTACAATCCATGAAGACTGCCCTGGTAGCAAAAAAGGATGGAAGGAGTTTTGCAACCGAAACGCCATAAATATGATACAGACATCGCAATATAGAGAAGGTAAAAATACAACCGATATCACGCTAACAATACAAGCCATGACAATGCTTTATTCAGATTTGTACGACGGTTTTTGCATAATATCTAGCGATAGCGACTTCACACCACTAGTAATGGCACTAAAAGAGCGCAACAAGAAAGTTTTTATAGCTGGTAACAAACAAACGCCAGCCCCTTTAAAAAAGGCGTGTAATCAATTTATTTCCATAGAAGACAACGAAGATAATAATAGCAAACAAACGACCACGACAAGTCCATCATTGCCCAAGAGCTTTTTAAAGAAACTTCCCGGATTATTCCAAAATTCAAAAGACGGTTGGTTGTCTGCATCTGCATTCGGTAAAATATTAAAAGATGCCAACTATGATTATAAAAAACTTAAACCTGAAACAAGCTATGAATCACTAAGCGAATTTATAAGACAAAATACAAATATTTTTCAATATAAGATGGTGACGACAGGTAACGACCCACAAAATAATAAGAATATGTATGTTAGGTTAAGATAGGCTACGACAAGTCGCGCAACCTATCAAATTTATTTATATTTTTTTATACGGAGCTTGTCCGACTTCGTAGAAGTTATTGCCCTCGCTATCTATCGCTACGATAGCGGGGAAATCCTCGACCGTAAGCCTCGCGACCGCCTCGGGGCCGAGCTCAGGGTAGGCTAGCACTTCATATTTTTTGATGCTTTGGCTAATCAGCGCGCCTGCTCCGCCGATAGCGACCATGTATACGCAACCTGATTTTTTCATCGCTTCGACGACGGCCTCGGAGCGGTAGCCCTTGCCTATCATACCGTTGATGCCCACTTCATTTATCATCGTCGGAGTGTATTTGTCCATGCGTCCGCTAGTAGTCGGTCCCGCAGCACCTATGACGTCGCCTGGTTTTGCGGGGCTTGGTCCTAGGTAGTAGATCGTCTCGCCGGCTAAATTTACGGGCAAGGCCTCGCCGCGAGCCAAAGTCTCGGTTAGCGCCTTGTGTGCGGCGTCGCGAGCCGCGATGATGGTGCCGCTTATTAGCACGTTGTCGCCCGCTTTTAGGCTTTTTACGACATCTTTATCAAACGGCGCGGTTATCTTTTTTACTTCTGACATCTTTTCTCCTTAAATTTCAGCTTCGGCGTGGCGAGCGGCGTGGCAGTTGATGTTGATAGCGACCGGCAGGCCCGCGATGTGGGTCGGATACCACTCGATGTTTACTTTTACCGCGGTCGTATCGCCGCCTAGACCTTGCGGTCCGACGCCCGTTTTACAGGCGAGCTCTAGCAGCTCCTCTTCTAGTTTGGCATATCGCGGGTCGGGGTTTTTGCTGTCTGCGTCGCGAGCGGCGGCGTATTTTGCCATTAGCGCGGCCTTATCCATCGTGCCGCCTATGCCTACGCCGATCACCATCGGAGGACAGGCGTTTGGACCCGCTAGCTTAACGGCGTCTAGAAATACCTTTTTCACACCCTCTAGGCCGTCTGCGGGTACTAGCATCTTTAGAGCCGATTTGTTCTCGCTGCCAAAGCCTTTTGGAGCCACTTTTATATGGATTTTATCGCCTCTTACTATCCTTACGTTTATGACGGCGGGGGTGTTGTTCGTCGTGTTTTTACGCTCAAAGATCGGGTCGTTTACGACTGATTTGCGCAGATAGCCGCCCACGTAGCCGTCTTTTACGCCCTCATTGATCGCGTCCTCTAAAAATCCGCCCTCGATGTGCACATCCTGACCGAGTTCGACAAAAACCACCGTCATACCGGTATCTTGGCAGATCGGCGCGACGCGCTTCTGGGCTAGATCGGCGTTTTGGAGTACCTTGCCTAGGATGTCTTTGCCTATCGGCGAGCTCTCGTTTTCTCTAGCTTTTTCAAAAGCCGCTCTCATATCAGGCGTCACGACGTAACAGGCCTCTTTGCAAAGCTCGCTGACGGTTTTGGAGATTAATTCCGCTTGAACTACTCTCATCTGTCCTCCTGTGTTAAATTTGTTTTATAAATTTCAAAATATAGAATTTAATTTTTATCTCTTATTAAATTTCACGAAGTTTATCAAAATAAGCTAAAAAGTTAGATTAAATTTGCGGATTTTGAGAGAGTCTGAGAGAAAAATCGGCTTAAATTTAGCAAGGTAATTTAAATTTATGCTTCGCGAAAATTTAACGGCGATCCCACAAGACTCGGCCAAACGGCGGCAAATTTAAGGCAATGCCGCAAGCTCAAATTTGACGAAGCGACTTAAATTTGAGCCGGTTTCAAATGCGGCGACGTTTTCAAATTTTAGACCGGCTTAAATTTGAAAATCCGCCTCCACGCCTCAAATTTGCGACCAGATTTACGCCCCGCTCGCAAAAGCAAAGCGCAAATTTACTCAGTCCTCGTCCTCTTTTTCTTCGATTTTTCTGCGCACTTTGACGCTTGAGATACTCGCGCCATCCATCTTGCGCACCTCGTAGTAGCAGTTTTCGTCCTCGATCTTGTCGCCCACGACCGGCAAGCGTCCGATGAGATTAAAGACATATCCGCCGATCGTTAGCTCCTCGGTCTCATCAGCAAAGCTTATCCCCATCAGCTCCTCGACGCTCTCTAAGTCAAAGCGCCCCTGAAACTCGTAGATATTTTCGTTGATCTTTTTATAGTGCGGGTCGGCGTCGTCGTGCTCGTCGTTAAAGTCGCCCAAAATCTCTTCCATTATGTCTTCCATCGTAAGAAGCCCCGCCGTGCCGCCGTATTCGTCCACGACGAGAGCGGCCGATATTTGCTGTTTGTTCATCATCACGAGGATTTTAGATATCGAGAGGTTTTCGGGCACGATGACGAATTTTCGCACGATGCTATCAAATTCGCGCTTTTTGTTACCAAGATCGATTTGCAAGATATCTCTGATGTGAATCATGCCCAGGATTGCGTCCTTGCTGCCGTCGATATACGGATAGCGCGTGTATTTGGAGTCAAAGATCACTTTGATGTTTTCTTCGTAGCTTTTTTGCTTATTTATACAGACCATATCGCGGCGCGGAGTCATGATCTCTTTAGCCACCGTGTCGGAGAAATCGACCGCATTTTTGATGATCTCGGTCTCAAAGCTATCTAAAACGCCGCCCTTTAGGCTCTCGCCCACGATGATTTTTATCTCTTCTTCGGAGTGGGCTAGCTCGCTCTCTTTGGCTGGTTTGATTCCCAAAATTTTAAGTGAAACGCCTGCTAGAAAATCAAAAGTCTTGATAAGCGGCGAGAAAACCACCCAAAATACGTGCAATGGACGCGCGATGGCTAGGACTGCTTTTTCGGATTTTGCGATGGCGACGGACTTTGGCACTAGCTCGCCTAGCACCACGTGCATGAGCGTGATCAGCGTAAACGCGATCGCAAACGCGACGGTATGGACTAATATATCGCTTAGGTTAAAGTATGTTTTTAGCGGTTCCTCGATCAGTCTAGCGACCGCGGGTTCGCCGATCCAGCCCAGAGCCAATGAGCTTAGCGTGATGCCCAGCTGCGTGGCGGAGAGGTATGTGTCGAGATTGTTTGACATATCAAGCGCGGTTTTCGCGTTTGGTACTTTGTCCTTTGCAAGCTCCTCTAGGCGAGTCTTGCGGACTTTGACGATGGAAAATTCTGATAAGACGAAAAAAGCGTTTAGAAATACGAAGAAAAACGCGAGAGCGATCATAAAAAGCGAGTCGGCGCTACTGGGGTGCAATTAAAATCCTTAAAAAATTAAAATGAAATGCGGCGATTATAGCAGAAAATCGGGAATTTTAAACTGAAAGCGCATTTTTGCCGCCGTCAGAGCGAGCGATAGCCGCGGAGGCTATCTTGCCGCGTTTTGGCGCTTTTAGCGGCGCGCGCGCCCTGCTCGCCGTTTAAATTTGAGCGCAAATTTGACCTCTGCGCTAAACTTGTAATACAAATATTGCTTATTTTATGCGGCTTTCGGTCTAAATTTGCGAAAATTATTTAAATTTGAGTCCAAATTTGACGCGCCTAGACCCGCACCGCAAAAATGCCGACGGTTAAATTTATAAAATTTGACCCAAGTTTGCGCCATCAAATTTGACGCGCAAAATCCTAAAACTGCGGTTTGCCGCCGTTTACGAAGTCGATCGCTATTTTTTGGCAGGCCTTTTTGTCCTTTTTCTCAAGGCACAAAGCCTCAAGCTCCTCTTGACTCATACCTTTGTAATCGGCCACCGTTTTGGTCGTCCCGCCCATATAAAGCCACGCGAGAAAGCCCAAAATAAACAGGATAAAAATTAGTCTCGCCACGCCCGCTCCTTTGTAAATTTATCTTAATGATACAGCGGCGGCGGTTAAATTTGGCTTGATTTTGCGCCAAATTTGACGAAGTTCGGCGCTTAAATTTAAAAAATAGTCTCGCGGTAAAAATCGCCGCAAAAACCAGCAAAGCGATGGCCGCGGCGTTGGTAAATTTTACACCGATCTCGCTAAATTATTTTACCTTCTTGCCGTTTTTATAGCTTGCAAAAACTTCGCTCGTGCCGTCCTTTTTAAACGCAATCACATCGTAGTCCTCGACGATACCGCCCTGCTCCATGCCGGGGCTTCCCAGCGGCATGCCGGGTACCGAGATACCTACGACGTCAGCCGGTTTGGCGGCTAAAAGCGCCTTTATCTCTTCGGCCGGCACGTGCCCCTCGATAGCGTAACCTCCGACTATACCGGTGTGGCAGCTAGATAGCTCCAGCGGAACGCCGTATTTGTTTTTCGTTTCGATTATCGCGTTTGTTTTGTGTTCTACGATCTCAAAGCCGTTTTTTTTCATTATCTCGCCCCACTTTCCGCAACAACCGCAGTCCGGGCTTTTATAAACTTCGATCGTCTCGCCTCCCAGAGCCGCCGACGCAAGCGCCGAAAATAGCGCAAATCCCAAAATAGTCTTTTTCATTTTCATCCTTTGTAAAAAATTCGCCGGATTTTAACATAATACGCATAACAGCAATCTAACGCGCATAAATTTAGCAGGGTTTTGCTATACTTTGCGACTAAATCTCAAATTTAAAGGCAAATAGATGTTTTCGTCGTTTTTCGTGAATAAAAAATGGGCCGCATGGGCGTATTTCGGGCTCGCGGCGCTGCTAATCTCGACCTACGCGCAAGTGCAGATGATAGTGCTCCTAAACAACTGGTACAAGGACTTTTACGATATCTTGCAAAACGTCAAAGATCACACGATAGACGATTTTTGGACTTGCGTGCTTAGATTTGCCAAGATCGCCTTCCCGTATGTTCTGCTTGCGACGATGACGAACTATTTCACGCGCCTTTGGACGTTCAAGTGGCGCGAGGCGATGACGTTTGACTACATAAAATACTGGCGTAACGTCAAAACCGATATCGAAGGCAGCTCGCAACGTATCCAAGAGGATATCTACCGCTTTGCCAAAGTGGTGGAAAATTTAGGCTCGCAAGTAGCCGACGCCGTGATGACGCTCATCGCCTTTATACCGATACTTTGGGCGCTTAGCGGGCAGGTCGATATCCCGGTGCTCGGCAAAAGCGAAGGCTCGCTCGTGTGGATCGCGCTAACGGTTAGCATCGGCGGGCTAGCGATCTCGTGGTTTGTGGGCATCAAACTGCCGGGGCTTGAGTACAACAACCAAAAAGTAGAAGCCGCGTTTAGAAAAGAGCTCGTTTACGCCGAGGACGACAAGGCAAACTACGGCGCGCCCGAGAAACTCGAAGGGCTATTTCACGATCTAAAACGAAATTATTACAGGCTATTTTTACACTACGGATACTTTGATATCTGGAGATATATGTTTGGCCAAAGCATGGTCATCGTCCCGCTCATCGCGATGGGTCCTAGCGTGCTCGCAGGCACTATAACTCTGGGCGTGATGATGCAAGTCGTAAATGCCTTTAGCCAAGTGCGCGGATCGCTCGCAGTGTTTATGAACAACTGGACGGTCATCACGGAACTGCGCTCTATACATAAAAGGCTTAAGGAATTTGAGAAAAATATCGAGTACAAACGCGTTAGACTGGATGAAAATTTACAAAGCGAGCCGGCGTAAATCAGGCTCTTTTAAATTTGGCTCGTGACCGTGCCGGTGGCGGCCCAAATTTAGCATTTCGGACGCAAATTTGACGGCTTGCAAGCAGCAGTTAAATTTGAGCTTGCATAGTCGCGTCCGAGCCGCTAAAATTTGCCGAATTAAGCCGAATACGCGAAATGCGAACCCGTTTAAACCCACCCAAACGAAGCTCAAATTTACACCGTCAAATTTTCCAAAATGCAAATTTACCCGCCGTTTCTTTACAAATTTGACGCCGTTAAGCCAAATTTAAACGCCTATTTACGAATTTATAGCTGTTTTAGAGGTATAATCGCCAAAATCTCGCAAAGGATGAAAAATGACGATAAGAAAAATTATTTTACTCGCCGTATTTACCGCGACGATGCTGACGGGCTGCTTCACTAGCTCGACTAGCGGCGGAGCGCTGGGCGAAAACAGGCGCCAGATGTTTCTAGTCGGCGAACAGGAGATGAACGAAGCCGCAGCCAAAGCCTACGTAGAGACGCTAAGCGGCGCGCGCAAAAAGGGTGCGCTAAACATCGATCCCGTGATGACCAAAAGAGTGCAAGACGTCGCCAAGCGGCTCATCGCGCAGGTCGGAGCATTTAGAGAGGACGCGCTCAAGTGGAAATGGGAAGTAAACGTGATCGACGAAAACACGATAAACGCGTGGTGTATGCCGGGCGGCCGCATCGTCGTTTATAGCGGCATAATCAAAAATCTCTCGCTCACAAACGGCGAGCTAGCCGCCGTCATGGGGCACGAGATCGCGCACGCTCTGCGTGAACATAGCCGCGAACAGGCCAGCACGGATATGCTCAAAAACGTCGGCATTTTCGCTGTTTCGCAGGCTGCAGGACTGGGCGATCTAGCCACAGGCGCCATGAATATGGCCGCGCAGTACACCATCTCGTTGCCCTTTTCTCGTTCGCACGAGCGCGAGGCCGACCACATCGGCACGGAGCTGATGGCGCGCGCGGGCTACGATCCTAAAGAGGCGGTAAACGTCTGGGTCAAAATGTCGCAAAAAAGCGGCGGCAGCGTGCCTGAGATACTGAGCACCCACCCGTCTAGCCAAAGCCGCATCGCCGATCTGCGAGAGGTCGCAGCCAAGCTCGAGCCCGTATATCAGCAAGCTAAAAAATAAAATTTAGCTTGCCTATCGGCTCTTTTAAACGCTTGTGGTTGGCCGTTTTAGGCGGCCAAGTGGGTGTTTAAGTAGATTTGTAAGGCGGATAGACGAGCCGTAAATCCGCCGCACGCCAAATTTGAACGATTATTTTAAATTTGCCGCCGAGTTTTTGATTTGTTACGAAAAGAGGCAAATTTATTTCTTCTTACGATTTTTGCTTTAGTCTTTTTTGATCGTCAAATTTGCTAGTAATTTTATAAATTTACGTCGAATTTGTCCGCGCATGCCGATAGTTGGCGTTAAATTTACGATCGCCGTCCGTGTCAAATTTGCTTTATGCGGTTTTGCTTTGCATAAAACTCTGTATCGAACTCGCTGCGTCTGCGAAAATTTGACACCATCGTCTTGTTTGGCTGTACCGATTTTTCACGGCGTCGCATGGACGATTTTTTCTTTGCTGTTCTAGCCAAATTTAACAACCAGCACCGATTTTATAGTATATTTGCGCCGTTAAATGCCGTAAATATATTGCTAACCAATCTCCCGCATCGCATCGAGCCGCTTTAAAAACAGTTCCACCTTGCGTAGCTGCGCCGCATCTAGCGCCCTGCCTGAGTAGAAATACTCCACGATGTTGCCGTTCGGATAGTAAATTTTGCCGCCGCACTCGCCGTATCTTTCTGCGTCCTGCTCGCTGCGAGCACTTTCATCGCTCCCCTCGCCCCGTTTGCTCCTGCCTCCTGCGCTCTCGCCGCCCTCACCTCGCCCTTCCGCGTAAAATTTACCGCCTTGCGCCGATGAATTCGTATCAAATTCTACGCCACCGCTTGCGTTAAATTTAGCCGCTTGTGCCGACAAATCCTCGCCGCACGCGAGCTTTAGCCCACCGCCCAGCTCGCTTGCAAGGCGATTTAGCGTGCCGTCTATGCCGTCGATGATACGCACGTGCGGAGGCAAAATCTCACGCAAAACATCCTTGAAATAGTTAAAATGCGTGCAACCAAGCACTAGTGAACCCAGGCGCTCAAGCTCAAATTTAGCTAGTTCCTCCCGCAGATACGCCCGAACCGCAGGCGAGTCAAACTCCAAATCCTGCGCGAACTCCACGAGGCGAGGCAGCGGCAGGCTCCACGTCTCGCATTCTAGCCGCCCCACGAGGCGCGCGAGCTTTTCACCCGCGATCGTTAGCGGCGTGGCGATAAGCAGCGTCGGGCGCGCGCCGAAGCTGTCCGCAGCGAGCTTGACGGCGGGCTCCATACCGATGACGGGTACGCTAAATGCGCCGCGAAGCTCCGAGATGGCCGCACTCGTGGCGGTGTTGCAAGCAACGACGACCGCGTCCGCGCCGCGCGAGACCAAAAACCTGACCGCATCGAGGCTCAGCCGCACGATCTCGGCTCTACTTTTCGTGCCGTATGGGACGTGATCCTCGTCGGCAAAATACAAAAACTCCGCCCCGCTAAACCGCCGCAGAGCCTCGGCGAGCACGCTCAGCCCGCCGATACCCGAGTCAAAAAACGCTATTTTCAAATCTTTATCCAAGGTTAAATTTAAAAAGAGATTATAACTCAAATTTGCGGCGATTTCGCATTTGAACGCAAATTTGCCTTTTTACGGCAGCTAGACCCGCGCCTTCACCGACATTCAAATTTGACCTTTTTGCTGCTGTTTTTAATCAAATTTGGCGTAAAATCGGTTAAATTTAAAAAGGATTCAAAATGCAAGAAAATTTCGCCGCCGCAAAATACGAAATCTCGCGCGCCGTAAAAGCCGATCTAGCCGCTATCACGCGCATTTATAACGCAAGCGTTTTAGAGCGAAACGCCACGGCCACGCTGCATCCCGTGGGTATAGAGGAGCGCGAAGTGTGGTTTGACGCGCACGAGGCGGCAAATCGTCCGATATACGTGCTACGCGAGCTTTGCGACGTAAATTTGACGATCGAAGACGGCGAAACCTTTAAGACTGATTGCGAGAGAAAATTTGACTCGAAGCGCGAAAATTTGGGTGCACAAAAACCTAGCGTCACAAGCCCAAAAGGCGAAATCTTAGCCTGGGGTAGCCTGAGCGACTATCATCCGCGCGAGGGCTACCGTATCACGGCCAAGATCAGCGTCTACGTCGCACCTGAGGCTCGCGGCAAGCGGCTTGGCGGACGGCTCGTAAATTTTATACTCGAAAACGCACCAAAATTTGGCGTCAAAAACGTCGTCGCGCTGATATTTTCCAGCAACGCAGCAAGCCTAAATTTGTTTGCAAAATTCGGCTTTACGCGCTGGGGCGAACTGCCCGAGGTCTGCGATATGGGCGGCAAACTCGAGAGCCTAACGATACTGGGTAAGAAACTTGGTTAAAATCTGCTCTGCCACAATAGGGCAAGCAGAAGCGCTTCTTTGATACGCTAAAATTTAGTCCTGCGAGACAAATGACGGAATTCAGTAAGAGTCTAATTGTCCATATAAAACCTATGAGTTTTCAAGCTACCCCCCAACCAAAGCACAGAGGAAAAACAAAGCGTGGCGCTATCTGCACGACGGATACGAAAATTTTACGCTTGATTTCAAGGACCGCTACTCCACTGTGCGCGCCAAACAGCAGTTCATCCTTTCGTGGGATCACTCGGATTTCTATGGTGAGTTTTTCGTCGCTAGCGTGCCAGATAACATAAAGCAAAGCTGGAGGCTGGCGAGCTTTAGTGACGCCGACAACCTGCTCTCGACCGAGTTCGTGCCGAGCTTCGATGAGGCTCTCGGCGTAAAGGACGGCAGGGATATAAACGACCACTACATTACGGGCATGGATGCGCAAGATAAGTTTATTTATCTGCTCTCGAAACAATACTCAAGCATTCCAAAGCTTGATCTGCGTAGCAGAAAGATCGTGGAGGTTTATAGCTTTGAAGGCGTGAGCGACGCCCATACGCTCGCTATCAAAGAAGGTAAATTTTATGTCGCGTCCAGAGAAAGTGGCGCTAATAAAATTTTTATTTTCGAGAGGTGAAATTTAAGCCGTCTTTTGGTCGGCTTAAATTTATAGATAATTTAAAACAAGGCGTGTAACTTCTCGTTCGGTGATCAAATTTTATATTTTTATACTCATCCAAAACCACCAAACGACTTTGATGTTTTTCTTTTTGCTAAATCGCTTAAAGCTCTGTTCGCTATAATGTCGTCGTAAATTTAGCTTAAAAAACCGTTAGTGGCTATGAAATTAGATGAAATATCTTAGTAAACTATCTACATAATTTTTTGATTTTATGGAGAATTAAATGAACGAATTATTCATTCAAGCCGAAACGCTACAAAACCTTTTGATTTCTCGCGCCACCGGAGGGCAAGAAAATAATATTGAATACACGCGTCTGAGGCAGACAGTTCTTGCAAATGCAGCATTTGAAACACTTGTCCCTCAATTTATAAAAACATGTAGAAATCTCGATCAATTTTGGCAGTTTATAAAATATAAGTTCGGTAGCTATGCTGAACGTCGGAATTATATATGGTCTGAGTTTTCTTCGTTATTAGAAGCTCTAGAACGGGGCGGCTTGGCTCCGTCTGATGAATTTGTGACTAAGGGCATAAAGAAAATTGATTCTGCTCATGTTCAAGCAGTATGGTCAAAAGCATTAGATAGGAGAGTAAGTGATCCGGAAGGCGCAATTACATCAGCTCGAACGCTGATAGAAACAGTCTGCAAGCATATCCTTGATGATATGAATGTCCAATATGATGACGCGGTAGATTTACCTAAACTTTACAAAGAAACCGCGAAAGTTTTAAATCTTGCTCCGTCGCAACATACAGAAGAAGTATTCAAACAAATTCTTGGTGGTTGCACGGCTGTTATTGAAGGATTAGGAACGCTTCGTAACCGTCTAAGTGACGCTCACGGCAAAGGAAAGGTCGGTGTGAAACCTGCATCGCGTCATGCCGAACTGGCTGTTAATTTATCTGGATCATTGGCTAGTTATCTTTTAGCCACTTGGGAGACCCGCAAGGAAACACAAATTTAATAATAGGCAAGAGTCTGCTATTTAACTCGCACTCTTACGCAGACTGCGACGCCGTACGTAAATTTAACAACAGACCTACCAAATGCGGTAAATTTTGCTACAAATTTTAAAATAAAGAGCTACGTAATGTCGTGTCGCTTTTGGTAATTTATCGAAAAATCACAATTTAAAGCCGAATTTAAAAAGATCGGACTTTCATCCGACCCAAGTATCAGAAAAGGGGATAAACTAAAATATATAAACCGCGCCGAGTACGATAAACGCCCTTAGGTAAAAGCCGCCTATAAGCACGCCGTATTCGTTATAAACACAGCTTTTTATCTCCTCGCCGCCGTGCGCGCAGACGCTGCCACCTGCATTTACGATGCAGCTGCGAAGCATAAATTTACTTCAACTAGATAGCGGCAAAATATAGCTTCGCCGCTCAAATTTAGCCTACTTTACGCTATTTTCAGCCTTAAATTTAGCCAAAAGCTCCTCGTCGCATTTCGGGCAGTATTCGTGCTCGCCGCTGATGTAGCCGTGCTTAGCGCAGACGCTAAAGACCGGCGTTATCGTGATGTATGGTAGCTTGTAGTTGTTTACCACGCCGCGCACGAGGTCTTTGCACGCTTCGGCCGAGCTGATGCGCTCTTTCATGTATAGGTGCAGCACCGTGCCGCCCGTGTAGGAGCTTTGCAGTTCGTCTTGCAGGTCGAGCGCCTCGAACGCGTCGTCGGTGAAATTTGCCGGCAGCTGCGTGGAGTTGGTGTAGTAGATATTTTCGCCAAAACCGGCCTGGATGATGTCGGGATAGCGCTTTTTGTCCTCTTTGGCAAAGCGATACGTCGTGCCCTCGGCAGGCGTGGCTTCGAGGTTGTAAAGGTTGCCGGTGCTCTCTTGAAATTCGCGAATTTTACCGCGTAAAAACTCGATCATCTCGATCGCAAACTCTCGCCCGAAATCGGTCGCGATATTTTCCTTATCGTTCGTGAAATTTCTCAAAAGCTCGTTCATGCCGTTGATGCCGATGGTGCTAAAGTGGTTGTTAAAGTGCTTGAGGTAGCGCGCAGTGTACGGATACAGGCCGCGTTCGTACATCTCCTGGATAAAGGCGCGCTTTTTTTCAAGCGTGGATTTGGCTAAATTTAGTAGATACTCAAGGCGCGTGTAGAGCCCTTTTTTGTCGCCTTTATATAGGTAGCCCAAGCGAGCTAAATTTAGCGTCACGACGCCGATACTGCCGGTCATCTCCGCGCTGCCAAACAGCCCTCCGCCGCGCTTTAGCAGCTCGCGTAAATCTAGTTGCAAGCGGCAGCACATCGAGCGCACGTGGCCCGGCTTATAGGCTTTGTCGTTTGCGACGCGGTTGCCGTTTTCATCGATCGTGTACTGGCTGCCGACGAAATTTTGAAAATAACTCGAGCCCATTTTTGCCGTATTTTCAAAAAGCACCTTCGCCACCTCGCTGTCCCAGTCGAAGTCCTCGGTGATATTTACCGTAGGGATCGGGAAGGTAAAGGGCTGCGAGCACTTGTCGCCCTCGGTCATGATCTCGTAAAACGCCTTGTCGATGCGGTTCATCTCGGGCTCAAAGGCTCGGTAGGTCATATCGGTTAGCTTGTTAAAGCCGCGTTTTTGCGCCTCCTTAGCAAGCTCTGCGTCCTCAAGGTCGCTAAATATATGCCTATCCTCGCGCGTAGGTATCTGGTCGCGCAGATCGGACGGGCAGGTGATGTCGATCGTCACGTTAGTAAACGGACTCTGACCCCAGCGAGCCGGCACGTTTAGGTTAAAGATAAAGCTGGTTATCGCCTTTTTGATCTCTTTATCGCTTAGCTTGTCGCGGAAAACATAAGGTGCTAGATAGGTGTCAAAGCTACTAAACGCCTGCGCACCCGCCCACTCGCTTTGTAAAATTCCTAGGAAATTTGCCATCTGATACAGTGCCTCTCTAAAGTGCTTTGGCGCCTTGCTCTCGACCCTGCCGCGCACGCCGTTAAAGCCCTCGTTTAAAAGCGCTCTTAGGCTCCAGCCGGCGCAGTATCCCGTGAGGCAGTCAAGATCGTGGATATGATAGTCGCCGTTTCGGTGCGCGAGACCCTCTTCTTTGCTATATACTTTATCTAGCCAGTAGTTGGCGATGACCTTGCCCGCGGTGTTGTTGATGAGGCCGGCGTTTGAGTAGCTGGTGTTTGAGTTTGCCAGGATGCGCCAGTCGGTGCCGTTGATGTATTCGCTGATGGTTTGGGTGGAGTTGATGTAGGTTGTGTCTTCGTTTAGTCCTAAAATTTGCTCGCGCTGAAGCTTGTGCGTGTGTCGGTAGAGCATAAAGCTCTTCATCACGTCGAAGTGTCCCGCGTTAAAAAGCGCCTTTTCGATGTAGTCTTGCACATCCTCGACGCTCAAAACTTCGCTATCAAACACGTGCCCCATCACATCCAAAAAGACCTTGTCGTCGTACTCTTTAGACTCGCTTTCAAAGGCTTTTTTGATCGCGTCTTGGATTTTATACGGGAGGTATTCTTGTCTTGTTCCATCACGCTTTAATATAAATTTCATCCACCCGCCCTCCAGCTACTTTTTAACAAAAAATTTCGGAAGTATATCTAATGCTTTAGCAAAGTTGGCTTAAAATTTAGTGACCGAAATTTGTTCTCGGGGCATTTTAAAAATGTCATTTTTAAGTTTAAAATAGCTTTGAAAGCGCGTATATTTGCGGATTTTATAGAGAGCTAATAAATTTTAAGACAGAGCCGTTTTTGATAAGAGATATTAAATTTGAGCAAATTTGAAAGCAAGCTAAAAAACAAGCGAAAGTTCAAATTTGACGAGATTTTGCGGGAGTTAAATTTGGTAAATTTGGGGGAGAGAGAGTCCCGCCGTAAAATTCGGCGGGAAAGTTTTTATTCGTCGTATCTTAAGAAAATATCCTCGCCACCTTTTGCAAGGTTTAGGATACCTTCACCGCGCTTAAACGTTATCTCTGTACCGATATCGTCGTTCGCTAGTCTTACGCCGCTTGCAGTGACTGCGTTTTTAAGGTTGATTTTGTGACCTTTGCTGTCTTCTAGCAACGCGGTGTTAAATTTATCGGTAGAGCTTAGTCTAACGACGTATTTCGGGTCGTTTACGCCCGTAAATTTAATCACTTCAGCTTCTGATTTGGTGATTTGCGCTTTGTTTGCGCTCTCGCTTTTGTGCGCGTGGCAACCGCTAAGCATAGCAACTGCAGCAAAAGCCGCCAAAGATGAAACTAAAAACTTCTTCATTTTCGTCCTTTTTTGTGAAATGAGACTCGAATATTACTTCAAAATAGTTTATATAAAGTAAACTTAGCCAAGAAGGAGTCGCTACTTAAGGCTAAGTTTACTCGCGGGCTTACGCTTATTTAGAAAAACAAACCGCCGCAAATTTACGGCTGCAACTAAAAACTCGCGAAATCAGCGATTTTTCGGCATTAATGGCAACCGCAACCGCAGCAAGATTTAGCACCGCCGTGAAGCTCGGAAACGTAAAATTTAACCGAATTTAGCCCCTCTTTTAACGCCCACTCGTAAGCGCTCGAGACGAAATCCCAGTTGATGTTTTCAAACAGCTTCTCCAAATACGCCGGGCGCGCGTTTCTGTGATCTACGTAGTATGCGTGCTCCCAAACGTCCGCGACTAGAAGCGGTACGAGGCCGTCAGTTACCGGAGTTTGCGCGTTGCTAGTTTGTACGATTTGCAGCTTATCCTCTTTTGGATTGTAAACTAGCCACGCCCAGCCTGAGCCAAAAAGCGTAGTCGCAGCCTTTAAAAACTCCTCTTTAAAATTTGGAATATCTTTTTCTAGGCGCGCCTTTAGCTCGTCGCTCATTTGGCTTTTTTTCGCGATGCAGTCCCAGTAAAAGTCGTGGTTATAGACCTGAGCTGCGTTGTTAAACAGGCCGCCCGAGCTTTTTACTAATATATCAAAGAGGCTAGCACCCTCAAACTCGGTACCTTTTATCAAATTATTTAGGTTATTGACGTAGGTTTGGTGGTGTTTGCCGTGGTGGTAACTACAGGTTTCCTCGCTTACGACGGCGTTTGCTTTCGGATCGAAAGGCAGTTTTCTAAGTTCAAACATAATTTTTCCTTTGTAATAAAATTTATCCGTATTATAGCAATAAAATAGTAATTAATTTATTAACGCGCAAACTAACCCGCCTATGCTTCCGATTTATGAAATTTGCCTCGTCTCGCCGCGCAAAAAGATCAAATTTGATAAAAATAATGTGTATTTTCGTAACATTTAGTCTTTTTAGTGTTATATTTTACTTTGGCTTGCTCTCAAATTTGACAGTCAAATTTGAGAGATTGTTACATATTTACACATAAATTTGAAATTTATTGCAAAAAGTCGAAACATTTTAACGTAGCCGCTTCTTTATGAATTATAATTGCACCTAGCTGATTTAGCTAATCTTTTAAAAAGGATCACAGATGAAAATTAAGTTACTTTCCGCACTGCTTCTTTCTTGCGCGCTTGCGGGTAGCGCATTTGCCGCAGGTAAAACATACACGATCAAATTTGCCCACGTCGTGGCCGCCTCTACACCAAAAGGCAAGGCTGCGGACTTTTTTGCCAAACGTGTCGGCGAGCTTAGTGGCGGAGCGATCAAAGTCGAGGTATATCCGGCCGCATCGCTAATGGATGACGATAGGGTTTTTGCCGCGCTAAAGCTTGGCAACGTACAGATGGCTGCGCCTAGTTTTTCTAAATTTACGCCGATAGTGCCGCAGTTTCAGCTTTTCGACCTGCCGTTTATCTTTAGAGACAACGCCCATCTTTACGCTGTTCAAGACGGCGAAGTCGGACAAGCTCTAAAAGATATGATCGCTAAAAAAGGCTTCATCGCGCTTGATTTTTGGGATGCAGGATTTAAGCACTTTAGCTCTAGCAAAAAGCCTATCGTAGAGCCTGCGGACGCTAAAGGACAAAAATTCCGCATCCAAAGCTCAAAAGTGCTTGAAGAGCAGATCAAAGTCGTGGGCGGCAACCCGCAAGTATTGCCTTTTTCAGAGGTTTATCCGGCTCTTCAGCAAGGCGTAGTCGATGCGACGGAAAACCCGCTTTCAAATTTCTATAACTCCAAATTTTACGAGGCGCAAAGCTCTTTAACGCTATCAGGCCACGGATATTTGGGATATTTAGTCGTTATGAGCGAGAAATTTTGGAAAGGCTTGCCTGATGATATGAAGGCTCACGTAACGCAAGCTCTAAAAGAGGCTACGGCTTACGAGCGCGAAGAGACGGCTAAAGAAGAAGAGCATATTTTAAGCGAGCTTAAAAAATTTGCCGGCGAAAGTAAAAAGCTTGAAATCATCGAGCTAAACGCCGATCAAAAGGGCAAATGGGTAGAGGCTATGAAGCCGATTTATCCGAACTTCTACAACGTGATCGGTCAAGACCTGGTAGAAAAAACGATAAATACGAAGTAGGCTTTTATGGGTAAATTTTTTGAGATTTTAGATGTCGGCATCGCCTCGGTAAACAAAACCGTAGCGGTGCTAGGCATCGCCGCAGGCACGCTGCTAGCCTTTGTTAACGTAGTGATGAGATACTGCTTTAACACGGGCTGGTCGTGGGCCGGCGAGCTAACGAACTATCTTTTTATCTGGTCGGCGTTTTTTGCCGCTGCTTACGGTTTTAGAAAAGGCATACATATCTCGGTTACGATTTTGATCGAGAGATTTCCCGCTCCTATCGCCAAGGCTTACCTCATCTTCGCAAACATCCTAACGACGGTATTTTTGATATTTGTCGTGGTTTATAGCGTGCAGTATCTACAGGTGTTGATCGAGCTTGATTTCATGAGCGTGGATCTAGGTGTGCCGCAGTGGGTGCCGATGCTGGTACTTCCGATAGCGTTTTTGGGTGCTAGCTACCGCGCCGGAGAGAAAATTTTCCAGATCGCTATGACGCCTTCGGATAAAGTCATCGTAAATAACGAAGCCGAGATGATACGCGACTCGGTCAAAAAAAGCTAAGGAGAGCCTATGACCATCGCATTTTTATTTATTTCGCTGTTTGGCCTCATGCTTATAGGCGTTCCAGTCGCCGTTTCGCTTGGAGCTAGCACGGTTATCACGATGCTTCTTTTTACCGATCTTGACGTCGCGACGATACCTCAGCTCATCTTTGACGGTATCAACAAATTTGCCCTCATGGCGATCCCGATGTTTATCCTAGCTGGAAATTTACTGAGCAAGGGCGGTTCTGCTAGACGCATTATAGATTTTGCTAAATCCATGGTCGGACACCTGCCAGGCGGCCTACCGATGAGCGCGATATTTGCGTGCGTTATATTTGCTGCGGTTTCTGGTAGCTCGCCTGCTACGGTCGTAGCGATAGGATCTATCATGTTTGTCGCGATTAAAGAAGCAGGCTATCCAAAAGAATACGCCGTGGGCGGCATCACGACCGCCGGCTCTCTAGGCATCCTCATCCCGCCTTCGGTCGTTATGATCGTTTACGGCGTGACAGCTGAGGTCAGTATCGCGCAGCTATTTATGGCGGGCGTGGTGCCTGGACTGATGCTAGGCGGCATGATGATACTTCAGACTTATATCGGAGCGAAAAAACTCGGATTTAAAGCTACTACGCCCGAGCCTTGGAGCGAGCGAGTAAAAAAATTCGGCAAGGCGTTTTGGGCGCTACTAATCGTAGTAGTCGTTATCGGCGGTATCTACGGCGGCATTTTTACACCAACAGAGGCTGCGGCGGCAAGCGCGATATATGCGCTGATTATTTCGCTATTTGTCTATAAAGATATCAAATTTAAAGACCTGTGGGACATCTGCCTAGAGTCTGCCATCACGACGGCGATGATATTTTTCATCATCGCAAACGCGGTCGTGTTTGCGTATCTGCTAACTAGCGAAAACATCCCGCAGACGATAGCAGATAGCATCCTAGCCGCAAATATCGGCAAGATAGGCTTTTTAATCATCGTAAACATCCTGCTTTTCATCATGGGACAGTTTATGGAGCCATCATCGGTCGTTATGATCATGGTGCCGCTACTGCTACCGATCGCAACAGCGCTAGGCGTGGATCCGGTACACTTCGGTATCCTGCTAATTGTGAATATGGAAATCGGCATGATCACGCCGCCTGTGGGCTTAAATTTATTCGTCGCCAGCGGCCTAACCGGCATGAATCTAAAAGACGTCATCGTCGCGTGCTTGCCGTGGACTTTGACGCTATTTGTCGGACTTGTTTTGGTGACATACATCCCGGAAATCTCGCTTTGGTTACCGAGGCTGATGTACGGAGGCTGATTTAAATTTGCAAATTTACGGCGCCGCCCGGGTCTGTACAGCTCGGCGGTCGGTCCGTAAATTATGCGCCCCTTTAGTTGCCCGGATTTTGTTTGGGCTTAATTTCTTGATGTTTTTATGGTTACGGCCGGCTTTGTCAAATTTTATAAATTTAGCAAAGTCCGCCACTTTCTTTTCATAAAATTTGCCCCCAAATTTAACCGTCGAATTTATAAATTTATTTTGATTCCGTACCTTAAATCCACCCGAAAGCCTCGTTAAAGCTATCCTGCTGTACCATAACCAAAAAATAAAGGGGAAATCATGTACCGCGTCAAACTGCATATTTGTTTAACCCAGGATATAAAAAATAAGCTTGAGCAATACAGTAAAATCCCGCCCAGACCACGCTTTGAACACGAATTTAAGATCCTACAAAGCATTTGCGACATCCCCTTGCCTATCCCCGGCGAGCACCAATACCTAATCATCGCAAGCGAGGAGTGCGGGTTAAATTTAACCGAGCTAAAAAACCGCATCGGCGAAAGTGGCTTTTTGGCGATTTACGCAAAGGATACCGCAAAGATAACGAGCGAGCAAAAAGATGCCGCCGACGAAATTTGGCCGCAAGCTGCAAATTTAGACGACTTCTACTTTGAAAAAGCGCTAAATTTGATCGCCGAACGCAAAGAGGCATGGCTACAAAAAACTTGGCTACAAACGCTGATAAACTCGTCTCCCGATATGATCTGGTTTAAGGATATGGGCGGGCTACATCTAGAGGTAAACGACGAGTTTTGCGAGGTCGTAAACAAGCCAAAAGAGCTCGTACGAGGCAAAGATCACTACTACATCTGGGATATCCCAAAAGAAGTCTACGAGCAAACGGACTACGTCTGCGTCCAGACCGAGGACGACGTCGTCGCAGCGCGTAAGACCTGTCTTTTTGACGAGGAGGTTATGCGGGCCGACGGCAAACTAAGTAAGCTAAAAACATATAAAACGCCTATATTTGACGGCGAGACTATCATTGGTACCGTCGGCATCGCCCGCGACGTGACGAAAGAGCACGAATATCTGCAAAATATCGAACATCTAGCCCACTACGACCAGCTCACCGGACTAGCCAACCGTAACCAGCTAGACGCATTTTTGGGCAAGCTAAAAACCACGCATATGAGCATACTGTATATGGATCTAGACCGCTTTAAGCAGGTAAACGACGAGCACGGGCACCAGGCGGGCGACAAGGCTCTAGTTGCGATTGCGGAGTTGATAAAGGAGATTTTTAACGACGCGATGAACGTACGCATCGGCGGGGACGAGTTTATCTCGATATTTACCGACGGCGCGAATATGCAAAGCATAGCGCCTCGCGTGCAAATTTTGATCGACCGATTTTTTAAAATTTGTCAAGAAAATCCGCTATTTAGCGGACTATCCGTGAGTGCTGGCATCGCAGAAGGACAGATCGGACACGGCTCGTTTGATCTGCTGCTTCAGCGCGCCGACGATGCTCTTTATAGGGCTAAACACGCGGGTCGCGGCACCTACTGCATAAATCCCTGGGAAGACTTTGAGCAAAAATAATTTTTGCTAGCGTTTGCCGGTCGGTAGCGATTCGGCGCAAATTTACGGCGACTAGTCAGCACCCACGCGACTTGACGGCCGACCGTAAATTTGATATCGCTTCTTATCTTTTACTCTAAATTTTCCTCAAATTTTGCCGATATAGTTAAAAAGCCAAATTTTAAAAGGATTTTAGATGATAAGCGGCATAAACGGATTTAACGCAAACGTAAATTATGATTTTAGTAGCTCTCATGGGCAAAATTTAAAGACGCATAAGGAAAAAGAGGTAGCGAATTTAGCACCAAATTTAACGGCACGGATTAATTACGATACGGTAAATCCAAGCGAATTAGACTACGACCAACTAAAAATTTGGGCAGACAAGGTTGATCCAAGTAATCTAACCGGTAAAAATTTAAGCATGTGGCTGAGTGCGAAAATGGAGTTTGATAAGGTGGAGGACGGATGGCGTAAGGAACTCGGACTAAAGCCCGGCGAGCCAGTAGCCGTAAGGAGGATATTTTCGCTAAGCGGCTACACGAGAGACGATAAAATAAGCGTCTGGGGCAAAATAAACGGACTCGACTCATCGGTGAGTAAAGAAAAAGCCGCCGAGCTAAAAAGCTTCATCGACAGCACAAGGGTTTTGATCGCGCAAGCGGGCGATCCGTCCGATATATTTAGGCAGGACGTCTTTAGCGTGGATAAGTTTTTGAGTAAATTTAACGTCGATTTGGGCGGGTTTGGCTTAGGGCTCGTGCGTAGCGGTAGCGGTCTGGTAATGGACGCCGAGACCTCGAAGCTGCTAGATTCTGACATGAGCGAGGAGGAATTTAAAGATAAATGGCTCGAGTACGCGGCAAATAAAATCCTAGGCGAACACGCAAACGTCAAAATTTCGCTCAAGGACGGCGAGCTAAATTTCGACCAAACGCCCGCAAAGGAGCGCATAACGCTTCTTGGGCAAGATCTCGAAACTCGCGTGAGCTACGCGGACGAAGAGAGTAAAAAAGAGTTTTTTAAATTCCTAAAAGGCCTATTTAAAAACGGCGAAAGCATCGGAGACGCGCTGCAAAAAATCGCACTAAAAAAGGGCGATTTTGACGAAACGGCCAAAGAAGAAGCGCAAGCAGACGCCGCCAAAGAAAAGAAATTTAAACCTATCAAAGCGACGAGCAAAAGCCAAACCTATGTTTATAAGGATATAAAGCGCGAGTTTTTCGAGAAATTTATCAAAGCCGAACAAGAAAAAGGGACGGACGCAACCAAGCTTTTAGATGCTCTAAATAAAATCCGAAGGCTAGATATTAATGTCTAAATTTAAAGGTATGAACCGCCAAAAATCATCAAAAACAGTACAAATTTGCATATCGCACAAGGTCTGTTTAAATTTGACTGAGCCCAAACAAAACGGCCGACTAGTCTTACCTCAAGATTTAGTTCAAATTTGACTAGAACTCAAATTTGAATGCTCCAAATTCGGCCTGCCGGCAAATTTACCACACAAAGCCGAATTTGAGCGCAAATCACATCTCGTAGCTATCCTCTTCGTCTTCGTCGCCGTATTCGTAGTCGTTCTCGTCGTAGTTATAGCTGTATTTTTCAGATCTTTCGTCGTCAAATTCGGAGTATTCCTCCTCCAAATCTTCCTCTTCGTAGTCAAATTCTTCGCTCATTTTCTCTCCTTTAAAATTATTTTTTCACTTCTTCGACGTATAGGCTCTGGCTAGGGAAGGCAAATCCAAGCCCGTTAGCCTCTACGATATTCATTATTTTTAGCATCACATCCTCTTTGACAGCCAAAAACTCGCCCCAAACTATCGTCTTTGAAAAGCAGTACACGAGGATATTTATCGAACTATCGGCAAACTCGTCCACGACGACGAATAAATTCGACTTATATCCCGCCAGGTCGTCGATCGAGACGATACCGCGGTCGTATCGGCTAGCCTTTTTAGAGCCCATATCGTCACCCTTTGCGATATCCGGATGCTCGAGCAGCATCTGCTTGATCTCTTCGACACATTTTTTTATCTGCTCGGTCGTGGCGCTGTATTCTAATCCGATTAGCATCCTGATGCGTCGTCCCATCTTTCGCCTGCTCCAGTTTCGGATCGGATCGCTGGCTAGCTTGGAGTTTGGCACGAAGATAAGGGCGTTGTCAAAGGTTCGCACGGTCGTTTTTCTAAGTCCGATCTCCACGACCGTTCCCTCGATGTCGCCGCACACGATCCAGTCGCCTTGCGAAAACGAGTTGTCAAAGAGCAGCATGACGGAAGCAAAGAAATTCGCCAAGATATCCTTAGTCGCAAGAGCTACGGCAAGGCCGCCGATACCAAGAGACGCGATGATGGCGCTTACGTTAAATCCCAGCTTGCTAAGCACGATAAGTAGCGCGATAACGAAGATGATGAAATAGATGATCTTTAGGATCAAATTTATCACCTCTTTGCGCCCGCTTTTTTTGGTGAGTTCGTTGATGAGCACCATGCCGTAGCCGTTTAGTACGCTAAGTATGAGCCAAGTGACGGCGATGACGAAGGTGATCGTGAGGAAATTTGCAAATTTTATCGGCATCGGAGCCGGGTAATACGCGATCGAGACGCATATATCTATCGCGTAGGCGATAAGGGTGAGTAGCATCGGACGTTTGATGATCTCGACGATGCGCCCTTTCGTCTGCCTATCTGAGTCGTGCTTGACGAAAAATTTCATTAGCGCCCACAGCGTGAGCTTACTAAGCAGCGTCGTAAACGAGACGAAAAACAAAAATACGACGAATATGATCGCAGCCTTGCCGACGTTAAATTTGCTCGTAAACGAGGCCTTTTCGTTGATAAAATCTATCGCCGTTTTTAAATTTAGCTCGGAGATGATGTAGTTTGACGTGAGCAGCTCGGCGTTGTCGCGCAGATAGTGGAGTATCTCCTCCAGCGTCTTTTTGTGCGCTTCTAGCGCGTCTAGCTCACCTTTGTGCGCTAGGGCTACTTCCTCGCTTAGCGAGTCTTTAAAGGCTTTAAACTGCGCGTAAAACTCGGTCTGAAAGCTAAGTAGCGTCTCCTCGACGGCAAGTTTGACGTTTACGGCTTTGCCGCCTTCTTTAAAGATATTTTCCAAATTTAAAAGCGAGGAGTAAAACAGCCCGTCAAGCCGCATACGCTCAAGCTCGAGCATGTTTTTGACGTATAAATTTTGATTGCTAGAGTTTTTTAGCTTTTTGGTTTTTGTCTCCAACTCTTGCATCTCTTGTTTGAAATTTTGCACCTGCTCCTCGTCGATTTCGATTTGCATGATGAGATAGGGGATCTGCTCGATCAGCTTTTCTTTTTTCTCCGAGACGGTTCTAAAAAGCACGTTTTTATCGGCGGTTTCGTTATTTTCGGCGGACTGCGCCTTGATAACTGCGATCTGCGCATTTGCTTCGTTGATTTGATTTACGACGTTTAGGATGCCTGTCGCGTTTAGATCGTCGCTTGAAGTATCTGCGAGCAAATTTAAACTAAAGCACAGCGCAAAAACGGCGGCTAAAATTTTTCTCATTTCTCGACTCCTAGCAGCTTAAAGCTCTTTGTTACGAAGTTATAGTTGTAGATTTCGCCCGTTTCTATTATGTAGTGCCAGGCGTAAATTTTTAGCTCCCCGTCTCTAAATTTAGCCTTGACGTCGGGGTAGCTCAGTAAATTTTCAAATGAATTTACAAGGCTTAGGCGCTCGGTTAGCCACTCTCTTTTTGCGATATTATCGCCAAAAAGCTTTTGCACGCGCTTTTTTACGGGTTCTAGCAAATCTAGCCAGCGCTTAACGTTTGGCGTTTTGCTAAATTTAGCCTCGTCCATCCACAAAGCCGCGCAACCGCCGCAGTTGCTGTGCCCGCAGATGATGACGTTTTGTACGTTTAGCGTTTGCAAGGCGTACTCGATCGCCGAGGTCGTAGCCAAAAACTCCTCGCTTTTGCGGTACGGAGGCACGATGTTTGCGATATTTCGCACGACGACGAGGTCGCCCGGAACCGTGTTTGTTATAAGGCTAGGCACCACGCGCGAGTCGATACAGCCGACAAAAAGAGTGTGCGGCGTCTGTTTCTCGCCCAGACTCTCAAAAAGCTCCTTATGCTCTAAAAAATCCTCTTCCATAAATTTAACTGCGCCGTCTAAGATACCTTGCATCTGCCTTCCCGTATAAAAAATTATAAAATATTATATCAAAAACGTTTCAAAGTTCGTTAAAATTTTTTAAAATGCTTTTCGCGCGTCAAATTCAGCGATCTTTTATATATTATTTACCTATTTTTGGCTAAATTTGCGTCAAAATTTAAAAAGGAGAAAAAATGAGTTTATATGACAGAAACTATGCAAACTCAAGAGAGCACGAGGTTGCGAGCGAATATTCGCAAAGCGCGCTTAGCACGTTTATCAAGCAAACCTATCAGCTTTTCGCGGCTTCGCTTTTAGCAGCCAGCGTCGGAGCTTACGTCGGGCTTTACAGCTCGCTGGGAGCTACGGTGGCGGGCAACTACTGGCTATTTGTGATACTTGAGCTAGGACTTTTGGTCGGTTTAATGTTTGCCAAACGCAAAGCGGGCCTAAATTTGATCCTGCTTTTTGCCTTTACTTTCGTTAGCGGACTTACGCTTACGCCTATTTTGGGACGCACTTTTGCGATGCCCGGAGGCGCTGCGATAGTAGCTCAGGCCTTTACGCTTACGACGGTAGCATTTGGCGGACTTAGCGTATTTGCTATGAATACCAAGCGCGACTTTACCGCGTGGGGCAAGATGCTTTTCATCACGCTTATCGTTTTGCTTGTGGCTATGCTACTAAATTTATTCTTCCAAAGTCCGATTTTTCAGGTAGCGCTATCGTGCGTAGCCGCTGTTTTATTTAGCGCGTACATCCTTTACGATACGCAAAATATCATACGCGGCAACTACGAAACTCCGATCGAGGGCGCAGTTGATCTTTACCTTGATTTCTTAAATTTATTCGTTTCATTGCTTAGAATTTTAGGATTTTTTAATAGCGATGACTAGCGAAGAGCGGCTCTACCGCGTAATAGACGCAAATTTAAACCGCTTAAAAGAAGGGCTTAGAGTCGTCGAGGACGTCAGACGTTACGGCTTTGACGACCTAGCCCTCGCTAAAAAAATCAAAAACCTCCGCCACAAAGCAAAAATCCCGCAAAAAGAATTCTTAAAATTTCGCGACGCTGCAAATGACGTGCTAAAACCGAGCCTAAAAGACGAGCAAATTCGCCTAAATTTGGACGATTTACAAACCGCCAACATCAAACGTGCGCAAGAAAGCGCAAGGGTTTTAGAGGAGTGTTTTAAGCTCATCGACGTTAAAATTTCCGAGATTTTTAAAACCGTGCGCTACGAACTTTATGAGATAGAAAAAGAAATTTAACCCAAATTCAAAACTTTTTTAGTATAATCGCGACTAATTTCGAAAATTTAAAAGGATTTTTATGGATTCGCTTTTTTTAGTATTGCAGTTTATTTTCGCGGTAGTTTTGACGATCGCCGTTTTGCTTCAGAAAAGCTCCTCTATCGGACTAGGCGCGTATAGCGGCAGCAACGAAAGCCTATTTGGCGCAAAAGGACCAGCTGGATTTTTGGCTAAATTTACCTTCGTCGTGGGCGTTTTATTTATCCTAAACACTCTAGCGCTAAGCTACGTTTACAACACACAAAGCAGCAAATCTCTCATAGATAGCGTCGATACTTCGTCGCTACCTGCAGTTCCTGAGGCGGTCGTTCCGCAAGCCCCTAATGCTCCTGCGGCTCCGACAAGTGAGCAAAAATAAGGAGCGGCAATGAAAAAATTAGTTTCCGCCCTCGCATTTTTTGCGGCGGCGCAGTTTGCGTTTGCAGACGCGCATATCTTTAACTATCACAGATTTGACGACGATAGACACCCGAGCACCAACGTCTCTATTAAAAATTTACGCGAACAGTTTGATTATTTTAAAGAAAAAGGCTACGAGGTCATCCCGCTTTCAAAGCTCGTGGATGCGATAAAAAACGGCGAGCCGGTATCGGATAATTGGGTCGTTTTAACGGTAGACGACGGCTACAAAAGCTTTTACGAAAAAGGCTTACCGGTATTTTTAGAGTACGGATATCCGTTTGCGCTGATGATCTACGTCGAGGCCACCGCGCGAAAATACGGCGACTTTATGACCTTTGAGCAGATCAAAGAGATGGAAAAATACGGCGAAGTCGGCTATCACTCCTACGGTCACCTACATATGGTCGGGCTTAACGAAGAGAAACTAAAAAACGACTTTGAGGACGGCATAAGCAAATTTGAAAAAAATATGGGCTACAAACCCCGATATTTCGCCTATCCCTTCGGCGAATATAACGACAGGGTGCGCGACGTCGCGATAGAACACGGCATAGAAGTGATACTCAGCCAAAACTCGGGCGCAGTCGCGGCAGATAGCGATCTACACGAGCTAGATAGGATCCCTGCGATGAACGGCACGCATCTGCCGTCCGCGCTTGCTAGTAAATTTCTAAAAGCCGAATGGATACTTCCGCAAGACTATCCGAAGGATAATAAGATTAGCGAACTTATCATCAAAACCGACGAGAACGCGACGCATGGCTACTTCTCAATGACAGGGCAAAAAACAAAAAAAGTTAAGCTCGAAAACGGACAGATGACGCTTAAATTTAACAAGCCAATCGACCGCTATAAAGTAAGAATGAGCCTTAAAGTAAACGGAAAAACGACGACAAAAATTTTAGTAAAGGATATAAATGCTGAATGAGATTTACAAAAAGCAAAAAGAGCATAGCGACAAGTGTATCGAGGGCCTAAAACGCGACTTCAGCACGCTTCGCACAGGCAAGGTAAATATAAGCATAGTCGATAATATTTACGTGGATTATTACGGCAGCCAAACTCCGCTAAATCAAGTAGCCACCGTACTAACGAGCGATGCTAGCACCATAAGCATTACGCCGTGGGAAAAACCGATGCTAAAAACTATCACTGCGGCCATCTCTGCTGCAAATATCGGCGTAAATCCGAACAACGACGGCGAGAGCGTGAAGCTATTTTTCCCTCCGATGACGGTTGAGCAACGCCAAGAAAACGCAAAGCACGCTAAGGCATTTGGCGAAAAAGCCAAAGTCAGCATCAGAAACATCAGAAAAGACGCTAACGACGAGGTAAAAAAGCTCGAAAAAGATAAATCAATTACCGAAGATGAGAGCAAAAAAGGACAAGACGAAGTCCAAAAGATCACCGACAACTACACCTCAAAGATCGACTCGCTCGTAAAAGAAAAAGAGAGCGAACTTTTAAAAGTTTAAAATTTACGTACGGCTCGTTAAATTTGACGAGCCGCTTTTTTATAAAAACCCACCGCTATTTCGCGTTTAGCATAAATTTTAATCCGCTTTTGCTACACCCAAGAACGCGTTTATCTATTTTGTCCAAATTTTAAATTTATCACGCCATACTCGCTTTTACCAAAATTTACATCCAAATTTAAAATTGCTAGCCGTTTTTGCTCGGCAGAGGTATATAATAACGTAAAATCGCAAGCCGCCAAAAGCTCAAAAAATAGTAGCTTAAGCGCGCTTAGGGTAAAATTCGCTCAAATTTTACAAAGGAAAACGATGGATTTAGAGAAAATTTACAAGGATGCGGGCGCGTATTTGCAGGGTCATTTTTTGCTTAGCAGCGGCAACCACTCGCAGTTTTATCTGCAAAGCGCCAAAGTACTCGAGGATCCTCAGTTAGCCGGCGCTCTAGCAGACGAGCTGGCCGCCGTCATCGAAAAATCGGGCGTAGAGTTTGATAGCGTCTGTTCGCCTGCTCTAGGCGGCATTTTGGCGGGCTACGAGCTAGCTCGCGCGGCAAAAAAGCGCTTTATCTTTACCGAGCGAGTCGAGCGCGTGATGAGCCTACGACGCGGCTTTGAGGTGAGAGAGGGTGAACGATTTATCGTTTGCGAGGATATCATCACCACGGGCGGATCGGCGCTGGAGGCTACGCGCGTGATCGAGAGCCTAGGCGGAAAGGTCGTGGCATTTGCCGCACTTGCCAATCGCGGCTTTTGCAAGGTCGCAAATTTAGAGGGCAGCGACGCTAAAGCTAGCGCCAAACTACCCGCCGACAAGCCGTTTTTCGCGCTTGGAAACTTTGAGTTTGAGATTTACGAACCTACAAACTGCCCTCTTTGCGCCGACGGAAGCAAGGCGATAAAACCCGGCAGCAGAGGCAACTAAATTTTCAAATTTCGCGGCCATGTTTGATTTAGCCGTGCAAATTTGGACGGATTTTGCAGGCGTAAATGAATGCAAACCGATCGCAAATCAAATTTAACTCGGCCAAGTTATGTTTTGCGATATCTTGGGCGATAAATTTGACGATAAAATGAAGCCCGCCATTGCGTTTTTTGCAAGTCGCGATCGGAGCGGAATCAAATTTATGTTGCCGTTTTGTGCATTTAGCGGCGACCGTCAAATTTGGATTTGAGTAAATTTACGCCCACGAAAGCGCGTCCTAAAATTTATTTTTTTAAAAGCGGCGCATAGCTTCGGCACAAGATAAACGCCGTAAATTTAAATTTCGCGCTTAATGCTGGCTTTTGCGCTTACGCCTTGATAGCGATACGGAGTCGGCGATAAATCAAACGCGAGCAGATTTGACGATAAAAATGCGCGAAACGCAAATTTCGTCGCAAACCGGTATGCCGCCAAAAACAAACAAAGACGGCAGATATCGTAAAGATTACGCCAGGCAAAACGCATAATCCAGCGGCAAACAAAGCACCGTTTACGAACGCAGTAAGGTTGCCCAGATAAAACGGCGTCAAGCGACACCCGGAAACGAGCCGTAAATTTACCGTACCGAAGCGGCGGCACAAGCAGACGTAAATTTGCCGCAACAAAGTAGAAGCACCTAAATTTGGGCAATCGCGATCAAATTTGGCGCTCAAATCCAAAACATGCGCCCGAAAATAAAAACAAAAGGAGTAAATTTGGCAAAACAAAAAGCGCAACTAGCCGGTATCGGCGCGCGAGTAAAGGCCTTTATCATCGATCTTTTTTTGATCGGGATGCCGATATATTACCTCACGACCTATGTTTTCTTAGGCGGCAAAGACGACTTTTTACACAACCAAACCGCGATATTCGGGGCAAATCTCGCAGTCGCTCTCATCTGCTGCGCCTTTTTTGCGATCAAAGCCCAGACGCCCGGCTACCGTTCGCAAAATATCTACCTCATCGACCTACGCAGCGGCCGCAAACTCGGCTTCGCACGCGTTTTACTCCGTTACATCTGTTTTTTGCTCTCAGGAGTTAGCGTGGTCGGACTTTGCCTCTGCTTTTTTCGCAAGGACGCGCTAAATCTACACGATCTGCTCACGCACTCGGCCGCCGTCTGCAAAAAAGCCGAGTAAATTTAACTCGCTCTTGGCAAATTTGAGCCCAAATTTGACGACAATTATTTCGGCGCAACCCGCCCTGCTTCGCTAAAGCTCAAATTTGATCTAGCACTTTCGCGGTGCGTGTTTTGCAGACTAGATTCTCGCTCATCCTAGAGGCAAATTTGACGCCTCCGCCGCCTCGTCAAATTTAAATCTTTAAACCAAATTTCGTTACAATCGCCCCCGATAAGGAAAAATATGCAAAAAATAATGGGATTTACGAGAACGCGGGAAAACGCGGAGAAAAAAGGCGCGCTGATACCTAGCGACTTCACGCACGCGGCCATCATCGGAGAGACCGGCAGTGGCAAGACGACGGCGATGATATATCCGAATTTGCTTGACCGCATGCAAAACGGCTACGCGGTGTTTGCCGTGGATTATAAAGGCGGCGAGAGCGCCAAAATTAAGGCTCTAGCGCGTAGAGCCGGCCGTCTAAAAGACGTCGTGAGCGTGGGTGCGAGACTAGACGCGCCGATAAACCTCATCGCCTCGATGAAGCCGCGGGACTTTAAAAACTGCGTGAAAAAGCCGATGGAATCAAGAGAGAAGTTTTGGGAGGAGTTTGGCTCAAGCATCGCGACCGAGTTTTTTAAGGTGCTAAAGGCGCTTAAAATTTTCGCCAAAAAAATCACGCCGCTAAGCGAATGCTACACGGACGCGTTTTACGCCGACGTACGCACGCTAGCGCGGGACTTTACCTTTGACGTGGCGACGATACTGCGCCTCTCGCAAGACCTAGAAAAGATGCTCGAGTTTAAAGACGCGCTGAGTCTCATCTACGACAATCTCGACTCCTCGACGCTAAATTTTACCCGCGAGACGATAATGATAAACCGCGCGTTTTTGGCCACCGCGGACGAGTTTTTGGACGCGACGAGCCGCTACAAGGACATCGGCGACGAGCGCACGAGGGATGATTTTCGCAACTACTCGATGATGATGTCGCCCTTTCTTGGCCTCATGAACGACGACTCGCTAAACGGCGACGGCGAGGGCGCTGCGGGCGACGCGAGCATCGCAGGGCTGCTAAATAGCGGCAAGATCGTGATATTTAACGCCGCTAGCTGCGACAAAAGCGCGCTAAGCTTCCTGCTAAACAGCTTCCTGCCCGAGCTTTTAAAGCGCGTAACGATGAAGCAAAAAAGGCCCATTAGCCTATTTCTCGACGAGTCGGCAAAGCTACTGAGCGAAAATACCGAGCTAAACGAAGAGATCCTGCGCGAGTGCGAGGTGGAGCTGGTGCTGGCGTTTCAAAACGAGTTTTTGCTTAAACGCGCGATCGGCGGCACGGCGTACGAGGCGCTGATGGGCAACCTCACCAACCGCTACTTTATGCGCAACAAGGACGTCGTGAGACTGGGCGGCAGCGAGGTGGACTGCTCTACGCTGGAGAAATTCGAGTGCGTGCTAGAGGGCGACAAGATCGCGCTGGAGCCTATTTTCATAGACGAAGCGGAGTGTCTGCAAGCGCAGCTGGAGTTTGAGCGCGAAAACCGCCTGCACGAGCGACTGCTGGGCAAAATTTACGAAAACCGCGTGATAGAGTTTGACGAGGAGATCGTGGACGACGGCAAAATCTGGGTGCGCGACGTGGATACGGGTGAGCGCGAATGCGTGTTTTTCAGCGACGAAGTGCTAAATATCGGCCCGCAAGATATCTATAAACGCCCGCCAAATACAGGCGGTTACAACATCTCGCTTGACGACGGCACGGACGACGCGCAGATAAGCTTTAGGTAAATTTGACAGCGACTAAGCGGGAACGCGGGTGAAATTTGACCGCAAATTTGGGTCAAATTTGAAGGTCGGCGTAAATTTAAACGGCAGCGCAACTTGACGATTTTAACCGCTCGCCATTTGCATAAAACTAGGCTGGATAAATTTAAAATTTGACTTTAGGCGGAGGATATGAAAGAAAGTATAGGCAAAGAAAATAAAGAGCCGGAGCTACTTTACAGACTAGACAAACGAAATCCGCTCATGGTGCTGATCGACTTTATCAAGTATGGTTTTTCCTGCTCGTACCCGCCTTGCCTACTGCGATATATTACGACGGCTGGATGCGCATACTTGGGATTTTGGACTCCGCACTTTTGATCTGGCTGCTATACTCGGTGATATTTTTTAACTACGTTGAAATTTATAGAGACAAGATTGTTATAGATAGATTTATATTTGGAAATCAAGTTATAAAAGCAGAAAATATAATACACTGTCGTACCTTTGAACTCGCTTTTTTACCGGCGCACGTAGAAATAGCGCAAAAGACGCAACATCGTATAGTCAAGATGACCATAATAGCAGGCCTCACGCACAAACAAGCCGATGAGATAGAAGCACAAATAGGTTGTATAATGCCGTGGGATGCAATTGATTAATAGCAATCAGTATAAACAGTCAAATTTGCCGCCGTTATCCGTATCCAAATTCAACGAGCGAGCCAGACAAAACCCACTCATAGGCAGTCAAATTTAACAAAACCGCCCGTAAATTTATCCCTCCTCGCTTCGGGTCAAATTTAGCCGCCAAACCAAATCCAAATTTAAAGCGTAAATCTTAAAATTTAGGTTTTTATCTACGCTTTAAATTTTTGCCGTCTTTGTTTACGCACATAAAATCCACGGTAGCCTCACCGTCATAAATCAAAGCTACGCCGTCTGAATGAAATCTATCGTCGCAGCCCGCTTCTTTATCGCCTCGCAGTATCTCGTCCAAAGCGTCATCAAAAATCTCGTAATACGCACCTCCAAAGCCCTCATTGCGATAATAAATCGTAGTTTTACGCTCGCCTCCAAACGCCTCGTTGCCCCAAATCCTTACGCCTATGACGTTTGCGTTTTTTAGTTTGTTTTTTAGTTCGCCGAAAGTCTGCTCGTCCCAGCCCAGTATCCGCAGTGGTTCCTGTACGCTCGTTCGCTCATCTACGCGGATGAAGCTCGCGGTTTGGTTTTTATCGGCATTCACGGCGCTAAACGTCTCAACCCGCGCCCCGTCCAAGCGCAGGTCAAACCAAACTCCGCGAGGCCTAATCTCACGCGCAAAATCGCGCAATGCTAAAATCTCGATACGATTTTTTTCGTAGTTTCGCGCCAGCTCTCGTCCGTCGTATAAATTTAAGTAGACGGCCGTCGCCGCGATTAGAAAAATAATAATAAAAGACGTTTTGTAGCTTATACTCATAAATCCTCGCAAGTTCTTTTATTCTTACTCTAATTTACGGCGTCAAGCAAGCTAAATTTAAAATTTAACCCCGTGATTTAGCAGTTTTCTTACGCCTAGATTCGTGTCGATGCCGGTGATTATGGCGTTGTAGATGTATTCTTTGGACTGCTGGATGGCGCTCTCTAGGCTCTCACCGCGAGCGAGCAGGCAGGCTAGCGAGCTAGAAAACGTGCAACCCGCGCCGATGATAACCAGCGGATCGGCTAGCGGCGTCTCAAAGTTTTGCACGCTGCCGTCCTTGCGGTAGAGCGTATCGATGCTTTTGCCCGCGACGATGTGTTTTTTCACGATCACGTCGCACGGCAAATTCGTAAAATCATCGCCGAAAAGCACATCGGCTTCGCGTAAATTTGGCGTCGTGACGGCGGCAAATTTCATTAGTTCTTTTAGCCGCTCGATGGCGCTATCTTTGATGAGTTTATGCCCCATTTTCGAGACGCAGACGGGATCTAGCACAACCGGAGCGGAGTTTTTTTCTAAAAAGCTCTGCACGACGTCCATGATAGGTTCGTTAAAGAGCATACCGATCTTGACGGCGTCGAAGCTAAACTCCGCCGAGAGCATCTCGAGCTGATCGGCGATGAACGAGGGATCTAGCGAGACGATATTTTTGATCTTGTCCGTATTTTCGGCCGTTAGCGCCGTGACCGCGGTCGCGCTATAGCAGCCAAAGTGCGCGCACGCCTTGATATCGGCTTGCAGTCCCGCGCCGCCGTTGCTGCAAGAGCCTGCGATGATGAGGATTTTTTTCATTTTTTACCTTTTTTCGTTTTTAAAAACCGTATTATAAACGACATTGCATTAACGGCGAGTTAAACGCTAAATTTTATAAAATTTTAAAGCCGTTTGCACTACAATTTCTATAAAGATTATCAAAATAAAAAGGAAAAACGAGATGGAAAAGATTGCATTTGCAGATATCGTCTCCGAAACGCTACTTATAAATTTATATTTTAGAAGCAAGGAAAACGAGAAAGCCCGCCCCATACTAAAAGACGAATTTTCAGGCGACGTCGCGAGCAGGATAGATTATGATTTCGCCAAATTTGACCGCTCTACGCTAAGCAGGGTCGGCACGGTGATACGCGCGAGGTTTTTTGACGACTGCATACTTAAATTTACGCGCGAGCACCCGGCCGCGGTCATCGTTCAGGTCGGTGCCGGGCTTGATACCAGGCCTTTGCGGCTAGCTCCACTCTGCCCGGAGGCGACCTTTTACGACCTTGATTTGCCGGACGTCATAGCCCTTCGCGACAAGCTCGTACCCAAAGCGCCGCGAAACTACAGCCTAGCGTGCTCGATGCTAGAAACCGCGTGGATGGACGAGTTGGCCAAAAAACACGCGGGAGAGGAGTTTGTTTTCGTGCTAGAGGGCGTGGCGATGTATTTTGAAAAGGCGGTGTTTCGGGAGTTTGTACTAAATTTGAGCGAGAGATTTAGTGGACTTTTGCTAGCCGATCTGATAAATAAATTTGCCGCAAGGTCAAACGCGCGCAAGCACGACGTGCTTAAATTTATGAAAGGAGACGTTAAATTTAAGATGAGCGTAGAGGGCGCGGACGAGGTCGAAGCGTGGGATAAAGAGCGCATCAAGTGCCTAGAAATCGGCGTTATGACAAATATGTACAAACACCGCTGGGGGCTTGTCGCGCGCATGCTGAGCTATATAAAGCCGTTTCGCGAGGCGTGCAGGATGTTTGTTTTCGCTCTAGGTAAGCGCGGGTAAATTTGCTCAAATTTCAGCTAAATTTGGCGGCAAATTTGACTGATCTGCGTCCTAACCCGCACCTTTATGGCGTTAAAACGCTATACGCGCTAAATTTGACGCCGCCGCAAAACGCGAACGAGCTCAAATATAAGTTTGCGCTTATTAAATTTTAGCTATAATCCAGGCTTCATAGATGGGTGTCCGAGCGGTTGAAGGAGCACGCCTGGAACGCGTGTAAAGTGCAAGCTTTCGAGGGTTCGAATCCCTTCCCATCTGCCATAATCTTATAAAACTTAACCCAAAAATTTTCCGCAAATTTACGCACAAGAACCAAAAATGATAAAGATAAAACACATAAATGAAAACGACTACGCGCGGATTTTCGTATTCGGCGATATGCACGGCTGCCTCGGGCTTTTTAACCTGATGCTTAAAAAGATAAATTTGACCAAAAAGGATTTGGTTATTATTTTAGGCGATAGCTGTGATCGCGGTGAGGATACGATCGGGCTATACAAAAGATACGCCGAGCTCGTTAGAAACGGATACGCGCTGATCCACGTGCTAGGAAATCACGAGAAAATGATGATGGACGGGTATTTTGGCGGCGACTCGCTAGATCATCAAATTTGGCTTAGAAACGGCGGTGATAAAACCAAAAGATCGATCTACAAGCGAAATTTAAACAGCTTCGCGCTCTCGTGGCTCAAGGATTTTATCAACGATATGCCCCACGTCGTAAGCTCTGAGCAAAGCATATTCGTCCACGCGGCCTTTGACGGCGATAAAAGCGAAGAGGAGCAGGACGAGGACTACGTGCTGTGGAGTATAGAGCCATTTTGGGAGGGCAATAATACGGGCAGGAGGATATTTCACGGGCACGTCGCAAGCGAAGAAAATAGGATAACCAGACGCGCAAATAACGTCTTTTCGATGGACGTAGGAGCCGTGTTTTTTAAAAGGCTAGAGATAATGGAGATAAAAAGCGGCGAGAAATTTGAAGTGAGTTTAAGGGAGCAAAAATGATTTATTTTACCTCCGATTTGCATTTCGGATATAGCAATATCATGAAATTTCATCCATGCTTTAGGCCTTTTTCTAGCGTGGAGGCGATGGATAGAGCGCTTATTGGCCTTTGGAACGAGAGAGTAAATCCCTGCGACACGGTCTATAACATAGGCGATCTAAGCTTTCACAAGAATATGGAGACTAGTATATCAATCTTTAGCAAACTAAACGGCAAGCACGTCCTAGTGTTAGGCAATCACGACGAGGCGATAAAAAAGCATAAAGACGAGCTGCTAGCTATGAAAAAACAAGACGGCAACGCGCTGTTTGAGGAAATTTGCGAATACAAAGAGATCACCGTGCAGCAGGGGCAGGATAAATTTCGCCTCGTGCTCTTTCACTATCCGCTAGCCGAATGGAACGCAGGTCACCACGGCGCGATCCAGCTCTATGGCCACATCCACGCAAATATCGCAAACATAAAAGGCAAAGCTTTAAACGCCAGCTACGACCTGCACGGCAAGATTTTGAGCTTTGAGGAAATTTATGATTTCGTTAAAGAGCTGCCGCCTTTTGAACATAGCAAACACAGGATGTTTAGCGAAGAAGATAGCGTGGAGAGTAGAAGCGCAAGGATAAAAGAGGTTTTGGAAAAGCTAAATTTTGACTGACCTTAGTCAAATTTGCGCTTTAAATTTACAAAGTAAATTTGGGCCGCAAATCTTAAATTTGAGCCCAAATTTAGCTATTTTCATAAAAACATCGCAAACAAAAACACGCCCAAAATCATGCGGTAGATAACAAACGGTAGCATGCTCGCACGCGCGATCAGCGCCATAAACAGCCGCACGCAAAGATACGCGCTAAGGCCGCTAACCGCCGCGCCGATGGCAAGGTCGCTCCAAGGCAGCGCATCCGGGGTTTTTAGCAGCTTTACCGCCTCAAGCCCGCCTGCTAGCACGATAACCGGGATCGAGAGCAAAAACGAGAAATTCGCGCTTGCGCTGTGACTAAAGCCAAGCATCAGCGCCGCCGTCATCGTCACGCCCGAGCGCGAAACGCCGGGTATCAGCGCGATCGCCTGCGCTAGACCCACGATGAGAGCAAGCTTGATCGTCATTTCGTATTCGGTTTTTTGGCCTGATTTTTTGTCCGCGACGTAGAGCGCGATACCGAAAATTATCGTCATCGCCGCGATCACGAGTCCGTTTCTAGCGTACTGCTCGATGGCGTCATTAAACGCCAGGCCAAAAAGCCCCACCGGCACGGTCGCAAAGCCGACCGACCACACGAGCGTGCTATCGCCGACCTTCTCGCGCCGCGCGATAGATGCGAAAAAATCTCGCATAAGCCCCGCAAGTCTGTCTTTAAAATAAAAAAGTATCGCCGCGAGCGTGCCAACGTGAACGGCCACGTCAAAGGCAAGCCCCTGATCCGCCCATCCAAGCAGCTTTGGTACCAGCACGAGATGCGCCGAGCTAGAGATCGGTAAAAACTCGCTAATGCCCTGAACTAGGGCCAAAACTATGATATGCGAAAGCTCCATCACGCGGCCTTTTTGTTAAATTTAAACGAATTTTGCGCGCTAAATTTGATTTTATCTTTAGCGCAAATTTGCTCGATCGCGCCTTTTTGCGCGTCAAATTTACCCGCGCCGCGAGCTAAATTTAAGATGAAATTTTCGTCGGCGAATCGCCCTGTTTTTTGCCTATATTTTTGCAAACTTTTCCTTTTTATAAATTTGATTTTACCGTGAGCGACGCTAAATTTTAAATTTAGCCGCCCGCGAGCAAACCGCGTAAATTTGATGCGGGTCTCGCCCGTCAAGAGTTATCAGATTTGCGCTTAAAATAGCGATATTGTGCTCAAATTTGACGGCCGTAACCCTAGCCTAAACCGTCAAATTTAAGAGGCCAAATTTACTTCGCCGTTTCCTGCGCAAACTCCGCAATCTTTTCAGGCGTGAAGCCGAAGTATTCAAACAATGCGCCCGCTTTGCCGCTCTCGCCGAAACTCTTCATAGAGTAAATTTCATCCGCGAATTTATACCACTCCAGCGCGCTTGCGGCTTCGACGGCGATGATTTTGGTTTGCGGATCTAAAATTTTATCCACGTACTCGCGCGGCTGCTCGCAAAGCAGGTCAAAGCACGGCGCGGATACGACGTTTGCACCGATACCGCGGGCGGCTAAGATTTCAGCCGCCTTGACGCAAAGCTCCACTTCGCTGCCGCTAGCTATTAGCGTGATTTTAGCGTTTTGCGCGCGTTTTAGCAGATACGCGCCGTTTTCTACGCCGCCAAATTCACCCTTTTCAAGCGGAGCTAGGCCTTGGCGGCTTAGCACGAAGGCGCTTGGAGCGCGTAAATTTAACGCCGCCTTCCAACAAAGCGCGTTTTCGTTGCCATCAGCCGGGCGGAAGGTGTAAAAATTCGGCATCGAGCGAAGCGTGCTAAGCTGCTCGATAGGCTGGTGCGTCGGGCCGTCCTCGCCCACGCCGATGCTGTCGTGCGTAAAGATAAAAAAGTGTCTGATGCTCATCAGCGAAGCGATACGCGCAGACGGCTTTAGATAGTCGCTAAAGATAAAAAACGTCGCGCTAAACGGCAAGAAAAGCCCGTATCTAGCGATCGCGTTGTTTATCGCGGCCATAGCGTGCTCGCGGATGCCGTAGTGGATGTTGCGTCCGTTAGGGAAGTCGCCCATACCCTTTAGCTCGGTTTTGTTTGACGGCGCCAGATCCGCGCTGCCGCCGATAAAGCCCGGTAGGGCGCGCGCGATCTCGTTCATGATGACGCCGTTGCTATCGCGCGTGGCTAGCTTTTTGCCGCTAAAATCAGGGAAATTTATCTTACTAAAATCGGGATTTAGCAGCGAATTTAGCATATTTTTGCTCTCGGCACTTAAATTTTGCACTTTTTGATTCCACTGAGCTTCGGCTAGGTCGCCCTTTTCTATCGCGGCGCGGAAGCGAATCAGCACGTCTTCGCCAATAGCAAATTTACGCTCAGGATCAAAGCCCGCCGCGATTTTAGCGGCCTTTATGATCTCCTCGCCAAGCGGCGCGCCGTGGCTGTGGTGACTGCCCTCTAGCTCGCCCGCGCCCTTTGCGATGCGAGTGTTTGCGATGATGAGATACGGGCGCTCCTTCTCCGCGGCCTGCTCGAGCGCAAACTCGATCTGATCGTAGTCGTGGCCGTCGATACGCGCGACGTCCCAACCCTGAGCCTCAAACCTCGCCTTCACGTCCTCGCTCCAAGCGATACTCGTATCGCCCTCGATCGTGATGTTGTTTGAGTCATAGATCAGCACGAGGTTGTCTAGGTGCAGGTTGCCCGCGACCGCACAGGCCTCGTAGCTGATGCCCTCCTGCAAGTCTCCGTCGCCGCAGAGGCAGTAAATTTTATGATCGATGACGATGTTTTCAGGCTCGTTTAGTAGATTAGCCGCGTATTTTGCCGCCATAGCAAAACCCACCGCGTTTGCCACGCCCTGCCCTAATGGTCCGGTCGCGACCTCGACGCCTTTTGTGTGGATCTCTGGGTGGCCCGGGGTTTTAGAGCCCAGCTGGCGGAAGTTTTTTAGATCCTCTAGGCTAAGATCGTAGCCGCTAAGATGCAAAAAGCTATACACGAGCGAGCTTGCGTGACCGCCGCTAAACACAAGCCTGTCGCGGTTTAGCCAGTTTGGATTTCTAGGATTGTGATTTAGAAATTTAGCCAGCACGACCATGACGTCTGCTAGCCCCATCGGCGCGCCCGGATGCCCGCTGTTTGCCTGCTGCACCATATCCGCGCATAAAAACCTTATCGTATCCGCCATCTTTTTTAGCATTTTTTCTCCTTAGTTTTTATGCGATTATACGAAAATTCGGCTTAAATTTTACGCTTTTAGCACCGCCGTAAATTTTAAAAACTCGGCGAAATTTTCCTTTTTATCTTTTAGCTCGGGAGGTATCTGATGCTCTTTTTCGCCGATTATTATGACGTCCTCTTCGCTATCTTTTACCGTTATGGGCGCGCCCCTGATCTCGTCCCACGAGCTAAAAACGGGCTCTTCCATCAGCTCGCGGCTAATTAGTCCGCGCTCGTCCAGTATCACGCCGTAAGGCTTACCCAAAAGCGAGCGATCAAGGCTGTGAAGCATCGGTGAGACGGGCTTAAAGACGCTAAGCGATTTTGATAGCAGCTTCGTCTCGTCAAGCGGCGTTTTTAGCGCTTCGCCAAGACCGAGCTCTAAAAGTTTATCGGAAATTTTAGCCTCGTCGCTTTGGACGCCTTCCTCAAAAATAGCGTTTAAAACCGCTTTTAGCGCTCTTTTCATCGCCGCTTTCATCTCGCTCTCGATTTCAAATTCGCATTTTTGTAGCTCTTGCCACGCGAGATTTTCCAGCTCGTTTTGCAGATACTTACCGAGCCTAAACGCCGCCGCTACCTCATCGGCATTTACAGCCGACGCGTCAAATTTAACCAAAAGATGTCGCTGCGTGAGCAAAAATCCTATGCTTTTTCGCCCGATCATCTGCGCATGCACGCCGATAAACGCGAGCGGCCGGGCACCATAAAATTTAGGAGTTTTGCTATAATCCACGCCCTTTTGCAACCCTAGGCTTTTATCTAAAATTTGCCTCGTAGCTAGCGCGAAAACCTCGTCCGCATCGTCCCAAACCGGGTGTTTAGCGCCATTGCCGTTTAGAAATAAAACATTTTGCGTATTTTCGTCAAAAGAGAGTAAAATTTCGTCCAAGCTTTTCACGTTTTCTCCTTATTTTTATTTAAAAACCATACTCCGCCGCGCGTAAAATTCAGACGCCAAAATCCGCCGCGCAGCCAAACATCATCGCGTCGCCGCTTGAAATTTGAACTATATAGGGCTCACTCGCGAGACGGCTCGCACTTTTCGTAAAACCACTCGAGCGTCTCGTTTAGCTTAAATTCGTCGCCGTCTAAAAAATACTGCTTGCTGCTTTTGATAGCGTTTTCGCCCGCGGCCACGTAGTCGCCGATGAAGCCGCGGTCTATGACGTCGCGTGCTAAAATTTCTGGCTCAAAGACGTTTACCGTTTTTTGCGTTTCGCGCCATTTGCCGCTCTCATCTGGCTCGCAAAGCGCTGAGGATACGTTATTTCCCGCTTCGTCGTAGGCGTAGACATACTCGCGCCGCTCGCCATCAGACATCTCGCGATTTTTTATCAGGTTACCGTGCGCGTCGTAGCTAAGCTCGTTTTCAAATACTATCTCCCAGCGCTGCGACTCCTCACGCCAAAACGACGATGCGGAGTATTTTAGGCGACTTTGCTCGGTTTCCTCGCGCACGTTTTTGTAGCAGCCGTTCCACTCGCTCTTTGCGGCGTCCCAGCGGCATCTAAGATCGGTAAAGCGCCTAAACTCGGGCTCTATTTTTTGCACCGTCCTCTCCTCCGGTCGCCACGCGTCCTGGCTCCACGCAAAATTTATCTCGGTGCGCATTCCGTCCACGGCCGTAAAGGCCGAATGCTTCGTCTGCGGCACCCATTTGCCGCGCCATTTATAGCCCTCGGAGCTAGCGTAGACGTCGCCTTTATAGCGGTATATCGATTTTTCGTACGGAGTCCATTTTTTGGCTTTGGTATTCCACTCAAAGGTCGCTACGAGCGTGGTTTTATGGTTTTCGTCATAAAGTCTTTTGATTAGATACGTCGGCGTCCATTTGCCGTTTTTTAGAGTGAAATTTTGAGAGATTTCCGTCGCGTCCGTTCGCTTTTCGACGGTTTTTTGACCTTGGTTTAGCTTGCCGTTTTGACCGCGCGTATCAATATAAACAAACGCGCCGTCCTTTGTCCTCTCTGTTTTTAAGAACCCTGCTTTACGCCATTTTTCGGCGCCAAAGTCCCAATCATACTCAGTGCTGCCTATCTCGCGCTCGCCTCTTTCGTCAAATTTGACAATGCTTTTCGTCCTGCGCCTGCCCTCATCGCTGATTTCGTCGTAGATTTTTTCTAGTAGTCGAGCCTTCGCGTCGTAAGCTTGGCTCGTTTCGTATTTGTAGTGCGGCACGGTGTCGCCCTCCGTCTTGTAGATCGTCTTTTTTAGGCAAATTTCACCCGACGCAGATAACGGCAAAGCCCAAATCGCCGCCATCGCCGCCGCTTTCCAAAAAAATCTCACATTCGCTCCTTTTTAAATTTAGCCGCCCAAACGGCGTCAAATTTGATGCGAAAGCAAAATTTAACGAGCTAAATTTGACGCTCGGGCGCTCGTTAAATTTGACCAAATCCAAAGCGTCAAATTTACCGCAGTTGGGCTGCTAGTAAAAGATCACTTGACCCTTTTATATTTCCACGTCTGCTCTGAAGCGAGCTTAAATTTGCCGTCCGCCGCGACGAATTGCTTAAAGCTCTTCACTGCGTATCTGCTAGGCATCTCAAAAGACATCAGCGAGCCGCCGTGTCCGACGTCATCGGCTAGTATATGCGGATCAAAGGTCGTCTCCAGGCGCTTATTTTGCACCCATCTTTTGCCGTTTTCGTCGCTAACTAGCTCGTAGACATCCACGCTCACGTTATCGCCGCGCTCGTTGTAGCCGTAGACGAACTTCTCGCTGCCGTCCATCGTGTCGTATCGCTGAGTTAGCAGGCGCTCGCCACTCTTGTCGTAGATGCTGCGGTTAGAGTACTCCTGCTTCCACTCTTTGCGCTCTTTATCCCACAAAAACGCCGCCGTCTCAAAGTCCGCGCCCTCTACGACCGAGACGCTTTTGCTGTTGTTCTCCCACGCGTTTTGCTCGGCGTTCCAGATGAGATTTATCGTCACGTCTTTGCCGCTAGAGGCGTCGTAGTCGTGCTTTGACATCTCGTCATAGCGCCACGCACCGCCCTCAAACACGCTTCTTACCTGCTCGTATTTGCCCTTCACGTCGCCCGCAACAGTGCTTCTTTCGCGGTTTTGCCATGCTCCGTTTTCGTAGTCCCAGCTCTCGTAGCCGCGATTCTGTCCATCTGCGCCGTAGAGCAGCTGCGTTTTTGACTTAGGCTGCCATCTTTTGCCGTCCCAGACGCTAAGCACTATAAGCTCGTTCTCGCCGTATGCGTTCTCGACGGTTTTGGTTAGCGCGGCTTTTTGCCATTTGCCCTTTACCAGCTCGTATCTGATCTCTTCGCTAGCGTTTTTTAGGTACTTTGTGATGATTTTGCTGGCATTTTCCGGCACGCCCCTGATAAATGAACTAGACTCCTGCGTGAGGACGCCTTTTTTATAGTCGGCTTTGTATTCGGTTACTTTGATCCATTTTTTCGCGGCAAAATCATAGCTATAGGCTTCAAATTTCGTCATCTCGCCGGCTTTGTTGTAGTAGCTGATCTCTTTGTGTTTGCCCTTTAGGCCGTCTGCGAGTTCGGAGCTGCTGACTAACTCCAGGCGGCGAGCCTTGGCATCGTAGCTTTGCTTCGTTTCATAGCTAGAAGTCGGTTCCTCAAAAGTCTTTTGCGCGGTGCTAGCTAGCATATAGTCATACTCTTTGGCAAACGCCGCCGCACACAAAAGCGCAAGCGATAAGGCTATTTTTTTCATTATCTCTCCTTTTGATAAATTTAAAAGATTATAGCATAAAAAGAGAGCCGAATTTTGCCGAATTTACGGCAGGATCGGCACGGTTTAGAACGTCGTTTATTTATACCGAGCGGATAGAGTTTTGTAGTTATAGATAAAATTTGCGAAATTTGACGGCAAATTTGACGGCTCAAATTTAACCGACTCAAACGCAAATTTAAGCTAAATTTACCGCAAATGCTTGTCGATGAGGCCCGTCACGATAGCGCGGATACCAGCATGCACGCTGCCTAGCTCACGCTCTATCTTTGCGATGAGCTCGTTTTTGGTCTGCACCGCGCCCTCTACGCCAAGAAGGTTGGTAAAGGAGTTTTTCGCGCCGTCGTTATGCGTCGGTTTGCCCGCCGTTTCGGCGCTTTGCGTCGCGTCGATGATGTCGTCTGCGATCTGAAACGCCAGCCCCAGATCAAGCCCGATGTCGTAGATACGCGCAGCCTCCGTCTCGTCTAGTCCAGCCACGACGCAGCCTGCCTGCAAGCTCGCCGCGATGAGGCGCGCGGTCTTGTGGATATGCAGAAATTTTAGCTCCTCAAGCCCTAGTTTTTGGTTCTCGAAATAACAATCCACCGCCTGCCCCAGCGCCATGCCGTAGATGCCTGCGTTGCGGCTTAGGATCTCGACGCATTTTATGCGCGCGTCCGCGTCTAGCGGAGCCCTTGCTATCTGATAAAAAGCGTGGGTATTTAGCGCGTCGCCCGCTAAAATCGCCGTTACTTCGTCAAATTTGACGTGCAAACTAGGCTGTCCGCGGCGCAGATCCGAGTCGTCCATCACCGGCAGATCGTCGTGGATGAGCGAGTAGCTGTGCATCGTCTCAAATGCCAGCGCGACGTGAAACGCCGCCTCTTTGCGCTCGGGACGCACCGCCGCTACGACGCCAGCGACCAGCATCGCGCGAAAGTGCTTGCCGCCTGATTTTAGCGTGTATGAAAGCGCCTCGTCAAAGCACGGATGAAAGCTAGGCGAGCTCGGTAAATGCGCGCTCAAAAACTCCTTAAACTCGGCCAAAAGCGCGTCCTGATCGGCGGCGCTCGGAGCCGTTTGCTGCAAATTTGCGCCCGAGGTAAAGCACGAACCTTTTGCTGCGTTTAGCGAGATTAAATTTGCTCTATTTTTCGGGCTTTGAGGCGGATTTTCGGAGTTTATTCTAGCTTTGTTCGCGTTTAAAAATTGAGAGCGGTTTTGGTACGAGCTCGCGCGCGAACTGCGAGCTAAAATTTGATCCTTCGGCAGCGCCTGTGACTCGCTCAAATTTGACGACTTCGCCGCGCTTTGAAGGCAAATTTGATCATTGCCGCTAAATTTTGATTTTACCGCTAAATTTTGATTTTGCATCTATTCTCCGTTTTATTTTTCAGGTTCCAAGCGCAGGCTAAATTTCTCAAATTTAACCCACAAAGGCGTCAAATTTGCCGCCCGAAACTACCGTGCGTTGTAAAAAAAGTCAAAGCCGTTGCGTCTAAATAGCAAATTTTGACCGCCGCCCTTAGCGAGCAGGCTGAGCGCTTCCTTGCGGCTTGAGACCGCCTTTTGCCCCACTTGTATCAGCTTGTCGCCGGCCCTGACGCCAAATTTGGCTGCGCCCGAGCTTGCATCGACGCTTTTTACCGTTAGCTTCTCGTCAAAGGTTATGCCGTAGAGCTTTTGCACGCTCGCAGCATCGCTGCTTTGAGGTATGGACTGAGGTTTTGCGTCGCTAGCGGCGGCCTTTTTATCCGCCTTCGTCGGAGCTTTTTGCTCTTTTTTGGCCGCGTCGTCCGAAACCGCCACGCCAAATCTCAAAACCTCATCTCCGCGCTTGATCTCAAATTTGAGCCGCTCGCCCTTTTTGGCGAACAAAATCCTCTCGTTTAGCTCGCGCAAACTCTCAAATTTCGCGCCGTTTACGCTCAAAATTTCATCCCCTGCCATCAGCGCCGCGCCGCGTCCGAGCGGATCGACGCTCTTTACGTAGAGTTTGCCGTCTTTTTCCTCAAAAACCGCGCCGACGTCACCGTAATACACGTCTTTATACGCCGCAAAGTGCCTTAGATAGCGGCTCGGGACGAATTTGTCCCCGCCCACGGCGATACCGCGTAGCTTGCAGCACGGACTTAGCACGGCACCCGTGCCGTTTACGTCAAACGTGAGTACGTCCAGCTCGCCTAGCGCCTGCGCCTGCGCCTTTACGTGGCCGTAGACGGTCGCGTTTAGATCACGCGTGACGCTGACCCAGTCACTTTTTTTCGTCGCATTATCGTCGGCCATCTTTACAGGCTCGAGTTTGACGTCCGAGGCGACCAGATAGAGCCCCAGATAGGGGTCAAATTTGACGTAGTTTTTCACGGGGATTTCGCCTTTAGGCATAGCGATTAAATTTGACGCGATCGCGATACCGCCGTTACCAGCGACGTTTACCATTGCAGGCAGGTTTTTCTCAAAGCAAGCGTTAAAATCGTCCTGCGTCGGGCGCGGCTCGGCTCTAAGCGACGCGGCAAATGCGCAAATCACAAAAACCGCAAAAACGGGAGAGCAAAATTTGCGAGCTAAATTTGAGTTCAAATTTGCAGTCGTACTATCCAAAGCGCCGCCGAAATTTAACCGCACAAGCCCAAAAACCGCGTCCAAACGGCGCGAGATAGCTGCGCGTTTCATTGCCCTAGCCCCATGCCGGCAAACCCGCCTAGCATCCTTGACGCGGCGTTTTTGCGGTCGTCTTCGATCATCTTTAGCACGTCGTTTACGGCGCTGATGAGCAAGATCTGCAAGCTCTCCTTGTCCTCTAGCAAGCTATCATCGATGCTGATATCGAGCACCTCGCCCTTGCCGTTTGCTCTAACGCTAATGAGCCCACCGCCGCTTTTTACGCTAAATTCGCGCTTTTGGCTCTCCTGCTCGATCTCCTGCGCCTTTTTTTGCGCCTCCTCGAGCATCTGTCCCATTTTTGAAAAATCGATCCCCTCAAACATAAACATCCTTTCAAATTTCGCGTTATTTTAGCCAATTTAAGCTAAATTTACTTTATTTAAAGCCTGCAATGCAAGTTTCGTTCCCGCCTTGAAATTTACGGCGAATACGAGCGCGAGCGAGTAAATTTAGGCCCGAAAAGCCGTCAAATTTGACTATGAAATTTTGCTTTAAATGAACTGCGCTAGTTTTGATCTGTTTTGATTTACCGCAAGCGTGCCTGCGTAGTTTTCTAGCGTGGACTTTTCTGCAAATTTTGAGAAATTTACCTGGAATAATGGATAGACTATGAGGCCAAAAGATCGTCTCGCCAAATTTAAAAGTTGCGCACAAAGCGCGGCAAAATAAACTATCGCGGAGCTGAGACCCATGCAAACGAATGCACGTCAGATATCTTTGAACTCCGCCGCGACTGATTTTTCCAGATTTACCGCCTTGCCAAGGATCGTTATCGCCTTTTGCCTGCATCTGTTCACGCATCTGTAACAAAGCGTGCAGCGCTCGCCAAATCTCGCCTTACAGTGCGCGATTTTTATATTTTGCATCGGGCAGGACTTCGCGCACTCGCCGCATCCGCTGCAGCGCGACGTATCGAGGCTCGGTTTGCGCCTGGCAAATGGCGTTTTGTCCCAAATCTTCATCCATAGTCGCTGCCCCAAAAGCCCCGCGATACGGCATAGCACGCCTAGCCCCTCTTGCGGCGGCTTACCCGCGGCAAATGCCTCCGCGATGCGCTCTAGCTTGGCGTTTGCTTCCTTGATCAGGCGCTCGTTTTTCTGTGCCGAGTAGCTAAAAATCACCACGTCGAGGATAAATGCGGGCATTCTCACGTGCGCGCCGCCCGTTATCTTCGCGCCCGCCCGCTTTAGGATCCTGGCCGCGCAGCCCGCTCCGTTGCCGCTAAAAATCTCCATCGTAGCGATGATAAAGACGTTTTTGCCGCGAAAATTCGCGCTGTTTTCGCAAATGAACTCGCGCACGATCTGCGGCAGGTCGCTAAAGTAAACCGGGTAGGCGAGGATGACGTCGCCATGGCGCTTTAGCAGCTCGGCGCAACCCTCATCCTCGATCGAAACCGCGGGGATATCGCCGCCCAAACGTTCTATAAATCTCTTTACGCAATGCTTCGTGCTGCCCGTGGAGCTAAAATAAATCGCTATCATTTTGCGAATCCTTTTAAATTCAGGCGCAAAATTTTGCCCATTTTCGCCAAATTTTACCGACCGCAGCAAATTTAACGCCAAACGGCGGTAAAATTTAAACAAACTGCTATTTGGCGCATTCGTCTTTCGTCCGTTCGCAAATGACCGTCGTGCTAGCTAGCTTAGATCTTACCGCAAATTTGACTCAGCGCCATAAAACGTAAATTTAAACGCCCCACCGCAAAAACGGCAAATTTGGGCGTAAATTATTTGACGATCTCGTTTCGCTCGTTTACCTGCACGATTTTTGGTTCGAAATCTCTCGCTTTTTTGGCGCTAAGAAGCGCGTAAGCAACGATGATGACGACGTCGCCGACGCAGACTTTGCGCGCGGCCGCGCCGTTTAGACAGATCTCGCCCTTTTTCTCACCGCGGATCACGTATGTGGCGAAGCGCTCGCCGTTATTGACGTTTAGGATCTCGACTTTTTGGTACTCGCAAAGTCCCGCAGCCTCGATGAGCTCGGGCCCGATCGTGACCGAGCCTACGTAGTTTAGGTTGGCGTCCGTCACGCGCGCGCGGTGGATTTTGCTTGATAAAATTTCGATTTTCATCGGCAGTCCTTTGTGTTTTTTGGGAAAATTATACTATAAATTTAGCCGCAAAAAGCAACTCTATGTAGCCGCGGCGATTCGTTTTTGCTTGCTTGACGCGATAAAATTCGGAGTTAAATTTGTGATCAAATTTGATTTTAGGAGCATTTGCGCGAGCGATAAAAACTGCGATAAATTTGACGCCGCTCGGCAATAAAATAGAAATTTAGGCGCAAACAAAGGCAAATTTTACTCAAATTTACCCTTGTTTCGTCGCTGTTTCGTTCGTAAATTTAGGCGCGTTCGTTCAAAAGTTCGCGCACGACCTCTTTGTCGCTAAACGGATATTTTACGCCCTTGATCTCTTGATAGGTTTCGTCGCCCTTGCCTAAAATCACCAAAATTTCATCCCGTGCGAGGCTTTCAAGCGCGTATTTTATCGCCTCTTTGCGGTTTGCGATGCACTTTACGCGCTCGTTCATCTCTAGGCCGCCGCATATCTCGGCAATGATACTTTCCGGCTCTTCGCTGCGGGGGTTGTCGCTGGTGACGACGAGTTTATGCGCGTATTTTTGCGCTATTGCGCCCATTTTTGGGCGTTTGGTGCGGTCTCTATCGCCGCCGGCGCCAAAAACCGCGACGATCTTGCGGTGGCGAAGCGCGTTTAGCACCTTTTCGATGCCGTCTGGAGTGTGTGCGAAATCCACGATCACGAGCGGTTCGCGACTCACGACCTCCATGCGCCCCTCGACGCCCTCAAATTTCGCCGCGGCGCGCGCGATCTCATCTAGCTGCCGATCCGTCAGCGTCGCAACGCAAGAGGCGGCTGCGATGAGGTTGTAGAGGTTAAATTCGCCGTGCAAATTTGAACTTAGCGCCATTTGCCCGCGCGTGGTTTTTAGCATCGCGCGTATGCCGCCTTCTAGCGAATACTCGACGGGCGCGAAGTCCGCGTCCGCGTGGAGCGCGCTAAGTGAATATGTTTGGGCGTTTGCGGGGTTAAATTTGATCCCGCCGCGGTCGTCTATGTTTATGAGCTTTGGCGCATCGTCTGCGAAAAACTCGCTCTTTACGCGCGCGTACTCTTCAAGCGTACCGTGGTAGTCGAGGTGGTCTTGGGTCAAATTTGTAAAAATTTTCATCGCAAAGGATAGGCTCTCGATGCGTTTTTGCGCGATAGCGTGCGAGCTAACCTCCATCACGAAGTACTCGCAGCCCCGCTCGCTAGCGGCTTTGAGGTAGCTAAGCGTGCGTAAAATTTCGCTCGTCGTTAGTGCCTTGTCATCTATGCGTTCGCCGTTTATAAAGGCGCCGCGAGTACCGCATAGACCGCATCCGTAGCCTAAATTTAGCAGCGTGGCGTAGATAACCGCCGCGGTCGTAGTCTTGCCATTCGTGCCCGTGATGCCGATGATTTTGATGCTCTCGTCGATGCCTAGCAGCCGCTTACACTCGGCTAAGTTTATGATTTTAGCGCCCTTTGCTTCGGCGGCGGCTTCAAATTTGGCGTTCGTCGCCGTTTTTACGAAATAGCAACCCGCCTCGCATTCGTTTGAGTTGTCGGTGACAAAGCCTTCTTTAACGTAAATTTTCACTTTCGGCCTTTTTGTTGATTTCGCGAGCCAGGGCGCTTAGCCGCTCGTCGCCGGCAAACATCACGGCCGCGGTCTCGATGTAGTTTAGCCCCATTTCTATGAAGCCATTTTTGATAAGATTTTGTAAAAACTCGAGGAAATCGTCGCGGTTGTCGATCATCACGCGCGTCGAAAACATGATATCCTCGAAGGTGCTTTTAAACCCGCCGCGCCTAACAGCGTCCATAAAATCGGCATAGCTGATCGCATTTTGCTCCTCAAGGCTCTCATCGTCGTTAAATTTCGCCTCAAGCGCGCCTAAAATTTCCTCTAGTTCATAGGGGCTCATGCCGAGCTTGTCTTTTAGCTTAAATATCTCAAAAAGCGTCATCGCCTCGTCGCGACGAGTCTTAGCAAGCGAGCAAAGCATGATGAGAAAAAGCAGCTTTTTGTCAGGCTTCTTGTCATAGGCGAGCGAAAAATAGCTCGCTGCGGCGTCAAATTCGCCCTTGTTAAACGCTTTTAGCCCCGCCTTTTTGTAATCAATCAAATTTAACTTCCTCGCCGATAGGGATATTTACGACCTCTAGCTCAGGGTGGATATCCATGCGAAGCTGGCGCTCGACGCCGTATTTTAGCGTAGTAGAGCTAGCCGCACAGCCATGGCAGTGGCCGGTAAGACGGACGTAAACTTTGCCGTTTTTGATACCTAATAGCTCCATGCCTCCGCCGTCGTTTTCAAGCATCGGCAAAACCTTTTGTAGGCTTGCTTTTACAGGCTTTAAAAGCTCTTCATCAGTAAATGGGATCATTTTTAACCTTTTAAATTTTTGAGATATTATAGCAGATAAAATTTTAAATACGCTATGAGTTTGGCGTTTTGGTGGCTATTTTTGATCTAGTTAAATTTGGAATTTGAGGCGATTCTATGTGTAGATAAAACAAATTTAAAAGATACTAGTATCTGTTTAAGGATGAAAACTTGCGGTAGTAGCAGGGGCGTAATCCGTAATTCAAAACTCGAAATACCTGTGATCAATATTCCAAATGTTGTTTACAGACATGTATAAATTTGATATGGCAAGCGTTTATCGTACAAGCAAATCTTTTGAAAGCAAATTTGCACTTCAAACTGCGACAGAAATCAGAATAAAACTAGCTACAAATTTTATTATTTTCCGCCTATATGCAAAATTACGAACAATGCAACAGATGGACAAATAAAACTAATTGAGATGAAAGACTAAAGGAACTTTGAGGTAACTAAAATATGTAAATTTAAAAAGAAAAAGAGAGCCGAAGCTCTCTAAAAATTATTCTTTGATTAGCTCGATATAAGCCATCTCAGCAGCATCGCCTCGGCGAACGCGAGTCTTAACGATGCGCGTATATCCGCCGTTTTTGCCTACGAATTTTGGAGCAAGCTCAGTTACTAGTTTATTCGTAGTTTCTTTATCTTGCAAGCTGGCAAAAACTGCTCTGTGAGCGTTGCTGTCGCCTTTTCTAGCTCTAGTGATTAGCTTTTCGATATAGCTTCTCAACTCTTTTGCCTTAGGCAAGGTCGTCTCTATTTTTTCACTTTTGATGATAGCGATAGCTAAATTTTTAAGTAGAGCCGAACGGTGAGCCGACGTCCTACCTAGTTTTCTGTATCCGTGACCGTGTCTCATTTATCTTCCTTTTACTCTTTTGCACTCATTTGTGATTTTAGGTCGGCGATTTTTTTCTTGAGTTGCTCTTTGCCGCCGCCTAGGTCGCCGCCGACCGGATATCCGATCTCTTGCATAACGGCTTTGATCTCGTCGAGAGATTTTTTGCCTAAATTTTTAAGCTCTTTTAGCTCGTTTTCATCCATCAAAGCAAGCTCGCCGATAAATCTAATCTCGGCTTTATCAAGGCAGTTAAAGCTTCTAGCGCTCAAATTTAGCTCTTCTACGCTTTGAAGTAGTTTCGCATGCTCGCTGCCTGAAGTTTGAGCGTTTAAGCCTGCAGAAACGTCGATATTTAAAACGCCTTTAAACACCGACATCTGCTGATACATCGCCTCGATCGCGTGTTTAAACGCCTCGATCGCGCCCACTTGTCCATCCGTCGTAACCGTGAAAATAATCTTCTCGTAGTCAGGGTTATCCTCGACTAGAACGTTTACTAGCTCATAAACGGCTTTTTTAACAGGCGTAAAGAAAGCGTCGAGGGCTATATAACCCTCTTCGGTATTGTCTCTTATCTCTTCGCTTGGGACGTATCCGATACCTTTTTGGATGATTACGGAAAATTTAAGCTCCGCGTCCTCGTTTATGGTCGCAAGATAGGCGTCCAGATTTACGATATCTACGACATCGCTTTTTAGATCACCGGCTTTTATCTCTTTTGGACCTTTAAACGAATACTCGACCACCTCGCGCTCAGACTCGTTTTTTAGCTTAAAGCGGATGTTTTTTAAATTTATAATAAACTGCGCTACGTCCTCGAGCATGCCTCTCATCGAATCAAATTCGTGAGATACGCCCTCTATCTTGACGCCCGTAGCCGCAAATCCAACCGTGCTGCTATATAAAAGTCGTCTTAGCGGATGAGCCAAAGTAACAGCATAGCCCGTCTCGAACGGATACGCGGTTATTCTGGCGACATTCTCGCTTATACTCTCTACTGAAATTTCGGTAGGCATATAAGCTGATGTGGTAATTTTTCTCATCGTTATACCCCTTATTATTTCGAATAAAGCTCTACTATGAATCTTTCCTCGACAGGAATGACGACTTCTTCCCTTTCCGGAGTTCTTGTGAAAATTCCGAATTTTTTATCTTTTTCGACGTCAACCCAAGCTACGATGCCAGTTTGTGCCGTAAGGTCGATCGCGCGAACTATTTGCGGATTGTTTTTAGATTTTTCGATAACCTCTACTTTAGCACCCGCTTGAACTCTATAAGAAGGAATATCCACTCTCTTACCGTTTACTAAAATATGTCCGTGAGTAACTAGCTGGCGAGCAAAGCGGCGAGTAGTCGCAAAGCACATTCTGTAAACTACGTTATCTAGTCTTTGCTCCAAAAGCTGCACCAAAAGCGCACCGGTATTTCCTTCGCGGCGAGCAGCCTCTTGGAATAAGCGGCGGAATTGCTTCTCGCTAATGCCGTACATAAATTTAGCTTTTTGTTTTTCGCGAAGCTGTAAGCCGTATTCGCTTATCTTGCTTCTTCTTTGTCCGTGTTGTCCCGGAGCGTAAGGTCTTTTGTCAAGCGCGCTCTTACCTGCCAAGCGACGCTCGCCCTTTAGCGCCAAACTAACGCCGAGTCTTCTTTCTAATTTTTCAACGGGTCCTCTATATCTAGCCATAATAATTCTCCTAAATTTCTAATTATACGCGGCGGCGTTTTGGCGGTCTGCAACCATTATGTGGAAGCGGAGTTATATCTTTTAAAAATGTTACTTTTATACCCTCTACCGCACCTACGCTCTTGACTGCGGTCTCTCTACCGCTGCCAGGACCTTGTACTTTGATGCCTACTTCTTTTATACCGTGCTCTTTTGCTTTAGTTAGAGCGTCTTCTACTGCTTGTTGAGCCGCATAAGGAGTTGATTTTTTACTTCCTTTAAAGCCTAGTCCGCCAGCACTGCTCCAAGCGATAGCATTTCCCATCTCATCGGTAACCGTTACCATAGTGTTGTTAAAAGTTGCGCTTATATAAACGATACCTTTAGCGATACTTTTTCTTACAATTTTCTTTTTAACTACTTTTCTTTTTGCCATCGCTTATCCTTATTTAGTCGCAGCGCCGACTGTTTTGCGCTTGCCTTTTCTAGTTCTAGCGTTTGTTTTAGTCTTTTGACCGCGCACCGGAAGACCTTTTCTGTGTCTTAGACCGCGGTAGCTTCCTAGGTCCATAAGAGCCTTGATGTCCATAGCGACGCTTTTTCTAAGATCGCCTTCCACCACGTGGTTCTCTTGGATCTCTTTGCGGATAGCCGCAGCTTCGTCTTCGGTTAGATCGTTTACTCTTTTATCGTAAGAAATTTTGGTAGCATCCAAAATTTGACGAGATTTGTGAAGACCGATACCGTAAATATAGGTCAAACCGTATTCGATTCTCTTTTTCTTTGGTAAATCCACACCTGCGATACGTGCCATGCTTTATCCTTGTCTTTGTTTATGTTTTGGATTTTCGCAGATTATGCGAACTACGCCTTGGCGCTTGACAATTTTGCACTTGTCACACATCTTCTTTACAGAAGGACGAACTTTCATTCTAGTCTCCTAAAAATTTATTCCACTTTTAGGCTGCATCAGGTTTAACGAAATTTTAAACCAACTATTTTCAAAACAAGTGGTGGGCTTTGAAAACAATTCTTCATACAGCAATTTGTCGCAAAGGGCTGAGTATAGCCAAATTTAGCTTTTAATTTACTTATGTCGGTAAATTATCCTACCCTTATCCAGACTGTAAGGCGTTAGCTCCACCTTTACGCGGTCTCCAGGCATTATTTTTATATAATGCATCCTCATCTTGCCCGCAATATGACACAAAATCACGTGTTTGTTGTCGAGCTCGACCTTAAACGTCGCGTTTGGCAGCGCCTCGATGACGTTGCCGTCGATCTCTATGACGTCGTCTTTTGCCACTTAACTCCTTTTTGTTAAATTTACTTTCGCCGTTTGGCAGAAATTTGGATTTAAAATTTTAACTCACCACAAATTAAAATTTTAAAATTTACAAGTCGCACAAACAACTTGTAAATTTTAAAATTTTACGCTAGGCTTAAGATCTCCGCACGTCCGTTCACGACTGCCACGCAGTGCTCGTAGTGGCTGGTTCTTAGTCCGTCTTTGCTGGTTACTTTCCATTTGTCAGGACCGATCACCGGAGTGCCGTCTTTTTGGCAAATCATCGGCTCCACGCAAAATACCATTCCGTTTTTGATTTTCGGTCCAGATTTTGGGCTACCGCCCTCTAAATAATTTAAAATTTGCGGATCTTCGTGCGGGCGTCTACCGATGCCGTGACCGCAAAATCCAGTTAAAGGAACGAATCCGCGAGCTCTTATAAATTTCTCGATTTCAAAACTAAGCTCTTTAAAGTGCATTCCAGCTTTTACGGTATCTATCGCAAAATATAGCGCATCTTTAGCGCAAGCGATTAGTTTTTCGTCCTCGCGCGAAATTTGACCCACGCCCCAAGTTCTAGCCGAGTCGCCGAAGTATCCGTTCAAATTTGAGCCGATATCGACGCTTACGATGTCGCCTTCTTGTAGTTTGTATTCGTTCGGGATTCCGTGGATGACTACTTCGTTTACGCTGATACAAGCGGCGTTTGGAAAGCCGTAAAGCCCCTTAAATGCCGGCTTTGCGCCTGCGGACCTTATCATATCCTCGCAAATTTTATCTATTTCGAGCAGTGAGATGCCGGGCTTGATCACGCTTTCTACGTAGTCGAGGGTTTGAGCGACGATTTTATTCGCCGCTCGCATCTTCTCTATGTCGTTTGGCTGCATGATGGTTATAGCCATTACAAGCCTACCGCACTTAGAGTTTGATATTTATTCATATAAATTTGAGCTTCTATCCTTCGCATCGTATCAAGCGCGACAGAAACTACGATCAGTACCGACGTACCGCCGAAATAAAACGGAACGCCCATAAATTTAACGAGCACCCAAGGCAGAGTCGAGATAAGTCCGAGATAAATCGCTCCGCTAAAAGTTAGCCTCGATGCGACTTCGTTTAGATAGCCTGCAGTGCCCTCGCCCGGTCTAATACCCGGGATAAATCCGCCCTGTCTTTTTAAATTTTCGCTGATATCTTTTGCGTTAAACGCGATCGAAGCGTAAAAATATGCAAAAAATACAACCAGCAAGAATGTTAAAAAGTTGAAAAAATAGCTATTTGGATTTAAAAAATCGTGAATAGCTTGGATGTAAGGATTTGTACTGGCCTGCAAAATGGTGCTTGGGAACATCAAAATCGCACTGGCGAAAATCGGAGGAATAACGCCGCTTAAATTTACCTTAATAGGTATATAGTTCATGATGCGTTTGTTTTGATTTTCCATCACTACCTTACGCGAATAGCTCACCGGTACGCGTCTCTCGCCCATCTCGACGTAGATAACTATGCCTACCGTGACCAAGATAACAAGCAAAATTCCGATAACCACGAGGAAGTTCATCTCGCCCGTATTTACCAAATTTACCGTTCCGCCGATGGCTGAAGGTATGCCGCTAACGATACCAGCGAAGATAATAAGGCTGATGCCGTTGCCGATACCTCGCTGAGTGATCTGCTCGCCTATCCACATCAAAAGCATAGTTCCTGTTAGCATCGAAGCTGCCGCAATCGCGATAAATAAATTCATATCTATCATTATTGCGTCCTCTCCGCCTCTACCGTGAAGACTCTGAAGCCCCATACTAACACCAACTGCTTGAACAAGCGTGATACCGATAGTGGCATAACGGATAATCTGCATATATTTTTGCATGCCGTCGCGGTCTTTTTTCATCTTGCCCAAATTTGGGAAAGTAGCCGCTAAAAGCTCCATAATAATCGATGCTGTGATGTATGGCATAATGCCTAGAGAGATGATGCTGAGGCGCTCTGCCGCCTTACCGCTGAACATATTAAATAGTCCAAGCGCGTTTGCGGAATTCGAATCGAAAAACTCTTTAATAACATTGACGTTTACGCCAGGAACCGGCACGTATGCCAGTATCCTGTAAGCAAATAAAAATGCCAACGTGATTAAAATCTTGTTGGTCAATGTCTTATTCATTACGCACGTCCGCTAACGGTTACGTTCTCGTCTTTGATTTTCGAAGCCAAATCTTTCGCGCTCACTCCGATCAATTTGATTTTCTTGACGCTGCTTGAAATTTTATGTACGGTAGCGATAGTAGCGATAGTGATCTCGCTTAGCTCTTTTACCGCAACGATTTTTTCTACGTTGATTACGTAAGGTTTCTCAAATTTAGAAGCGAAGCCTACTTTTGGAAGGCGTCTTTGAAGCGGTTGCTGACCGCCCTCGAAGCCTCTTTTCTCGTTGTAGCCTTTTCTAGCTCTTTGACCCTTGTGTCCTTTGCCCGCAGTTTTACCTTGACCGCTACCTTGACCGCGACCTAGTCTTTTGATTTGTCTAGTCGAGCCCTCGGCAGGTTTTAAATTTTCTAGTCCCATATCTTCTCCTTAGCCTTTAAGCATACTTAGCGCTTTTAAAGTAGCGCGAACGACGTTTGCCGAGTTGTTTGAGCCAAGCGATTTTGTTAGGATGTCCTTGATGCCCGCAAGCTCTAGAATAGGACGAGCGCTACCGCCCGCGATCACGCCCGTACCTTCGCTAGCAGGGCGAAGTAAAACGCGGCTAGCGTTAAATTTAACCTCTACGTCATGAGGTATAGTCGAACCTTTTCTTTTTACCTCGATGATGTTTTTAAACGCGTCGTCTACGGCTTTTCTCATAGCGTCCGGCACCTCTTTTGCTTTACCGAAGCCAAAGCCTACTAGGCCGTTTCTGTTTCCTACTACGACAAGAGCCGTAAATCTAAATCTACGACCGCCCTTTACGACCTTTGTAACGCGGCCGATATCAACCATTACTTCTTCGAATTCTTCTCTGTTATATTTTTCCATAGCGATTTTCCTTATAGTTTGATACCGTTTTCACGTAATGCGTCTGCAAAAGCCGCTATAACGCCGTGATACAAATAGCCGTTTCTGTCGAATAATGCCGTCTCAATTTTTTTAGCTTTTAGAGTTTTTGCGAATTCTTTAGCCAAAGTTACGGCGCCTTCTTTGTTTGCTTTTATGCCTAGTTTTCTGCCGTCTGCTGCCGCTAGAGTTACGGCTGCTACGTCATCGATAGCTTGGACGTAAAGAGTTCTGTTTGATTTGAAGATAGAAATTCTAGGCAATACCGCAGTGCCGGAAATTTTGGCTCTGATTCTTCTTTTTCTCTTGATTCTAAGAGCGAGTTTTCTTTTTAATACATTTGCTGTCATTATCTATCCCTTACTTCTTAGATGTCTTACCGGCTTTGCGGATGATGCGCTCTTCTACGTATTTAACGCCTTTGCCCTTATACGGTTCAGGCGGTCTATACGCCCTGACTTGAGCCGCGATCTGACCGACCACTTGCTTATCGTCGCCTTTAATAGTGATGATATTTTTCTCTACGCTGATTTCAACGCCTTTTGGCACTTCGTGATTTATCGGATGAGAAAATCCTAAAGTAAGCTCAAGTACTTGGCCTTTAGCAGCGGCTTTGTAACCGACGCCGTTGATCTCAAGCTGGCGAACAAAACCTTTTGTGATGCCGATGACGATATTGTTTGCAAGCGCTCTATAAGTGCCCCAGTAGGCTCTATCTTGTCTCTCGTCGCTCTTTGGAGAAAATACTATGTGAGCATCTTCGATTTTGACATCTACGTGCCCCTTTGTGTCAAGCTCTTTTAAATGAGCGCCTTTTTTAAATTTAAGGACGTTGCCTTCTACGCTGACTTCTACTCCGCTTGGAATAGCTATCGGCTGTTTTCCTATACGTGACATTTTTTTCCTTTTTTACTTGTCTAGGGTATGTCTACTTTTACGAATGGATACCGCAATACCATAAAAATAGAAATGAATCGAAGCGATAAAAAACCGCTTCAAACACTTTAATTTTCTCGTCAAATTCGACTTATTTTTTGGAGTAACTTTCCAAAACTTAACGTCAGATTTGACATCGTCGTTTTTAAATTTAGCTTTGGCAAATTTGGATAAATTTGCAAACCGAGCTAAATTTGGGAAGCTTTTTAAATTTAAACTTCCGTTTTTAAATTTTATAAATTTGACGGCGAAAATTTTTCGTAAATTTTATAAACTACGAAAACCTGCTGGTCAAATTTCGTTTCAAAAATGCAAAAACGATGTCGCAGTTGCAAATACAACAAGCCTATCGTTTTAAACATCATTCTAATGATGTCGAATTGACGTCTTGCTACAAAAACAAGCCTATCAATTCAAACTTCATTTCAAGGTAATCTAAAACGCTACCCCCGTAGCGTTTTAGACAATTACCACACAGAGCAGAGGATCTCGCCGCCTACGCCAGCTTTGTGAGCGTCTTCGTTGCTTAAAACGCCTTTGCTGGTGCTAACGATGATCGTTCCGTAGCCGTTTTTAAATCTCTTGATCTCGTCTTTTCCCTTATAAACGCGGCGGCCTGGGCTTGATACGCGCTTAAGCTCGTTAATCACGCTTCTGCCGTGCTCGTCGTATTTTAAAACTACGTTTATAAATTTCTTTTTATCTTCTTCTACGACGTTGTAGCTCTCGATATAGCCTTTAGCCGCAAGGATAGATAAAGTAGCCTCGACGACGTTTGAATGAAGAAGCTTCGTAGTCTCGAGTCTTCTCATTGCGGCGTTTCTAATGCGAGTTAGTCCGTCTGAAATTAAGTCGTTTAACATTTCTCTTCCTTACCAGCTTGCTTTTTTTAGACCTGGGATTAGTCCCTCGTTAGCCATTTTTCTTAGGCATACGCGGCAAATTCCAAAATCTTTATAAACCGAATGCGGACGTCCGCAAATTTGGCATCTCGTATAGCCGCGAACCGCAAATTTAGGCTTTCTGGCAGCCTTTGCTATCATTGATTTTTTTGCCATATTACTTTCCTTTCGCAAACGGCAAACCAAATAGCTCAAGCAATTTGAATGCCTCTTTGTCGCTGTTTGTCGTCGTGACTATAACTATATTCATACCGTGAGTGCGTAAAATCTTATCGTACTCGACCTCTGGGAACATTAGCTGCTCGTTAAGACCGAAGTTATAGTTTCCACGTCCATCAAAACCGTCTTTTGGAAGGCCTCTAAAGTCCTTAACTCTCGGTAGCGCGATAGAGATTAGCTTGTCTAAAAACGCAAACATATTCTCTTTTCTAAGCGTTACTTTTACGCCGACAGGGAAACCCTCGCGCACTTTAAAGCCAGCAACCGATTTTTTAGCGTCGGTAACAACAGCTTTTTGTCCGGCGATTAGCGAAATAGTATCGGCGATGTTTTGAAGTTGCTTTTGATCTTTAGCAGATTCGCCAGCGCCTACGCTTATCACAATCTTTTCGATCGCAGGGATTAGCATAGGATTTTTGATGTCGAATTCTTTAGCCAAAGCAGGCTTTACGACCTCGTTATATTTAGCTTTTAATCTATTCATTTTCAGCCCTCAACTTTTGCAACGTTTGAGATATCAATAGGCATCTCTTTATTGATAAAGCCGCCGTTTGGGGTCTTTTCGCTAGGTTTTATAGCTTTTTTAGCTACCTTGCAGCCCTCGACGATGACTTGTCCTTTTTTGGCTAGGACGGATAAAATTTTACCTGTTTTACCTTTGTCGTCGCCTGCGATGATCTTAACGGTATCGCCTTTTTTTACTTTAAATTTAACGTTAGCCATTATAACACCTCCGGAGCAAGCGAAACGATTTTCATAAAGTTAGCGTATCTAACCTCACGGCCGACCGGTCCAAAGATACGAGTACCGATAGGCTCGCGTTTGTTATCTAGGATGACGGCTGCGTTTTCGTCGAAGCGGATTAGCGAGCCGTTATCTCTTTGAACCTCTTTTTTAGTTCTAACGACGACCGCTTTTACCACTTGACCTTTTTTGATCTTACCGTTTGGAAGCGCCTTTTTGACCGAGCAGATGATAACGTCGCCAAGCGTCGCGTATCTTCTCTTACTACCGCCCAAAACTTTAATACACATTAGCTCTTTAGCACCGCTATTATCGGCAACCGTAAGCCTCGTAAAAGATTGTATCATTACTCAACCCCCGTCGCTAAAATAGTCTTTAAGCGGAAAGATTTTCTCGCGCTTAGCGGTCTGCATTCGATAGCTACGACAGTATCGCCCGCTTTAGTTTCGTTCTTTTCGTCGTGAATCATATATTTTTTAAAGCGTTTTACGAATTTGTGGTATCTTGGGTGCATAACGCGTCTCTCAACCAAAATCGTAGCCGTCTTATCGCCGGCCTTTTGTAAAACGACACCTTGAATTTCTCTTTTTAATGCCATTTCTCACCCCTTACTTTGAAGCGCTAATTGCAGTGTTGATTTGCGCTATTTCCTTGCGGACGGCGCTAATCTCGTTAGGGTTGCTTAGCTGCATAGTTTTTAGCTTTTGTCTTAAAGTAAATAAAAGCACCTTTTTCTCTTTCAATAACGCGTTAAGTTCTGCAACGCTTTTGTCTTTAATATCAGTATATTTCATTTTCACTCTCTCGCGTTACGATTTTAGTCTTAAACGGAAGTTTGTGGATGGCTAGAGTTAGAGCTTCGCGCGCTAATTCCTCATCTACGCCCGCCATTTCGACTATTATACGACCTGGTTTTATATTCATAACCCACTCTTCGACTCCGGCTTTACCTTTACCCATACGAGTTTGTAGAGGTTTTTTGGTTAGCGGCTTATCTGGGAAAACTCTGATCCAAGTTTTAGCCTGGCGTTTTACGTGGCGAGTTAGAGCCACACGAGCCGCTTCGATCTGGCGCGAATTTACGCGGCCTGCTTCTACAGCTTTTATTCCGATCTCGCCCATAGCAAGATCGGCGCCGCGAGTAGCTTTACCGCGGTTTCTGCCTTTCATCTGTTTGCGAAATTTAGTTCGTTTTGGCATCAACATGATTATTTACCTCTTCTTGCTCTGCGCGGTTTTTTATCGGCTTTTTCTTCTTCGTTCTTTTCAGGTTGAACGCCTTTTTGAAGAACCTCGCCTTTAAATATCCACACTTTTATGCCTATGTTTCCATAAGTCGTATGCGCTTCAGCAACGCCGTAATCGATCTTAGCTCTTAAAGTATGAAGCGGAACGCGACCCTCTAAGTACCACTCTGTTCTAGCGATTTCTGCACCACCAAGACGTCCAGCGACTGAAATTTTGATACCTTTAGCGCCTGATTTTTGAGCGCCTTGGATAACTTTTTTCATTGCGCGTCTAAATGCAACGCGTTTTTCAAGTTGCATTGCTACGTTTTCCGCAGCTAGCTGAGCTGAAGCTTGAGCTTTTCTTTCTTCTTTGATATTTACGTTTACTTCTTTGTTGATCAGCTTTTGGATATCCTCTTTAAGCTTCTCTACGTCAGAGCCCTTTTTGCCGATGATAATACCAGGGCGAGCTGCTACGACGGTTACGCGAATTTTCTTAGCCGTTCTCTCGATCAAAATTTGAGAAACGCCCGCGTAGTAAAGTTTCTTTTTCAAGAAAGCGCGAATTTTGTAGTCTTCGCCGATATTTTCAGCCAAAGTTCCTTTAGCAGGAAACCATCTTGACTCCCAGTTGCGGTTTATTCCTAGTCTTAGACCTATCGGATTTACTTTCTGACCCATATTACGCTTCCTTCTTTTCAGGTTTAGATACTTCTACTAAGATATGAGAAGTCGGTTTGCGGATTCTGCTTGCGCTTCCTCTCGCTCGCGGTCTAAATCTTTTTAATACTGGGCCCGCATCCACGCGGCAGCTTGTAACGATAACCTCTTCGGGCTCAAATCCGCCGTTAGCTACCGCTGAGCTGATAGCCGTGGCGATAAATTTGGCGCCGCGATTTGGCATAAAGCTAAGGCTAGCTAGTGCAAATTCGGCGTTCATGCCTTGTACTTCTCTTGCGATCAGTCTGGCTTTAGTCGGAGATAGTCTTACGAATTTAATAATTGATTTGCTCATCTTATCCCCTTACTTACCGATTTTCTTTTGCACTGAGCCTTTGTGACCCTTAAATGTGCGCGTAGGAGCAAATTCGCCTAGTTTATATCCGATGTGGTTTTCCGTAACGTATACTGGAATGAAGCTCTTGCCGTTATGAACGTTAAACGTTAGGCCTATCATTTCAGGCACTATCGTGCTGCGTCTAGACCATGTTTTTATCGGCTTGTTGTCGTTAGCTTTTTTAGCGGCAACGACTTTTTTCATTACATGCTCATCGACAAAAGGTCCTTTTTTGAGTGATCTTGCCATCTCTATTTACCTTTCCTTCTTGAAATTATAAGCTTATCGCTAGCCTTCTTGCGGCGAGTCTTAGCACCTTTAGTCGGTTTACCCCATGGAGTAACAGGATGACGGCCTGAGTTTTTCTTGCCCTCACCACCGCCGTGCGGGTGATCTACCGGGTTCATCGCAGAACCGCGAGTTTGAGGACGGATACCTCTGTGGCGATTACGTCCGGCTTTACCGATAGTTACGTTCGCCCAGTCTTCGTTACCTACTACGCCGATACTAGCCATGCACTCTGCAAGTACTTGTCTCATCTCGCCGCTTGGCAAGCGAAGCATTACATATTTTTCCTCTTTACCCATTAGCTGAGCGTAACCGCCGGCTGAACGAGCCATCTGAGCACCCTTGCCAGGTTTTAGCTCCACGTTGTGCACGATAGTACCAACCGGGATGTTTCTTAGTTTCATCGCGTTGCCAGGTTTTATGTCTAGACCTGCCTCGGCTGCTGCTACGACATCGCCAACGTTTAGTCCGTTTGGTCTGATGATATAGCGTTTTTCGCCGTCTTTATAAGCGATAAGCGCGATACGGCAGTTTCTGTTCGGATCGTACTCGATAGCTTCAACTTTACCTTCGATACCGAATTTGCGGCGTTTAAAGTCGATGATTCTATAAAGTTTCTTCGCTCCGCCCTCTTTATGTCTAGAAGTTATTCTTCCGTTATTATTTCTACCGCCGCTTACAGGGATCTTTACAAGCAAGCTTCTCACGCTAGGTTTAGCGGTGATATCTTCGCTTGATAAGCCCGTCATAAATCTGCGGCTAGGTGTATAAGGTTTATATGTTTTTATCGCCATCTTACGCCTCCGTGTTTTCTAGGCTTGAGCCTTCAGGCAACTTAACGTAAAATTTCTTTATCTCGCTTCGTTGTCCTTCTCTTCCTTTGAAACGCTTAACTTTTCCGTCGATTCTAAGCGAATTTACGCGAAGCGGCGTTACTCCAAAATACTCTTTCAAAATTTCTTTCAGCCTATTTTTAGTCATCTTAGGCGAAGTTTGTATGACGACCACGCCTTGCTCTTGAAGACCGAGAGTTTTTTCCGTATATAAAATCGTTTTGATATCAGTTATATCTGCCATTTCAGCCCTCTTTTATTATAGATTCAAGTGCGGCCTTCTCGATAACGACGGCACCGTAAGTCGCCACTAAGTAAGCGTTTATCTCGCTCGCATCGATTAGATAGCAGTTTGATAAATTTCTAAACGCCAATAGCGTGTTGTCGTCAAGCAGATCTTTTACGACCAAAGCGTCTCTCAAATTTAACGCGCTGATTACTTTAGCAGCGTCTTTAGTCTTACCGCTTGCGATCTCTATGCTATCTACCGCGAAAATTTTACCCGCGTTAGCTTTTTCGTTTAGCGCGAACTCAAGCGCCAATCTTTTTTGCTTTTTATTGACCTTTTGGAAGTAGTTTCGCTCGTTGCTCGGACCAAACGCCACCGCGCCGCCTACCCAGACGTTAGTTCTGGTCGAGCCCGCTCTAGCGCCGCCGCGACCTTTTTGTCTCCACGGTTTTTTACCGCCGCCGCTTACGAAAGCTCTGGTTTTGGTGTGAGCCGAATTTGAACGCATACCGGACAAATAAGACTTAACGTAAAGATATAGGTTGTGCGGGTTGATCTCAGCGTAGTTAGCCGGTAGATCAAGCTCGCTAGCTTTTTCAAATTTTTCGTTTAATACGCAAACTTTACTCATTTTACTATCCTTATTCTGCCCATTGCGCCGTTATAGCCAGCGACGCTGCCTTTTAAAACCAAAATTCCGTTTTCGGCGTCAAAGCTTACGATCTCGTTTTTAACGGTAACTTTTTCGTTTCCGGTGTGTCCGGCCATCTTCATGCCAGGCTGAACGCGTCCCGGCCACTCGCGGTTACCGATAGAGCCGTGTCTTTTGTGGAAGCGAGAACCGTGACTTTTCGGACCGCCGCCAAAGCCGTGTCTTTTCACGACGCCTTGATAGCCTTTACCTTTTGAGCTGAAGCTAACTTTTAAAATTTTAGCCGAGCTAAGCGGACTAAAATCAAGATCGCCTGCCTCTTTATTGGCGACTTCTAGGGTTGCGAATTTATTAAATTCCGCCGTTAGGCTATATTTTTTTTGCTGACCCTCTATGGCTTTATTTTTTGCTTTACCTTTAGCATAAGCTACTATCGCGCTGCCGCATTCGCTCACTTCGCAAACTTTAGCGTTTACGACTTTTAGAAGCGTAACAGGGATGCTCGGGTTGTTTACCGTTCTGCTCATGCCTATTTTTTCTACGATATATTCCATCTTTCACCTCGCCTTTATTTGCCCATCGCACGGACTTCGACGTTAACCTCAGGGGCTAAGTCAAGCTTTGTTAGCGAGTCGACGGTATCGGGCGTAGCCGCTACGATATCTAGCATTCTAGCGTGAATTCTCATTTCAAACTGCTCGCGTGAGTCTTTGTTAATGTGTGGTGATTTTAAGACCGTGTAGCGTTTGATCTTCGTAGGCATCGGCACCGGACCTCTGACGTCGGCGCCCGTTCGTTTGACAGCTTCTACTATTGCTGCAACTGTGCGGTCGAGAACTCTATGGTCATAAGCTTTAAGCTTAAGCCTGATTCTTTCCATTTTCTTTCCTTTGAATAGAACTTGTCGCAAACATACGACACTTCTTACTTGTGTAAGAGACTCGGATTTTATCCAAATGGCTTTTTAATGTCAATATTTTGAGCAAATTTGATGAAATTTAATAAAATTATTTCCTTTTTATAAGGAAGTTTTTGTAAATTCGGCTGAAAATTTGAAGCGAAATATTTAAATTTGATTTGGGATAAATTTGGACAGTTTAAAGTCATGTCCAAATTTTAAATAATCATCTTGAGCCTTGCTTTAAAAGTTCGTACATTGCGCAGTTAGTTGCCAAAGCTTAACGCCTTCTTCAAAAGATTGAACAACATTATCGGTAGCCCCGGCAGTACATGCTCTTTGATAATATTTCATTGCGTCGTTTTTCTCATTTAATTCTAAGTATATATCGCCCAAAAGCTGCAAGCAGTAAAATCCGGCGTGATGTCGCAGCTTTTTTTAACACGCCCAAATCCTTCCAAAAACGCTTGCTTCTCATTTATACCTGAAACATGCTTATTGATATACAAAAATCCAAGATTTCTACAACCGAGCGCGTCGTTTCCGACATCACAAGATTTAGCATATAACTCAAACGCTTTTTTGTAGTCCCGCTTTACGCCTTTTTCATTTTCGTACATAAAGCCTAGATTATTGCACGACCTGTAGTTTCCATTATCGCAACCCTTTTTATAAAATTTCATCGCCTTGCCGTAGTCTTGCTTTACCCCGTACGCCTCAAAGGCAAAATCATAAACTCCGCCCGCCACGCCGCACGCCATCTCGTCTCCGGCATTACACTTGTTTTCATAGTCCTTTAGTATATCTGCCATCGGATTGTCTATCGCCAAAGCGCTTATTAACATCAGACCAAAAACCGTAATTTTTTTCATAATATCCACCTTTCAAATAAAAATTTAACGCATTCTATCCCCCCCCCCCTTTTTTTTTTTAAAAATCGTTAAATTTACCCTTGTTTTTTGGCGTCAAATTTTAATTAGCTTCCTCTTTATAAGGAAACTTCGCTATAATTTTCCAAATTTTAAAGGCTAAAAATGCAAACCCTAAACGCGCTTTATCAAAACCCACCGAAAAACATCAAATTTATAAATAGAAAATTTGAAATCACGACACCAAAAACGCTGATAAAAGGCGGCATAGGAAGCGGCAAAACATCTCTAATCGCTGGCTTTTTGTCGGCATGCGAGAGCAAAGAGTATTTATATGTAAATTTAGGCGACCTTCGCATAGATGCGGATGATATTTTGTCAAATTTGCCCGAGTTTTTACGCCAAAATCCGCAGATAAAAATTCTAGCGATCGATGATTTCGAGCAGAGATTTCAGGATAAATTTGAGCCGGTTTTGGAGCTAAATTTATCAAATTTTATCGTCGCTTCGCGGCTTAAAGATGCAAATTTGAGCGGCTTTAGCGAGCTAAATTTGGATTTTTTAGACTACGAGGAGTTTATCGCCTTTTTTTCAAAAAAGATCGATCCCGAAACGCTTTTTAGCCACTTTTTGCTTCACGGCAGGAGTCCGGCATCAGCCTTTTGCGATGCCGAAAACGTCGCAGCAAATCTGCAAACCGCACTAAAATCGTCTCTATCCGCCACGCAACTAGCCGTGCTAAAAGAGTGCGCGAAGGCTCAAGCGCAAAACGTGAGCGTCTTTGAGATTTTTAGCACGTTAAAATCCACCCGAAAAATCTCAAAAGATAGCGTTTACGGCGCGCTTAGCGAGCTAGAAAATATGAGCGTGGTTAGCTTGGTAGAGAAATTTAACGAGCCAAACGCCGCAAAGAGGCTTTATTTTAACGACTTTGCGTTTAAAAGCGCGCTAAGCCTAAAAAAGGACTTCGCTAAAAATTTTAATAACACGGTTTTTTGCGAGCTGGCCAAATTTAACGAGCAGATTTTTTACACCAAAGAGCTTGACTTTTTCCTGCCAAAAAGGAAACTTGCGATCATTTGTTCGCCGTTTAGCGATGCGGATTTGGTCTTTTTAAAATTTAAAAAACTGCACGCAAATTTAAAAATTTTAGGTATAAATAGGCTACAAGCAATCAGCGTGGCAAACTCGGGCGAGACGAGCATAGAGGGCATAAAATGCGAGGTCGCGCCGTTTTCTCGCTGGGCGCTGGGCATATAAAAGGAGCGACTATGAGAGCGGTTGCGGCGATATTTTTAGCCTGCGTTTTGGCGCTAGGCTACGAGATCAGGCACGAAAACGAGGGCAAAATTTATAAATTTGCAGGCGAGGCGGACGGGAGCAAATTTGAGCTCTACATCAGCGAGCTTGAGGCTGAGTTTGAAAATTTTAGCGACAAGGGCGTCATTTTACCGCCCAAATTTCAAGGTCACGCATTTTTTGAGGGCGCCAGATACGACTTCAGTAAAGGCAGCATCGAAAAATCGGGCGCCGATATAACGGCCGTAAGCGCGGTCACCGAGTGGCTAAATCTAAGCGTAAAAGCGGACAACGGCGAACTAACGGGCAAACTAGCGATCAGAGGCAAGGCGCGAAAAGTCGCGATAAAGCAGGTCGCAAGCTATGATTTTACCGCGCTTGGGCTGCAAGAGATCGGGCGAGACGGAGCACGATTTGAAGCCGTCGCGAGCGACTTTTACGCGCCTAAATTTGCGCAAAATAACAAAAAATCTCTCGCCGCAAAGCTTGAAAATTTTAAGTCAGCACGGCTCAAAGACCCATCAAAAAACGCCGCAAGCGCGCTAAATAACCTCGAGTATCAAAACGGCAAAATAAGAAGCGTCTGCGAACTAGGCGCAAGCGGAAAAATATGCAAAACCATCTGGCTCAAAAACATAAAAAAGATAAATTTGAACGACGTTTTTAAGGATCTAAACGATGCAAATTTAGCGGCGATATTCGCAAAAGAAAAGATAACGCCGAGCGAAAATTTTACGCTCTCGCCAAGCGGCATTACCTTTTATGACGGCACGGCCAGCAGTAAAAATAGCGAGGTATCGCTACCACTTGAGCCCATCAAAGAGCATTTAAAGCAAAATTTCGGACTGTTTTAGGCAAATTTATATATTGTCTTAGTATAATTTTATAGAAATATCTTAATTATTATCAAGGAGTAATTTATGGGCGCAAAAGTTATTATAGCTCTCTACGGGATATCTAATTGCGGAAAATCTAGCGTTATAAAGGAGATTGACAAGATAATACAACAAACATATAGCATAGCAGTAAATGAGCATGCGGGGCAAAAATTTCGAGACTCAAACGATACTGGAGATATTTTTAAAATCTATGAATTGATTCATAATAAAAAGAAACTACAAATAGGAATAGAAAGCCAGGGCGATCCTAATTCTCGAATTTTCGAAAGCCTACCTATTTTTAAAAAAAATAACTGCGACATAATAATCTGTGCAACTAGAAGTAGCGGCAAGACTTGTGACGCAGTTGTAGATACTGGCTATGAAATTTTTTGGGTACAACAAAATTATATAGCAACCGAAAATATTAAAACAGATATTTTAGATAGCGTTTTAACAGATCTTATACATAAAAAACAAGATAAAATGATTGAATTAGTAAAATATATTTTTGACAATATTGTAAATCAATTAACGAAATAGACCTTTAATTAATGATTTATTATGGCTAATATATACGATTATGCGGCAAAATATTGCCGTACTTTTAGGTATTTTTATAGACTATATTAAACAAAATGTTAAAAGGCAAATTAAATCCTCAAATCTGCGGCATCGACGAGGTAGGTCGCGGTGCACTGGCTGGGCCTTTGGCGGTAGCTGCATGCGTGCTAAAGCGCGAAATAGCGGGCCTAAACGACTCAAAAAAACTAACGGCGAAGCTGCGCGAGCAGCTGTTTCGCGAGATCATCAAAAACTCGGACTTTCTCATCGTATATTTTTCAAACAAAGAGATCGACGAGCTAGGCCTTAGCGAGTGCTTCAGACGCGCACTGCGGCTGTTTAAGTCGCATTTTACGGACTGCGAGCTACTCTACGACGGCAACGCAAACTACGGCACCGGCATAAAAACCATGGTCGGAGCCGACGGCAAAGTCGCGCAGGTAAGCGCCGCAAGCATCCTAGCCAAGGTCAGCCGCGACGCGCTGATGACGGCGTGGGACGGCGTGCATGCTGGCTACGGATACGCCGCGCACAAAGGATATGGCACAAAGGCGCATCTGGACGCAATAGCAAAACTGGGCGACTCACCGCTGCAAAGGCGCAGCTTTCGCGTAAAAAGCTTTGAGCGCGGGCTGTTTGACGAACAAATTTGACTTTGCGTAGCCTTGTTTTCGTAAAATAGATTGAACATTTGCGCAACGGTAAATTATACGAATTTTAAGCATAAACGTCAAAAAACTAAAACTAAAATGTCTTTAAATTTAACTGTTTTATCGGCGACTTTATGAGTGACCGAGTTATGCGATACGGCCTAGTTGCCGAATTTGATTTTACAAAAAAATAAGAGTAAATTTGATATTTACGCGCGCTTTTCGCAATGCCGTTGACCTCAGGGCGACCACCGCTTGGCGTAGCGGTAAAACTCTAAATTTTAGTTAAAAATCCCGCAAATTTAAACGCAAAAATGAAGCAAATTTGGCTTATTTTTCGCTGGATATTTTAAAAAGCTGCGAAACTCCTCATAAACGCAAAAAGCCGACTCGTTCGCGTAAATATCGTGCCAAGGCTTGGATTTCCGAGCTTCGTAGTTCGTTGGTCGCGATTTTTTGAGGACGTATTTGCGCTTGGCGTTTGGATTAAAAGTCTAAATTTACGCGCTCCCGTCTCATCGGTGCGCTCCATTTTTCTATGATTTCTTGCATAAATTTTAGATATTTTGCGGCGTCTGCGAGTAAATTTTCTAAGCCTGCGTGCGAGATATTTTTTATATCAAATGTCTCTGTTGCGCCGTTTATATCGTAGATATAAATTCGCCAAACGTCTTTGCCGCACATGAAAATGTCCGATTTTTATAAATTTCGCGGCGGGATTTTACGTATTTTCAGTCGAAATTTACGGCTGGCTCGTCCAAACGCGCGCAAAATCATCGAAAATTTTACGCGTGCAGCGTCCGTTTTGCTCAGCTTCGTTTGGGACGCGGCTCATCTTGGAGTTAGCCGTAAATTTTCTTTAAACTCGCAAGATTTGCGCTCAAATTTAAAAGTAACATATCGGCCGTTACTAGTCTAGCCATTGCGGTGGCTACGACGCTGCCGCGCACTCCGATACACGGATCGTGCCGCCCGCGCAGCTCGCAGAGGGTATCCTCTCCGCACACGTTTTGCGTCGCCTGAGATAAAAATATCGACGGAGTCGGCTTAAAATGCGTCTTTATCATGACCTCTTGCCCGCTCGTCATGCCGCCTAGTGTTCCGCCCGCGTGATTTGAGACAAAGCCGAATTTCTCGTCCAAATTTGGGTCACAGCAAGCGTTTTTAAATTCGTCGAATTTGCCTCCGTTTAAATTTGATCGCACGTCCGAGTCTCCCGAATTTACGCCCGCATACGACGCGCTCATCGAGTCGTTATTTTCGCTGCCGCGCATCTTGCTAGCATTCACGCCCTCGCCGATCTCTACGGCTTTGACGCCGTTTATGCCCATCATCGCAGCCGCGATGGCAGCGTCAAATTTATAGTATAGCCCCTCGCCAAGCCCGGCCGGCGCGCCGCAGACAACCGTGACAACGCTGGCTCCGATGCTGTCGTGCTCCTGCTTGGCTTTTAGGATTTCTTCTTTCATTGCCTCTTCGTTACCCAGCGAAAATATCTCCGAGCTCGCCGCCAGCTCAAAATCCGGCTGCTCGCCGCACGAAATTTTACCTACGCTAGCCACGCCGCTTTGTATGCTGACGCCAAACTCGCCCAGTAAAATTTGAGCTATCGCGCCGCCGGCCACGCGAATGGCCGTCTCTCTAGCCGAGCTGCGTCCGCCGCCTCTGTGGTCGCGGATGCCGTATTTTCGGTAGTAAGCGTAGTCGGCGTGACCTGGACGAAAGAGCTCGCGTAAATTTTCATAATCGCCCGATTTTTGATTTTCGTTTCGGATGATGAAACCGATCGGAGTGCCCGTGCTGACGCCATCAAACATGCCGCTTAAAATCTCCACGCAGTCGCCTTCGCTCCTGGCCGTGGCAAATTTAGAGCCGCCCGGTTTTCGTTTGTCAAGCTCGCTTTGGATAAAATTTAAATCAATACGCACGCCCGCAGGAAAGCCGTCTAGCACGCCGCCGATCGCCGCTGCGTGACTCTCGCCAAACGTCGTTAGCATTAGTTTGCGTCCGAAGGTATTCACTTGCCCTCTCCCAAAATCTCAAGCGCGGTTTTGGCGGCTTTTTGCTCGGCTTCTTTTTTGCTCTTGCCCGCGGCTCGCGAGATCTCGCGCTCGTTTAGCATCAGCGCGATCTCAAATTCCTTCTTGTGATCGGGGCCTTTTGAGCCCACCAGCACGTATTTTGGTATCTCCGCAAAGCGCGCTTGAGTGAGCTCTTGCAGCGCGGTTTTGTAGTCTTTTACCATGCGGTTGAAATTTATATCGGGGTAGCATCTCTCAAAGGCCTTTAGGCTAGCCGCGCGCACGGCGTCAAAGCCGCTTTCTAGGTAGATCGCGCCCATTAGCGCCTCGAAGGTGTCTGATAAGATCGATGCTTTTAGCCGTCCGCCGTTGTGCTCCTCGGCCGGCGAGATGTTGATGAGTTGGCCTAAATTTAGATATTTGGCGAGCTCGGCAAAGCTTTTTTCATTTACGAGCGCGGCGCGCAGTTTGCTTAGATCGCCTTCGCTTAGGCGCGAAAATTTGTGAAAAAGATAATCCCCGATCACCAGATCCATCACCGCATCGCCCAGAAACTCGAGCCTCTCGTTGTTTGCGCCGCCTTTTACGCTTTTATGCGTGAGCGCGGTTTTTAGCAGCTTTTCGTCTTTAAATTTATAACCTAATTTCTCTTCCAAATTTCGCATTATTCGCCTTTTAAGCTATTTTTTATCTTTACGGCTTGCTCGCGCGCCATCTCGTCGCAAAGCTCGTTTTGCGTGTGTCCGGCGTGGCCTTTGACCCAGATCGCCTCAACCTCGTGCGGCTTGCTCGCGCTTAGATACTCCTGCCACAGTGGGACGTTTTTTACGTTTTTAAAGCTTTTCTTTACCCAGCCATCTAGCCACGCATTTACGGCGTTTACGACGTATGAGCTATCGGTGTAGAGCTTTACGCGGCAGGGCTGCTTTAGCGCCTTTAGCCCTTCGATCGCGGCGCGCAGTTCCATTTGATTGTTTGTCGTGTGTGCCTCGCCGCCGCTTGCCGTTTTTTTGTGCTCGCCGTACTCTAGGATGTACGCCCAGCCGCCCGGCCCAGGGTTATCCAGGCACGAGCCGTCGCTAAAAAGGCATACTGTTTTCATCGGATTTTTCCGTAATGTGAGGCAAAATTTGCACGCTGCCTAGCTCGCTACACATCGGACAGCGGTAAAAATGCATCGGAAAGGCGTTTTTGCAGCTCTTGCAAACGTAGTTAAAGCTAAGCGCGGCCTTGTCGTAGTTTGCCGCCCTTAACTTCTTTAAAACCTCTAACTCAAAGCCCAGCGGCGCGCCGTCCTCGTCGCTCATGCCTTTTACGAAAAACAGGCTCTTATACTCGGGATCGGTTAAATTTACGGGCGTGTTTTGATAATAAACCAAATCCAAAACGTCCCCTAGCGGCGGAAAATCAGCAAAATCCTTAAGCCCCGAACCGTTTAAATTTAATCTCTCCATCGCCATACGCCGCACGAGTGCAAATTCGTCCTTTAGGGCTAAAATTTCGCCGATTTTGGCCGCTTCGTCTTTGCTATTATCCGCTAAAATTTGCAGCGCCTTTATGTAGGCCGTCTGCGCTCTCACGCCCTCGCCGAGCTCTTGCAATGCGTCCAAAGCCTGTAGCGCGCCCCCATAATCTTTTAGTTTTTCGAAAATTATCGTTAGCGATTTTAGCGCGATTTGATTTCGCGGAGAGATTTTTAGCGCCTCTAAAAAGACGCTTTTTGCGCGCTCGAGAAAGCCCGCCTTAAAATAAGTCTGGCCAAGATCGGTAAAAATTTGCTCCTTTGCCGCGCGGTTTTTAGCCCGCTCCAAAGCCACAGCATAGACGTTGATAGCTTTTTCAAAATACCCGCTTTTTGAAAACGTCCCCGCCAAAAAGCACATCGTAGCCGTATCTGCGCCCGAGTTTATCAAAAGCTGTTTGTTTTCGTCGCTCAGGCCTTGAGATTTGCCGAATTTTTTCAAAAATCCCGCGATCTCCGCCTTTTCGTCCTTGCTCTTAAAAACACCCCACGCGTAGCTAAAAACGGCGATCACGAGCACCGCGGCGACTAGCACCACTAGACCGAAAATCGGGTCTCTAAATTCGATAAAAAATATATCCAAAATGCCGCTTTCTAAAGTCAAATTTAACGCCGATTATAGCAAAACGATTGTATAATCTCGCTTATGATCGATCCAAAATCAATAGAAAGACTAAAAGCGCAAACCGATATCGTCGATGTCGTCGGACACTATCTGCCGCTGAAAAAAAGCGGAGCGAACTTCGTGTGCATATGTCCGTTTCACGACGATAAAAACCCGAGCATGAGCGTGAGCCCGTCGCGCGGGATATTTCACTGCTTTTCGTGCAAGGCCGGCGGCGACGCGATCAAATTCGTAATGGACTACGAAAAGCTAAGCTATCCCGAAGCCGTCGAAAAGATCGCGGGGTTGCAAAATTTCACGCTAAACTACGTGCGCGGCGGCGAACCGGCGAAGGAAAACAAGCACATCCTAGAAAACGCGAACGCCTTTTACCGCTCGCTGCTTTATAAGACGCCAGCAGCCGTGGAGTATCTCTACTCGCGCGGTATAACAGACGAGCTAATAGATAAATTTGAACTAGGCTTCGCACCTGAGAGCGCACAGACGATAAGGCTACTGCAAAACGATCAAATCGAACCCAAAGAAGCCCTAGAAATCGGCATCGTAAAGCAAAACGAAAACGGCATTTACGCGAGTTTCATAAACCGCATCACCTTTCCTATCTACACGCACGCGGGGCGGCTAGTGGGATTTGGCGGGCGCACGATCAGCGGAAACCCAGCTAAATACGTAAATTCGCCCCAGTCCGCGGTCTTTGACAAGTCCACGCTTTTTTACGGCTACCATCTGGCGAAGCGCGAAATTTTCACCAAAAATCAGATCATCATCACCGAAGGCTACATGGACGTCATCATGCTGCACAAGGCGGGCTTTAACAACGTCGTAGCCGTGCTTGGAACCGCGCTTACGACCAAGCACCTACCTCTTTTAAAACGCGGCGAGATTAGCGTTATTTTGTGCTTTGACGGCGACGATGCAGGCATAAATGCAGCGACGAAGTCCGCCCTGCTGCTCGCGCAAAACGAAATCGACGGCAGCGTCGTCATTATTGAGGGCGGCGCAGATCCGGCCGATATGGTCGTCGCCGGCAAGATAGAGTATCTGCGTCAAATTTTTGAAAGCGGCACGGAGATCGGAGAATTTTACATCAGGCATCTAGCTAGCGGGTTTGACCTCTCGCGCCCCGTGCAAAAGCAAAAGGCGCTAGAAGCGATCCAGGCCTTTACCGCGAGCCTAAAGCCCATCGTCGCAAACTCTTACGTCCCGCTCGTGGCTAAAATTTTAAAGATAGCCGAGGGGTCGTTTTGGCTAACTAGAGGTGCAAATACGCAAGCCGCCCAGGAGCGCATGCAAGCCTACGAAATACAAAATTTCGGCAAAAATCAGCGCGAACTCAAAGATCCACTAGAAATACAAATTTTAAAAACAATGATCGAGAATGAGGATCTAAAAAAAATTATTTTAGAAAATTTAAAACCTGAGTATTTTGTGCGACACAGATCCGCCTATTTAGCAATCACAGCTGGAGTTAGCGCGGATGATCCCTTCGTGCGTGAGATAATATTTAAAAACTACGATGCGTTTAAAGACAAAGAAAATACCTTAAAAGGCATAGCTCGTTTAAGGATTGGTTTTTACGAGAATTTGCACAAAGAATATTCGGCAAAACAAATTCCTTTAGAGGAAAAAAAACAAATACTATCAAAAATAAAAAAAATTATCGAGGAACTTAAAAAATGAAAGCGTTAGTTTTATTTAGCGGCGGGCTGGACAGCATGATCGCCATCAAGCTACTGACAAACCAAGGAATCGACGTTACGGCGATCCACATCGACATCGGCTTTAGCGGCGACGAGAAAAAGGCGGAAATTTTACGCCGCCGCGCGAACGAAGCCGGAGCCGAGCTTAAAATAATCGATATCAGAAACGAATACCTGCGCGACGTGCTTTTTATGCCAAAACACGGCTACGGCAAGCACTTTAACCCATGCATCGACTGCCACGGATATATGTTTAAAACTGCGCTTGCGATGATGCGCTCTGAGGGTGCAGACTTTATCGCGACGGGCGAGGTGATCGGCCAGCGTCCGATGAGTCAGAGACGCGACGCGATGGCGCAGGTCAAAAACGCAGCTGGCGACGAGGAGGATCTCATCCTGCGTCCGATGTCCGCGCAGCTGATGAAGCCCACGAAGCCCGAGCGCGAGGGCTGGGTCGATCGCAGTAAACTGCTCGCCGTCAGCGGACGCGACCGCAAAAGGCAGCTCGCGCTTGCGAAGGAATTCGGCTTTAGCGAGTACGAGACGCCGGGCGGCGGGTGCTTACTCACGATCGAGAGCTTTGCGAATAAAATCAAAGATTTCATCAAATTTGACCCTGATATGACGAGCGCGGATATGCAGCTACTGCGCCTCGGACGCCATCTGCGCCTAACAAACGGCACCAAAATGGTCATCGGCCGCGACGAAAACGATAATGCTAAACTGCTAGCTCTAAATAATCCAAAATTTACTCAGATCAAATTTGACGGCGATATCGTGGGTGCGGTGAGTTTCATTGACGCTAAATTTAACGAAGCCGACCTCGAGTTTGCCGTGCGGCTGGCGCTTGCCTACACCAGAGCAGATAAGGATACGGCGGTGCTGGCTAGGATCGGCGAGCGCGAGATTTGCGTGAAGCCTTTTGAGAGTAAAGAGCCCGCGCAGGAGTTTTTTGTTAGTTAAATTTAGGAGCTTTAAATTTGCCTGATTTTCGGAAAATGGCAAATTTAAGCGGCTCGAAGCGCTTAAGTTTTTGTCGTCTTTCATTAAATTTACCGCAAATTTTAGAGTCCGCGCACGGATAAATTTCAAATTTACAATACAAACACTTTATTTTAATCAGGCAAAATTTAATTTATCTTGCGATATACCAAAATCAAAATGATACTGGCTTTTATTTTATTTTGAGATATTTTAAGTATAATTCTCATTTTAATATAATAATGAGAGTTTTTGCGATGGATTATCAAGGATTATTTTTATTGGCGCAGTTTTTAAACGAGAGAAAAAAGGCAAGTCGTAAAGAGATAGCGGAGTTTTTATCGCGTAAAACTGGTGCCAGCCAGAGCAAAACGGACGCGCTTTTAAGCGCTATAGCAAATAGCCCTAAAATTCAAGCTTTACCGCAAGAAAAAAGGATCATTTTAAAGACTTCGCGCGGGATTTACGAGATAAGCAAGGCCGGCGAAAAACTCCTAAAAAACAAAAACGCTCGGCAAAATTTTGAAGCTTGGATTGACGGCGTTTACGACGAAACTAAGATGCAAAATTTACCCGTCTCAAAAAAGAAAAAATACCTAAAAACCATAACCGCTCTCGTCATCCACGAGATAAAAGATAAAATGATCGGCGAAGCAGTCAAAAAGCCGATAGAGGCGATAAAAACGCTCGCGCTAAAGCTTATGAAAAAGCATAAATATCTAGGCAAATTTTATGCTTTTAGACACGTTTTTTTGGCGCTTTTGGCTGCCAAGATCACGTTTGACGTCGTCAAATTCTTTAAAAATCGCAAGCCAGAAAAACTGCTTGCAGGCAATCAACCGGTAGGCTACTATATAAATTAGCTGAAAACAATAAACGATTTATTGTAAATTTATTTTTTGAAAAATTTAACATTATGTTTTTGTCGTCTGCACGCAACAGACCAAACAATGCTATGATTGCAAAAAATTTATTACTTCAAAACTCCAACGGAGTAAATTTTAACTATATCATGGGTTTCGCTCAAGCTTTAGCACCGTTTGGTTTCAAACTCCAACGGAGTAAATTTTAACTTTTTCAACTCGTCAAAGTTTGCGCTTTGATTTAAAGTTTCAAACTCCAACGGAGTAAATTTTAACTTTTAATTGCTTATCTTTGTTAGCAATTATATTATTGAGTTTCAAACTCCAACGGAGTAAATTTTAACTCAGACGCTAACGAAATATCGAAACTCGCGGTATTATGTAGCATCCGCACAAGACTTTCACTATAAAATCCGCTAAAATTCAGTCTATTATAGCATATCGTAAAGGATTTTATATGGCTGAATCTCACGTAATATCCGCTCTCGTTAGTAAGCACTCAGAGCTTCAAGGAAATATCAAATATTATCAGGATATAGTTTTAAAGCTAAAATCAGAGCTTGAAACCATAGATAAGGCTATTGCGATATTCGACCCTAGTTATAAGACTACGTTCATTCGGGCTAAAAGAGTTACTAATGCACCGTATTTTCCTCACGGAGAATTAAATCGTAGAATTATAGAATGTGTAAAAATAAAGCCTAGTAGCGTAAATGAAATAGCCGAGTATGTTTTTAAAGATGAGGAAGTAGATGACGCTCTTATAGCCAAGTATAGGCAAAACATATCCTCTTTAATTTCAAAGCTCATAAAAAGAGGAACTATCTCGTTATTTACCGACAATGGAGTAAAATTTTATAAGATAGTTTCCTAAGCTCCGAGTCTTTCAGCCACCCTGTGATTGCCTTGCCAATATCCGCAGAACTCGTTAGATATTGAGTTGTCGGCTAGGCATCTTGATAAAATATCGTCCATTATTGCTTTATTATCTAGCCTTCTCGTATCTTCGCGGTAAGCAATCTCGTTTGCGTAGTTTGATAAGTAAAGCGTTCCTAGTTTATGGCATTGACCGTACTGCAAACGTCTAAATCTAGCGTTAAAACTTTCGCTTTGGTTATTATTTTCTCTGTTTAGTCCTGAATACTCTATTTGGTGATTTACTCTTTTTAAATTGTAATGAGCCAATAAATCATCGTAAGCCGAGTTTTCGTCTGTATGAATTTCCGAGTTAGGTAAGATGTGGTTTCTAGCTATTTTATTTATATCAAAGTTATTTTCGCTTTTTAGGACAAAGGTTTTAGTTTTACTAGCTCCGCTTCCAGATAAATTTCTTTCTCGTAAAGATATGATAACTCGTTTATTAGCCTTAAAAGCTTTTCGTCTATCTATTCTAGCGTTTATGTTGTTAGCGGGTTTTATATAGTTTCCGACGTATGCTCCGTCCATCTCGACTATGCCGCTAAATTTATTTCCGCTATCGCTAGTCATAAGGCTTTCTCTTATTTTATGGGACAAGACCCAAGCCGTTTTATATTGAACGTCTAGGTCTCTACTAAGCTGTAAGGCTGAAATTCCTTTGGTAGCATTAGAAAATATAACGATAGCAAGAAGTATAACTTTAAAGTCTAACTTATGAGAATGAAATATCGTTCCGCTAGTAACGCTAAAGGTATGAAAACAATCCTTGCAGCGATATTGTAATCTACTTTCTATAAAGTAGTGAGACGATGCGCTTCCGCAAGTCGGACAGATAGGATTACCTTTGTTACTACTCCAACGAATCGATTTAAAATACTCGTAACACTCGTTCTCGCTCATACTAGCTATCTTCCTAACGGAGATTGTTCTAGCTTTAGATGAGAGGAGGAAGTGTTGGGACATTTTTAAGCCTTTTATGTATTTTTATTTTTAATATATGTATTATACATAAATATTGCTTAAAATATTATAAGTTATTTACCTAAATTTACTTGCTTTTAAATTAAGAAAAATTGTATAATACGCTGATATATAATTAAGGTACATAATGAATTACGATGAATTTTTATTAAAGCTTAAAGAAGCGGGAATTGATAGAGACGAATTTGCCGAGCTTACTAAAACGAATAAGTTAACTATGAACGGCTGGGCTACTACTAGGCAAGGTAGAAAAACGCCAGAGTGGGTTGATAGTTGGATTAATTTATATCTTTCAAATAGAGATAAGGATATAATTATAAGAGAGTTAAAAAATAAAAATAATTATTAATAATCATACACTTTAACAAAGATATATAGATACTAAGAATGAAAAAAATCACAACTTATACCGACATAAACGGATTTCACAAATATTGGGGGAAAAAGCCTCTCGAATACTACGAATATTTTATAGATACATTAACCACCCAAGGCGATACGGTATTAGAGCCTTTTTTAGGAAGCTCAAACGTAATATCGATTTTAGACGATACGAGAAAATTCATAGGTATAGATATAAACCCCTTTTCTAAAATATTTGCCGATTTCTTAACAAATTTACCGACGCAAGCAGAATATAAAAAAGCCATTGCTCGACTAGAAGACACGATTAAAAATAGAATCAATAATAGCTATACGGATTCGCAAAATAACATAGCAACGCATTATGTATGGCAAGATGGAAAAATCTCTGAAGTTTGGATAAAAAATGACGGCAAAAAGCAAGTGATAATTGCAACAAAAAAAGATATAAATACTTTAAATAAATATAATGAATATAAGACTAAATACTTAAACGATATAACATTTTTCAATAATAATAAAATTAATGTTAATTCTAGTATGACGATATATGATTTTTTTACAAAAAGGGCGCTCTACAATATAGATATACTGTTAGATGAAATCCATCTATTTAAAGATGAAAATATCAAAAGAGCCTTACTTTTAACTGTTACTTCAGCTATCGGCCAGATGAGCAATATGGTTTTTGTGATTAATAGAAATGGTAAGCGAGAAGTGGGCAGTTGGGTTATAGGCTTTTGGCTTCCAAAAGAGCATTTCGAGATAAATGTGTGGAACTGTTTTATTAATAAGGCCAAAAAATTATTAAAAAATCTACCCAGTGTTCATAAAGTTTATAGCAACATTGAGATTTACAACGAAAGCTGTTTGAAAAAGATGAAAGATATTTCAAGCGATAGCGTAAAGCTCATTATTGCCGACCCACCACACTCTAATCGAATTCCATACTTGGAATTATCTGAAATATTTAATTCCGTACTAGGGTGCAAAAGTAATTTTGAGGACGAAATTATTGTATCAAACGCTAACGAAAGAGATAAAAATATTCATAAGTATACAAATGATATGATAAGTTTTTTTTACGAAACAGAACGTATTTTAAAAACGGATGGTCTTTTGGTGCTATTTTTTAATGCGAGCAATGAAAAAGATTGGAATTTTATTAAAAAAGTATACCAAAATAAAATACTATACTATTTAGGTTGTGCTCCAATGGAATATTCCGCCAAATCGGTCGTTCAGTCAAATAGAAAAGGGGCGTTAACCAAAGATTATATGTTGTTCTTTTCAAAAAATAATCAAGTACCCGAAGCTATAAAAAAAGTAAAACTTTTTAACGATTCTTTAACTCCCTTTAATATACAATACCCATAAAGATTTATGTTATGGCTGAGAGGTAAATATTATGTCGACTAAATTTGAATATTGGGATAAACTCTTTAAAGAAAACAACCTCCAAGAATTTAAAAAAGAAAATCCAAAATCTATCAAATGGTTAAAAACAAAAGCAATTTCAAGAAAAGAACTTTTGTGTGATTTTATAAATTTTATAGATGCTAAAATAAATATCAAAGAAAATAAAGGCAATAGTCTTTTTAAGCTGGTATACGAATCTACTTTTTCGGATGATAAAATTAATAAATTTTTAAAAAATAAACATCTTGAAAAAATAAGAAAATTGCCTGTTGATGACGTTAAAAACGAGCTTTATAAACTGGAGACTTATAGATGGGGAGGAGACCACACAAATTCACTAGATAAATTTATTGTTAAATATTATGTTAAAGAGTTTTATAAATTTGAAGAGCTGGAAAATAAACTAAAAACATCAATTTTATATACAGTGTCTGGTTATCTATATAACAGTTGGTATAACCAATGGAGCAGTTATTTAATAGAAAATCTATTTTGTGAACATGATAGTGTTATTCCAGCATCTGGTCAAATAAAAAATGTCGACTTTTTTATAAACAATACCCCAGTTGATTTGAAAGTTACATATATGCCTTCGGAAAAAATTAAAGAGCAATGGAAAACAATATACAAAGATACCAAATCTGAACTTTCATTCTTAAAAAGTAAAGCTAACGAGCTAAATATAACATTTGATAAAAAAAGCAATGAAACATCTATTAGAAGCGTTATCTTATCTCAAATTAATGATATTGCGAAAAGCGATACCGGGGCTCAACAAGTATTAAACGATTACCAAGATAAAATAAGAAATATTTTTGAAAATATTAAAAAAGATAAAAAAAGATTAATAAAATGGCTTTATGAAAATCAAGGCGAGATGCGATTCGGAGCAGAAAATAGATTATTTGTGGTTTTATATGATAATAATAATTATGCTGAATCGTGGAAACTAAAGCGAAATATAACTTTATTATCTCCAGTAATAAATAGTTTTATAGACAATTTTAAACTTATTCCCATTGAATTTAAATTTAAAGGGAAAAATTATAGAACTAATTCAAATATAATTTTTATAAGTAATTAAAAATCTTTGTGCGGATGCTACATAATACCGCTTTTTTGTAAAAATCAGGGATATTCACTTGTTTCAAACTCCAACGGAGTAAATTTTAACTTCTTGAATTAGATATTCATTCATTACGTTATTTAAGTTTCAAACTCCAACGGAGTAAATTTTAACAAAATCATATTGCAAAGCAGCGTCTTTTATCTCGTTTCAAACTCCAACGGAGTAAATTTTAACCGCGTTTTCGCGTCTTCAGTTATCGCGTTATCAAGGTTTCAAACTCCAACGGAGTAAATTTTAACGCAAAAAAATCATATTGCAGAGCAGCGTCTTTTATTAGGTTTCAAACTCCAACGGAGTAAATTTTAACTTAACTTCTCGCGCTTTTCTTTGTGTCAATTCAGTGTTTCAAACTCCAACGGAGTAAATTTTAACCCTTGATTTCTTAAATTTATTCGTTTCATTGCTTAGTTGTTTCAAACTCCAACGGAGTAAATTTTAACAGCACCAAAATATACATTTTTAGGGCTATTAGAACCCAAAGTCTATATTTTTACGCCTTAAATTTACATAAAAATCAAAATAGTATCGATACAAAATGCCCCAAATTTCAGCATTTATAAAATCTTAGAAAAAGCTTTATCGACATGATTTGGATTTAAAAAGGCACTTAGAAATCAAATATCCCGCCGCGAAAAGAGCAAACTAGCACCCCCCCCCAACTCGATACCGTAGCCAAAGACGCATAGGTCAAATTCGAACGCAAATGCGTAGCGATTTTTGTGCCGCATTTTGATGAAGCCAAGACCCTAAAATCAAATCATCAAAATACAACCAAGATACTTTGATCCTACCGACAAAATATCAAATTTATCCCCACCTAAACCCCTCATAAGGCGCATCTTCGCAGATACATTTTTTGATCTGATTAGCTTCGCGACGGATTACCTGCCGCCACGTGAGATTTTGCCCGCCCAGCGAGATCGTTTCGCCAAGCCTCGCGATCATCTTTAGCTCGATCTTTTGCACGGCGTCGTTGCTAAATTTTATCCGACCGGCGTCCGTTTGAAAGTCCTTTGCCGTGATCTCCTTTTTATTTAGCATGCTAAAAATCAGCGTATCGCCTAAAATCGGCTTAAAAATCTCCGCAAGATCTAGGTGCAGGCTCAGCGCGCGGTAGTTTGGCTCGTGCAAAAAGCCGATACGCGGATCAAGCTCGGTTTTGTAAATTTCGCTAAGGCAGACGTTATAAATGCGCGTATTTACGTAGCTTATGAAGCTGTTGATTTTATCGGCGGGCGGGCGCTTGGAGCGGACGGTAAATTTAAAGCTTTTTTGATCCGCGATTATCTCATTCCACTTTTCGTAGTAGAGCTTTTGAAACGCCCCTTCCACCGCCATTATCGCAGGCACGCCCGCCGCTGCGTTTAGCGCCTCTATGTGGGGCGAGACGTCAAATTTCACGCCGTATCTTTTGCAGTTTGCCGCGTCGTTTAGGATGTGCGCGCGAGTGATCTCGCGGGCGATGTAGGCGCGCTTAAGCGGGTCATCAAAGGCGCGAACCTGATTTAGCAGCACGAAGCCGCTTTTATTGACCGAGTTTGAGGTATTTGGATAAAAATTACCGCGAAAGCTCTGATACGGGCTAAAAATATGCAAAAGGACGTTGTTGTCCGCCAAAAACGCCATAGTGTAGGTATCGATCTGCACTTTTGCCAGCACGTAAATTTCATCGATCGCGTTTATCGGCAAAATTTTACTAGCGGCGAGCGCGCCCGTATCGTCAAATTTATCAAAATAGATATTGTTATCTTGCCTGCGAAGCCGGCCTGCGCTTAAAATAAAATGCGTCCTGTCGCTTTTTTGCATCTTTTTTCCTTAAATTTAGGTGGGATTTCAAGTGCCGACGTCAAATTCGGCAAATTTACGCGAGCAAATTTAACTAAACAGCGCACCGCTTTTGTCCTGTCCGATTACGATACGCTTGGAGTATTTCAGCGAATTAAACGTATAAATCACGATAGAATCAAGCTCGCTAGCGCACTCTTTTTGCAAAACCGCGCTTAGTTTTTTAAAATCGCTCTCGCGAATCTCGCCTTCAAAAACGGAAAACTGCACTCGCGGCAAAAACTTCTCGACCGCCTTTCTGATGCGGTTTGCGTTGTTTTTCTCTTTTTGCTCGGCGCCGGCGATGTCGTAAAACAAAATCACGTACATTTTTCTAGCATTTTTCTAAATTTCAACTCACGCAATATCCGCTATAAGCGCAGTTTGCGCAAAATTTGCCCTGCGTAAATTTCGGCGGCCGCTCTAGGTTCGCAAGCGACGTTATCTCGCTTAAAATTTGCTCGATCAGAGCGAAATTTTCGCTGCTATCCTCTACCAAAATCACCTTTTTACCGTTGATTAGTTTGCCTTTTACCTCTTTTAAATTTAAGCCCGTTTTTAAAAGATAGACGTAAAAAAGTAGCTGCATCTTGCCTGCAAGCTCGTTTTTTAGGCTCTTTTTGTATTCGGTGACGAGGTAATGTCCGCGCTGCTTGGAAAGTTTGTCGAATTTCAAATTTGAAAATGCAAAATCCTGCAAATCGCTCTCTTTGATCTCCGCTAGCGCCTTGCCCATCAGCACGTTTTCATCCTCCTGATCGGCGTGGATATGGTGCGCGTAAAGCCACGCCTCGCGCTTGCAGGTGACGTAATAATTCACAAGCGTACCGGTGATTTGGTCTTTGCAAAACATTAATCGAATACCTCGTCGGTTATATCTAAATTTGTATCTTTTTTAAGGCCGTAGTCGTCGCTATAAAAATAAGACGAGCCAAACGGTAGGTAAAACATATCTTTTAGTCCGCGTATTTGCCTTAAATTTGGTAATAATTTTTCTTTGTCTTTTAACGTTACGTTTATGCTAAATTTCGATAACTTTCTGATGTGATTTTTTAAAATATCTCGTATCGTAAATTCGTCATTCGGACTATTTTTAATTTCAAGAATTTTATCTTCAAAATCCTTGATAAAATTTGCTTCAGGCTCGATGATTAGCGTTTGTTTGCAGTTGTCGTCCATAATTTCTTCGATTTTTTGATTTATATTTTCGAATTCCAGCTTCTTTATCTCGCTTTCTATATATAAATTTTCCAGTTGATTGCTGATTTTTTGAAAATACAAATTTGAAATTTCTAAAATTTCGCTCTCTCGCACCTCTTTTCGTCTAAAATCCTCCAAAATAGTTCCGCTTACTTTATATAAATCGCCATAAATCAAATTTGTAAATTTACTTATTTCGGGAAAGACGTATAGCTCGCCGCTGATTTCTCCAAAATGCCTATTTACGCGGCCTGCGGTCTGTATGATCGAGCTAATGGGCGAGACTTCACGAAATCCCACGTCAAAATCAAGATCCACTCCCGCCTCGATAGACTGCGTGGAGATAAGTAAAATTTTACTCGCAAGCGGATCATCTTTACTTTTATCTATTGCGCACCTTACAGCCTCGATAGTAGCGCGTTTGTGATCATCATACATATATCCGTTTAGGCAAAAGCAGGTAAATTTATCTCTTAGTTTTACGAACAGCTCCTGTGCTTTTTTGATCGTATTTACGACGACGAGGGTATTTTTATCTCTTGCAGTCTCGCAAATTTTCTCCAAAAGCTCCTCTTCGCCGCTTATATCAAGCCATTTTATAACGTATCTATCCTGCTTTGAAAAATAATCCAAATTTGAAATTTCTTTAAAATTTTCGCTTTTAATAACCGGCATCGTCGCCGACATAAATATAAAAATAGTGCCAAGCCGCTGCGAAATGATCTCGCAAAGCAGGATAAAATCTTTTCTAAAATTATATGGGATCGCTTGCGCCTCGTCGATGATAACGACGCTATTTTTGAGCTGATTAAATTGTATGATACACCCTACGAAACACCCCGAGCTTATCCAAAGCTGGTCTTCTCAATAAAAGTTTAATATCTCGGCTTGTTTCGGTTAAAATGTTTTCCGTGAGGTTCCTCGTTGATTAAATAGGGGTTTTCCCGTGCCAAAGATTTAAGGGCTTCACGGGCTTAATATAATTCGTTTAAAAATCTTAGTGCTTGACACTGAATACAAGAAAGAATTAAAAGCCAAACATTTTATAAACAAAGGGGTATCAGATGAAAAAAGTTTTCTTTGTCGGTGCTGACGTCTCAAGAGAAAAAATTGATTTTTGCTTTTTAACTCCCGTTGAAAATGCAAAGCCTAAATTTGTATCGCTTCCTAACGATACGGATACAATCAAAGCTTATTTTCAATCATTCATCAAAGATGATATTTTTGTGGTTTTTGAGCATACTAATAACTATCACGTGCCGCTTCAATCTGCGCTTAGCGATTTGCAAATTAAGCATAGCGCGTTAAACCCCGCTAAAACTTCATATTTTTTAAAACATTTAACATTGCAAAAATCAGACGTTACGGACGCTTATGGCTTGGCTCTATACTGTCGTATATTCAAAGCCGATTTAAATCCTAGCGTATATAACCGCGAATATAGTTTAATCAAAAGCTATAATTCTACAATATTACTTTTATCAAAAATCCAAACCCAGTTAAAAAATTTTAAAAAATCTCAAGACTTTGTAACCGATACGGAATTATCCGAAATAATAAAATCTCTTACGCTTCAGGTGAAAAAAACACAAGAAAGAATAAAGCTTATAGCGTTTGAAATTTTAAAAAGCTTTGTTCCAAACTGTGAGCAAATCATAAAAGACAATAAAGGCTTTGGTATTGACCTAGCCCTAAATTTATTCCCCCAACTACACTTTAACCGCGCTAAATCGGAAAAACAATTTATATCATTTTTAGGGCTATCCCCGCGCATATACGAAAGCGGTTCAAGCGTGCATAAGTCGCCAAAAATTAATAAGCGCGGTAGTTCTGTAATAAGGCGTATACTGTTTTTAAGTGCGTTTTCTTGCGTTCGGTTTAACGATAAATTTAAGCAAAAATACGAAACTTTAATAAGCAAGGGAAAAAAGAAAAAAGTTGCGCTTGTTGCCGTAATGTGTGCAATCGTGCGTTATTTAAAGTCTTTGTTCCCACTAAACGAAAGTTATATCAATGAAAATATACGTAACGTTATCACAAGCTAAATTTTTGCTAACTGCTTTTGAGCTTTTAGCAAAAAAATCTTGTCAGATTTCAAGAAAAGAGATTATCAAAAACGGCGATTTGGATAAACGCGAGGTTTCGCGCATTATTCAAAATAGGTATTTGTTAGAAAATCAAATAAACGAAGTAAATCAAATTTCACAAAAAGGAGCTAAATAAAATGCTTAAACTTGAAGTTCGTTCCCCGCAGTCAAAGAAGTATCACGGCGACAAGTTCGCCGAAGTAATGTCTATTGACTACGACGCGCAGGAGCTTAAATTTGTTTGCGGGTATCAAAAAAATACCCCTATTTTGTATATACAGCAAGGTTTTTCAGATACTGAATTCAGACTACACGAAAACGAATCACACAAAGAAAGGAATTAACACAATGGCAAAGACTACAGCCCCATTATACACCCCCGAGCAAGAGCAGCACGCAAAAGAAATTTATCGCGCGCTCAACCAGTCAAAAGACCTATTCGAGCAGAAAATTAGGGTCAAAAAGCTTAAACAAATCGAGGGCAAAATCAAAAAGGACAAAGACGGTAACGATGTTCTTGACAAATTCGGCGAGCCTGAAAGGTGGGACGATACATATATGCTAACTTACGTTGCAATGAATAGCGGCGGCGAGCATACGACGCGCATAACGCAAGGTCAATTTAATGAGTTAAGCGAGGACGAAATTTATATCGCTAGCGGTAAAATCGAGTTTAGGTTATATGCCGACGCTTACAATACTACACCAGTTATTGTATTCGATAAATTTACCCCTGCCGTAGACCTTTTTGTGACGGCAATGCTAAAACTAGAAGGCGCGAAAGCTTGAATTTTAGGGCGTTTGGCTTTGCCTGCGCCCCGTCTATCAGGTGGTGAGGTCGTTGCAAAAGCTTCCTTACTTAAAAATCTAAAATCTATCTAAAGGCTTAAAATGCAAATAATTTCATCTCCGAAAATCGTTCATCAAGGTATTGATACGCTAGTTATCGGCGTTAATTGCTTAGATGAGTTGGATTTTAACGCTAAATTTAAGCCTTTCGTTATTCAAATCAAGCGTGCTAAAGAGGCGGCGCAAATGATTAAGACTTTTGGCGAAAAGGTCGAAAAAACAAATCTAGGACTGGATTACGGCGATTTCCTTGTAAGCAGTAAAAGCACTGGCGCATATATCGGTTACGTTAGAAACGATGACGTATTTTTTAACGTTTCGGACGCTGACTTTAAATCAACTAGCTTATACCACGTTAAATTACAGTTTAGGTCGGTATATTTATTAAAATATGGTCACGATTGCTGTATGACGCAGGTCAAGAAATTTTTATCCGAGATTTTAGGGTTAAATTTTCAGATAAAAATTTTACGTTTAGATTTATGCGCTGATGTCGCTGGCATAAAATACGCTCCCGTTGATTTTTTTAATTTTCGTTCTTTGAAAAAAATAAGTAATTTCGGCGATAGCATAAGCAAAGACGATGACGATAACTTTATAAGTGACGACGACGAGGTAAAAACTTTTACCGATATAAGTTCTGTTACGGTTAATAATTTTATGCGTTTTAATCGGTTTGAGGGGGCTAGCTTCGGTAAAAATCCCGATATGTTCCGCGTTTATGACAAGATAAAGCAAATCAAAGCGCAAAACATTTCAACCCTAGTTTTTACGAAGTGGGAATTAAACGGTTTTAATTTTGACCGTGACGTTTGCGTATTTAGGCACGAATGCGAGTTCGGGCGCGCTAGAATACAGCGACTTATCCCCTTTAACGTGCCTGATGAAGTAGCTTATGTTTTTGAAAATTTAGGCAAATTTTGGGCTACTGGTTTAAATATTTGTAAGTGGTATGATTTAACCGATAAAGAGCGTTTAAGAATATCAAAAAATAACGTTCAAACAAGCGGTATTAGGACTATTTATTATCGTTGCGACCAGGACGAAACGCGCTTTAAATTCTGGGATTTCCTTGCTGATTGGGATGATACTCGTTTTGCTCGATTATCTAAACACGATTTCATAAAATCAAAGGACTTAAGGCAAGCAAAAAAAGCCTTAAAAGCTTTTGTATCTGCCGTTTATACAAATTTGGGTTACGATTATCATAATTTTATGATTGTTCTTGATGAAGTTAAAAAAGATTTAGAGCGCGAAGGTTTAAATTTGCATGAATATGGCTTAAGTAAATTGGCGGGAAATTTTAACAAAAATGAAAAGATAATAAGTGAATGTGGGGTTTATATCGATAATCCGCTTACTAGTTCGATGTATTTCGGTTTGGATGAATTTATCATCGCTCTCAAAGAGATACGTAACGATAAGTATAAAAAGCCTATAAAGGACGCTTTAAAGATTTTACAAAATCAAAGATTAGAGGATTTGGAATAATGACTATTTTGGAGCAAATTTTAGATAAGTATCTGCAAAATAATAACAAGTTTTGTATTGATTTAGCGCATTATCAAATCAAGCGTGAGTATTTTGAGCAAAAGGCAAAAATTATTTATCAGACGCAAAATTTAAAAGCTACGCCTAAAAATTGGCTTGGCTCACAAATATTTAAGGAGTATGAAGAGGATTGTAAAAATTTAGATTTAAAAGCTTTTTGTAAAGCTCGGGATTTTGAATTGAGGCGCGGCAGAGTTTATCTTTTTGCCGTAAAACAACAAAGTTTAAATTTATTTGACTAAAGGAGTTTTTAAAATGTCAAACAATATAAAAGAAGTAATCGCTAAAACAAGCGAAACGGCCAATAATATACTTGGTGTTTTGTCACCCGTTTTAAGCGTGTTTTTCCCAAAGGTAAAGGCGGGCGCTGTGCTTGCTGGTTCTGTGCTTGAAAAATTGTCTGAAATTGATGACAAAAAAGCGCAAAGCGAGGTTTTGGGTCTTACGGCTACGGCTGAAGCCCTAGATAATTATCTCGTTCAGATTGAGCAGGGGAAATCCCCTAGTAAAGACGAAGTGATTAAGTTACTCGAGCAAGCTTCGGCAAATATAAAAGCTATTGACGCGGCTTGGGATAAAATTTACAAGATAATTTCATAAAGGGGGTAGAAAAATGGGCACTATTCCTGCGGGTTCTGGTGACGATATTCCTAGCGGTGGTTTTTCTGATGATTTGGCGTTTTCTGCAATTAGCTTGAATGGCGATTGTGGTTCTTACTTTGATGGTTCGGCTGTTATCTGCACCATTGACAAAACCGAATATAAAGTATCTTTTAGCTTTATGGCGCAAATTTCAAAAAGCGATTTTGGTATTTTTTACGGCGTCGTTCCTGTCGATGGTGCTACTGATGGCATTTCGCGTTTAACTCACAGTGGCGCGGCAAACCGTCCACCCGTATATATTTTGCCTGCTGTGTATGTTATGCTTAAGCCGTCAAAACCTGCGTCTAACGAGGGTGGCGGTAGCGATAGCGGCGGTGGTAGCGGTCAAAGCGGGGAAAATAGCGAGGGCGGTGGCAGTGGTGAAAATGGCGATAATCCTAAGCCTATTGGTTAAGGGGTTGTTATGGGTGTTCAAGTAGAATATCATTGGCGTTTTTTTGATAAAAGCGGTAATGTTGTCGCTGAGGGTATGTCCCCTCGCGAAAGTGACGATGGCGATTTTTATCTTAATGATGACGGGCATTTTGAAAATAAGAAAAGTGGCGAGCTTCGCAATGGGGATATTCAAAGGGTAGATAAAAACGGTAATCCCGTCGATGGTTCTTATGAGCCTGACTCTACGGGCAAAACTGATGGTTCTATTCGTTTAGTCAATAATGGTGGTTCGTCTGATAAGCCTCGTGCATTTGGCGAAATTCGAGTTAGTGGCGGTTCTGGTGTTTCCCCTGCTTTTGAGCAAGCAAATCATAATGATAAGCCTAAAGTCGAAAACCCCGAAAATCCACAGCCCGACACGCCAACGCCCCCGCCGAATAATGGCGGCTCGGGTGGTAGTCTTATCGGCGAGATCGCTAAACAAAACGATATTTTAAATCGTCTTGTTTCAAAAATTGGCCAAACTACGGGTTTAAATAAAATCTCCCGTGGTCTTGGTTCTCTTGAAAGGGCGTTTAAAGGTTCTATTGAAAATCTGTCCAAAGAGGTTGCTAAGGGTGCCAATACTGTTGCTTTGAATAGTAGTGGTAATAAGGTTTCGGCGGCTCTAAAAGGTGTTAATGAAAATTTGGCAAAGATAGCAGAAATTAAGGGCGATGTTGCTAAAATTTCAGAAAATGGCAAGGGGTTATTGGATATAGAAAAAGACCGCCACGCTTACGAAAAAACGCCGCAAACGATTAAAGATTTAGACGGTGAAACAGTGGCAAATTTAAGTCCTAGAGACGCGCAGACGGTTAAAAATATCACGCAAGCTAAAACTGCTACGGATACTAATAATTTTGAGCTTGACGGCAATGATATTTTAGATTTGTTTGACGGTTTGCCTGACCCTAGCGGGCTTTTTGATTTTCCTATGCCTTATGAAATTGATAAAGATTTTGCAGGGGGTAAATAATTATGTATAAAAAGAATTTTGATTCTTTTAGTTGGGTTATTTGGTTGATTGTTCTTGTTGGTTTGTTTTATATGATTTGGGGTTTGAAAATGCCTTATGAAATTGATAAGGAATTTAGTCAAGGCCAGCCGCAGGTGGTGGAAGATGTCCGAAAATAAACCTAATCAAGCTACGCGAATATTGAGCCTTGGCGTTGAGGAGATATTCGAGGATTTAACCTACAATGTAGCTTATGATGTTGTTCTTAAAAAGCTTAAAGATAATGGTATGTCGGACGGTATTTTAAAAGATGCTATTGATAGCGGTATTACAATAATGTTTAGTTCTGCTTTAATGCTTTACATTCAAAAACAAGAGGAAATTTTACAAAAAATTGTTAAGACCGCTGGCGCTCTTTTTGTTGCTGCTGTTTCTCCTATTTCTCGCGTTGCTAAAGGTCTTTTAGGCAAATTTAAAAAAGGCGTTAAGGCTGGGATGATTAGTAAGATTATCGGTGTATCTACTGAAGCTCGCGTTGGTTTTGCTAATTCTGTTGCTACTGGTGCTAATGCAATTTTTAATTCTCGTCAGTCTGGTAGTCAATATTATCATCGCGCTACTACATCTATGCAACAGCGTGAATTGCTTTTGCACTCTAAAGACCAGCAGTTAGCCTACGCCAAAGCCAAAGCCGACAGTTTCAATCAAACGTTGATGTTTAAGCTTCTAACTTCTAAATTTACGGCTACCGATAAAGAGCTTTTACGCAAAATTACGGGTTCGTCCAGTATTGACATTGAGCAGATAAATAAAGTTGCTGATTTTATGTGGGTTAAAGATGATAAAGGCGATATCGTCGGACTTAGTGAGGCTTTTATGCAAATGCTTAACGGTCTTGGATATTTCCACAATAAAGTTAAAGTAGGGGGTGCGTAATGGCTGATTTAGATTGTCAAGCTGCCTTTAATCAGGAAATGAATGCTTTAAATGAAATTTCTAAAACTTCAAAGGATATTTTAGAGTTTTTAAAAACTCCTGCAACTTCTAAGTCCGATACGCTTGAGGCTAAAATCGACGAAACAAACCGCCTTTTAAAACTTCTTTGTATCGGTATTCTTGGCAAGGATAAAGAATAAAATGGTTGCCTTGATGTGTGATTGTTGTAAAGACGGTTCTACCGTTATTTCTGATTTCTCTTATTCTTACAGTCTTACTACTCCTGTTTATTTGGATATTCCTGTGCAAGACCTCAATCATTACGGATATAACGGTCATTATCTCTATTATTATTTACCTGTTACTTTTGGTTTTTTTAATAAAGGTGTTTTTAAGCCTATCCATATTTATAATCTTACTTTTTCTAGTTATTCTGGTGATTTTTCGGGGCGTGACCGGCTTCCACCTTTACAGCCTGTTAATGAAGTTAATCATATTCCTTTTGATGGTTTAACTCAGTTTGTTAATTCTAGTATTTATTTTTCTATTTCAAATTTACTTCCTGAGCATTTATCTGCTATCCATTCTCATATACGTTCTTTTTCGACTGAAGTTAATTCTTTATTAGATGATTATATTAATTTTTTGCGTGGTTTGCCTGAATATCCCGATATTCCTACAGGCTATTCTGGTTATCTTTATAACCTTGTTAGGCCTTATTTTCTTGATAATCCTCGTGTTATATATAATTTTTCCGTTAATGTTCGTGTTTGTGTTCATACCGATAAAAAAGGTCTTTTTAAGAGTTTTGAGATTTTATCTTTTGAAATAAAGGATTTATAAAATGCCTATCTATAAAATTACCCAACAGCAAGGAAACCGTGTAATAACTAGCACGCTTGAGGCTAAAAATTTAGCTAGTTTGCAAGCTTTTTTAACTGCGGCTTCAACTGCAAAAATTAAGTATATTTATGAGGTTCATTTTGAGGACGACACGACAACGCCGCCGATAGATGATTTTAACTATTTCAAACAATATAAGGCTTTTTGTTCAAATTCTAACCGACGTAAAAAGCAGGTTTTGGTTCATAATGTAAAAAAGACTATGGACGAGGACAAGCTCGCCCAGCTTTGCAAAACTCACCTTGAGGTTGGCGGGCTTAAGGTTGATAGCGTTGCGTGTTCTTTGTTTATGCAATGACTTCCTAAATTTACTCCTTATCTCCTTAGTTTTCTTGCCTGATTTTCTTTCCCGCCAAGCTTCAGGCGCTCTGCGCCGTCGGAGCTTGGCGATCCTCTCTCCGTTGCTTCCTAGCTCCCCCCTTAGCCTCTCTTAACTCAAAATCAAACCCATACTTTACACGTAGATGCCGCTTGCGTGAGCCGAGCTAAAAAGCAACTTTAGCCTTTTCGTTCGCTACTAGTTGTCCCGTTAGCTTTCTTTAATTGTGGATTAAACTGCTGATCGGCGTTGCTTTAGGCTCACGCTAGCGTAAATCTCAGACTTTTATAGTTAGTTTTTTTTATGACGTATGTAAATCTAATCACTTAATTTAACCTTAATAAAAATTGTCATCGACACCTTAAAGTAAGCTTAATTGATGCTTTTCTTACGCCTTTTTAGTCGCATTTTATTTTTTTGTAATCCCGTTTTTACCGTTTTTGTTTGTCTCTTATTTAGGACTATATCGTTTTATAGTTATAATTTTGCCGTTTATGCAGCATAAAGCAAAAATAAAACTCAAGGAGTAAAGAGAATGCTAAGACAAACAATCAAGGGCTTAAAAACCTTAAACGTTTCGGCTATCGGTGCGACTGACGGCGATACAACGGCGTTAATTGGTCTTATGGCTGGTAAGGTAGAAAAATTTAAAAACGTTGGTGAGGGTGGCACGGCTGTAGCCGCAATTCCTAACCCTCTAAACAAAAAGAGTATAGTTGTAGGTAAAAAAGACGCTACGGGTAGACTTTCAACAATGTTTAGCGTTCCGCACGTCAAGGCCTCTAAGACCTTTAAAGACTTGCTAGCGGATATAAAAGGTAAGTTTGACTGCGACTACGTCCTAACCACAAAATGCGAATACGCTAAACTTAAATTTGACGCTTAAGAAAGAGAGGTATAAAAATGGCTAAATCACTAATAAGAAATACGCTAGGCGGTCGCACATTTGGCTTTGCTGTTCCTGCGGACGGTGCAACGGCTAAAACCTTTGCTGAAAATAACCTTGACGGAAAATTCGTTGTTTATGAGGTTGAAAGCACGTCTGGTAATGATGTCGTAACTGACCTTTGGGATGTAACTGTAACGGGTAAATCCGCCACTACAAAAGGAAAGCATACGTTCCAGTTTTACGCTGACTTTAACAAGACCGAAGACGAGATACGCACTGCGCTTCTAAACAAGACTTTTAACGGCGTTAAGTTTGAAGAAGTCTTTATTACAAATTTACAACAAGTAACTATCGCTTAGGCAATGCAAGCAAGTTTCATAGTGGAATACATCGAGCCGTTGATTACTTTAACGGCTCTATTCTTTACGGTTATCAACTGGATAATCTCTCAAAGGCTTAACGCCTTTAATCAAAAGTTATCCTTATTCGAAAAATCTTTCAGTGAGGATATATCAAACCTCGAAAAAAAAATTGACAAGATTTACGACTTATTCCTCAATCAAAACATAAGGTTACACAAATGACTCTAGGACAAAATCAAGAAAAATTTACTCAAGACCTCGTAAAGTTTTTAAGTTATTTAATAGATACCGGCTATACAATCAGATTGGGCGAAGTAGAGCGCACGCAAGCCCAGCAAGAAATTTATATCAAAGAGGGCAAATCAAAAACTTATAATTCAATGCACCTTAAAAGATGTGCCGCCGATCTACACATATTCAAAAGCGGCGAGTGGTTACAATCAAAATCACAGCTTCAAAGCATTGGTGACTACTGGGAAAGCCTAGACAAAAGCAACAAATGGGGCGGAAATTTCAAAAACTTTACAGACACGCCACACTTTGAAAGACAATGCTAACCCAGAAAATACTCAAAATAAAAAATATTTTTTATTGACAAAACCTCGATATAATCGAGTTTTCATAACCTCACAAAAGTGCATTATCAAAAAGGGGTATTGACAAGTATCTTAAAATCTTTGACGTTGTCTTTGTTTTTATTGCCAAATAGCGCAAATATAAGCTGATAAAGCGTAGTTACATTTATCTCGCCGCTAAAAGATTCCATCAAAAATTTGATCTTAGAGTACCTGTCATCTTCGGTTAGATTTTCTTCATCTATCGTCGTTTTGTGATGAGCCTTGCTAACCGAAATATCGCTATTTTTATAAATTTTCGCAATTATACCGTAGGTTTGATCGATTATCGAAGTGAAAGGAAGCGCATAAATTATGCGAGATTTGTTAAATTTCAAGGCGAAATTTAGAGCGGTCAAGGTCTTGCCGTAGCCCGTAGGCGCAGTCAAAGTAAAAAGTTTGAAATTTTTGTCAAAGTTGTTTAAAACAAAATTTCTAAACTCATCTCGCTTTTTATTCGGCGGTAATGTTTTGATATCGCTCTCTAAAACATCTACCGGTATATCTTTGGTTTCCTGTTTTGGCATGCTAAAGATAGCCTCAAATTTATCGCTATAAACCAAATTTGAGTATAGGCTTTTGAAATTTATGAAATCCTCATAAGTAAATTTGTGTTTATACTGCAATAAAATTAAGTATTGACGAAGCTTTTCCGCTCTATCTAAAAACTCATCCTTTTTTGTAGATAATCCCAAATAAATATTGATATTTTTAGCGGCGCCAGCCACTTCGTCCCAGTACTCTAACTCTTTTGAATTTTTAAAAAATTTATTAGCATCTCGAGCTAGCGTCATTAAATTTATCGCGTCACTGTGGTGCGAAACGATGGCAAGAAAGCCAAATATAGTCGGTATTTCATCAAATTTTGAGTTTAGCAAGAAAAAATATGCCGACAGAAATGAGTGGTTTTTATCCAGCTTATCGTTTGAGGTATCTCTAATGTAAATTTGAAAATTATTCTTCAGTTTTGCGATGTCGTGATAGAGTTTGACCTGCTTATCCAGCTCTTCGTCGCCAGGGGAGATCATATTTTTTATATGGTCTTCTAAAAGTTTATTTGGATGAGACCAAAACTCGTCAAATAAAATAGACTCTTTCATCGTTTATCCGGTATATATTTCCGCAATTTTTAGATTTTATAGATTCTTTGCCGTTTATTTCCATTACAAAGTCTTTAAAATCTTTAAAAATTCGTCCATTTTCGCAGTCGCAAGGCATTCTAGCCGTAGTCAATTTCGCATTTTCGTTAATTCCCTCAAAAATAAAATCATCCATAAGCGTAAATGTATCTATAAAACTTTCGTCTTGCTCTATTTTTTCGCATATTTTTATATCTATCCAGCTAAAATCGGCTATGCAAAAATTTATCCCAAGATACGGCGTAAAGGCGGTTTTATGCTCTTTTAAATTTGAAATTATCTTATCCCGGTAGCTTTGCTCTAAATTTCCTAAATTTAAAAATACGACATAAGACGGCGAGCAGATGAGCTCTCTGTAAAATTGCTTTTTCTCCTTGGCATTTTGATAGCCTTCCTCTATGTGCATATTGCTTGAGAGGGCAAATTTTATGCCGTTAAAAACAAAACTCTTTTTTAAAATTTGCCTATCTATTTTTACGCTGTATTTGATACCGGATAACCTAAAATACTCTTCTTCACCTATAACGGCACCTAAAAAGCCCATTATAGCGGTCTTTGGCGGCACCGGATAGGTTAGGCTAGAATAAATCGTCGCCGGATGTGAGAAATGAGCGTAATCGCCGAACAATCTAAAAGCAATAATGCTCATTTTATGCCTCTATCTTTTTCCAGCTACTGTCAAAATTTTCTTTGTTTATCGCTTCAAAATCATAATCACTCATATACTCTATTTTTTCTATATTTGCGGCATATCTCGCGAGTTTATTTTTTAAATTCGTAAAGTCGATAGCGTATTCGTTGATGCTTCTTATCGCTCTATCTTCTTTTTCGCTTTTTAGGCTTATGCTATTGTTTAGATCGCCCGCAAACGTATCGTCTTTGTACGTTATGATTAGCATAAACCTCGGAGTCTGACCGATTTTGGAGCGAGTCGTTAAATTTTTAGTGCCGTGCCACAAAGCTTTTAAAATTTTAGCTTCATCGGCTTCGTTAAAGCCCGTTTTTGCCGCATTGTAGTTATCGATAATGCCGTAAGTAGCAAAAACAGCGTATTTTAAAAATTTTTCCTCTCTAAAAGTCGCTTGATCTTTTTGTTTTTTGGGATCGCTTGGATCGTAATCGCTGGCAAAAGCGCCGGTTCCTCTTACGTGCTCTATCTCAACCTTGTTTAAAGATTTACTTAATCTAAACTGCACCGGACCGGTAAACTGAACGCCTGCGGTTTTTATCTCTTTATCCTGTTTCATCTCGTCTTTATCCGAAATCGGCAACACGCCGCCAAATGCGCGAATATCGATAAATTTAGACAAAATTTCTTTTTGTAGTTCGTTTTTGCTTTGCTTTATGTTTATGCTTTGTCTGATCGCCGCTTTAGCGTCTAGTACGGCATCTTCTATCCTATACTCCTTTATAAAAATCGACGCCTCGTCTTTTTTTATAATCTCATCCCTGATAGTTCTTTTTATGCGCACGTCTGTTACTTCGGCTATGCCGGTTTCATCATCATACCTAGGGGCGTTATCCTTTAGCATATCGCCGTTTGGATTCCAGTTTTCTCCGTCCCACAAAAAAAGTATCTCTTTTTTCTGCATCTTATTCTCCTTTATTTTGTCTTATCTTTTAGAAATTTGCGATAATCGCTTCCGCCCATAGCAAAAGCGAGAGTTGTATGCGAGCTTTTTACTATTTTTCCTTCTTTAGAAAAGACTTGCGGTAAAATTTCAATCAAACACTCTTTTATATTTTCAACGTTAGAATTTGGTTTGCCAGAAGCTGCCTTAAGCTTTCTAATCATCTCATCGCCCTTGGTCCAAATTCGCTCCAAATTTTCCCTGCTTATCGATCCGCAATCATTGAGCCAGTTGCTAAACGATACGCCGCCATTAACGCCAAATTGCCAGTTTATCAGGGCTGCGCTTAGCATACCGAGCAAATAAGCACTAATGAGCGCGCTATCTTGATTTAAAAATTCGCTATTTTTTATTAGCTCTTTAATCAGTTCTTTTTTATCGGTTAAATTTTCCAAATCGCACTCCTTTTGAAACACTAGTTTTTTATTTAACACATCGATCTCGTTAAAAAAATTCTGATATTTTTTAATAACATCAATCGTTCTTTGCCTATAAAAATCGTTAAAATACTTACTCCACTCTATTTTCTCCGCATAGTCCTTATTGACGCTACCATAACAAATCAGATCGCTATATCTTTCTATCATAATTTCTAAATCAAATTTATTTCGCGACAGCAAAAAACTCATCACGCTTAGCCTATCTTCAAACAAATTTTGAAGATATATCGTCTCGTCGGTTCCGCTGTTTTTTTCATAGAAAGCTTTAATATCAAAATTGCCCATTAAATTTGAAATTTTAGAGATAAAAGACGGCAAAACGTCATCTATCGCAAGCTTTAAATCGATAGCTGCGTTGCTTTGCATATAAAATAAAATCGTATTTAAAACCGGTAAATTTTCCTGTTTTTTAGCAGCGATCTCAAGATAATCATTTATGCTAAATTTTATAACTTCTTCGGCCATCTCAATATTTTTCATATCACTTTTTGAAGTTTCTTCTAGTATTTTTACAATCTCTTCTAAATTTACCGAACTATCTAAAATCGTCGGCAAAATCGCCATTTTCATACCGTAAAAATTATGCGATAGCTTATCTTTTATCGCTTTAAAGCCGTTTTCTACCTTTTTTGCGCTAATGGTGCTTAGCGGCAGGAGTTTTGATTTAACAAATTGCATATTAGCAGGCATCTCATTTACCGAACAAAATGCCAAATTTGCATCACCGCCGATACCTTTTTCATTTGTTAAAATATCGTATCCATAGGACGATTTTTGCTCTTTTACGCTGATATGATTTTCAAAAACTTGCTTAAAATAGGCAGAAACGGGCTTGCCCTTGTATGAGAGCGAGAAAAAAGTGGCGACTTTTTTGCCTTTTTCCTTTTTTATCTCATCAAGGCCTTTGATCTCATCTATAATATCGGCAAAATATCCTTCATTTATGCTGGGTAACATAGACAAAATAGCCTCTTTTTCTATATCGCTCGGCTCAAAACACGAGAGCAAATTTGAAACCGATCTCAAAACGCCTTTTGTAAATTTAGCTTCGTCTTTATTTACTTCTTTGGATAAAAATTGAGAATTTGGAAAAAGATTGCCAGAATTTGCGCCTACGCCAAATCTACATATTATCAGATCGTCTTTACTTATGTTCAAATTCGGCTCTATTCGCTTGGTTTCTATGTCGCAGAGATATACTTTGATTGCGTCGTATTTGTAGGCTTCGTTTTTGAGACGCTTTTCGTCTTTTTGATATATTTCGCCTATGTCGGCGAAAATTTTAACTATATCGCCCAAGGGATTCCCTTAAATTAAGTTGGCGTTATTATACTGCAAGTAATCTTTGATGTCAAGTTATTATACTTTACATAAATTTTACTTGATTTTTTGAGCATGTTTTTATAAAATATTCTTTGAAAAGCAAGTACTACTTGTTCTCCTTATAGGCTTTTAAATTTATATTTTACTTAACTTGCTTTTCTTCCACCACCTCCACAAACCCCGCTCCACAGTTCATACATCCGCTTCCGACGCCGGCATCAAGGATCAAATTTATAAGCTCTGGCTGTGCGCAAATTTTCCATTTTGCTTGCCAAGCCTGAACTGGCGAGCGGTTGTTGCCATAATAAAAATTAAATGGATTTTGCAAATTTTGCCAGAGCAAATTTAGCTCAAATTCTCCGTCGTATCTGCGTCCGGCAAGGGTTTCGAATCTTTGCAAAGCGTTTGTTTTCATCATCTCAAGATGCCTGGAGTCTTGCGGTTGCAGATAAATTTTATGCCCCAAAAGCCCGCCTATCGCGCATGCTACGCAGCCTTGCAGCACCGCTTCGCTTTGCGTAGTTCTGTGTTCGCTAACCGCCACCGCCGTATCGCACAGGCAAAGCTCGCCCAAGCTTAACCCGTCTTTTAGCACGGCAAGCGCGATTATTTTTTCAAATTCCGGCTCATATGAGGTAAATCTAATCCGCAAATTTGCGCCATTTAAGCGAAAATCAAAATTCGTTCGTTTAAAAATTTTGCCGCTGGGTTCGTGCTTATATCCTTCGTGCTCGGCGCTTGGCAAATAGTGGTAAATGTAGCCTTGGATGAGCTGGGGCAATGCCTTTGAAATTTTTAAATTTGCGCTTGGCAAACGTGAAGTTATCGTGAGCATTTTTGTCCTTAAATTTAGTAAATTTTAGACGTAATTATAAAAAATCTCGCATTAAAAATCGGTTTTGTGCAAAAATGCGTCGAAATTTCAAATTTTACCAATCAAATTCGCTAAAATATCCGCAAAAATTACGCAAGGAGAGCAAATGAAATACGATTTTGACGCACCAGTAGAGCGAGGCGGGACGTATTCGTCAAAGTGGAAAACAAGCGGCGGTGAGCTGCCGATGTGGGTGGCGGATATGGATTTTAAGGTCGCGCCCGAAATTTTAGAAGCGCTGCAAAAGCGCCTGGATAACGGTGTTTTTGGCTATTCGTACGTGCCGCAGGAGTGGAATGAAGCCATCTGTTCGTGGTGGAGCAGGCGCCACGACATCAAATTTGACCCAAATTGGCTGATTTTTTGCACGGGCGTGATACCGATTATTAGCTCCGCGGTGCGTAAATTTACGAGCGTGGGCGATAAAATCGTGATCCAAAGCCCCGTCTATCACGTCTTTTACCGCAGTATCGAAAACAACGGTAGGATCGCGCTCGCAAACGAGCTAGCCTACGACGGGCGCGGCTACGATATAGACTTTACCGATCTCGAAGAAAAGCTCGCCGACCCGCTAACGACGATGTTTATCCTTTGCAACCCGCACAATCCAGTCGGTAAAATTTGGAGTGCCCAGAAGCTAGCCAAAATCGGCGAACTATGCGCCAAACACGGCGTTTTGGTGATCTCCGACGAGATCCACTGCGACATCACGAGCCCGGGCAAAAACTACGTGCCGTTTATCCGCGCGAGCGAAACTTGCAAAAACATCTCGATCACCTGCGTTTCGCCGACTAAAGCCTTTAACATCGCGGGCTTGCAAAGCTCTGCCGCCGTAGTGCCAAACCCAAAACTGCGCGCTAAGATGGCAAAAGCCATCAACGACGACGAGGTCGGCGAGGGCAACGCATTTTCTTGTATCGCGGCGATCGCGGCGTTTGAGCGAGGCGAAGCGTGGCTCGAGCAGATGCGCGAATATGTAGAACAAAACCGCAAAATCGTGAGCGAGTTTTTGCAAAGCGAACTGCCGCAGATCAGGCTTGTAGAGCAGGACGCGACCTATTTGCTCTGGCTTGACTGCCGCGAAATTTGTGACGACGCGAGCGATTTTCATAAATTTTTACGCCAAAAAGCGGGGCTTTGGCTAAACGACGGCAACGCGTACAGAGGCGAGGAAAAATGCTTCCTGCGCCTCAATATCGCCACGCAAAGATCGCGCGTGCTAGAGGGGCTAAAACGCCTAAAATCAGGCGCTATGGCCTATGCGAAAAGTAGGGAATAATATATTTACGAAAAATTGGGATAAAATTTAGACCTTTTTGGTATGATTTCGGCGTCCGACAAGAAAACCTCCTTTTTGTAACGGCGCCTCGGCTCCCCCTGCCGAGGCGTTTTTGTCTTATTCATTAAGCTTTTTTAGTTATAATCCTTCTCATAAATTTACTCCGCCTAGCTCAAATTTAAGCAAATTTAGCGTTTCAGGCGAAAGGACGAAAATGCTAACTCACATAGACGAAAACAACCGCCCAAAAATGGTCGACGTAAGCGACAAGGGCGTAACTACGCGCATAGCCGTAGCAAGCGGCATCATAAAAATGTCGCGCGAAGCCTTTGACGCGATCAAAAACAACACGGGCAAAAAGGGCCCCGTCCTGCAAACCGCCGTCGTAGGCGCGATAATGGGCGCAAAAAAGACGAGCGAACTCATCCCGATGTGCCACCCGCTGCTAATCAGCGGCATAAACTGCGACATCGAGGAGCTAACCGAAATTTGCGCCTACAAGCTAACCGTTAGCGTCAAGATAGACGGCAAAACCGGCGTCGAGATGGAGGCGCTAACGGGCGTTAGCGTCGGGCTACTAACGATCTACGATATGATAAAAGCGATAGATAAAACCATGCAGATAACAGATATCGCGCTAGAAAGCAAGAGTGGAGGCAAAAGTGGCGACTACGTGCGATCTAAATAAAGAACCCGAAATCTCGTACCCAAATTTTTGGGAATATAAAATCATCGTGCTTGAAAACGAAAATGCCGAAGCTATCGCGCAAAGCGTCGTAGGCGAAAGACAACACAAGATAACGCCGTCAAAATCAAGCAAAGAGGGCAAATACAAAAGCTACAACCTAAGCGTTTTGGTTAATTCTAACGAGGAGCGATTAGAAATTTTTTCCGCGCTAAGACGCGTTTGCAAATACGTACTATAAGGACTTTCATGCAAAATTTAGTCTTCATCCAAACCATAAAAGAGAACAAAAACGACCCGCAAATTTCCGTTTTGATTAGAGAATTTGCGCTAAGCGAGTTTAGAAAAAGCATCAAAAGCGCAAAAAGCGGTGACGCAAACGCGGCTCTAGCTAAAGAATTTGAGCAAATTTGCGAGGCGCTAAAAGGCGAGGATCTGCTAAACCGTCAAAACGTCGCCAACCTCATCCAAAGCGCCGGCGACGCGCTCAGCGAAGCAAAAGAGCAGTATATCCACCGCCTAATCTACGAAAAAGAGCAGATCGAGCGGCAAATTTACGCGCAAAAAGACGAGATCAAAAACGACGTTCGCGCGCTACTTGAAAATATGGAAAATTTCATCAAAAGCAGCGACCTGGCGGATAAGGATGAAATTTTAACCGCGATAGACGAAAAAATGCTCTGCGAGCTGCAAATGCTGGGTATCCTCAAAGAAACCACCGAAGCGGCTTTTCTCACCGCGATCGAAAAGGGCGACGATGTAAAAGACACGGTGGAGCAAATCGCCAAAAACGTCGTGCTTAGCGCGATAAACGAGGGCGAAGCGAGCAAAGAGCGCATCCTGGATATCGCAAGGACGGTCTGCGAGGCGGCGAGCGAGATAGCCAGCGTCGATCAGGCTTTTGCCAAAGAGCTAATAAGCGGCGCGATCGGCGGCGTAAAAGAGGCGCTTAGCAAGAGGACGGAGAAATTTATCGAGGAGATCAAATTTGCCCCGGACGGCCAGACGCTGCTAGGCGAAGCCAAAGAATTCATAAGGCTCGAGGAGAGGTTCGTGGCGATGCTGCGCGATATGGCGCGCTCGGATGAGCCGTCTGCTGCGGTGATAAACGAAATCCTAGACGAGTCCATAGATAGCTACTTCGCTAAATTTAAGCGGCTACAAAACGACGTTTCGCGCCAGATCGAACTTCAGCTAGAGGAGCTAAAATTTAACGAAAATATCGATAAATTCGCTAGCCTTGCCGGAGCTAAATTTGAGGAGCTAAAGCGCGAGGTTGGCCAGGCCGGCGATAAGCTTAAAGAAAATTTTAACGCCAAAGAACGCATCGAAGCGCTCAAAAAAGAGATCAGCGACTTTGAAAAACGAACCGAGGAGAAGCTAACCGAGATAAGTGCTAGCGAGATCGGCGAAAATCTCAAAGCAAAATCAAAAGAACTAGGCGAAAAGCTCTACAAAGCCGCCGAAAATCTCATAAAAACCGCCAAAGAAAAGATCGGCAAAAAAGAGGATGAGAAAAAAGACGAGTAAGCCAAATTTGGGCGCATTTAGTTAAATTTGCGCCCGAATTTTACTTGCCCGATACAAACGGAGTCAAATTTGACGCGGTAAATTTGCGCTCAAATTTGACTCCGCCAAAACGCCGCGAAAGTCAAATTTAACCCCCAAAGGATCAAAAATGAGCATAACCTTTTTCGTTAAAAATAAAAAGAAGTTTCTAGTCGGCCTTGCGCCCGTGATGAGCGTAGATGAGGCGCTGCGGTTGGTGCCGAATTTATCGCAGTTTAACGCCGATGAAGACGACGAGGAGTTTGACGCAGATAGCTTTTACGGCGCGAAGCTAGGCGATCTTGACTGCCTAGTTGCCGGCACGGACGGGCTTAGCGGACGCGGCTTTGAGATAGGCTACGAGGACGGCGCCTACAACGTCCGCGTCGGCACGCCAAGCACCCGCACGGACTGGAAAATCGCGCTAGAGTACCTAAAAAACCTAGCCATAAAAATGGACAGCGAAATCGTGAGCGAGGACGGCGAGAAATTTAGCGCGCAAAATATCGAAAGCTTTAACTATGAGCACGACATACGCGCGGGACTAGGGGCGATAGAGCAAAATTTGCAAAAAGAGGCGCAAATCAGCACGATTTACGGCATAAGAAACGAAGTCTCGTTCGATAAAAAGATCATAGCTCGCATCCTAGGCGCGAAGGATCCCACGGGCGAATTTAGTAAATTCGTAACCGATATCCAAAACCTGGATGCGTATTTTGCAAATCAGATGTTTTACCGCAGGAACGATAGCGGCGAGATCAGCGGAGATTACGTCCTGTCGCAAGGCGTCGTTACCGTGCTGCCGTATGAGCCTAGCGTGGAGTATAAAAATTTGCAAATGCTAGGCGACGAGAAAGTCGCGCGGTGGAAGATCGCGATATTTGGCGGAGAGGGCGACGACGACGAGAAATACGAGATCCTAGCGACGCTGAAATATGAAAATTTCATCCAAAATTTGCCAAAAGATAAATACGAATTTATCGACGCGAAAAATATCGTCGTAAGCGCGTTTAGCAAAGATGAATTCGACGCTCTCATCGCAAAATGCGGCGAAGATGGGCTAGCGGACTGAGCCCGTTTAGCTAGCGGCGGCGATTTGCCTACCCCACGGTAAATTTAAGCGGTGGAGTTAAATTTATGACCGAAATTTGCCCGCCGCTTTACCCCAAAACAGTGCCAAATTTGACGCAACATAGATCAAATTCGGCTTCAAATTTAAAGCTCCGCAAAGCCGTAAATTTAACCACTAGCCCAAAATATTGACTTGCGCCGTACCTTTAGATAAAATCGGGCGCAAAAATCAAAGGAGATCAAAAATGCGAAAAATTTTCCTGCCGCTTTTATGCGCCTTCCTTCTAGGCGGATGCACTACGTACGGCATCGGCCCATCTAATATATTTCTAGAAAACAAAGAGCTAACTCAGCTAAAAGGCCGCCATATCCTAGATATGGAAAAATACTCCGGCGGCTGGTCGCACATCGAGATAGGTATGCTTTCGAACAAATTTTATATGCAGCACGAACCGCGCGAAGTGCTATCGGTAGAAAGATCATGCAACTTCTGGGGTTGCAGCGTGGTAGGCGTCAACTACAGTACCTACGGCTTTGTTTACTTTACTACCGACAAAGACGGCTATATCACTGACTACACCGAGGACGGCGACGCAATAAGAAGCGTTAAGCATAAATTTAAAGACCTGCTAGTACTGGAGAACTAAGATGAAAAAGACGGTAATAACATTATGCGCGTTTGCGATCACTGCGGCGTTTGGGCTCTCTAACGAGGATTACAATAAATTTATAGCGCTAGACGATAGCGGAAAATACAAAGAAGCGTTGGCGTTCATCACGCCGCGAGCAGAAGCCGGCGACGCTAGAGCCGTCACGCTAGTAGGCTACCTATATGAGGTGAGGATGTCTAACATCGGCGAAGGCGTAAAGTGGTATAAAAAAGCCATGGGGCTAAACGATTCGCTCGCTCACTCGAATATGGCGCGGATCTACTACCGCATGACGGACTATAAACTAGCCGCGCAGACCCTTGAAAAGGCAAGCAAACTAGGCGACACGGGCGCGGACGCAATGCTAGGAAATATGTATCTAAACGGAATACACTTTAAAAAAGACTATAAAAAAGCGCTCGTTTACATCCAAAAAGCAGTTGCCGATGACGATCCGCAAGCCCTAACCGATCTAGCTATATGCTACGAGAACAGCTACGGCGTCGCAAGGGATATGAATAAAGCCATAGAGTTCTACAAACGCGGAGCGGCGGGCGGTAACGAATACGCCAAAAGAGCGCTAGAGAGGTTGCAGTAGCAGGCTACGATAAACCGCCCGAGTTTTGACGATACCGACCTTATCCGTCTGGTAGCGGCGACTCGGGCTAGTCGGGAGAATAAATTTAGGCTCGCTTGAGCTCAAATTTTAGTTTTTAGTAAACCGGTCGATACTGGCGATCGGTTTGCCGACTTTGCCTCTACCAAATCACTCAAATTTGGGTAAATTTAAAACCCAAGCCGAGTCAAATTTAATAGATAAAAAGCCCCGCGTCCTTTGCTTCGCCGACCTTGTCCGTTTTTACCCATGCCGCGATGTAGATGAAAAACGAAGCCACGAGCAAAAAGAAACCAAATACTGCCAAAACGCCGCTCGCCCACAGTAGCTCGCCTACAAAAAACGTGCAAACGTAGACGCGAAAAAGTCCGTTTCTAGTTAGTCTCGCAAGCTCGAAAAAGACCTTGCCCCATACGAACGCGACGTAGCCAAGCAGTAGTAGCGCGATGACGGCCACTAGCTTAGCTAGCGGATGGGCCGCGTCCGCCATATACGATGCCAGCGTCGCCGTGACGTGAGCGACGAACATCACTATCATCGCCTTGCCGTAGTTTACGTGCAGATCATCGCTGTGAGCGAGCCGGGCGACTCCGCCTAACGCCGCATAGGTTAGCAGCGCGGCCGCTATGACGGCGAGATTGTCCGCGATCTGTAGCGCTAGCCCCGAGTAACTTGCGATAAAGTACGCATAGATCTTGATCGCGGCCGGCACGATACCGGATGCGATGCCTAGCGTCCTAGCTCGGTCAAACGCCGCGCTCTCTTTTAGCGCAGCCTTCGTCTCCTCGCTTCTGGTATCCTTTACCGCGCGCTTTTCGCCCTCGTCTACGACTACAAAAACATCCCGCGCAAACGCCCCGTCAGGCCGAAACGCCACTCGCTCGCCGCCGCTAGGTCGCCCCGAGCGCACGTCCTCAAAGCTAAATTTATAGTATTTCCCATCATCGCCGATTATCGTAGTTTCGTTTATCGCTACGCCCTTCACCAACTCTCCTTTTTGCGTTTTTGCCGCCCTATTTTAGATTAGCCCGCTCGTTTGCATTTTTGGGGTGCGGGTTATGCCACCCGTCAAATTTGACGCCGCACTCCCTAGTCCAGCCAAATTCTACGGTTTAGCCGCAGCTCCTCCACGATACGAAGGAAGCCACCGATCTCGTCTTTGTAAAATCTATTTGCTCCTTTGCCCACGAGCGGACGGCGCAGATCAGGCTCGAAGTTATCGCGCCCCGTGCGGATCGCCATGCAGATCTTATCGCCGACTAGCACGATGTTTATCGGGCGGTGAAATCTCGTTTTTAGCAGCTTTAAATTTTCCATCAGGCTAGGCGTGAGCGCGTATCTAGCCTCGATCTGATCGGTCGTATAGACGCGAAATAGCCGCTCAAACTCAGCATCATCCATCCTCGCGCGCTTGCCGCCGTAGTCCTTAAAATCATCCATACCGCTGCAAATTTGAGTGACGCCCTTTAGCCGTTTAGGAAAATCGGCGACGAATAAAATTCCAGCAAAAAGCACTCTATGCGTCTTGTTTCCGCGTAGATCCTCTTTGATGCTTATCGCCTCTACGTCGCTAAATTTGACCCGCACGCCATCTATCTGCCCGAAAATCAGGTCGTTGCCCGAGTATTTATCGATGTCAAAATCATAAATCATATATAAATAATCATTTTCTACAAAGCCGCCCGGATGGTAGGTTAGGCCGCAGCTCTCGACGATGCTGCGTATAACTTTTCGTTTAAATTTAAAGGTAAAGCTATCGGTAAAAATGCTCTCGAAAAAATAATACATCGCAGCCCCGCAGACCACAAACGCACCCGCGCTAAGAGCGGCGTTTTGCGCGGCTAGATAAAGTAGCCAAGCAAGTGTCGCGGCAGCGAAGACGCAGGTAAGCTTTAGCGTAAAAAGCGAGCGTAAAACCTTTTGCCGCTCAAGCTCTAGCAAGACCAGATCGTCCATTTATGCTCCTGTTTTTAATCTAACGCCGTTTTTGCAAATTTGGCTATTTTAAGGGTAACGCTTCAAATTTTAGATCAAATTTGACGAGCCGACGAAGCCCCTGATTAAATTTTCAAGAGTGCGGTTAAGCGCTCAAATTTAACGTCAAATTTGACTAAACGAGCATAAATTTAGCGGTTAAAAAGCTCGTGCACGTCGTGCGGATCGTCTTGACCTTTCGGCACCTCGAAAAACGCCGCCTTATGAAACCTCGCCCAGCTAGCGACGATATTTGAGGGGAACATCTCCACGGCGTTGTTGTAGTCGGTCACGGCAGCGTTGTAGGCGCGGCGCGCGGCGGAGATCTGCTCCTCGATCTCGTTTAGCGTCTTTTGTAGGTGCATGACGTTTTCGTTGGCTTTGAGCTCGGGGTAGTTCTCGACGACGACGTTGAGCTTTGAGATGAGGTTTGACAGCTCGCCGTTTAGCGCAAATCTCTGCTCGTCGCCCGCGGCCTTTTGGATACCGCTTCTAAGCGCGGAAATGTTTTCTAGTAGCTCGCGCTCGTGCGTGATGTACTGCTTGACGGTAGCGACGAGGTTTGGGATGAGGTCAAAGCGCCTTTTTAGCTGCGTATCGACGCCCGATCTGATGTTTGAAACCTGGTTGCGCTTGCCCACTAGCGAGTTGTAGACCGAGATGACGATGAGCGCGAGAACGGCGATGATGCCTAGGACGATGTACATTTTTGCTCCTTTTTTGAGTGTGATTATAGCCAAACGGGGCTAAAATTCGTAAATTTGAGCTTGATTTTGGGCTTTTGGACGGCTGTTTGGTTGTAGCTCTTGCGCGGGGTTTTTACTGTTTTTGTTTGGGGATTAAATTTGCTATAAAATTTAGCTCGGCTACAAGCCGCAAATTTAACTCTCGCGCCGAATTTAAGATATTTTGATAAAGCAAAATACGCAAGCAATAAATTCATAAAGGATGCGTATTAGATTTTGGCGTTAAAATTTACTCCGTTGGAGTTTGAAACTTGATTTCATGGCTTTGTAGAAGTCGCTTAAGCACATCTTATGCTCATAGTTGCTTTGTTATCCCCTCTACGCTATTTTTAACTTCGCAAACAAGCCACTGCTTGCAGTTGCAAGGTAGCAGACTGAATCAAAAAGTCGTCCTTGCAACGATAGATTTCGCCCACTCCCCTTTTGCGAACCTCTGAAGCACGCATCCGCCCGCCATTCTCCGCACATAATACATTTATTCAGCCTTTTGTTATATTTATATTATTAAAATTGAAGCGCAAGTTTATACAACGGAGGCGCTAAAGATGGACGACTTGCTGCTTGCCTTAGTGATAGGTATGGGGTTGATAGGGTTTGCTGTTTTTTATGTCTTAGTTATCGCTTTTTGGTATATTTCTATCCCGCTATTTTGCATTTACGTATATTTTAAATATTTCAAAAAAGAGAGAAAATTTGAGACTAGAGTTTTAGAGCCTTAAAACTCTTTTGCAAGATTTTAAGGCTATTGCTAAATTTTACTCCGCTTGGAATGAAGTAGTGTTTTTAAAAAACCGTATCCGAAACCAAAATCATAAATTTAACCTCGGATACGACCGATAAACACTATTTAGCAGACTTTAAAATCGCTTGATAGCCCTGTTTTTTGAGCGCCTCTACGACCGTATTTTCCGCAAAGCTATCCTCGACGACGATGTCGGCCGTTTTAGCTTCCAAATTTACCTCAAATTTCTTTATGCCCTTAAGCGTATTTAGCGTCTGCGTGATGACCTCGTAGCAGCTCACGCAGGCCATATTGGGGATCTCATAAACCAAAGTCTTGTCCGCAAATGCCGCCGCACAAAGCGCCAGCGCTAGAGCTAGCTTTTTCATTCTTTGATACCGACTTTGTATTTTTTGGCTTGGATCGCGTGCACGATGTCCATCACGTTCACGCCGCTATCTGCGGTGATGTTTACGTCTTTGCTTTTTAGATCAAAGCTCACTCCGGTGACGCCCTTGACGCCCTTTGCGGCATCTTCGATTTTCTTAGCGCAGCCGCCGCAGTTCATATTCGGCACGTTTAGTTCGTAGGTTTGCTCCGCAAAAACAGCACCGCAAATCGCCGCCAAAAGTAAAATTTTCTTCATCATCGCTCCTTGAAAATAATATTTGATGTGAAATTGTATCACTATATTTCTTATATATTTATTATTTTTATTTATATTAAAATGTAATATAATTTACTTTTTTCTTATATTTAAAATTAAAATTTGACATCAAATTTGAGCAGATTTAAAGCGGGTGGAAAAATATTGCAGGGAAATTAAGAGGGGAATTTAGCCCGCAAAAACCGTAAATTTGCAGGCTAAATTTATAAAATTTATTCTTTTGTTTTTGCCATTCTGCGGCGCATAGTAGGATCCAGATAGCGTTTACGTACGCGTATGTTTGTCGGCGTAACTTCGACCAGCTCGTCCTCCTCGATCCACTCCAAAGCGCGCTCTAGGCTTAGCTTTCTAGGCGGTACGAGCTTGATAGCGTCGTCAGAGCCGCTAGCGCGTACGTTTGTTAGGTTTTTACCCTTGATCGGGTTTACGTCAAGGTCGTTTGGACGGCTGTGCTCGCCGATGATCATACCCACGTAGGTCTTGGTCTGCGGATCGACAAAAAGGATACCGCGATCTTGTAGGTTCCAGAGGCTATATGCTAGAGTTACGCCGTTTTCCATCGACACTAGAGCGCCGTTGCTGCGGTGTTCGACGCTACCGATGAGCGGACGGAACTCGAGGAAGCTGTGGTTCATGATGCCCTCGCCTTTCGTATCGGTCAAAAACTGGCTTCTAAAACCGATAAGGCCGCGCGCAGGGATCTCAAACTCGATCCTCGTCTGCCCGTCGCCGGTCGGGTGCATCGAGACCATCTCGGCCTTTCTGCGTCCGAGTTTTTCGATCACGGTGCCGCTAAACTCGTCCGGCACGTCGCACACTAGCAGCTCAAACGGTTCGCAGCGCACGCCCTCGACTTCCTTAACGATAACCTCGGGACGTCCGAGACAAAACTCAAAGCCCTCGCGGCGCATATTTTCGGCCAAAATCGTGATTTGTAGCTCGCCGCGGCCGCTAACCTTAAATTTACCCTCGCCGATGTTTTCATAGCGCATCGCGATGTTGGTTTTCATCTCGCCCGATAGCCGCTCGTCGAGCTTGTTTGAGGTTACGTGTTTGCCCTCGGTGCCTGCTAGCGGACTGTCGTTTACGCTAAATACGACGCTAAGCGTAGGCTCCTCGATTTTTAGCGGATCAAGCGGCATAGGAGAGTTTGGATCTACGACGCTATCGCCGACGTCCAGCGCTTCAAAGCCCGCTATCGCCACGATATCGCCCACCTGCGCCTCATCGATGTCGCGGCGCTCAAGACCCAAAAAGCCGATGAGTTTTGAAATCCTACCCGTCGTTTTCGTGCCGTCGGCTTTAGCGAGCATCACGTTTTGGTTTTTGGAAATTTTGCCGTTAAAGATGCGCGCGATGCCGATTTTACCGACGTAGTTGTCGTAATCAAGCGTGAAAACTTGAAGCTGCAAAGGGTTGTTTATATCGCCGCTAGGAGCCGGAACGTGAGACAAAATCGTCTCGAAAAGCGGCTGCATATTTACGTTTTCGTCAGCCAAATTTAGCTTCGCGTAGCCGTTTCTAGCCGCTGCGTAAACGACGGGGAACTCTAGCTGCTCGTCGTTTGCCTCAAGCGCCACGAAAAGGTCGAAAATCTCGTTTATCACGCGGTCCGGATCGGCTGCGGGTTTGTCGATTTTATTTACGACGACGATCGGGCGAAGTCCCAGCGAGAGCGCCTTTTTCACGACGAATTTAGTCTGCGGCATTACGCCTTCTTGCGCGTCTACGAGCAGCAAAACACCGTCAACCATCTTTAGCACGCGCTCTACCTCGCCGCCAAAATCAGCGTGGCCCGGGGTGTCGATGATGTTGATTTTGGTGTCTTTGTAGCGGATCGCGGTGTTTTTCGAGAGAATCGTGATGCCGCGCTCGCGCTCGATGTCGTTGCTATCCATCACGCGTTCGCCGACGGCTTGGTGCTCGTTAAAAGTACCCGATTGTTTCAAAAGCTCGTCAACCATCGTAGTTTTGCCGTGATCGACGTGAGCGATGACGGCGATGTTTCGTATCTTTTCCAAATTTTTCTCCGTTATTAAAATAGGGCTGATTGTAGCCAAATTTTCCTTATAAAAATAATAAAGCTGTTTTGGAACGTTTCTTGCATGGCACATAAAAGTTAAATTTAAAGGGTTTTTATGCAGACTACTCAAAACGATATTTTATCATTTGACGCGAGCATCAAAGGCGGCGTAAAAAAACAGAGCAAAAATGCGCAAAAAGCCGGCAAAGAGGACGGCGAGTTTCTCTCTATGGTGCTAGACGCGGCCGCTAAAAAGGGCGAAAATTTAAGCGAAAAAGATCTAAAAGAGATGGCAAAAGCCGTAAATTTATCCGCCCAAACGGCTCAAAATCAGCAAACAAAAGCGCCTATCCAAAGCACGGACGTAAAAGAAATTTTAGGCGAGGAAGCGGCGGAAAATTTGTTTGAAAATGCGACTTTTATGCAGCTTTTGCAAATTTTGGAGATGCTTAGCGGTGGCGAGAAAATCAGCAAATTTCCAAATTTTGAAAACCGCCTAGCCAAAGCGCTCTCAAGCGGAACGACGCTAAACGAGCTACGAGGAGCCAAAAATCTAAACGAGCTAATAGAGATCGCAAATAAGCTAAATTTAGGCCTGGAAAATATCGAAGTGACGCAAGCTCAGGCCGACGAGCTGGGCGAGAAATTTCCGAGTTTGGCGAAAAAAGATTTCTTTGAACCCGTAACGCCAAAGAAAAATTTCGCTTTTAGCGAGCTAAAAAACAAGGTCGAAGAGACGATAAGCGCAAGCGAGCCAGAGCCCAAAGATACGCTAAATAAACTACTCGCCGCCGTACAAGAAGAGCAAAACAAAGCCCAGCCCAAAGACGCCAATGCAAAAGCGCAAGACGCACAAAATTTGGCTCAAAACTCCAAAATCATAAAAGAAGCGGTAAAAAACGATGGCGAAAAAGAGACAAATTTAAAAGACGAGAAACCAAACCTCAAAGCCGAAGGCGAGCTAAATTTGTCCGCTGTAAAAAGCGAAAAATCAGGGCTCGGCCAAGACTCTAAAAAGATAAATTTGCAAAATTTGCTATTTCCGGAGCGCGAGAACGCCGAGGAGCAAGTTTTGACCGAGCCGCAAAGCGAAGGTAGCGAAAATAGCGAGCTAAACGCGATGGTAAAAGACGTAATCTCAAACGCCAAAGCGCAAACTAGAAATTTCCAAGCCGTGCGCGAGACGTTTGATAACTTTAGCTCAAATTTGAAAGAACAAGTCGCGGCATACAAATCGCCGTTTATGCGTTTTAACATCACGCTAAATCCGCTAAATTTGGGCGAAGTCGAGATCACTATGGTAAATCGCGGCAACAATCTGCATATAAATTTCAACTCAAATACGCAGACGATGAACCTCTTTTTACAAAATCAGGCCGAGTTTAAAAACAGCCTCGTAAACATGGGTTTTACCGAGCTTGAGATGAATTTTAGCGATCAAAATCAGCAAAAAAAAGAGCAAGGGCAAAAGAGCTACAAAGGCTCTAAATTTAATGCTGGCGGCGCAGAGCAAGGCGAAGCGGCAGCGCCTCGTTTAGAGCTCGTCGTTCCGCGATACGTGTAAATTTGGAATCAAATTTGCTTGAGATATAAAAATTTAAAGGATAAAAGATGTCAAACGGACTAGAAACCAATAACTTTACGGTAAACAACCAAGCCGCCAAAAAATCGGCGGACGCCCTACAAAAGGCCGCAGGCACCAATCCAAACGCCCAGCTAGACAAGGACGCTTTTATGAAACTTCTTTTGACCGAACTTCAGTATCAAGACCCGACAAGTCCGATGGATACGGAAAAAATGCTAACTCAAACTAGCCAGCTAGCCTCGCTTGAAATGCAAGAAAATACGAACAAAATGATGCAAAAGCTAGCTGATCAGCTAAAAAATAGCACCAATATGTACGCCGTCGGGGTGCTAGGCAAGATGGCTAAAATCGGCGATAGCGGTATCGTAAAAGAAGAGGGCTCGGGCGTCAAATTTGCGGGATTTTTAGAAAGCGCGGCAAAAGGCGGCACGATAAATATCAAAGACGGCACCGGCAAACTCGTAAGAACGCTAGAGTTTGGCGAAGCAAAAGCGGGCGCAAATACATTCGAGTGGGACGGCAAGGATAGCGCCGGCAACGACGCGAAAGCAGGCACCTACTCTGTAGAGATAAACTACGTCGATCACGCTGGCGGCGCCAAAACCGGCGGCGTAGGCAACTATCTCGTAGAGGGCGTCAAATTTATCGACGGCGTCGCACAGGTAAAGGTCGGCGGACAATACGTCAGCATCGACAAAGTCAAAGAATTTACCGAGCCGTCAAAAGGATGAATCCATGGTAAGAAGCCTATATAACGGCGTTAGCGGCGTCAGAACCCAGGGGTTTAGCATGGACGTATGGGCGAACAATATCGCCAACATAAATAACGTCGGCTTTACCGCTTCGATACCGGAATTTAAGAGCATTTTTTACCAAACATCCTTTGCTGCGGGCAACAACCCGACCCAAGACCAAGTCGGTCTGGGCGCTACGGGTATGACGACCGCACTTAGCTTTTACAAGCAAGGTCCGTTTATGAAAACCGATAACGTTTTAGATATGGCGATCGGCGGTAACGGGTTTTTCGGCGTAACGAACGGCTCTGGCACCTACTATACGCGCGCCGGTAGCTTTGGCGTTGATAAAGAAAGATATCTCGTAACAAATCAAGGCAATTACGTCCTAGGCACGCAAAATAAGCTAACGCAGGTAACTCCAAGTCAGGGCGCGATAGAGGCTTTCGGTAGAGTAAACGGACGAGCCGCCGTCACGCAGGCCTACACGCTAGGCGCCGATACAACCGACCTTGACGTCGGCGACATCGGCTCTCAGGGCAAGATTCGCCTACCGGAGTTTTTGTATCTGCCGACCAAACCGACGTCGAAGGTTACCTTTAAAGGCAATCTCGACTCGTCTTTTAAAACCGAGCCTGCTACTTTGCCCGTAGACGCCGCAACCTATACGAGCAACATAGATAACGCCTCTAGAACTATAAATTTACGCGGACGAGTTACGCCTGACGCCGCAATAACTCGCCCTAGAAAAGACGATCTCGTCACCGTAACGGCAACCGACGCAAACGGTAAAACGGCTGAATTTAGCGCTCCAATCGACGAAAACGGCAACTGGAGCATAAGTCAAAAATTTGAAAGAGATTTTGATCTAACGACCGCTCCAAATTTGACTGCAAAAATAAACACTACTAAAGAAGCGGCAAATCAAGAAAAATTCGTAACCGAGCTTTTAAATGCGGACGGCACGAAAAATAAACTCGAGCTAACGCTAACAAAACGCGTACCTCAGAGCGCTAACGGTACGGTTTGGGATGCGGCGGCGACCGTAAAAGACGCAAGCGGCGCAACGATCTCAAATACTAACGGCGAGCTAAATTTCGATCACGAAGGTAGACTTGTTAGCTCTACTTTAAGCGCTCTAGATAATAACGGCTCGCAAATCGAGCTAGACTTCGGCACTCCCGTGGCTGCGGGTCAAATTTACTCAGGCGTCACTAGCACGTCTCAAGCCAAAAGTATCTCGATCGCTCAAGACGGCGTACGCGAGGGTATTTTAAAGGATTATTACACCAACGATTCTGGAAATATCTTGGCACAGTTTACAAATGGCCAAGTTCGCTCCGTCGGCAAAGTCGCGCTCTATCACTTCCAAAACGAGCAAGGCCTTGCAAAAATGGGCGATAATATCTATTCGCAAAGCGCGAATTCCGGCGCGGCCTTTTTCTATAAAGACGCAGGTGGCAAAAGCATCTACGGCGCCAAACTAGCTAGCAGCATGCTCGAGCAGTCAAACGTCGATCTAGCACAAGCTCTAACCGAGGTCATCGTCACGCAAAAGGCCTACGACGCTAACGCCAAGAGCATAACCACTAGCAACGAAATGCTCCAGCGCGCAATCGAGCTAAAACGCTAAATTTAACCCGCAAATTTGACGCGGGTTTTTAAATTTAGCCGTAGCCGTAAAAGCCAAATTTAACGCGATAAAATAGCCTGCTTCAAGATATCTAAATAAATTTTTAGCTAAAATCAGCCCCAAAAATTTACAGAATAAAGAAAAAAATTATGAACCGAAAAAGAATCTACAATCCAAGCTCAAATGAAAATTTGACCGATCGCCGCGTATTTAACGGCAATCCGCACGGCATCTTAAATTTCACCAAGGCAAAATATCAGTGGGCGCTCAAGCTCTGGGACCTGATGGAAGCCAACACGTGGTTTCCAAAAGAGGTCGACACGTCGGGCGACGTACGCGACTACGCCTACAACCTCACACAGGCCGAAAAGCGCATGTACGACTTAGTCTGGAGCCAACTCATCTCGATGGATAGCTTTCAGACGAACAACCTAGCCGACAACATCAACCCGTACATCACCGCGCCCGAGATCAACGCCTGCCTAGCGCGCCAAGCCTACGAGGAAGCAAACCACTCCAAGTCCTACGCCGTCATGGTTGAGGCCATCTGCGACAACACCGACCTGATCTACGAGATGGAAAAGCACGACGAGGTGCTACGCGAGAAAAACGACTACATCTCAAGCGTTTACGAGGAGCTTGCAGGCGAAGTGACGGACGAGAAGCTACTGCTAGCCATGGTCGCTAATCAAATTTTAGAGGGCATTTATTTTTACAGCGGTTTTACAGCGATCTACGCTCTAGCGCGTGCTGGCAAGATGCTAGGCAGCGCGCAGATGATACGCTTTATCCAGCGCGACGAGATCACGCATCTGCTACTTTTCCAAAACATGATAAACAGCGTTCGCACCGAGCGTTCCGATCTTTTCACACCCCAAACCGAGGCTAAAATTTACGACATGTTCGAGCGCGCGGGCGAGCTTGAGATCAAATGGGGCAAATACATCACGCAAAACCAGATCATGGGCTTTACCGACGACATCATCGAGCAATATATCCGCTACCTCATCGACCAGCGTCTAGTCGCCATCGGATTAAAACGCCGTTACAACGTCCCTCACCCGATAAAATGGGTCGATGATTTTGCTAAATTTAACGACCAGAAATCAAATTTCTTTGAAGCAAAGGTGACGAATTACAGCAAAGGAAGCATCAGTTTTGACGACTTTTAGTCCGAATTTATGCCCTATCGTCCTAACTGCGCCGACCTGCCAGCAAAGACAGGACGAACTACTAGAAAAAATCGCCGCCACGCCCAGAAACTCCATCATCTTAGCCAGCGAGCTGTGCGTGAGCGGATATGATTTCGACGGATTTTTTAGCGGCGCAAACCGCGCTATGCTGGGCGGCTCGATCGGCAGCTTTGACGCCATACTTTTTGAAGCGCTACAAGAAGCGCTCAGTCCCGATAAATTCCTTGGGCTAACGCATCTAACGAGCCTAAACCGCGCCAAAGGTCTCGCGCAAATTTCAATCACGCAGGCGCAAAAAAACGAAATTTACAACGAATTTATCTTGTTAAACAGCCAAAACGTCTTTTACACGCAAAATAAATCAAAGCTTTTTCGCCCAAATTTAGAGCACGAAATTTTCGCCGCAGGCGACGAGTCGGCGATAAAGCCTTTTGATTTTAAAGGGTTAAAAATCGGCGTTCTTATTTGCTTTGAGCTTAGATTTGCCCATCTTTGGCAACAGCTAAAGGGCTGCGACGTCATCCTAGTGCCCGCCATGTGGAGCAAGGCGCGAGAGGACGCATATTTTACGCTTTGCAAAGCTCTAGCGATTGCCAACAACTGCTACGTCGTAGCCGCAAGTTCGCTTGATTTAGAGTTTTCGGGCGTATTTTTGCCAAGCGGCGAATTTGCGAAAGAGGCTAAATTCGACTCAAATTTGATCTTTGAAACCAAACGAAATTTGGGGATTTTATGACCGCTCTAGAAAAATCAAAATGCACAAACATGGCCGATGAGATCGGCGATATACTCACTCTAACGCCCTCGCTTTACAAGGCACTTTGCGACACTCCGCGTGAGATATTTGCGCCCGTCACTCGCCACGCGTACAGCCTAGACGCTCAGCCTATCGGCGGCAATCAATGGATCAGCTCGCCTCTAACGGTCGCCAAAATGACGCTAGCGCTCGAAGCCGAAGACATCGACAACGCCCTAGAAATCGGCTGCGGTAGCGGTTATCAGGCGGCGATTTTATCGCATTTGGCGCACAGGGTTTTTAGCGTCGAGCGCATCGAAAAGCTCGCAAGCGAAGCCAAAAAACGCTTTGAGGCGCTTAAAATCCACAACGTCCACGTGCGCTTTGACGATGGAAACGTCGGCTGGAAAAGCTATGCGCCATACGATAGGATCTTGCTCTCGGCAGCTGCGCAACAGGTACCGCAGACGCTTTTTAATCAGCTAAAAAACGGCGGTATTTTAGTAGCTCCTATCAAAAAAGACGGCAAGCAGTTTATCGTCAAATTTACAAAAGACGCTCGTGGCGAGATAACACAAAAAGCGCTTGACGAGTGCTTATTCGTACCGCTTTTGGGCGGGATAGAGTAGCGCAGTCGTCAAATTTGACGCCGTTAAATTTAACTACGCAAACTCGTTTATCACGTAAATTTAGCCATACGTTAAACCTAAAACTGTATAATCGTCATACAAATTCTTAGCAAAGGAGCTAAAATGGCAACAGATCGCGAGTTGGTTAATTTCTCAGAGGAACACGAGCTAAATACGGTGCTAGCAAGGCACGGCAAGGCCCAAAGCATCGCAAACCGCGAGGTGCTTTGCGAGCTCGGTAAAGAGTGCAAGGAAAAACTAGGTAAAAGAGTGCTAACGCAAGATGAATTTGACGAGTTTTTAAAACCCGTTTTAAGTCGCTTGGAGAATAAAAGAGCTTAAATTTCGGGGGCTTTCCCCGAAATTTCTATCCAAATTTCCCGCTTTTCCAAATATATCTGCTATTCTTTCGTTTTCAAATTTACATCCGCGTCGTCGTTTATAGCCGTCAATTTTAGACTATTTTGCGATAAGTACCGCACGGCAAGCTCGCCTCGTTTAAATTTGACTTCAAATTTAAACGCCAAGCAACAAAAACGTACTCAAATTTACAAACCCAAAAACGGGCAAGAGCCATAAAAGCCGAGCGCGGCAAATTTGACGTCAGCATAAATTCGGAGCGGTTTAAAAACAAAGCATAAAGCCAAAACCGCGCCGAATTTAACCGAGCTACGCCCTAAAAATGCACCTTAAATTTCGCCCAAAAGCTTCTGCCCGGCTCATAAAGCCTCGTGCCGTTCGGGATAGTCTCGTAGCCTGCGATACCGCCGCCGTAGCCGCCTTTTGAGTTATGATAGGCGTATTTGGCGTCGTTTAGATTCTCCGCCGCTAGCAAGAATTGATAGTTTTTGTATTTATAGCCCGCGCTTAGCCCCAGCGTCCAAAAGCTATCGCTCTTACCCAGGTCCATGCCGCCCACGTCGCCGTAGCCCTTTTGCGCGCGGTTTTGCGACGCGTTAGCGTAGAAGTCGGCTTTGACGAACCAGTCGGGCTTTTCTAAGCCGGCGCTTAGCTTAAACGCTAGAGGCGAAACCTTAGGCAGCGCGTCGCCGTCTTTTAGGCCGCCCGCGTTTTTAGTCACCTTGCCGTAGATGTAGGATACTCCCGCCCCCAGCCTAAACATATCGGCTAGTAGCGTAGTGCCCTCTATCTCGCCGCCGTATAGCAGAGCGTCGGTATTAAAGGCGTCTGAGGACATGCCCATAGTATTATACTTTAGCATGATATAATCATCCATCTTTGAGACGAAAAAATTCGCACTTAGTTCGTAATTTTGATCTTTTAGCACTGCGCCAAAATCCAGCTGAGTATTTCTTTCTTTACGTAGCTCTAAGTTCGCGTCCTTGTTCGTTTCCCAGTGATCGGGCATCCTTTGAGCGTGCCCTAACCCCGCATAAAGCGTTAAATTTTGCAGATATTTTTCGTATCTAAAAAAGCCTGAGAATAAATTTTCTTTCCTGCTCTTATGCGTTTTTAACAGTTTTCTCTCGCCCGCGTCCAGCCTAAGTCCGCCAAAAAGCCCGTAGTCGTTTTCAAGGACGTATTCGTTTTGAGTGTATATCGTTTTATACGTTACCTTGCGCTCTTTTACGTGCGGCTTTGATACGGCGGCATCCATTTGGGCTTTAGATACGCCGGCTCCGCCCGTTCCGGCACCCCGCCATTTAAAGGAGTCTTGCGAATAGCCCGCGCCGATGAAGCTGGTTAGATTATCGAAATTTAACTCGCCTTCTAGCTTAAAGCCGTACATATCGCGTATCGGGTGACTGATGCTATATCCCTTGCCGCGCCCCGTGCCAGGCACCACCGGACGCATGGTGAAGTTGTCCATTATGTGATCGATTTGATGATAGTACGAGCTTAGCCTGATCTTGTGCTCGCCGACGTCTTGTTCAAATTTGAGTCCGAAAGATTTACGGTCAAACTGTATGCCGTCCCTCATCCTGTCGGCATACGCCGCTTCGCCCTCGCCCAGATCCGCGCTTAGCTGCAAGGCGGTAGTTTCCGTGGGCGTTAGCGTACCCACGAGCGAGACGCTGTTGCGTTTATAGTGCGTATGCATTTTCTGCCCGCCGCCGCTTTTATAATCGCCGCTCTCGTAGTGTCCGCCGGAAACCTCTATACTGCCCAGCTCGTTACCCGCCGCTACGTCCGCGGTAGTTTCAAACCGCTTAAAACTGCCGCCCAGCACGCTTACGTTTCCTCCGAAGCTCGGTTTTGACAGCCTTGCTATCTCTCTATCGAAAAATATACCACCGCTAATGAGCGCACCGTATCTGATGTCTTGCGGGCCTTTTACGATACGAACCGAGCTGTAGTTTTGCGCCGAGATGTAGGTGATGGACGTATCCATACGCATGCCGCAGCCGCCGTTTAGCGTGCTACCGTCGATCAGCACCGGCAGCCTAGCCGCCGTCTGCGAACGATAATAAACCTCGCTGCCGCCTCCGCCCTTACGCTCCATCGTAAAGCCGTTCAAATTTGAAAGCGATTTGGCGATGTCGCTGTTTTCCAGTATCGCGCCCTTGCCGACTATTTGGGCATTAGTCGGCTCGTCGAGGGCTGATTTTTGCATTTTTGACGAGACGGTAACGGGACTCAAGCTTACCGCTTCCTCGGCGCTAAGCATCAAATTTGACACCATGGCCAGCGCCAAAACGTAAGAAATTTTCATTTTCGCTCCTGCAAAATTAATATTAAATATTGAAATTGAAGCAAAAATAAACTTAAATAAAGAACGAATATTTATGTAATATTAATTATTTTGTGTGAAATTTAGCTCAAACTGTGCTATTTAGGCAGTTTGCGTTAAGTGTGTAGAAAAGTAACTTTAACGGATTAAAATTATAAATTTAGGTAATCTCGGTTTCATCAAATTTGAGCTCAACAAAACCGAGATTAAATTTACAAAATCTCTTTTACCAGTAGTTGCGGCGTGACGAGTCCGCGAAACGAGTTTTTAGATACCGAAAAAACGAGGTCGATACTCTCGCCTGCATGCGGCTCGCGAGTGAAGTTAAAAAAGAGCGCCTCGAGGCATTTGCCGTCTTTTTGCAGGATTAGTTTTAGATGATTTTGCTCCCTGCCGATTAGTTTTTTGTTTTTGACGACGGCAGATTTGATCTCAAAGAGCGGGCGCGGATTTTTCTGTCCGTAGGGCTCGAAATGCTCCAAAATTTCAAGCAGTTCAAAGTCTACTTCGCCCGCTTCTATCTCTCCTAGAGGCTCGTCAAACGCGCTAAATTCGTGCAAATCCATCAACATGCACGAGCTGTTTATCGCGGTTTTAAACGCTTCTAAATTTGCCGGATCTATCACGATGCCGGCTGCCCCCTTGTGTCCGCCGTAGCCTGCGAGTAAATTTTCGTGGCTAGCGATGAGTGAGAGGATGTCTAGCTTGCCCACGCTTCTAGCGCTGCCTTTGGCGCGGTTTTCGTCGATGCTAAAAACGATGGCGGGCTTTTTAAACTGTTTAGCCAGACGCGATGCGACGATACCGATGACGCCCTCGTGCCAGCCCCTGCCCCACGTCACGATGATATGCTCGTCCTCGCGCACGTCCTTTAGCGAGCACTCAAAAAGCGTGCGCTCCTCCTCCTTGCGCGAGTTGTTAAAGCTCACGATGGTGTCGAGGCACTCGCAGGCGCGGTCTAAGCTTTTGGCGCGCAAAAACTCAAAAGACACGCCCGCATCGTCCATACGGCCCGAGGAGTTGATGAGCGGCGCGATGAGAAAGCTGATGTCGTCGCACTCGAATTTATCCTTGCCATAAAGCTGCTTTATCGCGGTAAACGCTGGCCTGCGCGAGCTGTTTAGGCGGTTTACGCCAAGCTTAACCAGGATGCGGTTTAGGTCGCGAAGCTCCATCATGTCGGCGATTATCGCGATGGCTAGGAGGTCGAGAAATTTACCCATATCGTAGTTGATGCGACATACGTCCTTTAGCGCGCCGACTAGATACCATGCGACCTGAGCGCCGCAAATTTCGACATTTGGAAAGTGGCAATCCTTTTGCTTTGGGTTTATGATCGCGTAGGCCTCGGGTAGGACGTCGGGCGGCATATGATGGTCGGTGATGATGAGATCGATGCCTTTTTGCTTGCAAATTTGAGCCGCGTCGTTTGCCGAGATGCCGTTGTCTACGGTCACGATGAGGCCTGCGTCTGCGATCTCCTCGACGATTTGCGGATTTAGCCCATAGCCGTCGCTAAAGCGATTTGGGATACGCACGAAATACTCGCTAACGCCCATATCATCGAAAAACTCGGCCATTATGACGCTAGCGATCACGCCGTCCACGTCGTAGTCGCCTACGATAACGATCTTTTCGTTTTGCTCGATCGCGCGCTTTATGCGCTCGGCACCCTTAAATACATCCTTTAACGCATCGGGCGTAGGAATTTCTGAAAGTTTTTTGTGAATGTCATTTTCAAATCTTTGGTTCAGTAATTCCTTTATTTTTTCCTTATTCAACATCGTTTTGACGGGCTTTTGCGTAAGCCTCGCCGTCAAATTTCGCCGCCTTGCCACCGTTTTTGCCTAAATTTTCGCTCGCCTCGGGGGTCAAATTTACCCCTGTCGCGCCGCAAAAAAGGCTAAATTTTGGTTCAAATTTCATCTTTTTCCTTCTTTTTTATTTTCTAATGCGCAAATTATAGCTTTTTGAAATTTAATTTCTTATAATTTTTAGCGAGTCGAAATTATATTTAAAATGATATTAATTATTATATTTAAACCCATGCTAAGATGCATTTTTGTATTATTGCGCTCTCATTTCAACAAAAGGAACGATATGAAAAAAACTTTTTTAAAAGCGCTATTGGTGCTTTTTGCGGTATTTTCGGCAACCCAAGCGGCGGCAGAAACTAAGGTCATAAAAGACGTCTTGGGTCGCGAGGTAAAGGTAAATTTACCCGTTAAACGCATAGCCCTAGGTTTTTACTACACCGACTTTTTAGCCGTCGGCGGTACCAAGGCTTTAGATAAAGTCGTGGGCTTTTCAAAAGAGGTTTGGACGGACTGGACGCCTGCTAGCTGGGATCTATATAGCAAAGCGCTACCGCAGCTAAATAAGCTTGCGGACTTCGGCGAAGTAGAGGTCGGTACGTTCTCGGTAGAAAAAGTTATCTCTCTAAAACCCGATTTGCTAATACTCGCATCTTGGCAGTATAACGTGCTAGAGCCTGATTTAAAGCCTCTAACCGATCTAAATATCCCGATAGTCGTGCTTGATTATAACCGCGAGAAGGTTGAGCTTCACGTAAAAAGCACTAAAATTTTAGGCGAAATTTTAGGCGAGGAAAAAAGAGCGGACGAGATCTCTAAACTATACGAAGACACCGTAAAAAAAGTGGGCGACCGCATCGCAAAAGCAAATTTGCCTAAACCTAAAATTTACATAGAATTCGGCCGCGGCGGTCCTGACGACACGGGGATAACCTACGGTAAAGATATGTGGGGTTCGCTGATAGATTTGGCCGGCGGAGATAATATCGCAGCCGATCTAGTCGAGCAGTGGGCACCCATCAACGCCGAGCAAGTCATAGCCGCAAAACCCGACGTTATAATGATAACAGGCCGCGAAACCGAACTAAAAAAAGAACCGACTGCGATGGTGATGGGTATAAACATAGATAAAGCCGAGGCGCTAAAAAGACTGGACGGATTTAAAAAACGCGTCGGTTGGTCAGAGCTTCCCGCCATCAAAAATAACCGCCTATACGGCCTATATATGGGCGCGTCAAGAACTCTTGCTGATATGGCGATGGTGCAATATATCGCAAAAGCTTTGTATCCGCAGCTATTTAAAGACGTAGATCCGATAAAGACTTACGTTGATTTTCATAAAAAGTACTTGCCTGTCGTTCCCGTCGGAACTATAGCCATCCAAGCGGACGAAAAATGAATAAAATAAGCTCCGAAGATGTCGTAAAGGCTCATAGAAAGCGTGAATTTAAACGCTTAATCATCATCTTGAGCTTTATAGTCGTGGGTCTTGTATCGATGGTGTTTGATATCGGTACCGGGCCTGCGATGCTCTCGCCAAGAGAAGTCGTAGATACGCTTTTACAGCCGATTTTAGGCGGCGAGCAGGATAAATTTTTATACCACATCGTTTACGATATCAGGCTTCCCGTAGCGCTTATGGCTTTAGTCGTAGGTGCGGCTTTGGGAGCGGGCGGCGCAGAGATACAGACGCTTTTAAACAACCCTATGGCAAGCCCCTATACGCTGGGGCTTGCCGCGGCGGCGGGATTTGGCGCATCGCTGGTGATGGCGTTTGGTTCGTTTGGACTGCCTCAAATTTACGCCGTGCCTATCGGCGCGTTTGTCATGACGATGCTAGCGGCGTCTATACTGTTTTTGTTTTCGATGATGAGGCGATTTGGGTCGGCTACTTTAGTTTTAGTCGGTATCGCGCTTTTGTTTTTGTTTCAGTCCATGCTCTCTTTGGTGCAGTTTTTGTCTGCGCCCGAGATTTCGCAGGCGATTTTATTTTGGCTGTTCGGTAGCCTTCAAAAAGCTAAATGGAGTACGCTGGCCGTCGCTACGGTCGTAACGATCGTATGCATCTCGCTACTGATGCTAAATACTTGGGCGCTAACGGCTTTGAAACTGGGCGAAGAGCGAGCCAAAAGCATGGGCGTAAATTTATCCGCCCTTAGGATTAAAATTTTGCTTATAGTTTCGGTTATGACGGCTACGGTAATTAGCTTCGTCGGCGTTATAGGCTTTATCGGTCTGGTCGCTCCGCATATCGCTAGAAATTTGGTCGGCGAGGATCAGAGATTTTTCCTACCTACTACTATCTTCGTCGGTGCGGCGTTTTTGTCGATAGCTTCGGTACTTTCTAAGGTTATAAATCCGGGTGGACTCTTTCCGGTCGGCATCATCACGGCGTTTGTGGGCGTGCCGTTTTTCTTCTGGATCATCCTTTCAAGGAAAAACGTATGCTAGAGCTTAAGAATTTAACGATATACCGTGGCTCGCTTTGCACGGCAGATGCCGTAAACGCTAGCTTTGAAGAAGGCAAGGTTTACTCGGTACTAGGGCCTAACGGCGCAGGCAAAACTACGCTCATAAGCGCGATTTTCGGCGAGATGGACTATGAGGGCGAGATTAAATTCGGCGAAGAGAGGTTAAATTTCAAAAACCATTTCTCTTGGAAAAAGAAAATCGGCTACATGCCCCAAGATAGCTACGTAGACGCGAGTTTAACGGCTCTTGAGGTCGTTTTGCTAGGGCTTATGGATAGTCTCGGGCTTTATCTAAAAGACGAGCAAATAAACTCGGCCGTAGAGATAATGAAAAAATTAGGGATTTTACATCTAGCCGGTCGCGACGTGATGCAGCTCTCAGGCGGCCAGCGTCAGATGGTGATGTTTGCCTCCGTGCTTATTAAAAAGCCTAAAATTTTGCTTTTGGACGAGCCTGTTTCGGCTCTTGATATGCACCATCAATGCGTGCTTTTGGACTGCGTTAGGAAATTTACGCGCGAGCACGGCATAACTACCGTGATGATACTGCACGATTTATCGCTGGCGTCGCAGTTTAGCGACGAGGTGTTGCTACTAAGTGACGGCAAGATAAAAGCCAAAGGCGAAGCTAAAAAAACCATAACTAAAGAGCTAATACAAGAGCTTTATAAAGTAAACGTGGATATTTTTTACGACGATGCCGGCGTACCGGCCGTAGTCGCAAAGTCGGCGTTTGGGGTAGAGTAGCGCGTGAGGATTTTTATCTTAAGTTGCCTTGCTTACGCAAAGGGCAACGAGGATTTGCGAAATTTAAGCCGCGCGTTTAGCGACGGCGGCGCGCCGTGCGAGATAGTGCCGTGGCAAAATTTAGACGTCGGTTCGCTAGACGAAGATTCTTTGATTTTACCGCTTGCGACTTGGGATTACAGCCTAGACGCGGCTAAATTTTTATCGTTTTTGGGCGAGCTTGAAAAAAGCGGAGCAAAGATAATAAACGGCGCCGAGATCGTGCGTTGGAATTTATCGAAAAAATACCTCTTAGAACTTGAAGCCTTAGGACTTCCCGCGATCCCTAGCATACTTTTAAACGGCGATGAAAATATAGAAGAGCTAAGGCGAATTTGCCCGGGCGGCGTGATAAAACCGCTCGTCGGACAGAGCGGCAACGGCGTAGCTAAAATCGACGAAATATCAAATTTAAGCGAATATAAAAACGGAGCTTTGCTTCAGCCTTTTATCGAAGAGATCGTCGTTAGCGGCGAAATTTGCTTGATATTTTTAGGCGGCGTTTTTTCTCATGCCGTACGCCGCTCGCCCGCTAGCGACGATTATAGGGCAAACTCGAATTTCGGCGTTAAGATTAGCTCGGCAGAGCCGCCCGTAGCCTTTCTAAACGTCGCGCGAGACGTTTTAGCTAGGCTTGCCTTTAGTCCCGTCTACGCAAGAATAGATCTAATCGGTGCAAAAGATAAAATTTTAATCAACGAAGTCGAGCTTATCGAGCCTAGTCTTTATTTTAGCTACAGTAAAAACTCTACCGAAAAATTCGTAAAAGTAATCCTAGATAAATTTGTCGAGGAATTTAGAGCCGATCGGCTCTAAATTTGATTATTTCGATTTTTCTAGGCTAGCTTTGATAAAACCCAAAACTACGGGATTTGGATTCGTTAGACGGCTGGTAAATTCCGGATGAAACTGCACGCCGACAAACCACGGATGCGAGTTTTTAGCGCCCGCCGCAGGCGAGCTAAGCTCGACGGCCTCGATCAGCCCGTCGCTCTCGCCGCTAACTATCAAGCCGTTTGCTTCAAATTCGGCTCTGTATTTCGGATTTGCCTCGTAGCGGTGGCGGTGGCGTTCTTTGACGCATTTGGCGCCGCCGTAAATTTGACTTAGCAGTGAGCCGGGCTTCACGTCGCAAGCATACGCCCCAAGCCTCATCGTGCCGCCGACCGGGCTTTGGTGCGTGCGGATCTGCGTCTGGCCGTGCGCGTCGATGAAACTATCGATAAGATAGATGATAGGATTTACGCACTCGGGCTTAAATTCGACCGAATTTGCATCCTCGAGCTTTAGCACGTTGCGGGCAAACTCGATGAGCGCTAGCTGCATACCTAGGCAGATGCCAAGATACGGCACGCCGTTTTCGCGAGCGTATTTGATCGCTTCGATCTTGCCGCTCACGCCGCGCTCGCCAAAACCCCCGGCGACAAGTACGCCGCCCACGTCTTTTAGTAGCTCCTCGACGTTTGTAGGCTCGATTTTCTCGCTATCTATCCACTTTAAATTTACCCTCGCATCAAGGCTCGCGCCCGCATGGATGATGCTCTCGGTTAGGCTCTTGTAGCTCTCTTTGAGGTCGATGTATTTACCAACGAATGCTATCGTGGTTTCTTTTGTCGGAGCGATGATGCGTTTAACTAGGCTGTCCCAGTTGCGCATATCAAGCTTTAGCTCGCCCAAATTTAAAATTTCGGCGATCGGTGTTAAAACGTCTTGGTTATAAAACGCGAGCGGCACCTGATAGATGCTGGCCGAGTCGATGCTCTCGATGACGCAGTTGCGCTCTACGCCGCAGCTGGCGGCTATTTTATCCTTTAGCTCGCGGTTTAGCGGCTGCTCGGCGCGGCAGATGATCATATCTGGGCTAATACCGATACGGCGCAGCTCACCGACGCTGTGCTGAGTCGGTTTGGTTTTTAGCTCACCCGCAACTTTGATAAACGGAACGAGAGTTAGGTGGATATTCATCGCGCGTTTGCGGCCGACCTCGATGCGAAGGGCGCGGATAGCCTCTAAAAACGGCAAGCCCTCGATGTCGCCTACCGTGCCGCCGATCTCAACGATCAGTACGTCGCGACCCTCGCCCGCTTTTTTGATGCGATCGACGATCTCGCCCACGATGTGCGGGATAACCTGAATCGTTTTACCCAAATAATCGCCTCTGCGCTCTTTTTCGATGACGGAGCTATAGACGCGGCCGGTGGTGAAGTTGTTATCTTGGCTTAGGCTCTCGTCTAAAAATCTCTCATAGTGCCCCAGATCCAGATCCGTCTCCGCGCCGTCGTCGGTGACGAAAACCTCACCGTGCTCGAGCGGACTCATGGTGCCGGGATCTACGTTGATGTAGGGATCTGCTTTTAGCATGCTTACTTTTAAGCCGGTATTTTTAAGAAGCGTGGCGATGGAAGCCGCCGCGATGCCCTTACCTAGCGAGCTTAGCACGCCGCCGGTTATAAAAATATACTTTGTTTCGTTTGAATTTTTTTGCATATCGCGCCTTTTAAATTTTTAGCGAGATTATACCTTATTTAAAATTTATAAACGCTTGAGGGTGTAAATAATTTTATAAAATCAAAACTTTAAAATTATATTTTAAGTTAAATTTCTGTAGTATGTTAAATTATGATTAAAAAATATATTAAAAACATCTCGTCTTTGTATATAGACGGCTTTAGGAGCATGAAGCTTGGAAAGAGCCTGTGGCTCGTGATAGCTATCAAGCTGCTTATAATGTTCGGGATTTTAAAAGTATTTATCTTTGATGAAAGTTTAAATTCAAAATTTGAGAGCGACGAGGCCAAAGCCGACTTCGTCATCTCAAATTTGACAAAGGAATAAAATGTCTGAAATCGCTTCGGTCGATTGGTCTAGAGCGCAGTTTGCGCTCACCGCCATATACCACTTTTTGTTTGTTCCGCTCACGCTGGGACTTAGCTTTATCATCGCCATTATGGAGAGTATTTACGTCAAAACCGGCAACGAGCAGTGGCTAAAAATCACCAAATTTTGGCTAAAACTCTTCGGTATAAACTTCGCTATCGGCGTGGCTACCGGTATCATAATGGAATTTGAGTTCGGTACCAACTGGGCGAACTACAGCTGGTTTGTCGGCGATATATTCGGTGCGCCGCTAGCTATCGAGGGCTTGCTCGCGTTCTTTATGGAGGCGACGTTCTTTGCCGTTATGTTTTTTGGCTGGGATAAGGTTAGCAAGAAATTTCACCTCATCTCAACCTGGCTTGTCGCTATCGGTTCAAATTTGAGCGCGCTTTGGATCCTCATCGCAAACGGCTGGATGCAGTATCCGATAGGTATGAAATTTAACCCCGCAACCGCAAGAATGGAAATGGAAAATTTCTTTGAAGTAGCGCTTAGCCCCGTCGGCATAATCAAATTTTTACACACCGTAACTAGCGGCTACGTCGCTAGCGCGCTTTTCGTGATAGGAATTTCAGCGTGGTTTATCCTAAAAGGACGCCACCTAATCATGGCTAAAAAATCCATCATCGTAGCGGCAAGCTTCGGGCTTGCGACGTCGCTGTTTTTGATGTTTAGCGGCGACGAGAGCGCATATCAGGTCGCGCGCACTCAGCCGATGAAACTAGCCGCGATGGAAGGCCTTTATAAAGGCGAAACAAATGCCGGCCTAGTCGCGATGGGCGTGCTAGATCCGTCTAAAAAAGTAGGCGACGACAAAGATCCGTTTTTATTCGAGATAAAATTTCCTTACGCGCTCGGAGTTATGGCTACGAGAGGGTTTAACAACTTTACTCCCGGCATCGACGACCTAGTGCACGGCAATGAAACTCACGGCATAGAAGGCGTCGCAAGTAAGATGGCCAAAGGCTCGTTAGCCGTTAGCGCGCTAACAACCTATAACGCCGCTAAAAAATCAGGCGATAAAGCCGCGATGGAACAAGCCGAGCAAACCCTAGCTCAAAATATGAAATTTCTAGGCTACGGCTATCTTGAAAAGCCTGCCGACGCCGTGCCGCCTGTTGGCCTAACGTTTTATAGCTTCCACGTGATGGTTGCTCTTGGCACTTACTTTTTAGCGCTATTTTTCGTCGTGCTTTATCTTTGCATGGCGAACAATATCGAAAATTTCAAAAAGCTACTCTGGCTTTGCGTATTTAGTATCCCGCTAGGACTAGTGGCGATCGAGACGGGCTGGATAGTAGCCGAAGTAGGGCGTCAGCCGTGGGTCGTGCAAGACCTCATGACCGTGGGCGTGGGAGCGACGAATTTAGCCGACACCAACATCAAAATTTCATTCTGGCTATTTGCCGTTTTATTTACGGCGCTTTTGATAGCCGAGATAAAAATCATGCTAAAACAGATAAAAATAGGATTTGAAAACCATGCTTAGTTTAGAATTTTTACAAATTTACTGGTGGTGCGTAGTTAGCTTGCTAGGCGGTTTGCTAGTGTTTATGATGTTCGTTCAGGGCGGGCAGACGCTGCTTTTCGGGCTTTGCAAAAACGAGCTTCAAAAGGACATGGTGATAAATTCTATCGGGCGCAAATGGGAACTTACTTTTACCACGCTCGTAATGTTCGGCGGTGCGTGCTTTGCGGCGTTTCCGCTGTTTTACGCGACGAGCTTTGGCGGTGCGTACTGGGTGTGGCTGGCGATTTTGTTTTGCTTTATCCTCCAAGCCGTGAGCTACGAATACCGCAAAAAACCGGACAACTTCCTAGGTCAAAAAACCTATGAAATTTTCCTTTTCATCAACGGCTCTTTAGGCGTTATACTTATCGGTATGGCGGTTAGCACGTTTTTTTCGGGTAGCGACTTTTTACTAAACGAGCACAACTTCGTACAGTGGCGCACGCCGTTTCGCGGACTTGAAGCGCTGGGCAACATCATGCTCTATCCGCTCGGTATCGCGATGTTTTTCCTAGCTCGCGTGGGCGGAGCGCTCTACCTCATCAACAACATCGACGATGCCGAGATCAGAGCCAACGCCAGAAAAGCGGCGCTAAAAAATACGATTTTATTTTTGCCGTTCTTTTTGATATTCATCGCTTGGGTATTTACAAAGACCGGTTTTGCCTACGACGAGAGTGGCGTAGTGAGCTTAGTTGGCTTTAAATACGCTCTAAATTTACTCCAGATGCCGCTTGTGGCCGCGATGATAGTTATAGGCGTCGGACTCGTGCTTTTTGGTATATTTAAGGGCGCGTTTACGACCAGCATCTACGGCGTAGTGCCTTACGGCGCGGGCGTAGTGCTAACCGTTACGGGACTATTTTTGATAGCAGGCCTTGCAGATACGGCGTTTTATCCGTCGTTTTCAAATTTACAAAGCTCGCTAACTATCAAAAACGCAAGCTCTAGCCACTACACGCTAAACGTCATGGCCTACGTGAGCCTGCTAGTGCCGTTTGTTTTGGGCTATATTTTCGTCGTTTGGCGCGCGATGGACAGCAAAAAGATCACGGCCGACGAGATCAAGCACGATCATCACGCATATTAAGGATAAAAATGATAGAAGCGATAGTTTTTCTTTTTCTTTGGGTTTTGGCGCTTTTTGGCGGATATAAATTCGTCCATTTTAACATCAAACACGTCGAGAAAAACGACGACAAATACTTTGGAAATTTGCGCGAATAAGCGCTGATCCGCAAATCTCGTTCTACTTAAAATTTAGCTTTTGTCGCTATAATGAGGCTAAAATTTTAAGGAGAACGAGATGTTTGACTTCACTTTTCACAACCCCACAAAAATAGAATTTGGTAGAGGCAAAGAGCAAAATATCGGGCTTTATATGCGTAAATTTGACGCTAAAAGAACCCTACTGATCTACGGCAGCGACCGCATCAAAAAAGACGGACTCTTTGACAAGGTCGCAGCGAGCCTAAAAGAAAACGGCATAGAGTTTATAGAGCTTGGCGGCGTGGTTAGCAACCCCGTACTAAGCAAAGTTTACGAAGGTATCGAGCTAGCTAGGAAATTTAACGCCGACAGCGTGCTAAGTGTAGGCGGAGGCTCCTGTCTAGATAGCGCCAAAGCCATCGCTGCAGGCACGCTATATGATGGCGACGTGTGGGATTTTTTCACAGGCAAGGACCCGAGTCGCGCGCTAAAAATCTTTGACATCATAACTCTTGCGGCGACGGGCAGCGAGATGAACTCGGGCGCAGTCGTGACAAACGAAGCTACAAAACAAAAATTCGCCATCCACGGCGACGTCCTCTATCCGCTAGTCTCAGTCATAAATCCTCAGCTGCAAGCCAGCGTGAGCCGCGAGTACCTGGCCTACTCCGCCGCCGACGTCATCGCGCACAGCATCGAGGGATACTTCACCGCTAGCGTGCAACCGGGCATCATCAACCTCTACATCGAGTCCAATATCAAAACCGTGATGAAAACGACTGAAATTTTACTAGCTGGTCCCGACAACTACGATGCCAGAGCCGAGTTTGCCTGGGCGGCGACGATGGCACTAAACGGCCTAACCTACGTCGGTACGCACGGCTACTCCTACCCAAACCACATGCTAGAGCACGCCATGAGCGCTGTCGTAAACTGCGCGCACGGAGCGGGCCTAGCAGTCATAATGCCAGCGTGGATGAAGTGGTACAGGAGTCGAAATTTGGGCGCGTTCGAGCGTTTTGCAAGAGAGATTTTCGGCGTAAACTCAGCCGACGAAGGCATTGCCACATTTAAAGCGTGGCTTAGTAAAATCGGAGCTCCAGTTAGCCTAAAAGCCGTCGGCATAGAGGGCGAAACGCTAGACGAGGTGGTAAATTTAGCCTACGACTACGCGGTAAACTGGCGCAAAGATAAGCTCTACACGAAAGAAAATATCAAAGCGATTTTTGAGTTGGCGAAGTAAATTTGAGAAAATATATTTGATCAAATTTACAGACTGCTACCTTTACAAAATGTCCGTAAATTTACAATTTGATTTTTACTACGCTATCGCTCGGCGCGTAAAAATATAAGTGAGGTGACAAAAAAAGAGCGTGCTGGTAAGGGCCTGCACACAGTCGCTAGACACCTTGTTATCTTAATATTGTGGCACCTTGCATTAGACGCGCCTAGCCGAAGTAAATTTGAGGCTTTTACCAATAAAAATCGCGCAAAAATTTAGCAAAAACCGCCGTAAATTTTGCTCAAATTTACGGCGGTATGTTTAAAATTTAAGGCGCCCTACGCCTCCAAAATCGCTCCGTTGCTTGCATTCGTTACCAGCTTGCGATACATTCGCAGCCAGCGATACGGCAGCGGTTTTTCAAGCGGTTTAAATTGGGCCCTGCGCTCTGCGATCTGCTCTTCGCTTAGACGCACGTTGATCGCGTATGTATCCACGTCGATGTCGATGATGTCGCCGTCCTCTAGCAATCCGATCATGCCACCCTCGGCAGCTTCGGGGCTCACGTGCCCAACGCTTAACCCTCTCGTAGCGCCGCTAAAACGTCCGTCCGTGATCAGCGCCACGTCCGCGCCCAGTCCTCGCCCCATGATGAGCGACGTCGGGCTTAGCATCTCCTGCATGCCCGGGCCTC
>CAUPXB010000002.1:0-139098 GCA_963515555.1 uncultured Campylobacter sp. | reverse complement strand
AAGGCGTTCAAGATATTTCTTTAAAAGCCGAAGGATTAAAGAATTTAAGCGTAGCCGCAAACGATAAAATATATACCACTAGAGACGTAAGCCTAATATCTACCACGGATAAAGAGGACTCTACGGTAACGTACGGATTTATTGGCCTTCTTGATAATAATACCCCAACTAACACATATCAGGTTAATAATGTAACCATAAATGCTAATGGACAAAAAACATTGGATGTAACTTCTATTAATGCTGCAGGCGATGTAAATTTAACAACGCACTTTACACAGGAGGGCTCTAGAGCTACCTATGGCGCCAATAGCAATGCTTATACTATAGGCAGAAACGTAACCATCAATCATACCTCAGATAGTAGCGTAACGGACGGTGAAGTATTTGTTAGAAACCTTTTGAAAGCAAACAAAGACCTGAATGTAACTGCTAGCGGATATAAGAGTTTGAAGCTTGGCGAAACTACTAATGATATACAAGTTGCCGGCTCGGCCACTATTAAGACTACAGCTACAGTTGCACAAAGCACTACTAATATCCAGGGTGTAATCGGAACAACAAAAGGTCTGACGGTAAATGCAAATGCAGCTTATGGTATAACAGATGCTGTTTTAACATATGGAAATTTGACTGCCAATGCAAAAGATATCAATGTGACTGTATCTAACCAAAAATCCGTAACTATAGGTAACGTATCCGCAAACGGAGCTACGGCTGCTACTAGAGGCGATGTAAATATTACAACCAATACAAACATACAAGATGCTAGTGTTCAAGTGGGCAGTGTATCCTCATTAAATAAAGACGTTACTTTGAAATTTGCCGGTCAGGAAACATTAAGTGTAGGCGCAGTAACTGCTGACGATAACTCTACCGGCGTTAAAAATTTCGGTAAAGTAAATATTGATGTTACTACTAGCGATAATGATGCTACAGCAACGTTTGGGAATGTAAGAGGCGTGAGCGTAAATTTAAACGTAAATAACCTAAAATCATTGAGCGTACAAAGTGCAACTGCAACCGATGGCGACGTAATGATCAATACTGGAACAAATACATATCTAGAAACGGCATCTTTTGGGTTCGTAAGCGGTAAAAACGTAACTATGGAAGTTTCAAACGTAACTGCGCCAATAACCGGTGTCACAACTGTAAATGTCCAAAACAATCTAACAATAAATGGATATGCAGGGGATGACGTAAGTCAATTTGCAATTACTCTTCAAACACCTGTGGATACGACAGCAAAAGACTTTGTAGCAAATTTAACTAACGTTAAAGGAACTATAAATGCAGTTGGTGGTAACTCTGTCATAGAGACTATGACTATAAAAGGCGGTATAACTAACCCTTCTAGCTTGAAAAGCGCTGGTCAAAATTCAGATTTGCAAGTAGACGCGTCTAATTTAACTGCATTAAAATCTATTGATCTAAGTGGCTACACAAACGGTAGCGGAAAAGTTGAGTTAACTACATCGGCGGTAAGCACTGATCTAACTGCAATCAAAGGCGCAACTACTGCAACCCAAATGAATATATATTCTACCGGCTTAAAAACTGTAGAGGGCGGTGCAGGCAACGATAAGGTGGTGTTTTACGCTGCTCAAACCAAGGATATCAAAGTGAGCCTAGGTGCTGGCGATGATGATTTTGTATTTGACGGTACTGCAGCCCTAACTGCTAATAAGAAATTTGAAATCAGCGGTGGAGCTGGCAACGATAAGTTTGACTTGTCTGCTGTAAAAACTGATGCTACTGCTAGCAAATACACAACTATCACCGATATCAACAGGGGTGATAAGATTAAGCTAGGAGCAACTACTGCTTTTGAAAAATATACTGCTACGGATCTAGATAGTGAAGTTAGCCTATCGGCTGCTGCAAATAAAGTGTTGACCCATAGCAATGCTAATGTCGCAAATAAGGTTTGGGCTTTCGTATACAAAAGCGAGACTTATTTGGTAAACGATAGCGATGGTAATAGTAGCGCATTAAATGCTAATGATAATCTTGTTAAACTTGCAGGATTGTCGCATTTTGATAGGTTTGATGCCTCTCTGGACTCAGGCATGCTAACCGTAACAAATACTAATTTTTAAAAAGCAAAAATTCGGCGGTTTTAATATCGCCGAATTTTTATTCAAAATTTGATATCTTTGATCTATTATTTTATAAATCGAAGGTGCCGCTCTCTAAAACTTTTTTAAAATACTTAAACAAATTTTATTCCTTTTAATTTTTTTATGCTATAATTAGCAATAGTATTCTGTAAAGATACCCAAAAACTCAAGAAACACACTAAAAAGGAGTCCTTAATGGCAGTAACACAAGCACAAGTTGCACAGCTTTACGTAGCGTTATTTAATCGTGCGGCAGAAGGAGAAGGCCTTAGAAACTGGATGGCCGACGGCGTCAACAAAACTATGGCGCAAGTTGCCGACACTATGCTTCAAGCCCCTGCAGTAAAAACGTATTTTAACGGCGCTATCGACAATGATAGAGATTTTGTAGAGATGATTTATAAAAACATCTTAGGCAAAGACTATACTCAGGATCCAAACGGTATAGACTCATGGGTTCTTCACCTACAACTAGGCCACACTAGAGGCGAAACGCTAGTTAAATTATTTGAAGTAGCGCAGTCTGATATAGCAAGAGCCGCAGACCCTGTAGCTGCTAAAGTATTTGAAAACAAGATAGCTATATCTGAATACGTTTCTCAAAGAATAGGCAACGTAGATAAAGACGAAGAAGGCAACTATAACTATACTCTATTCAAGCAAATCATCAGCGAGACAAACGCCAACAACCTAGCTCACCAAAAAAGACTAGTTGATGACGCCGTAAAAGTAAATTTTACTACAAACGTAGACGATATCAAAGGTAATAATAGCGACAATATTTTTGAAACCGTTGTAAGCGGCTTTATGGGTAAAAATACTTTCCAGGCAGCAGACAAGCTTGATGGTCAAGGCGGTAACGATACATTGAAAGTATCACTTGATACGAACTTTACAGGCCTAACTACCGGTAGTGTTAAAAATATCGAAAATCTTGAAATTACAAACACTTCAAATGCTGTTAGATATTTCAATATGAACAACATGGAAGATGTTCAAAACGTAGTTATGATAGGCGACTATGCTTCAAGACTAACAAATGAAGCAAAAATCGTAACCTTGTCTGCCAACGATATTAAAAGAGGCGAGATAGCGATAGTGTACAACCCAAGCACCGTTGCCGGCTCAAACGACTCTCAAGAGCTAGTACTAGAAAACGTAGGTAATAAAACGGACGATCTAGTTTCAAACCCTGCTTACAATTACTATAAAAATCACGTAGGCGTTAAATTTGACGGTATTGAAAATCTAAACATCACCACAAGAACCCAAGAGAGCTATATCAAAGATGTAAATAATAAAAACATAACCGTGAAAGGAAATGTAAATTTAGACATTAACACCGGTGCAGACGTGGAGAGCTTAGATGCTTCAGGCTTTACCGGAAATTTGACGGCCGGACTAAAAACTTCTACTCAGCTAAAGAGCGTAAAAGGCGGTAGCGGTAAGGACCTATTTAAATTTAACGGTATAGCAGGAGCGAATCCTGATCTAGTCATAGACGGTGGCGCTAACGATGATAGCATAGAGTTTGAGGACCTGTCTGGAACTAGAAGATTAAACTCAAGCAACGTAGAAAACGTAACATTTGTGAAGGACAACAATGGCACTATAGACCTAGCTAATGCCCAAGACGTGAAGTCTGTAACGGTCGTAGAGAATAATAACACCGTAAATGTTACAAATTCAGCGATCACTACTTTAAACATTGACACTGATTATGTAGAGAATACAAGGGTAAACGTAACTACAGCTACTTTAGATACTATAAATTTCACCGATCGCGACTTGAGTACTTACCGTGTGCCAAATTTTGCGACTACAAAGCAAATAGTCGCCAATAGCGCTACCAAGCTTACTATGAACATAGACAAATACTCAAATGTGAGCGACTTGGGCGGCGGTGAGCAGTCTTTGGAGGCTACGAGCTTAAAGACTTTAAATATGAACATAGAAAAATCAGCAGACGAGACCAAGTATAGCGTCGATAGCTTTAGACTAATCGATACAGCATCTCTCGAGACTATTAACTATGTAAATGAAGGTAAGGATTTTGAACTACGAGTAAACAATACGCTCCAAGCACTTGATAAACTAGCCACATTAAACGTAAAAACTGCTTCTAGCTTTAACATAAAAGATTTGAGCACAAGCAGGGATGCTCATTTGAGAAATATCTCCGAAATCAGTCTTCAAGGTATTATCAAATCTGACGATACAACTGACTCTGATGTTGTTTTGGGTAACTTGGGTCACAACAGCTCGCTTCACGGTATAAATTTAACTGCTAAACAGCTCGGTGTCCTAACTGTAGGTAACGTAATAACCAATACTCAAATAAACGCTAGATTTAACGTAAATTTAGAAGATATTAGAGACTATGCAACTATTGGCAATATAAAATCAGGTAATACGGTAATAATCGCAAAAACTTTAGCAAAAGATCTAATTATAGGCGACATGGATGCCGATACTATCGCTACAGAGAGTACCGATAACGTAAGAATGGCTATATTTGACGTAGAAGGGGGAGTAGGTATAGGAGACATCGTAAACCTAAGCTCTCTTGACGGCGACTACAGAAATATCAAAAAAGATTTTACGCTTGGAAATATCACAAACTCGAAGGAAAAATCCGCAATATTGCTAAATTTCTTGAATATGAAAGATAGCGTAACCGTCGGTAGTACTGGTATAGAGGCTAGCGAAATAAAAATCGTAGCAAAAAATGTAGAAAAAACTTTTAAAGTAGCAGATATTGATCTAATGGCAACCCCTACCAACGGTAAAGCTCATGAGGCCAATCTATCGCTAGATGGCATCAAAGATGCCGTAACTATAGGCAACATCTCAAATCTAAATTCGCTAAACGGCGACTTTAAAAATTTGGGCGATAAGATTAATATCGGCAACATCAGCGGAACCCAGATAGACTCTACCGCTACGCTTAAATTTACTAATGTAAAAGATTCCGTGACCGTAGGTACTTTTGGCAATGGCGACCAAAACGAAGGCACTACATATACAGTAACAGCCGATAAACTAGCAAAAGAGTTAAATGTAGGTGCTATAACTATAAAAGAGTCACCAAATTTCTATGACATTCATAAGAGTGCGGTAAACATTACCTCTGGTGTAACAGAAGGCATAGTAAACATAGGCAATATCGACACCGGCGCAGACTCAAAGGTAACGGTAGATCTAAGCAAATCTCTACAAGCTAACACCATAGGAAATATCAAGGGCGGTGAGATCGTTTATAAAAGCTCTGCTATAACAGCCAGCGCAGCTGTAACCTTAGAGGCGGCTTCAAAAGATAAGATAAACGTAGACTCGAAGATAGACGTAACCGGCTCTGTTGGACAAGACGAATTTGTATTCAAATCAACCGCAGATGCTAAAACATTTACGGTAACCGGAACTCTAGGCGACGGCGAAGATAAATATACTCTTAATTTAGTCGCTTCAGATAATCTAAAAACGGTAAATTTAGGCGGACTAAAAGGCGTTGAGCACGGCATTATCAATTTAACGACCATAATGACCGTAAACAAGAAATCTCTAAGCTTGGTAGCAACGGACGGTAAAGATGAGATCACTGTCGGTGCGATAACGGTTGCAGGCACTACGGAAAAACCTAATGTAGTCACTATTGACGGCGGTAGAGGCGTAGATACGTTTAAGTTAGCTGCCGCAGTAACTGACGTAAATGCTAGCAAATACGTATCTCTAGTTAATATCGAAAAAGGCGACAAGATCGAGCTAGGTACTGTAAGCGAGTGGGCTAAATATACAGCTACGGATCTAAATGCGGAAGCTACACTAAAAGATGCTGTAAATAAAGTCTTGACTGATGCTGCCGCTACTGTACTTAATAAGGTATGGGCATTTACTTATAAAAATGATACATACTTAGTAAAAGATGCTGACGGTGGAAGTTCACCTCTTACGGCTAGCGACAATCTAGTAAAACTAGCGGGCCAAAATATCGAAGACCTAAATCCGTTCTTGGATAGCGGAACATTTACGATCTAAACCGGCTTTAATGCAGTATAACCTGCAGTTAAATTTAACTGCAGGTTAATCTTTATAAAATTTTTACACTTTTTCTTCATTTGAATTTTTAAATTTATCTATCCATTTTCTCTTTTCCAGTATTTTTATGCTATAATTAGCAATAGTATTCTGTAAAGATACCCAAAAACTCAAGAAACACACTAAAAAGGAGTCCTTAATGGCAGTAACACAAGCACAAGTTGCACAGCTTTACGTAGCGTTATTTAATCGTGCCCCTGAAGGCGCGGGCTTTAACGCATGGGTGGCGGCGGGAGCCAATAAAACCCAAGCTCAGCTAGCCCAGCTAATGCTAGAGTCCCCTGCGGCTTTGGCATACTATGGAAATACGATAGATAGCGATAGAGGCTACATCGAAACAATATATAAAAACATCCTGGGCAAAGACTATACTCAAGATCCAAACGGTATCGATTCGTGGGTTTTGCACCTTCAGCTAGGTCACAATAGAGGTGAAACTCTAGTTAAATTATTTGAAGTTGCAACTTCCGACATCGCAAAAGCGGCAGATCCTGTGGCGGCTAAGATTTTTGAAAACAAGACTGCTATATCTGCTTACATGGCTGAAAAAATACCAAACATTCAAACCGATAGTTCAGGCAACTATGATTATGGAATATTCCAAGAAATTATTAGAACGACCACAGCTACAAATTTGGATGAACAGAAGGCTAAAATCGATGCCTTGGCAAATGCCACCGTGCATACGCTAAACAACACGACTGAAACACTGACCGGAAGTGCAGGCGTGGATATATATAGCGCGGTCGTTAGCTCATTTGCTGATAAAAATACCCTTGGCGTTGAAGACAAGATAGACGGCGGGGCCGGCAATGATATGTTGAATGTTAAAATCGACGATAGTTTTACTGGCTTTACAACCGGATACGCTAAAAATATTGAAGGACTAAATTTAGTCAATACTTCAAATAGCCAAAGAGTATTTAATGCAGATAAGGTAGAGGGCTTGCAGTCCGTGTCTACTCATGGTGCAAACGGCGTTAGAGTAACAAATCTATCTAATATAGTCGATCTAACGGTAATAGATCAAAAAGATTCAACTGAAGTTGGTATTGCCTATAACACTGATCTAGTAAAAGGCAATAATGACGCGCAAAATTTAATCCTAAACAATGTGGGCAGGGTTACTCCGGATACGGAAGCCGACAGCCACAAAAACTCTCTTAAGGTCAAATTTAACGGTATCGAGACCTTAAACATTACGACTAGAGAAAACGCTAGTTATATAAAAGAGGTGGAAAATAAATTTATCACGGTAAAAGGCGAGGCGGATTTAACTATATCCACCAAAGATAAAAACCCAGATGCTCCATTTAAAGACTTTGTCAATAGCCTTGATGCATCAGCGCTTATTGGAAATTTGACGGCTGATTTAACCGAGTCTGCTTACTACACTAGCATCAAAAGCGGCAACGGCAATGACACGATAAAAGTAGGAAAACTTGAGTCCAACTCTGTTTCTATAGACATGGGCGCTGGCAATGATACGCTTCAGATAGAAAAAGTGGACGCATTAAAGCAAATTAAATTAAAAGGCGTTGATAATATCGAAATCTTTGATAAAAATGATAACGTGAGCGCTCTAGACTTGACTGGACAAACTGATGTTAAGAGCCTAAAAGTGGGCCAGCTTGATCAAACGTTAGTTGTTACAAGTTCTAGTATAACGACTGTAAATTTAACAGACAAAGTGGATGCAAAAGCGGCCAGTGCAGGAAACGGCCACGGTATACTGCATATAAACGACAAATTTGTTGACACTATTAACTATGCGATAGATAACGTGACTACGCCTCAAGATTTAGTTGGTAAAGTAAGGGTTTCTGAGTCCAAAAATCTTACTGTAAATTTAGATAAATCGGTTAAAACTGTAAATGGTAACCTTACTGATAACGCAGCCAGCGTTATTGAGGCGCCAAAGGCTACTACAATTAATGTGAATGTAAATATGGTTGAAAATTCGGGCCTTGCTCTAAGAAATATTCACGAGCTTAAGACTATAAATCTAACCAACAATAATCCTAAGAAATTTACTTTCGATATCCACGAGGATGCGAGAGTGAAAACGCTAAACATAGCTACCTTGGGTGCTCTTGATGTTTTAAATAATGGTCTCAAATATATATCTGAGATAAACGTAAAAGGCCTGGCCAATATGCCTGTAGCAAGCCTAGTCGAGCTTCACGATCTTGGCTCGATAGATTCTGAAAACGGCGTAAAACTAAACGTAAATGATCTTGTTACCGTTTATCAAGGCTCAAGCCACGTAACGGCTTTAAAGGTAGGAGACGTAACTACGAAAAAGACGACAAATGCCGGTGCAAATTTTAACTTTAAAAATGTCACAAACGATATCGAAGTAAATAAATTTGACGTAGGCGGCGAGATAACTTTCGTAGCTAATAAGATCGGTAACGTCAAAATAGCAGACGAAATCAAGTCTAAGAATAGCGGCGCTACATTTGATATTAGCGACTCTAGATTTAATGTCGAAATAAGCAGCGGTAACGGCATAGACGTTAAAAATGATGTAAACTTTACAGCTAAAGACGTAACAGGCAAAGTATCTATCGCGAATATAAAAGCAGAGAACGTAAATATCAGCTTAACTAATATTAAGGGTCAAAATGAGACTAGCGCGGTCGGGATAGGAGATATAAACGGCAACTACGTCAAAAACGTAAATATTACGCTAAAAGACGTATTAAAAGACGTTAAAGTCGGTACTCTAGATCTAAAAAGCGCCGCCGTTATAGATGGCAAGATAAAAGTAAAAGAAAGCACGAGCATAAACATTGATGCTGGAAACACAAAGGGCATCGTTGATCTTGGCAACACAGGACCTGTAAGTGCCGATAGCGTAACGGTAGACCTAAGTAAAACTATAGGTGCAAATAAGTTTGCCAGTATCGTGGCAGATACTGTAGTCTATAAGGGCTCTACTCAAACTCCACTTTCAACAGATGTTAACATCACTATGAAGCAAGATATCAATTCAAAAGATTTCGTTGCAAATATTACTACGTCTGCTCAGGCTGATAAGTTGGTTGTAACTGCTGCTGCAAAATTCTCGCTTGTTAATGGTTCTGAAAGAGTTGACGGTAATGATCTAAAAACAGCTACTATCTCGGGCGATATGGGTACAGACGCTACCGACGAGTACACGTTTGACGATACCAATGCTGAAAAGCTAACAAAAATTGACTTTAGCGGCTTAAAAAATGTAGAGAAAGGTACTATAACAAATACTGCAAGTAAAGTTATAGAGGACATAAAAGCTACCGATGGAGACGATACTATTACTCTAGCGGGCGATCAAAAAGCTGCAAAAATTTCAATCGATGCAGGCGAAGGCGAGAATACCATTAAGACAGGAACTTTCCTAACCCCAGGTCATGCCGACGCAGATCCAAAAGGTCAAAATATAACCATCAAAAGCGGTTCGGGCAATGATACATTCGATGTTAGTACTTCGGTTATAGGCGCAGGTTTTGATAGTGCCAACGAGTCTCACACTAGACTTGTGACAATAGATAAGATCAATGTAGGTGATAAGATCAAATTTGCCGGCGGTACCACTGCTATAGAAAAAGTAACTCTAAATGCCAACGGAAACGCACAAGATAACTTTGCTCTTGCGGCTAAACTTGGCGGATTCTTTGATGGCACCAATAACCAAGCCGGTAAGATATATGCTTATTCATATCTAAATGATACATACTTGGTATACAACGCTGCTGCAGGTGATACTGACTTTGGCGCAGGCGACACTATCGTCAAACTATCGGGCGTAAATATTGCCAACCTTAACACAACAGTTAATGCTGGTGAAGTTACTATTAACGCATTCTGATTTCTCCTTCTTTTCGGCAGGTTTTTTACCTGCCGAACTCCTTTTTTCGTAAAATTATTTTATATAAAAATCATTTTTAGCGATATATAAAGTTTGCGATTGCGTATTGCCTTATTTTGTGCTAAAAGCCTCAAATAAAGTCAGTAGAAAAAGTAGTCAAAATGGGTGCTCCGGCCGCCTATGCGTGAATTCTGGCCTTGGTGATTAAGATGTGGACTTGCTTTAGCTATATAAAAATTTAGGCTCAAGATAAGCTAAGCAGATTCTCTCTTATCATCTTTGGTAAAATATGATAGAAAGTTTTCGTATCTTTACTGTTATTAAATCTAAATTCACATTCCTTTAGGTGCAACAGAAAATTCTCTTTCTTAATGCCTTTAAATTTAGATAATCTATGTTTAGCATAACCCCTTCTACTTGCAGTAGCAAGACGAAGTCGCAGCTAAAAGTTTTCTATGCCATTTATATGTTTTTTACCATTAGCGAATTTATTTTTTAGAGTGCTTCATTCTGTAGTGCGCTTTAGCTCCATAATCTACTAATCCGTCATAAGCCTTCCAACAATCAGAATATATGACGCTATCATCTAGATCGCTAAACTCCGATAATATGGGTATTTCTTTTTCCTCTTGCTCTCTTGGCTCCGAAGTAGCTTTCGTCTATTTCTATTTCACCTGAAAACTTAGATATTTTTTCACACTCTTTAGACATCAAAACTATAATGCTTTTTAGAATCTTATTAATGGAAATTCTAGAAATCCCGGTTAAATTTGCTATTTTAGTAGCCTCTATATCCTCTGCAAAATACTTGAGAATTTCTCTAAATTTCTTCTCTGAAATTTGGGAACGGATTATATACTTGTTTTTCATCGGCAGGATCATAGTTAAAAACTCCTTTGAAAGTTTTTAACTTATCTTGAGCCAAAATTTAAATGTTATATTTTGGTAAAGGTATTGCAAGAAGTATAAGATCTAAAGCATAGAGCGGAGTAGCTTCTCGATCTCCGCGTTGCAAGGAACTATGCCATAGTTTTGTAGTTTTGCCGTATTGCAGACGAGTAGGGCGGGATCGTTTGCTCTGATAAATTTGGCATCACTTTGCACTGCGATATCATGTCCGCTTAGGTAGCGTAAAATTTGTAAAATTTGCTCAATACTATAAGCCTTACCAGAGCCAATGTTAAAAATTTCATCGTTAGCTTCGAGTTTTAGTAGTTGCTCGTATATTCTCACAACATCGTTTATGTCGTTATATTCGCGCTTTGGCGTCAAATTTCCGAGTTTTATTGTATGAGCTTTATCTTTAAAATGTCGCACTATTTTTGGTATGAGGAAATTTTCACTTTGTCCAGTACCTGTGTAGTTAAATGGGCGCGCGATGATAAAAGGCAGTCCGCTTTTGGCTATCTGCTCCTCCATAAAAATTTTACTTTCGGCATATATGCTTTGCGGATTTAGCGCAGAGTTTTCGCACATGGGCATATCTCCTCCGCCATAGACGCTAGCTGAGCTTGCAAAGATCGCCTTTTCAAATTTAACGGAACCTAGCGCCTCTAGCAAATTTATGGTACCGATTTCATTTGCGTTTTTTATCTCGGCGGGATCGGCCATGGCAAAAGATACAGCCGCCAGGTGGATGATGTAGTCAAATTTAACGCTAAGGGCGGCTTTTATGCTGTCTTTATCAAGCAGATCAAGGCGCGTATGATTAGGCGCGCTAGGTCTCAGGGCGCCGCCTGAGACCTCGTAGCCGAGCGCACAAAGGTATTGCTCCAGATAGCGACCCGTAAAACCCTCGATCCCCGTGATAAAAACTCGCTTAGAACTCAAATCCCGCCTCGATGCGCCTTAGATCGGCTTTTATCATCATATCGCAAAGTCCTTTCAGATCAGTCTTTGCGCTCCAACCTAGCTTTTGCTTGGCTTTTGATGCGTCGCCTATTAGTAGATCGACCTCTGCGGGTCTAAAAAATACCGGATTTATCTTTACTATCACATCGCCTTTGTCGTTTAGCCCGACTTCGTTTATGCCTTCGCCCTCAAATTTTATCCCGATATCTAGCGCTTCAAAGCTAAGCTTCACAAAATCCCTAACCGTGGTCGTTACTCCGGTGGCTAGTACGAAAGTATCGGGAGCCTTGGCTTGCAGCATCGCGTGCATACCTTCGACGTATTCTTTAGCATAGCCCCAGTCGCGCTTCGCGTCTAGGTTACCAAGTTCTAAAGTCTTAGCCTTTTTCAGAGCGATTTTTGCGGCCGTATTCGTGATTTTTCTCGTGACGAACTCAAGCCCTCTTAGCGGACTTTCGTGATTAAATAAAATGCCGCTTGAAGCGAAAATATCATAGCTTTCTTGATAGTTTACGGTTATAAAATGCGCATAAAGCTTTGCCACTCCGTACGGTGAACGCGGATAAAAGGGCGTGGTTTCGCTTTGCGGGACGGCTTGGACTTTGCCGAACATCTCAGACGTGCTGGCTTGATAAAATTTGATGCTTTTATCAACCGTCTTTATTGCCTCTAGTATGTTTAGCGCGCCGATGCCCGTGGCGCTTGCGGTGTGAAACGGCTCTTTAAAGCTAACCCCTACGAAGCTTTGGGCGGCTAGGTTGTAGATTTCCTCGGGTCTTATTTCGTTAACTACACTTAGGATGTTAAACGGGTCGGTTAGCTCAAACTCGACTAGATGAAAATTTGGCTCGTTTAAAAGTCCTAACTCGTTTAATCTCCAAAAATTCGGGCTCACCGCTCGTCTGTAACCGCCGTAGATCTCATATCCCAGATCGATCAGATATCTAGCCAGATACGCGCCGTCTTGGCCTCCAACGCCCGTGATTATAGCTTTTTTCATTATTCTTCTCCGTTTTTTAAATGTCGCATAAAATTATGATCAGTATTTATGGCTTTAAAGATTCTTAAATAAAGCCCGGCGATGTTTTGCCAGCTATTTTCTTCTAGCCATTTTACGCGCTTATCATAAATTTTACCATCTATTTCATTATTTTTTACTTTTTCTAGTTGTTCTAAGATATCCTCGTCGCTAAAACCGTCCGCCGCTATAGTGATACTTTTCATCTCGCTAAAGATTCTTGACGGCGTCACGATAACGTTTTTACAAAGGCTTAGAGACACTCTAGCCGCCGCGCTACTGCCTTCGTCCGTCTGTCCATACGGCAATACGATCGCATCGCAACAACTTAGTTTTTCGTTTACAGTTTCTATCGGTAAAAAGCTCGTATGCCACTCTATTTTTTCGCTCAAATTTAGCTTGTCGCAAATCTTGCGGCATCTTTGTAGCTCCGCCTCGCCGTCAGCGCTTGCGACCGGACTGATTATCACTAGTTTTGCGTCTATATTTTGACTGAATTTTGCAAAAGCTTCTAGTAGCACAGGTAGGTTTTTATGCGCAAATAGTAGTCCTAAAAATCCTACAATAAATTTGCCGTCCGCTTCTTTGCATTTGATTTGAGTACTCGTTAAATTTTGCGTTCCGTGCGGTACTAGCGCGACGTTATCGATAAGTCCAAGCAGTCTAAGCGTATTTAGGTCGTCGATACTGTGGGCGAAAACTCGGTCGAATTCGTAAAGCGTATCGTGCCAGTTTTGCTGAGTTTGGTGCGGGTAGTTTAGGATTTGCTTCGTGCTGTGAAGCGTGATGAGGCAAATTTTGCCCTGTGATTTTAGAGTGAGGACGTCTGATTTTAGCTTTTCGTCTATCTCGAAAAATGTAAAATGGTGTTGTAGCCAGATTATATTCGCATCCGTCACAAGCCCCGATAGTAGTTTTTCGCGCTCTATTTCAAAGACTTTTATATTGTCGTTTTCTTGGGTTAAATTTGACCCATCGGCGCGCTTTTGTTCGCTCCAAGTGTAAATTTGCAAATCTGCACCCGCTCGCGCAAGCTCGTCCGTTAGGTATTTTGAGTATTCGGCTATGCCGCAAACGGCGTTATAAGTCGAAAAGTAGGCGATTTTTAGCTCGCTTGACTCATTTTTAAAGGACTTTAGATGCGAGATGCTCGAGATAAAATTTAGCGCGTTTTTCTCGCCAAACATCATTTCATCGACCTTCTGTTTTAGCGGTTCTATGTTTGGCGTGCGGTTTTGTAAAATTTGCTCGGCTACTTTGAGGATCTTTTCGCTTAGATCCTTGACGCTAGGCTCCGCCCAAAATGAATAATTTAGATTAAAATGCGTAACGGCCGGCGCAAATTTGTATCCGATAAACTCGCAGCTATCGTCCAGAAACTCGCACTGGCCGCTATAGTCGGTGGAGATAATCGGCTTTTCGTAGTGTACGCCTTCGATCGCGGGCATATTTAGTCCCTCGCCGCGCGTCGGTAGTACGACGATATCGCACTGCTCGTAGAGGTTCGCCACGTCAAGCGCGGTTAAATCTTCGTTTAGTATGACGCGGATTTTGCTTCTGTATTTTTTATCGACTAAAAGCTCGATTTGCTCGGTTACGCTGTTGTGCGGATTAGGGAAGCTTTTTATCGTTAGGCTTAGCTCAAATTTAGCTTTTTTGCAAGCTTCGTTAAAGGCTCGTAGCAGCACGTCGGCACCCTTTCTAGGTAGGCACGACGAGATGTGAAAGAGCTTTATCTCGCGCTTTTGTTCGCTATTTTCTTGCAAAACGCTTGGCTCGGGCGGCATTTTTAGCGGGATGTCGGCTACTTTTACGGGCGTATAGCAGCCGTTATCTATTAGGATTTTTTTGATAAAAAACGTCGAAACTAAAATGCCTTTATACTTGGCGTTTAAAATTTCGATCGTCCTAGGCGGGATACGCGACTCCTCCCAGAAAAATACCGCGATCTCAAAGCCATATCCCTCGCGCACGTCTTCGATTAGCGGGTAGTGGTGGTAAATCGCGACCTTGTCGTCGCTTCTTTTTGGATGCGCGTTTTTATCGGGTACTATGCTTCTTAGCGTTTCGTACTCGTCTTTGGTTATCGCGATGTCTTCGATTTTATCGAAATAGTTTGCGTGATAGCAGATTACAAAGACGTTTTTTACCTTACCGAGCAGTCTAAATACGATGTTTCTATTTATCGCGGCTAGACTGTAGTGTCCGCTGATGTTGCCGATTACCGTTAGCTCGCTAAAGTTTTCGTTAAATTTGAGATTTTTTAGCTCCAAATTTTGCTCGTACTCTTTTGAGTGCTTTAATTCAAAAACGTTTGGCTCGAAAATGCCCTCTTGCGAGACGTAGATATCGTCTCTTATTTGGCCTTTGAGGCTAAAAATTCTCGCCCTAAGAGTCGGGAATTTATTTAAAAATATCTTGAGATTCTTTTTAAATTTAGGATTGTTATTTGCCGTCTTTTCGGTTAAATTTATACCGAATTTGAGTGCTTTTTTGAGATTATCTTTAGCTAAATTTTTACAAAATCTCAAAAACTTATATACCCAAATAAGCGGCTTTGCGACCCTTTTAAATTTGGCGACGAAAATTTTAAGATGCTCGATATCGTTTTTGATAACGGGAGCTTCGTTTTCTAGGACGTAGACTTTGTGATTTAGCGCGAGATATTTGCCCAGTAGATTTTCTAAATCTTCGTGTAAGCGCGCATTTTCATTTTGCAAATTAGCGATTTGATTTTTGCTTTCCATCAGCTCAAGCGAGCTTTTCCACAGCGCTTCTTTCGTCTCCAAAGACTCCTTCCAGACGTCGTTTTTTAGCTCGAGCATCTGAGTTTTATTTTCAAACGCCCCTGCGTCGAACCTATCGGCTAGCTCTTCAAAGCTAAAGCCGCTTTTGGTCGCGCTCAAAAACGCTTCGCGCGTTTTCTCGTCGCCGTTTTTAAGCCCCAAAACCGCGTAATCAAGCCCGACGCTGCTCAAAACGTCTCTTAGCGTTACGTTTTGGTTTTCTAAATCCTCGCTAAAGCTCAAATTTGAGTTTAGCCTCATCATAAACGTATTATTAAAGCCCTCAAATTCGCACAGATACTCAAGCAGCATCGGCGGGATAGGCTTAACGTGCGTAACGTCTAGATAGAAAGTTAGCGTAGCGACGCGTAAATTTTCAGGATTTGGCGTTTCTAGTAGCAAGATACCGCCGTCTTTGAGAACTCGGTGCGCCTGCTTGATTAGCTCGCAAAGCTCGCTAAACTCCAAGTGCTCCACAAGCTGAAATGCGCTAACTAGTGCAAGGCTTGAGTCTTCTAACTCGCTTAAAAACTCTATCGCTCCTTGATTTTTAGCCTCAAGCGCGTTTTTTTCGCACTCTTTTATCATCTCCTCGCTCACGTCGCAGCCGCGAGCGGTAAAGCCGTTTTGTTTTAGAATTTCAAGCCACTCGCCTCTGCCGCAACCAAGATCGGCTGCCGCCGGCTTTTCGTCTTGTTGCTTTAAAATTTGCAAAAACGGCTCGTAAGCAAGTAAGCGCTTTTTGATCTCGCTTCTATGGCCTCTAAATTTATCTTCGAAACTTTTATAAAATTTATCCATTTATTCTCTTTATTTCCAAACTCGGTTCAAGATATGCAAGACCGACGAAATCGGGCTTGCTAAAATTTACGACGTTAAAAATGATCGCGTTGTCGCGCCATTCGTAGTTGTTTTGCAGATGGTTGTCGCTATCATGCAGCGCTATCGTGACCGAAAACGACCCGACGCCCAAATTTGCGTCAAATTCAAAACTAAAGTCGTACTCTTCACCTTTTTTTAGATTTTTTAAAGCTTGCTTTAGGTGGTAAGTGTTTGTGCCGTAGACGACCTGCGAGAAGCGATTTTTGATCTGATAGCCCAGTACCAGCGAGGGCAAATTTTCGTTTGCTTGCACCGTTACTTTTAGTTTGATTTTTTTGCCGACTTCTAAATTTTGTATCTTTTTGCCTGCGGCGTCTAAAATTTCCACGTTTTTTATGCAGGCTTTTTTGTTGCCGGATATGGTTGCGGTTTTGCCGTTTTGCAGGGTTATTTGCGAGATTTGCACGTCTTGTTTTTTTGAGATTAGGGCGTTGTAATAATCAAGTACGGCTTCAGGCTCGCCGTCTTTTAAAATTTGACCTTTTTCTAGCAAGATTACTCGGTCGCAGATCGATTTTATCGCACCGCTATCGTGCGAAACTATGATGAGCGTCGTGCCTAGGCTTTTAAATTCTTTTATCTTGTCAAAGCTTTTGTGCTGAAAGTACACGTCGCCTACCGATAGCGCTTCGTCGATGATGAGTATATCGGGGCGGTTTGCCGTGACGACCGAAAAAGCAAGGCGCATCTGCATGCCGCTACTGTAAATTCGCACTGGATAATCAAAATACTCGCCTATCTCGGCAAAGTCTTCGATGTAGGTTATTATTTCGTCGATCTGCTCTTTTGAGTAGCCCATGAGAGAGCAGGACTGATAGGCGTTTTGCCTACCCGTTAGGTCGCCGTGAAAGCCCATGCCTAGCTCTAAGATGGACGAAATTTTAGCCCCGCTCGTTACGCGGCCGCTTGAGGGCTTTAGCGTGCGCGAGATGATTTTTAAAAGAGTGCTTTTGCCCGCTCCGTTTTGCCCGATTAGCCCGACTACTTCGCCGGCTCCCACGTCAAAGCTTACGTCTTTTAGCACGGTCTTTACGTTTTTTTCTTCTTTATTTTTGCTAAACCACGAGGCAAATCGCTTAAAGTTGCTCTCGTAATCCAAGTAAGTTTTACAGATATTTTGAACGGATAAAATCATAAAACGTCCGCCATCTCTTCTTCGGCTCGTTTGTAAACGAAAAACGCAGCCCCAAGGCTTGCCGCGCCGATAATAATCGGATAAATCAAAAGCGAAAAATCCGGCGTCTTATCATAGATCAAAATATCGTGATAGCCGCTAACGACGCCCACAAGCGGATTTATGTAGATAAGCTCTTGCAAATTTGACGGTAAAATGCTCGTCATATAAACGATCGGAGTTAGCCAAAATAAAAACTGTAATACGATGGCGATGATCTGGCCTACGTCGCGCATAAAGACGTTTATCACGCCGAAAAACAGCCCAAATCCGACGGCTAGCATCATAGTAATGACGGACAAAATCGGCAAAAAGATCAAATTTGCGCCAGCAAAATGTCCCAAAAAGGCAAATACGACTGCTATTGCGGCGAATAAAATTAGATTGTTTATCACTGAGCTTAAAACTACGGTAGCAGGAAGTACGATTTTGGGAAAAGACATTTTTTTGATTATGTTGGCGTTATCGGTAAAAATACCGATGCAGCGCGAAAAAATCTCGCTAAAAAGCATCCAGCAAAGCATCCCGCTCATTAGATAGATCGCGTATGCGTATTTGCTATCGATGCCTGGCAGCTTGGCTGAGAGTACAGAGGAGAGTATGGTCGCGTAGATGAGCACCTGGGCTAGCGGATGCAGTATCGCCCACGCTACGCCCAGCTTGCTTTTTGCAAATTTTGTTATAAACTCATTTTTGACCGAATTTACGATAAAAAACCTATACGTATAAATATTTGAAAACAATCTTTCGTCCGATTTAGCTAAATTTGCGTGATTTTAGCAAATAAAGGCTAAAAATAAAGAAAAATCGAAATTTAAATGCTTAGCTTAAACTCCTCTTTCACCTCACCGATTTCGCTTGTTTCTATTAGTCCTCGCTTCTTTAGCTCTTTGACTAAATTTTCGGACGCTTTTTTGGTTACTTCCATATCTGCATTTATGCCGCCTGCAGCCGAAAACATCCAGTATTTGTGCATCTCGGCCCACTCGAGCAGCTTGTTTACTTTTTCCATTTTAGTATCGCTAGGCGCGACCGAAATTTTGGCTAGCTCTAGTTCTTGATGATATACGGCGATTTGCAAGACGTTTTCTATATATTTTTTTAGATTTTGTCCGCTAATGTAATTTTTTAACTTATCTATTTTGTCGATAATTTTTACTAGCGGATCAAATAGACTTTCGTCCACTTTGCCTTCATCTTTGATCTTCATTATCTTATCGATCTTGGGAACTAGTTCTAGGAATGTTTTTTCTATTCTTTGTTTTACTTTATTTTGAGTTTGTACTTTTTTTACGATAAATTTGTAGGCTTTGAGCAAGTCTTTGTTTGCCGTTTTTTCGCCGGTTTTTTCTATGTGCGGTAGCTTTTTGATCTTTTTATCTTTGCTAAGCTCTTCTGCGGTTTCCAAAAACGGTCTTTCGGTGCTTCCTTGTATTCTGGCGCCGCCTTCCGTGCAGTTATAGGTAGTGATTTGTTCGTTTTTGGCCTGCTCTATATCTTTTTCAAACTGATTTTTAAATTTGTCCCATATATAGGTCGTTCTTACTTCCCCTTCTCCGCCGTAAGCTTCTACGTATAGGTATTCATCAGCCTGAGCAAACGCATGCCCGCTGGCGTGAGATTTGCCGTCCGGAGCAAAGGCTAAATCTTGGCCTATTAAAATAATATTTTTATGCCCGAGAGCGTAAGCTAACTGGTAAGCCTGGTTTGCCGTAGAGTGGCCGATGCCGAGATAGCCGTATTTTGGCATATTAAACGCCATTTCGCTTTGTTGCGGCCTCATCGTAAGAGTTAGGCGGCGCGGTAAAATATTATCTACCGTTTGTTTATGCGTTAGCGACGCTACTATAAAATAAATATCTTCGTCTATTTTTTTGTTTTTGTTTTTAAAAAAGCTGGACGTAGCCTCTACGCGCTCGATTGAGGTTACGTAGTCCGGTTTTATGCCGTGCTTTAATAAAATAGGATACGACGCGTCAAGGCTGATAACGGTAAAATACGGCGCGAATTTTTTAAGAGTTTCTAGTTGTTTATCTAGGCTCGGTCCGGTAGATACGATGATGGCGGTATCCATGAGTCCGTGTCTTTTTTTGATCAGATCCGTATAGCAATAGTTTGTAACCATCTCGGGGATGTGCTCTATGTGGTGTTTTATGCCTATTAGAGTATCGTCTATGCTATTGCCGTGAGCGACGACCATTTGAGATATAGCCTTGGTGAAGTCTTTGTTTATTCTCACGATATCTTCATGGAAATTTTCATAAAACGGCGTGTGGATGTGCAGATTATAAGTTTTTGCGTATGAAGAGAAAAGTTGGCTAGAAACCGCAAAATAAAACTGCGAGTAGGTTGCGAATTCCGAGAAAAATAAAACCAGCCTTTCGCTAATCAGTTCATCCGATAAGTCGATTAAATTTAATGCTATATAAATAATCTCTATCTCAGGCTCTACGACGATAACTTTTTGATGCGTTTCGTTTTTTAGCAAGGCTTTATAAAAAATACCGTTGCCAAGACCGTAAAAGTACATGATAGGATATCTTTTATACTCTTTTTCGGTCGACTCTAGGATGCGTAGAACATCTTTAGCAGGGCTTTCGTAGACGTATTTTAGGGTTTTATTGTCGATGATGTTTATATCTATCGGATCTTTTCCTATAAAAACATCATATTTTTCGGTCTCTTTCATGCCCCAAAGGCGCGCGGCTAAAATTTCGTCCTGCTGGAAAAGCGCTTGTAGATTTTTTTTGAAAATAGGATTTGCGATATTCGTGATGCTTTCATCTATATTTTTATCGCCTTTGTCGCTTGTTTGATTTTCGTGCGCGCCTTTTTTTTGTAAGCTATTTAGTTTTAGATACTCGTCCTCTTTTTTCTTGGCCATTATATATCCTCCTTTACGATTCTTTCGCTAAATTTTATATCTCTTTTTGCTTTTTTGCCGATTAGCTCGGGCAAAAATTTAGGATGCAAGCCGTATCCCGGGCGCACGCTTTTTATGTTTTTTTCGCTAAAGATTTCGCCCTCTTTGATATCCGAGCAAGCATAAAGCGATCTGGAAAAGCGGCGATTTTGCACGGCCTTGTCGTCTAATTCGTAGTTTACTTTGCCAAGCAGCGCTTCGGCATCTCGCACGGCTTTTACCATCTCGCCAAACTCTCGCTCGTCCAAGCTAAAGGCCTCATCGACGCTACGAACGCTTTTATCTAGGATAAAGTGCTTTTCTACGATACGAGCGCCCAGGCTCACGGCCACTACGGGCGCTACGATACCTAGCGTATGGTCTGAAAAGCCGATCTCTACGCCAAATTTGTGCCTCATATCGGCGATCGTGCGCAGATTCATCCCATCAAGCGGAGCAGGGTAGCTAGACGTGCATTTTAAAAGCGCCATCTGCTCGTTTCCCGCATCTTTGCAAATTTGCACGACGTCGGCGATTTCTTGCTCGGTTGCGATGCCCGTGGAGATGATGATCGGTTTGCCCTTGAGCGCGACGTACCGCACGAAATCATAATCCGTAACCTCAAAGCTTGCTATCTTGTAAGCTGGCGGGTTAAATTTCTCTAAAAAATCCGTATCGTCATTGCAAAACGGGCTTGAAAAGCAGACTAGCCCTTCGTCCCGTGCCGCATTAAAAAGCTGCTCGTGCCACTCTCGCGGCGTCAGGGCTTGCTGGTATAGCTCGTATAAATTTGCCCCGTCCCACAGCCCGCCTTTTATCATGAAGTCCTCGCCGCGCGAATCTAGCGTGAGGCTATCTGGCGTGTATGTTTGCAGCTTTATAGCGTCCGCGCCCGCGCGCTTGGCGGCTTTTATCGTGTCAAGCGCCGTTTGTAGGCTACCGGAGTGATTTGCCGAGAGTTCGGCGATGATAAAGACCTTTTCGTCCGTGTCGAAATTTGCTATTTTCATAAATTTTCCTAACTTTTAGCCATTATATCAAGTTTGCGTAAAGATAACGACATATAGCTCATTTGCTCGTCGCGCCCGTAAATTTCAAAGCCAAATTTGCCGTATAGCGCGATCGCTTTTTCATTTTCGTTGTAGGCGCACGATTTTAGTTCGCCGACTTTAAGCGCTTTGGCGGCGTATTCTACGATGGTTTGCATTAGGATTTTGCCTTTGCCTTTTAGCCCCGGATTTGCGTAAATGCCAAATTCGCAAGAATTCGCCGCGATATCCACGAAATCGATCACGCCGATGTAGTCGCTATCCTCTTTTACCAAAAAATACCTTTTCGTTTCGTCGTTTTTCAAATTTGCGATAAATTTTCTGTGTTCTTGCTCGCTCACGCTTTTGTTTTTCATATATTTTGCAACTCGCTCGTCGTTTCGCCAGCGCAAAATCATCAAAATTTGCTCGTCCGTTAGATCGGTAAAATTTATAAGCTCAAGCATATCTCGTCCGCCTCGTAGATCTCGCGCCCGTTTGCGGCTAGCCACTGCGCCATCTCGTTTTGATTGTCCGCGACGCGCACGGCTTTAAATTTAGCACCCAAAACCAGCGCTTCGTTTACGAGCGAGCTAGCCGAAATCACTAAAATTTCGCTCTCGTTCATCAGCCGCGCGACCTCGTTCGAGTTTATAAAAAGGCTAAAATTTGGCTCGCTATCCGCTAAAATTTGCAAATTTGCTAAATTTACGTTTGCGCTCGTCGTGATGGCGGCTACTTTTTTGTTTTTAGCGAGCAAATTTGAGGCGATTTTGGCGGTCAAATTTAGCGAGTCAGTGCCGCCTAGCGCGATGAGGTAGTTAAATTTTTTCTCGCGTTTGATTTTTGCTTCGCCATAAAACTCGCTCCTAACTAGCGGCGAAAATATCAGCTCGCAGCCTTCCGGCACTAGATTTGCGTATTTTTGGGGCTGGGCGTAGATATTTACGTTTAGCAAATAGTCGCAAAAATGCTCTTTGTAGTTGTCGTCAAAGCTTAAAATTTGGACGCTCGTTTGCTCCTTTATCAGCTTTTCGTCCGCCGAGCTAATACCGTAATGATCGATTATAAGAAGCTCAAATTTATGCTCTTTTATCAAATTTACTAGCTCGTTTATATCCGCGCCTTTTAGCGTAAAAACGGGGTAGGGTATCTCGCCTGCTAGGCTGCCGGGCAGGTCGATACAAGCAAAGCTGACGTCTTTAAAATTTTGCGCCAAGATAAGGTCGCGTCTAACGTGTCCGTGCCCGATTTTAGAGCCACTATCTGCGCGGATGAGGGTTTTTAGGTTTGAGATTTTATTAAAATTCATCGAGTTTTTCAGCCAAAATTAAAATTCTAAGCGTCAAACACACGGCGGCGATGAGGTAAACGGCGCCAGCCGCGGCGAAAAACAGGATCTGAACCTCGTTTAAGCCGCGGTAGCTGGCCGCCAGATAAAAGATGTGCAAGATCCCCGCAACTGCAAAGATCTGCATGAGCGCTCTGGCTACCGATATTTTGGCTTTTATGTAATCTTTTTGCATTTGTCCTCAGCGGTCATTTATCTCGTAAAGCTTCTGCGCAAACTCGAAATCCTCTGGCGTGTCGATGTCGCAGACTAAATTTCGCGGTAGCAAAAACGCCCTTGAATGCGGCGCAAAGATCGGTTTTTTCTCCAGCCACGCCTCGCGCCTGCCGAAATAAAACGCGCCCGCGTCGTGATAGGCTCGCTCTAAATCCTGCGAGCGAGTTAGCGCAAACTGCGGGTAAAACATATTTACGGCGCCGTCCTCGCTAAGCCTGATCGCGCGCTGAATCGGGAAGCTAAACTCGGTCGCGGAAAATAAAAACTCGCACCTGGCTTCCTCAAATTTGCCGTATGCCTCGCGTAAAATTTCGCACGTGATGAGCGGCGCGGTCGCGTATAGGCAGCAAACGTGAGCATATCCGCCTAGCCTCGCCGCCGCGTCCGCTACGGCGTCGCTACTGGTGGCGTAGTCGTCGCTCAGCGCGGCGTCCCTCATAAATGGAACTTGCGCGCCGAATTTAACTGCGACGTCCGCTATATCGGCGTCGTCGGTGCTCACTATCACTCGCTCAAAAACGCCAGAATTTAGCGCCGCCTCGATGCTGTAAGCTATCAGCGGCTTGCCTAAAAAATCCTTAACGTTTTTGCGCGGTATGCGCTTGCTACCGCCGCGAGCCGGGATGACGCAAAGGGCGCGGTTTTGATTATCTCTCATCAAATTTACCGCCTAAACCCTGCAGCCTTGCGGCGTATCAAAGCTCTTTAAAACCTCAAAAAGCGCGTCCGCGACGAAATTTGCGTCCTCTAGGCTCATGCACTGATGGCACGGGATACTAAGCTCGGCGGCGTAAAAATCCTCAGCGCTAGGCACCGAAATATCGCCGTAGCGCTCGCGGTAAAAGCTAAATTTATAAGTCGGCTTGTAGTGCACCTGCACGCCGATGCCGCGCTCGTGAAGGGCGGCAAAGATGTCCTCTTTGGCGCACCAAAACTGGCGAAAGAGCAAGATAGGGTAGAGATGGCGCGAACTAACGACGTCGCTAGGTAGCTTAATGGTGCTAAAATACGGATTTTTCTCAAATTTTTCGTCGTAAAATTTGGCGATTTTCTCACGTGCCGCGATAGTTTCGTCTAGTCTTTTTAGCTGATTTAGCCCTAGCGCGCAGGCGACGTCGGGCAAGCGGTAGTTGTAGCCAAGCACGCTCTGATCGCTATCCCAGAGGCGTTTTTTGGCTATGCCGTGCGAGCGGTATAGGCGTGCCAGGCGCGCGATCTCGTCGTCGTTAGTAGCTAACGCGCCGCCCTCAAAGGTCGTTAGCGGTTTAACGGGGTGAAAGCTAAAAATGCTAACGTCCGCTTTTGTGCCGACTTTTACGCCCTCTTGCGAGCTGCCTAGCGCATGCGAAGCGTCGTCTAGTACCTTTATGCCGCGCTGCTTGGCTAGTTTTAGGATGGCGCCCAAATTTACGGGATTGCCGCCGAAATCAACCGCCGTTACGACTTTGGTTTTAGGCGTGATGAGGCTTGCTAGCGCGTTTTCATCGATATTTCCGTCAAATTTGACGGGTGCAAATTTAACCTCGGCTCCAGCCATTAGCGCCGCATTTGCCGTTGCTGCAAACGTGATGGGCGTCGTTACGACCTCGTCGCCCTCTCGCACGCCAAGCGCTAGATACGCGACGTGAAGCGCGGACGTCGCCGAGTTCATCGCTACGACGTGCTTTACGCCGACGTACTCGGCGATCGCTTCTTCAAATTCTCCGACCTTGTCGCCGCCCGTTAGGATGTCGTCTTTTAGGGCGCTCACGACGGCGGCGATGTCGGAGTCGGTGATTTGTTGTCTGCTGTAAGGTACCATTTTTATCCTTTTTCGGCTTGTCTTTATTGCGGCTTGCCTTTTTCCGCTATACGTCGTTAAATTTAAAATTTTCTCGGTCACGTATTTTATATACGCTCCCTCGCAAATTTTAAATTTACCTCGTCTAAGCAAAAAATACTTTGCCTTGCTTTTCTAAAATTTCAGATTTCGGCTCAAATTTTATAAATTTCGGCCAAACTATTTACTAGCCTCGATCATCTCCAAAAGCCCGTCTTTATCTAGCCAAATTTTATTTTTATCTGAGCTATACTCGAAATTTTCTTCCACGAGATGCCCTTTTTCGCCCAGCGCGTTTGTGCTAAAGTCGTCGTCCTTGCTCGTAAATTTGATCGACGGGCTGATCACGTAGTGGTCCTCAAACTCGTAGGTTAGGTGTGCGTCGTCCTTGCCGACCATGACCTCGTGCATCTTTTCGCCAGGGCGGATGCCGATTATTTTTACGCCAAGACGTGGCGCCATGGAGCGAGCAAGCTCTATCATCGTCATCGACGGGATTTTGGGGATGAAAATTTCGCCGCCTTTCATGCGCTCGAAGTTTTTAAGTACGAAATTTACGCCTTGCTCAAGCGTGATCCAAAACCGCGTCATATCCGCGTGCGTGATAGGTAGCTCCTTTGCGCCTTCCGCGATCAGTCTTTTAAACAGCGGCACGACCGAGCCGCGAGAGCCCACGACGTTGCCGTAGCGAACGACGCTAAATCGCGTTTTTTTGCTACCGGCGATGTTGTTTGCCGCGACGAATAGCTTATCGCTGGCAAGCTTGGTCGCGCCGTATAAATTTACCGGGTTGCACGCCTTATCGGTCGAGAGCGCGATGACCTTGCTTACGCCGCATTCAAGCGCCGCATCGATGACGTTTTGTGCGCCGTTGATGTTGGTTTTGATGCACTCCATCGGGTTGTATTCTGCGATTGGCACGTGCTTCATGGCTGCTGCGTGGATGACGTAGTCGATGCCGTTCATCGCGGTCATCAGGCGCTTTTCATCGCGCACGTCGCCGATGAAAAATCGCATAGCGGGATCTTTAAAAACCTGCGCCATCTCGTACTGTTTGAGCTCGTCGCGAGAGTAGATGACTAGCCTTTTTGGTTTAAATTTGGAGAGTAAAATTTCGGTGTATTTTTTGCCGAATGACCCGGTGCCGCCGGTGATGAGGATGGATTTTCCGTTAAACATTTATTTTTGCCTTTCGCGGCTCGTTTTTTGCCGTACGTCGTAAATTTAAATTCGCTTGGCCGTGCATTTTGCATACGCTCCTTCACAAATTTTTAAATTTGTCTCGTCTAGCTAAAACGATTCGCCGTTTATTTAAATTTTATTCAGCCGGAGCAAAAACCGTGCCTTAAATTTGATTCAAAATTTAGCTCGTTAAATTTGTTTAGGTGCGGTATTTTTGCTTTTACTTCAAAATCCTAGGCAGGGTTATCCCCTCCTGCGCCTGATACTTGCCCTTTTTATCGGCATACGTCACTTCGCACGGCTCGTCGCCTTCGATAAATAGCACCTGCGCAATGCCTTCGTTCGCGTAAATTTTAGCTGGTAGCGGCGTCGTGTTTGATATCTCGATCGTGATGTGCCCCTTAAATCCGGGCTCAAAAGGCGTGACGTTTACGATGATGCCGCAGCGAGCGTAGGTGCTTTTGCCTAGGCAGATGGCTAGTACGTTATCTGGCATGTTAAAGTACTCGATCGTGCGCGCTAGAGCGAATGAATTTGGCGGGACGATGCAGACGCCCCCTTTAAAGTCCACCACGTTTTTTTCGTCGAAATTTTTTGGATCGACCACGGTGCCGCCGATGTTCGTAAAGATTTTAAACTCGTCGCCCACACGGATATCGTAGCCGTAGCTGGACACTCCGTAGCTAACCACGCCGCGCCCGACTTGCTCCTCGGCAAACGGCACTATCATCGCCTTTTCGTGCGACATTTTGCGTATCCAGGCGTCAGATTTCAGCCCCATTTTTTACCTTTATTTTAAATTTACGCGATTATAACATAATTTAAATTTACCTAAAATTTGAGCGCCGTTTTACGTTAAATTTTATCAAATTTGAATATTTTGCTAGTAAATTTTCTTATTTTTTATAATTAATCTTTAAATTAAAGCTTAGTATAATAACATATTTTAAATTCTCTTCAACGAAAGGAAAATAATGCATTCAAACACGTCGCGTAAATTTGCAAATTTACGCAGTAACAAGGGCTCAAATTTGCCTCTTTCGGCGCTTACCTGTTTGCTATTAGCCGCAAGCGGAGCTTATGCTTACACCGAAGCCGGCGTTTCCGGAAACACTTCTAGCTGGGAGAGCGTGGAGTATAAAAAAGACTGGGGACTAGTCTCTATGAACGCCTCCACGGCTTACGCGTTAGGCTTTAACGGTAGCGGAACAAAGATCGGCGTCATGGACTCTGGCGTACTTTTGAGCCATCCCGAGTTTCAAGACGGTAGGATTCATACAGTAAAAACGATCGGCAACTATGGCAAAAACGGCATGAGATACCCTGACGCTGCGCTAGGAAACGGCCCGATAGATAAAAATCAACCCGTAAAAGACGGCAAGCGAAATTTTAATAAAAACGACAACGGCGTGTTTAAAAAAGGCGAAGCTTTTAGCGACGACGGTAGTTGGGTAAGGGGCGTAAACGACGCCCACGGCACCCACGTTGGCGGCACGATGGCGGCTAGCAGAGACGGTAGCGGCATGCACGGCGTGGCGTTTGGCGCACAACTATACTCCGCAAATACCGGCGGCAACGACAACATGACGTACGGGCCAAATCAAGACTACAACTATTTCTTAAAAGGATACACCGCTTTAGCTGACGCGGGCGCGAAAGTGATAAACAACAGCTGGGGTTCGAATAGGCGCGTAAATTCGTCCTTTGCGGGCGCGCTGGGATATAAGCCTACTTATGACTGGCGAGCCGTACCAGAATACGACGTGGAGTTTTACGACGTGACGGTAGCCAATCAAACTACCGCGGCAAAAGACCATATAAATTTAAAAGATATGAACGAGGCCAAAAAGGCTTATTATCAGTTCGTAACTAGCGGCGAAAAAAGCTTCTTGGATGCAGCTTACGAAGTAGCGGTAAAAAGAGGCGTTATTCAGGTATTTACGGCCGGAAACAGAAGCTTGATGGCCGAGTCTTTCACACGCGCGGCATTGCCTTATTTTAGACCGGACGCCGAGGACTACTGGATCAACGTCACGGGTCAAACGGGTGCGGACGGTTATCCTAATGATTCTAGCGAATACATAAGAGGATATAAGGCGTCATCGGATATTCAGGAATTTAACCTTGCCGGACACTCGAAGTGGTGGACGATCGCTGCTCCGGCCGAAGAGATTTATTCCGCGTACGTAGAGCTTACCGACAATGCAACATACGGCAAAGCTATATATAAATCATCCGGCGGTACTTCTATGGCCGCTCCTCACGTTAGCGGGGCTTTGGGCGTCATAATGCAGCGCTATCCGTACATGAGTATGCCTCAGATTAGAGAAACGATGCTAACTACGGCTAGACAAAGGACGCTAAGAGCCGGTCACGGTGCAGGCGGTATGCTAGAGCGTTGGGGTAGCGACGGCGAGGGCGTACCTAGTAACGTCTGGGGCTGGGGCATACTCGACCTTGGTAAAGCGATGTTTGGTCCTGGGCAATTTTTAGGAAACTTTGACGTTACAATGAATCAAGACGATATCTGGACAAATAACATTTCAGACGTCGCCATCAAATTTAGAAAAACCGAGGACGATAGCGACGCTGCGGCTTGGGCGGCTAGAAAAGCGGCTCTTAACGCTAAGTCAAATTTGAGCGCGGAAGAAAAAGCCGAGATGACCTTTGAAGCTGCAAGAGAGCAGGCTAGGGTCGCAAGAGCGGCGGAGGGCTATGAAGGCTCGCTAACTAAAAGAGGAGACGGCGCTTTGACTCTTGTAGGAGACAATAGCTTTACCGGAGCGGTAAATATATACGGCGGTAAAATTTCGGCTCTCAATCAATCAATCTCTTCTTCAAGAAGCATAAACGTCCACAAGGGCGGCGAATTTGAGGTTTTAAACGCTCTTACTTACCAAACTCCAAGCGCTAGCGGTTTCGTGAGCACGACCAAGGCAAGCGACGCTACGCAAGTTAACGCCGTTATAAACGCGGGCGGCGCATTCGTAGTTAACGACGGCGCTCATAATCTAAATTTAACATTTAAAGAGGACTCTTTATTAAAGGCTGCACTGCTATCAAACGCCGAGCTTGCAAATTTGGCGGCAAATCCTACTCTAAAGAAAACCATAAATGCGAGCGGAAACTTTGCGGGAGCAAATTTGGCTAACGTCGAGGATAGCTATGCGTTCTTTAAAACCACTAAAGAAACTGTTAGCGGCTCAAATTTGGCTCTTTCTTTGCAAAAAGGCAAAAGCATGGAGGAGGTAGCCTCTACTAGCGCCGAGAAGTCATTTGCGAGATTGGTCGAGGCAAATCCTAGCAGCGCTATTTATTCGTCTATACTAGGAGCCACTCATAGCGTAGCGGCGGCATACTTCGGCGCGTTTTCAAATGATCTAGACTTTAAAGCGCAAAACAACTCCGCCGTAGACTCGTTTATGTTAGCAAATTCTGTTAAAAACAAAAACGGCGCTAAAAGAGCCGATATCGACACGGGAGTCGAGCTTTGGTTACTTAGCAGCGCAAGCAGGGTAACTTCTGACAATAACGCCGGCGGCAGACTAGGCACGAACGCATTTACAAATCTAGTGGGCGTTGATTTTCTAGTAGGCGATAGCTCAAAAGCAGGCGTATTCGTAGGGCTTGGCAAAACAAATCACAAGCTAGGCGATAGCAAAGCGGTAAAAAGCAAAGACACGCATGCGGGTGTATACGGCGATATAGGACTTGATCCTATCAAAATCAGCCTAGGCGCTATCTACTCGAAATTTGATCAAGAAAAAAGAGTCGTTAACTCATACGCTCCTTTGGCTTATGAGTATAAAGACGCCGATGCGTCCGCTATCAGCGCATTTGCCCAGATCGCCTATACGGGGCTAAGCTATGAAAACGGCTTTAGTCTGGAGCCTTATGCGGGATTAACCTATATCCGCTTTAAAAACGACGACATAGCAAATTCTTTGGTGCAGATCAGAAACGAGGATAGAGATTTACAAATCGCAAGCGTGGGCGTAAAACCTAGTATCGCATTTACCATAGACGGCGTAGGCCTAGTGGCAAAAGCCGATATAGCCTACAACCGCTTCCTAGGCGATAAAACCCCGAGCGCTCATATGAACGTAACGGGCCTTGGCGCAACTAAACTAGAGGGTGAAAAGCTAAAAGATCTAGCCACTACCGAGCTTGGTATCGAGGCTGCGTTTACCAGAAATTTTAGAGTCGGCCTTAGCTATGTTGGAGCATACGGTAGCAACGTAAAATCAAACGGCGTAAATGCTAAGTTTAGTTGGGCGTTTTAATCTTTTGGATTAAAAGCTTAAATTTGCCTAGAGCGAGCTAAATTTACTTAGCTCGCGACGGGTTTAAATTTGACTTTGCAAATTTGCCGCATTTTGGAGATAGAAATTCGTCTCGAAAATGCGGCTTAGAAAATTAAGCGGATAGATACGACTTGCGCCGCTGCTTGTAAGATCTCTTAACGTCTACTTCGATATTTTAGTAATTGCGTCTTAAAAAACTACAAATGCAGTTTGGTAAAGCAAGAGAAATCGTGATTAGCGTCCCGTTAATCAGCAAGAAACCGACCGCGGATCTAACGCTAGTAGCCTTTTTCATTTAGCTCTCTATAATTATCACACCCTAGTTGAAGCCCTAGATCGCAGGCTTTGCCGTAGTACTCTTTTGCGGTAGGGAAATTTTGTCTTACACCTTGACCGTATTCGTATAAAACACCTAAACTGGCGCAACCCGAAGTATTTCCCCCATAGCAAGCTTTTTGATAAAAGTGGGCTGCTTTTTTGTAGTCCTGTTTTACGCCTTGACCTTTTGCATATAAAAATCCTAACATACCACAACCCAAAGCCTCTCCCCCATCACAAACTTTTTGATACAGTTGTGCCGCTTTTTGGTAGTCCTGTCTTACTCCTCGACCATTTTTGTATAAAATTCCTAAACCATTGCAGCCCAAAGCCTCTCCCCCATCACAAGCTTTTTGATAAAAGTGGGCTGCTTTTTGATAGTTTTGTCCTACACCTTGACCTTTATCGTATAAAACTCCTAAATTGGTGCAACCTCTAGCGTTTCCCTCGTCACAAGCTTTTTGATACAGCTGAGCTGCTTTTTGATAGTTTTGTCCTACACCTCGACCGTTATCGTATAAAACTCCTAAATTAAAGCAACCCGTAGCTTCTCCTCTATCACAAGCTTTTTGATAAAGCTGGCTTGCTTTTTGGTAGTCACCCTGATTATAAGCTTCTACTGCTAGCTTTGTAAGATCTTCGGAAAATCCAACAGAAAACAAAACGACGAGTAAAACAAAAATTCTTTTCATCTCTACTCCTTTATATATAAAATATTTAAATTGTATTTTGTCTTTTTTGGGCTTAGATTGTTATTAATTATTTTGGCTCGAGATAAACTAAGTGGATTTTAGCTGCGACGGTATCATATCTAAATGCTACTTTGCTACGTTTTGCCTACAAGAACGCGGTTTTCATCGAAACCTACCGGCGCTTATATCGGCATTGAATTTTGCCAAATAAATTTAAAAACCCTGTTTATTATTTTGTGTAGTTATAAATAATACCAAAATATTTTTCTTATACTTTAAATATGATTTATCTCAAAAATTTAATAAATAATAAGCTTTGCGGGGGTACAATTTCATTTAATAAAATACCTTCAAAAGGAGTAAAAATGAAAATCAAGTCTTTGGCGCTTATGCTTTTGGGCGTTAGCGCTTATGCGCATTTTGGCATGGTCGTACCGTCAAATTCGGCCGTGGACGACGAAAAAGAGGCAAATTTGCAGATTACTTACAAATTTACCCATCCTTTTGAGGGCGATATGATGAACCTGGCCCTTCCAAACGAGGCGGGCGTTTTTGTAAACGGCAAAAAAGAGGCGATCAAGGGTCTAAAAGAGCTTAAAGAGGATAAATTTAGCTACTTTACGGCTAGCTACGACGTAAAAGAGCCCGGCATTTATCAGTTTTATATGGATCCAAAGCCCTATTTCGAGCCTGCAGAGGATAAATTTATAAGGCATATAACAAAAACCGTCGTCGATGCCTACGGCTATGGCGAGGGCTGGGATAAACCGGCCGGGCTAAAAGCCGAGATAGTGCCGCTAACGCGACCGTATGGGCTTTATAAGGGAAATTTGTTTTCAGGCGTGGTTTATTATAAAGGAAAGCGCGCTAAAAACGTAACCGTCGAGGTGGAGTACTATAATACCAAAGGACTAAAAGCTCCGTCCGATGCGCACGTAACTCAGGTCGTAAACACGAACGAGCAGGGCGAATTTAGCTTTGCGATGCCGCTTGAGGGCTGGTGGGGATTTGCCGCGCTGATAGACGACGATCAAAAGATAAAACACGAGGGCAAAGAGTATCCAGTGGAGCTTGGAGCCGTCATCTGGGTGCAAACCAAAGAGTATAAATAAATGCACATCAGCGAAGGCGTTTTAAAACCTGAAATCATCGTGCCTTGCTCGGCCCTTTGCGTAGTTTGGGTATCTAGCTTGATTTACAAGCTAAAAACGAGCGATATACCCAAAGTAGCGGCCGTCAGCGCGATGTTTTTTATGGCGTCTTTTATCCACGTGCCCATCGGCGTCACGTCGATACATCTCGTGCTAAGCGGCCTTGCGGGGGCGTTTTTGGGTGCAAACGCGGTTTTGGCTATTTTTATCGCGCTGTTTTTTCAGGCTTTGCTTTTTGGTTACGGCGGCCTGAGCGCGCTTGGCGTAAATTTGCTGATCATCGCTTCTCCCGCGCTTCTTAGCCCATATCTTTTAAAGCTGTCTTTCAAGCGATATAGGTCGTTTTTCTGGTTTCTAGTCGGGTTTTTGCCTATACTTTGCTCCTCGGCTTTGCTATCCCTGACGCTCGTTTTAAACGGCAAAGAATTCGCCCCCGTAGCCGCGCTTGTTTTTACTTCAAATTTAGCCCTTATGGCGCTTGAGGGGATCATCTCGCTTTTTGCGCTCTCTTTTATTTTTAGGGTCAAAAAGGATCTTTTGATTTGCTAAAAATATTTTTGATAATGCTTTTTGCAAGCATCCTAAACGCGCACTCTCTAAAAGGCTTTGCAAAGCAAGATGGCGAATTTATCGAGATAAAAAGCTATTTTTACGGAAATTCCCCTTGTAAAAACTGCCCCGTAGCTTTTATAAAAGATGGCACCCAGATAGCAGGCGCGCAAACTGATGAAAACGGCTTTGCCAGAGCTAAAATCCCCGCCGATGAATTTGAAATCCTGATCGACGGCGGACTAGCGCACGAAAAAAGGATAAAATTTACCGCGCATAAAGAAGAGCCAAAAAACGTTGAAAATAACGCGTCAAGCGACGCCTCAAAGGTCAAATTTGACGAGAGCGAGGAGGATTTTAAGGCTTACGCGCTTAAATTTATCCTTGCGTTTGCCGGGATCGGGCTGTTTTTCGGCGGAATTTATCTAGTAAAAAGAGGCAAATGAACCTATCTGTTTTGCTCGTTTGCTTTACTTTTTTTAGCTTTAGAGTCTCGCTTTCAAGCGGTACGGACGCTATTTTTATCGCGCCGGTGATCTTTTTAGCGATTTTAAATTTTAAAAATCTTTTTGAAATTTTAAAATCCGTTTTAAAACTAAATATTTTTATAATCTTAGTCGTTTTAAGCCTCGTTCTTTACGAAGAATACGCGCTTGCAAAGCTGATATTTATAAGGTCGAATTTGATCATACTTTTTGGGCGGCTGGCCTTTTATAGGAGCGATTATTTCAGTATTGCGCTTGCCGTTTCGTCGCTAAATTTAGGCGATAAGCTAACGGCGATTTTTTATTTTAGCGCCAAATTTACGGCCGATCTTAAAACGATATTTGCAAGACTTAAAAAGACTCTAAAAGTTCGAGGATTTGAGCCTAAAGCCTCGCTTTTTACCTATAAAATTTACGCAAATTTAGTCGCTATGCTTTTTTTGGAAGCGTTTTATAAGGCTAGCGTTCTTGAAAAAACCTTTGTTTGCAGGGGATTTGACGGCAAACTTTACGGAGATAAAAGCCTCAAAATAGGCGCGAAAGACGCCATTATAATCGCTTTAACGGCGTGTTGTTATATTTTTAGTTTAGGAGTCACGATATGAGCTGCACGATAAGCCTAAAAAACGTCTGCGCAAAAATAGGCGAAAGAACGCTATTTGAAAATCTAAATTTAAACGCGACGCACAAAGACAAAATCGCCCTCATAGGCCCAAACGGCTGCGGTAAAAGCACGTTGCTTGAGATAATGGCGGGGCTTAAAGCGCCCTCTTTGGGCTATATAGAGCTTTTTCATCATAAAATTTCAAATTTAGACGAGTATAAGCCGTTTCGGCGCGATGTGGGCTATCTTTTTCAAGAGAGCAACGATTGTTTCATCTGTCCTAGCGTACTTGATGACGTGATGTTTTCGCTACTTAGCCGCGGCGAGGACAAAGAGCCGGCCGGGGCAAAAGCCGAGAAAATTTTACGCGAGCTTGAAATTTGGCATCTAAAAGACGAGATCGTTTTTAATCTCTCCGGAGGCGAGAAAAAGCTCGTCGCGCTAGCGGGGATACTGGTGGCCGAGCCTAAAATTTTACTACTTGACGAGCCTACGACCGCGCTTGATGCGGATATGCAAAGAAGGATAGCCGCTATCTTAAAATCCCTCGACGTCACGCAGATAATCGTCTCTCACGACAAGGAATTTATAAGCGACGTAGCGAGCGTAATGTACCGTCTAACCAAAAACGGGATAGAGTCGATATAAAATATCCTAATCTATACTTCTTTAAAAAACTTCCGAAAACAGCAAAATTTATCAATGTATAATGATATATTTCATAAAATTGATAAATTTTATTTCAAAGGAGAATTTTATGAAAAAATTACTACTTATTTCTATCGCGGCCGCGGTTGCTTTTTGCGGAGAAAATTTGCTCGTAGGAGCTGGCGGCGGATACAAAAAACCGGTCACTGAAGTGATAGAAAATCTCAAAAAAGACGGCGTGCAGATCGAGGGCGCGTTTGCAAATTTAGGCCAAATCACCATCCAAGCAAAAGAGGTCAAGATGGCTGCGATCGTGGGCGACGAGGCGTTTTTAAAGAAAACGGATCTGGACATAAAAGGCTATGAGCGCATCGGCAAGGGCGCGTTAGTGCTAGTCACGCCAAAAGGCAAGCAGATAAAAGACGTCTCTGAGCTAAAAAATCTCGCTAAAATCGCGATGCCAGACGCCAAAAAAGCGATCTACGGCGTGAGGACTACCGAGTTTTTGAAAAACTCGGGACTAGAGGCCGATCTATCGCCTAAGATGCTACCCGTCGCGGGCGTACCGCAAGTAGTCGCCTACGTCACGAACAGCGAAGTGGACGCGGGTTTTATCAACTCGACCGAAGCAGTGGCTAGGGCTGATGAGTTTGGCAGCGTGATCTATATCGACGAGGCACTTTATAGTCCGGTTTTCATCTCGGTGGCAAAGCTTCCGGCTTGCGAAGGCAGCGAGGCGTGCGCTAAATTTATAAACGAAATAAAAACTCCTCGCTCGAAGGAAATTTTTGCTAAATTTGGGCTAAAATAATTTAAATCGCCGGCTTTTGGCTCAGCCGAATTGTCTTCAAATTTGACGTAAAATTTGCGTCAAATTTGATTTAAACGCTAAAATTTACTCGCTAAATTTAAATCAAACGAAAAGCAAAATTTAACGAAAAAAGGAAAAATTTGCAGGAACTTGCCTGGCTCGCCCATCCGCTGCTTTTAAGCGCCAAAACGCTTGCCGTTACTTTCGTACTGCTCCTATTTTTGGGACTTGGCGCAGCTTATTTTTTGGCGTTTTACCGCGGCAAATTTAAAGCCGTTTTAGAAGCGGCCGTGATGTTTCCTCTCATTTTTCCGCCCATCGCCACTGGATTTTTGCTACTTTACGTCTTGGGGCGAAACGGCGTGATCGGCAAGGCGTTAAATTTACAGATCGTTTTTAGCTTTCCAGCGCTTGTTATCGCTTCGTTTTTGGCGGGCTTGCCGCTGTTTGTAAAACCCGTTCAAAGCGCGCTTGAAAGCTTGCCTAAAAGCCTAATCGAAGCAGGTCAAAGTCTAGGCAAAAATCGCTTTGAGATCACCGTTTTTATCCTCATCCCAAACGTCTTTAAAAGCGTTGTTTCGGCGCTCGTTTTAGCCCTGGCTCGCGGTCTTGGGGAGGTTGGTATCACGCTGATGCTAGGCGGCAACATCGTGGGTAAAACCGACACCGTTTCGCTAGCGATTTATAATGCGGTTTACGACGGCGAAAACGGCCGCGCGCTCGTTTTGAGCGTGATTTTAGTCGTGCTTAGCTTGGTGCTTTTTGGATTTATAAATTTTCTCGAGCGAGCTAAAAAATAGACTAACATCGCAAATTTGCCATTTTAAACGTTTAAAGCGGCGAATGCCTAAATTTACCCCGAGCGTAAAAAACAAAATACGGCTTTGCGAGCATAAATTCATTATTTTTTTGCTACAATAAGAAGTTTTGAACTTTAACTATTTAGGAGAAATTTCTATGAAAAAAGAAGACATAAAAGAGCTGATCGAGTTTTTTAACGAGATGGACATGAACCGCATAAAGATAAAAAGCGGGGATTTTGAGGTCGAGCTTGAAAAATTCGCCGACTGCTGCGAGCTGCCAAAGCCCATCGTTCAAGCTCCAGCCCCGACTCCGACTCCGGTAAATGTCGTGGTAAGCTCAGAGGTCAAAGCTCCTGCTAATTCTCCAAAAGACAGCATAAAATCGCCTATGGTCGGTACTTTCTACACAGCTCCGAGCCCGGGCGCGGCACCGTTCGTAAAGGTCGGTCAGCGCGTGAGAAAAGGCGACGTCGTGGGGATCATAGAAGCTATGAAGATAATGAACGAGATCGAAGCCGAATTTGACTGCCAGATCACCGAACTGCTCGTATCAGACGGTCAGCCAGTCGAGTTTGGCTTGCCGCTATTTGGCGTGGAGAAAATTTGATGGAAATAAAAAGAATTTTAATCGCAAATCGCGGCGAAATCGCACTGCGAGCCTTGCGAACGATAAAGGAAATGGGCAAAGAAGCCGTCGTGGTCTACTCCACGGCCGATAAAGACGCGCTCTACGTCAAATACGCCGACGTGGCGATCTGTATCGGCAAGGAGCGTTCAAGCGACAGCTACCTAAATATCCCGGCTATCATCAGCGCAGCCGAGATCAGCGAAGCCGACGCGATATTTCCTGGTTACGGATTTCTCAGCGAAAATCAAAATTTCGTCGAAATTTGCTCGCATCACAAGCTAAAATTTATCGGCCCTAGCGTAGCTGCGATGGCGCTAATGAGCGATAAAAGCAAGGCAAAGCAGATGATGCAGCGAGCTGGCGTACCGGTGATTCCCGGCTCTGACGGCGCAGTAGCAGATACTAAAGCAGCCAAAGAGCTAGCGAAAAAAATCGGCTATCCGGTCATCCTAAAAGCCGCAGCCGGCGGCGGCGGACGCGGCATGCGCGTGGTTGAGCGCGAAGAGGACATCGAAAAGGCGTTTTGGTCTGCCGAGAGCGAGGCGATGAGCGCGTTTGGAGACGGAACGATGTATATGGAAAAATACATCCTAAACCCGCGCCACATCGAGGTTCAGGTCATCGGCGACAGCCACGGCAACGTCCTGCACATCGGCGAGCGCGACTGCTCTATGCAGCGCCGCCACCAAAAGCTGATCGAGGAGAGTCCTGCGATCCTACTAGACGACGATACTCGCGCCAGACTGCACGAAACGGCGATCCGCGCGGCAAAAGCGATCGGCTACGAGGGAGCGGGAACGTTTGAGTTTTTGGTCGATAAGGATCTAAATTTCTACTTCATCGAGATGAATACGCGCCTGCAAGTCGAGCACTGCGTGAGCGAGATGGTTAGCGGCCTAGACATCATCGAGCTAATGATAAAAGTAGCCCAGGGCGAGGCGCTACCGCCGCAAGAAAGCATCACGTTAAAAGGTCACGCCATCGAGTGCCGCATCACGGCCGAAGATCCAAATACGTTTACGCCAAGTCCAGGCAAGATAACAAAATACGTCTGCCCCGGCGGCCGAAACGTGCGCATGGACAGCCATATATATCAGGACTACTCGATCCCGCCGTATTACGACAGTATGATCGGCAAGCTCATCGTCTGGGATACCGATAGAAATAGAGCCATCCACAAGATGAAGGTCGCGCTCGAGCAGCTTATCATCGGCGGTATCAAGACCACGCGCGATTTTCACATCGCGATGATGGAGAACCAAGACTTTATCGACAACAACTACGATACTAACTACCTCTCTCGCCGCTAAATTTGCGGCGCGGCGTTTTTGCCTTGTTTTGCAGCTTTAAGCGGCTGCAAAACAAGGCGATCTAACTTTAAATTTATTACTATGGCGATAAAATTTTACTCAAAGCTTTTTGACGAGTGATTTTACTAGTAGCCGCGGCATTTGTCTTTTGTGTCATTTTAAAACTTGTCCGTAAGTTTTACTTGCCGCGCTTGCGGTAGTATTTTTTAAATTTGCGCATTTAAACCGCAAATCTTGCGTCTTTGCTTGCGATATTTAAATTTACATAAATGGTCGATTTTTGAAATGTATTTTGGATTTTAGGCGAGTAATGCGGATAAGTTTTTCGTGGTTGAAAATAACGTAAATTTAAAATCGAATTCGCCGGATATATATTTAAAATTCGCTACGCTACGATGCTATGCGGGCTTGGATTACCAAGTGTAAATTTCGCTTCCAAAAAGCCCTTGCACTTTGCTTGTTGCTCGACGCAAACAGCGCCGGCTTTCTATTTTGGTCTATAAAAATTAGCGACTTTTTGTCTAAACCAAGGCGTATTTTTAAATTTAGCCTCGCTTTTTGATTTTCTCTGTACTTTGTCACGCTTTTTTGCTCATGGTCATTTGCGCGCCTGCCTAAAGAGCTTTTTGTATGCACGCAGTATTTCTGCGCACACAAGGTGCGACGAAGTTCGCGCTAGATGATTTTATCAGCACTAGGCGACGACTTTCCCTCTTTGGCTATTTTTATCGCACCGCGTAATTGTTTGGTATTGGCTGCGGGTCGGCTCAGCAGAGCATCCGAGCATGAGATCCACGCAGTCCTTTGTGGCAAAATCTCCTCATCAAACGGATAAGGTAATGTGTGCGGTGGCGTTAGATATGACTTTTAAAGTCGCGTTAGTTATCAAAAATTTAGCTCTAATTTTTGGATTTGAAGCCGATTTGGGATGATAAAATTCGGCTTGATTTTTTGGTGATTTTACTTAAGGGACAAAAACGAGTTTAAAATCAAATTTTATCCACAGCTACGGTATCGCGAGCGACAATCAAATCACGATAAAATCTCAAATTTGACCCGCTCGTTTTCCTCCGCAAGGTCGGTAAAAACGGCGATCAGATCGTCCGCATAGTCGCCAAGTGCGCTAAGAGCGGCGCGATTTTTTAGATTTATCTGCGTTGGTTCGTTTATCTCACCCAGAGAGTCGTAAAGCGCGTCAAGGTTTTTTACGTCGGGATCAAGGCCAAATTTTCGCGCCAGATACTCAAAGGCCGCCGTTTTCTCGCGCATTTTCGCGCCGTTTAGAGTTATGATTTTCACTGCTGTCTCCGATCAAAAAGTAGATAAAAGTTCTCATAATGATCGGGTGTGTAGTAGATCAGCCCGTCGCTAGAAAACACGATACGCTCGGCTCCACGTCGTCCTCCGCGGTATCCGATATCGCACTCAAACCACTTGCGCCAGTCGGCGCTTGGTAGCCTTTTTTCTCTGTTTGAAAAGCGGTCGCCGCCGATGCTTTTTTTGTCCGTAACCTGCCATAGATTGCCGCTTTTAGCGTCCCATCCGAGCGCGAGGGCTTCTTTTTTGGTGATGAAGTTTTGCGGCAATCCGCCGAATCTATAAATATACGCCGCAACCTCGTCTTTTGAGGTATAGACGCCGTCTTTTACGACATTTACGGTCGGCGCGGCGGCTACATTTTTCTCTGCGCTGCCTCTAAATTCGCTTTGTGGCTGATTTTGTTTCGGGGCGACAGAGTTATCCGGGATGATAAATTTAAATAGCGCCGCGAGTAACAAAACAGCTAGCGGTAAGATGACGTTTCTAAGTAGTTGTTTGTTCAAAAAAGACCTTTGGAATAAATTTGAAGTGCTTGCTTCGGGGTTAAATTTGCCGTCAAATTTTACAAGCTAAATCTAAATTTGACGATTTGGCGCCGTAAAGACGAGAGTAAATTTGATCTCCCGCTAAACGTTTGCGCCAAATTTAGCGCACTAAAAGCCAAATTTAAAGCGTATTAAACACTCTATCGCCCGCGTCGCCAAGGCCCGGTACGATGTAGTTTTTCTCGTTTAGTCGCTCGTCGATCGCAGCCGTATAGACCTCGACGTCCGGGTAAACCTCGCTAAAGCGCTTTAGCCCCTCGGGAGCGGCGATGATTGAGATAAATTTGATCTGTTTTATGCCGTTCTCGCGTAAAAATTTAACCGCGTCGATAGCCGTACCGCCGGTGGCAAACATCGGATCGATGATGATGGCTAGGCGGTTTTTGGCGTCGCGAGGTAGCTTAGCGTAGAAAAACTCCGCCTCTGCCGTCTTTTCGTTTCGCTGAAAGCCCAAAAAGCCAACGCTAGCATCTGGAATGATCGTAAATACGCTATCAAGCATACCCAGCGCCGCTCGCAAAATAGGGCAAATCATCACCTTTGTCGCGAGCTTTTTAGCCTGGGCCTGGGCGACCGGGGTCTGCACGCTCACGTCGCGCAGCGCCAGATCCCTAGTCGCCTCAAATATCATCAGGTGGCTGATCTCGTCCACGAGCATCCTAAACTGAAACGGCTCGGTATTTTTATCCCTTAAAATCGCTAGTTTGTGCTCGATGAGCGGGTGTGAGATGAGCCTGACGTTTTTCATTTACAGACCCTTTGCGAGCTTTTCGGTATAGGCTTTTACGTCAAAATCCTTCACTCTAGCCACGCCGTCGTCGACCGCAGCCTGCGCTACCGCAGGAGCGACCGCTGTTAGGACGCGTTTGTCAAACGGTTTTGGTATGATGTAGTCTTTGCCGAATTTTAGCTCTTTTACGCCAAACGCCTCGCAAACCTCCGCAGGCACAGGCTCTTTAGCCAAATTTGCAAGCGCGCGCGCCGCAGCCATTTTCATATTTTCGGTGATTTTTTTAGCTCTGACGTCTAGCGCGCCGCGAAATATAAACGGAAAGCCAAGTACGTTATTTACCTGGTTTGGATAGTCGCTGCGGCCGGTTCCCATCATCACGTCGTTTCGCACGCTAGCGACGTCTTCAGGGAAGATTTCCGGAGTCGGGTTAGCAAGCGCGAAAATAATCGGCTCGTCGTTCATAGACGCGACCATTTCCTTCGTCACGACGCCAGGCTTGCTAAGGCCTAGGAACATATCCGCACCCTTCATCGCGTCCGCTAGCGTTCTATCGGCGGTTTCTAGGGCGAATTCTAGCTTTTCCGGAGTTAGGTCGGTGCGGCCTTTGTGGATCACGCCTTTGCTATCTACCATCACGATGTGTTTTGCGCCAAGCGCTTTATACATCTTCGCGCATGCGATGCCAGCCGCGCCCGCGCCGCTAACTACGATTTTGATTTTAGAGATATCTTTGCCAGAAATCTCCATCGCGTTTATTATGCCTGCGCTTGTTATCATCGCCGTGCCGTGCTGATCGTCGTGCATGACCGGGATATCGACTGCTTCTTGTAGTTTGCGCTCGATCTCAAAGCACTTTGGAGCGCGGATATCTTCTAAATTTATACCGCCGAAAGTCGGAGCTAGAGCCTTGCAGATCTCTACGATTTTATCCGGATCATGCTCGTCTAGCTCGATGTCAAAGGCATCTACGTTTGCAAATTTTTTAAACAAAACCGCCTTGCCTTCCATCACGGGCTTGCCCGCTACCGCGCCGATGTCGCCTAGACCGAGCACGGCCGTACCGTCGGTGATGACGGCTACTAAATTTGCTTTGTTTGTGTATTTGTAGGCTAGTTCGTTGTCGGCCTCGATCTCTTTACAAGGTACCGCAACGCCCGGCGTATACGCCATAGATAGGTCTCTAGCCGTCGCGCATGGGGTTTTTACTTTTATCTCTATCTTGCCGCCCTCGTGATACGCGAGCGCCTCTTCGTTAGTTACGTGTGTCATTTGTTCTCCTTTAAAATATTTCTTATTCGTTTTTTCGTCTCGTCCGCGCCCAAAACTTCGAGCACCTCAAATATCCCCGGGCTTACGCTATTTCCCGTTAGCGCGACGCGAAGCGCCTGAGCTAGGTCTTTTAGCTTTAAGCCGTTTGTTTCTAAAAATTTAGCCGTCATCTCCTCGTAGCCTTTGGCGTCTAAATTTTCGCCTAAAATTTCGGCAAATTTAGCCAAATTTTCCTTGCTTTCGGGCGTGATAAATTTAGCGTAGGCTTTCTCGTCGTATGCACTTGGAGCGTTTATGATCGTTCTTGCGCTCTGGCTCATTTCAACTAGCGTTTTTGAGCGCTCGCGCAATGAATTTAACAGCACCTCGCCCTTTGGCATCGCTTTAAAATCTATCTCAAATTCAAGCATCTCACGTGCTAGTCTCTCGTACGGCAGAGTCTTGATATAGTGGGCGTTTAGCCACTCTAGCTTGCTTGCGTTATAGGTGCTTGAGCTCTTGTTTATATCGTGCGGATCGAAGTACTTTAGCATATCGTCCATGCCGAAAATTTCGTCGTTTCCGTGGCTCCAGCCTAGGCGCACGAGGAAATTTAAAAGAGCTTCAGGCAGATAACCCATGCGCTTATACTCCATCACGTCGGTCGCGCCGTGGCGTTTGCTTAGTTTGCTGCCGTCTTCGCCGTTTATCATCGCGACGTGATAAAATTTAGGCGCTTTAAAACCCAGCGCATCGTAAAGTACGATTTGTTTCGGGGTATTTGAGAGGTGATCGTCGCCGCGAATGACGTCGGTTACGCCCATTAGCGCGTCGTCTATCACGACCGTGAAGTTATACGTCGGCGTGCCGTCGCTGCGCGCGATGATAAAATCATCCAAGATATCCTCGACTCTAAATTTGACTTCGCCTTTGATGCCGTCGTCGATCACGATCTCGCCGCTTAGAGGCGCTTTGATGCGGATGACGGGCTCGACTCCCGCAGGCGGAGTGCCTGTAAATTCGCGGTAACGATTATCGTATTTGGGCCTCTCTTTTCTCGCTTCTTGCTCGGCGCGCAGAGCGTCTAGCTCGTCCTTGCTCATGTAGCATTTGTAGGCTTTGCCCTCAGCTAGCAGCTTTTGTACGTACTCTTTATATACGTCGAATCTACGCGACTGATACGTCACCTCGCCGTCGTGATCTAGCCCGCACCAGGCAAAGGCCTCTTTTATCGCTTGCGTTGCTTCTTCGGAGTTGCGTTTTAGGTCGGTATCTTCGATGCGTAGCAGAAATTTCCCGCCGTTTGCTCTAGCGTATAAGTAGTTATAAAGCGCCGTCCTAAGCCCGCCGATGTGTAGATATCCGGTCGGAGAGGGGGCAAATCTAGTTACTATTTGTGAATTTTGCATTAAATTTTACCTTGTATAGCTTGCGCTTAAATTTAAAATGTTATAATGCTCAAATTATATTTACTTTAGACTTAAACAAAGGTTTTATATGTTAAAAAAGATCTCATTCGCCGCGTTTTTTCTCAGTTTTTGTATGGCTAACGCGAGCCAGATCTCAAACGGCATCGCCGTCATCATCGAAAACGAACCCATCACCGTAAACGAAGTGCGCAAAGCCGCCGCGCAGCTGCAAACAAGCGAAGCAAATGCGCTAAATTTGCTGATCCGCGATAGACTAGAAACTGCGCAGATCAAAAACCTAAAAATCGAAGCCAGCGACTACGAGCTAAATCAAAGGCTGCAAAAGATCGCAAGCGAGAGCGGTATGAGCGCCTCAGATCTGCGCTCGGCCGTGCTATCAAAGGGCGGCGACTACGCGCAGTTTAAAGACGACGTCGCAAAGACCATAAAACAAGAAAAGCTATATCAAAGCATATTTGCCGACGCTAAAATCAACATTTCAGAAAACGCCGCGAGAGCGTATTTTGAGCAAAATCGCGACCTTTTCGTGCACTTTACCGACGTGAGTGTGACTAGATACGTGGCGCCTTCGATGCAGCTTTTAGAGGCCGCCAGACACAGCTCCCCGATGAACACCAACCACAGCGTGCACATGGACGTGCTGGATCTAAAAAGCGAGCAGATCCCGCCTCAACTACGAACGATATTTCAGCAGACCCCGGACGGCACTTTTACTCAGATTTTCCAGACTCCCGAGGGCTTTGAGATGTTTTACGTAGCGTCTAAAAAGGGGCAAACGATGCCTGAATTTGACGAGGTCAGAGATGAAGCGATGAACGCGCTTTATAAACTCGAGCAAGACCGCGTCATCGGCGAATACTTCAACAAACTCCGCGCCAAAGCTAACGTCAAATATCTACGCTAAACTCAAATTGAGCGCAAATTTAAGCCGATTTGATTCGGCTTAAATTTTTTTATTTTCGGTCAAATTCGGCCGATTTTTCTTTAAATTTAGTTTCTTACTCGCCAAGACCCGCACCTTTACGGCGCAAATTTCGCTAAAATTTGCTACAAACGTAAAATCCTAAAAGAGGCAAAATTTGAACATAAACGAAGCCATAGAGGCAACTAGAAAAAAGCAAAAAGAGTGCAGACGTGCGTTTGTAAAGTATCTATTTTTGGGGATCTTTTTTATAGCCATATTGCCGCTTAGCGGGATTTTCGTAGCGGAAAAAATTTTTAGAAGCGAATTAGGCGTAATATTTATCATCATCGGTTATATTCCAATTTTTATCGTCTCATGGGTGACAACTTGGTCTAATGTAATTGAACCATTATGGGTTTACGATGAATTTTACAAAGATGTTTATATTCGTACCATTATTTCAGATATAAATCAAGCTTTTAGTTATAAACCGTCGGCGGGGATTAGCCGTGAGGAATTTAAAAAGATCGGCATATATGCGCAAAATAAATTTCGCGCCGAAGATCAAATCAGCGGCATTTATAATGGCGTCAAATTTAGCTTAAGCGAAGCAATAAGGATACCGGGCGGAACTATCGTCGCCGGCACCGGCTGCTCCCCGGAAATAGCCGCAGTCCTTTTTGTTGCTACGGCTTTCTATACAATCTATAGCAATGCCCAAGCCTTTAGCGGCTCGGTCTTGGTTTGCGAGTTTTACAAGAAATTTAATGGTCAAACGATAGTGGCGAGCCGTACGCTAAATACTAAATTTATAGGCGAAAAAGAGCAGATGGACGATGCTCTTTTTAACGATGAATTTAGAGTTTTTACAGACGATAAAGTAGAGGCACGGTATCTTTTGACGCCTGCGTTTATGAAGCGTTTGAGAGAGTTAAAGATAAAATTTGCAGGAGAGATGGGCGTGAGCGCGGCGTTTATGGACGATAAATTTTATCTATTTTTAAACGGAGCGGAAAATAAATTTGAGACGACGCTCTTTTCGCTACCGCCTAGCCTTTATGACGTAAAGCAGATAAAAAAGGAAATTTCAGAGCTTTTGTCTATCATAGACGAGCTAAATTTGAACCTTGATATTTTTAGGCAAGAGGCAAATTTGACGGTTTAGCAGGCTTGTGGTTTTTGCAACTAAATTAGCATTTTTGCGGTACGGGTTTTGCAGATAAATTTGAGCGAGAATTTACGGCCGTACCATCTAGCGTCTTACTAGTTAAAATTTAGCCGCTAGCCTTAATCCGTTTTTAGGCTTTTGATGATATAATTTCTCAAAAATAAGACTTTTGCGGTTTGAGGCGAGTTTAAAAAAATAGCAAATTTGATCAGCTTAAATTTAACGCCCCCAAACGCAAACGCTCTAAAATTTATCAAAAAAGGAGCCAAAATGAAAACGCTAGTAGTTTTATCCCATCCAAATTTCGCCGCCTCTCGCCTAAACAGGGCGCTGGCAAACGCCGCCAAAAGCGCGGGTGCCGAGGTTCGCCACCTAGAGGGGCTATACGGCACCGACGCCCTTAAAATCGACGTTGCAGCAGAGCAGGAGGCGTTTTTGCGCGCCGATCGCATCGTGTTTTTGTTTCCGATGATGGGCTTTAACGTGCCCTCCATGCTAAAGGCCTACATCGACTACGTACTAAGTCGTGGCTTTGCCTACGGGCAGGGCGCGAAGATCGCCGGCAAACAGCTGCAAATCGCCGTAAGCACAGGCGGCGGGCTAGGCGAATACTCCAAGCACGGCGCGATCAAATTTAGCCTAAACGAGATTTTGCTGCCGCTTCAGTGCTGCGCGGACTTTTGCGAGCTCGTTTACGGGCGCATCTTTGCTAGCTGCGGCGTGGAGCCGGGCGTGCCTGATAGCGCGATAGAGGCGCATGCGGCGAGATTTACGAAGCTCTTAAACGACGAGCTTGAAGAGCACGAATACCAAATTTAACGAAGCAAAACAGCTCGGCCTTGAGCTAAAATTAGCACCGCTAGCGGCGATTTCCTGCGCGGAGTCGCCGCTTTTCAAATTTAGCCTTAAAAGATAGCTTTGGATCTAAAGCTAGGTGGCAAGCTCGGCGCGTTTTGGCGGTTTTTCATTGCCGCATTTTGAGGGGCGATTTCTAGGCGGCCGGACCCGCGCCTTTTTGGTGCTTTGCTTTGGAGCGGATATATTTTGCGGCGCGAATCGGTTAAATTTGCGCTATCGTAGCAAGGCTTGCAGCCCGTATTTTTGACGTGGGCTATGATTTGGATTTTACGAAAATTGATTTTTATAGATTTGGATTTTGGTTTTAAATTTAGCTCGTTTCGCCGCGTTTTAAAACGGCGCAAATCCTTATAAATTCGGAGTTTTTATGATTTTTGGCAAGATTGATTATCTAAATTTGCTCCCTTTTCACGTATTTTTAAAGCGCTCGCGCCTAAGCTCGCAGGATAAAAAAATCATCGAATTTAAAAAAGGGGTGCCTAGCAAACTAAACCGCGATCTGTGCTGCCGCAGGATTGACGCCGCCGTGATATCAAGCATCGAAAGCGGCAAAAAATGCTACAAAAAGGTGAGCCTTGGCATCGTAGCTAAGGGCGACGTAAAAAGCGTGCTCGTGCGAAAGGGCACTGCCGCGCGTCCCGACCCCGCGTCTGCGAGCTCAAACGCGCTAGCAGGAGTTCTGGGGCTTGAGGGCGAGGTACTCATCGGTGACCGCGCGCTAAAGGCGTATCTGCGGGAGGGCGAGGAGGCGTTTTATGACCTGGGGCGGGCGTGGCGTGAGCGGACTGGGTTGCCGTTTGTTTTCGGGCGATTTTCCTGCGTGAAGGGGCGCGGCGCGTATGAGCGGCTAGTGCGCGAGTTTTTGCGAGCAAATGTCAAAATCCCAAACTACATCCTCGCCAAATACGCCCAAACTAGAGGCATCAGCGCGGACGATATCAAGTGGTATCTCAAATTTATCAGCTACGAAATCGGCGCGAAGGAGCAAAAGGCGTTGCGGATATTTTTCAAAGAAGTGCGAAAAAACGGACGGACGGCGAAGCTTTTGGCGCGAGGCGAGCGGTAAGCTCAAATTTACTTTAGCGCGCCGCTTTTTAAATTTGCCTTTTTATCTCGGGCGGTTTTCGCGGTCGCTTCAAACGCCGTAGTTTAGAGCTTAACCGCTGCACAACGCTAAATTTTAATCTCTCTAAGCGACGCATTTTTTAGAAGCTAACAAGATTTAGTCAAATTTGAAATTTAGCAGGCAAATTTGCGTCCGTTCTAATCAAATTTACCAGCTTAAATTTAAATTTACGCCCGCCGCGAGCTCAAATTTATCTTTAGGCTTTGCCTTTGCGCCGAGATTATTTACTTCAAATTTGAGCCAGGGCTAGATTTACTTCGGTTACTATCTACGTAAATCACCTTTACCTGCTTTCCACTATAGCCTTTATCTCGTCGGAAGATAGTTTCTTGCATGGCTTTATTACATATTCGGTTGCATTGTTTTTAAAAATTATCTTATCTTTTTTGTGAAACAAGATATCTTCTATCGCATCTGCTCTTTTATACTCATTTGCCCAAGTTATGAAATTCCTTACGTCGCTAAAGGTAGAATTTTTCTCGGAGCAGTATTTTTGCAACACGTTTTTCGTTAAATTTTCGTATTTTAAGCTATAAGTCCCGTTGTCGTCTATACTATAAGCAAATGTGAGGCTAAGCGCGTATTTATCGTAGCACTCCTCATACGCCTCCTTTAGCTGCTCCTTAGTCGGAGCATTAGGGAGGTCGTATTTTATAAAGATGTCAAGCATAGGTTCGTAGTCTTCGTAATCATCTAGGACGGCCCAGGTGCTTTGTTTTAACTCTCTGTTTTTATCCTCGCTACTTATACCTTGTAGTCCGCTTCCTATTTCAAATTTCTTAGGTTTATACCCCTTGCTTAGCATTAACTCGGCCATCTGAGGTAGATTTCTATCTACTGCGTATTCAAACGGATTCAATTTATACCTAGTGCTTGCCTCTACGCATTGCGGATCGTTTAAGTCCGTCTCTAGACGCCCCTGATCGTATTTGTAGCGTATTGTTATGTTATTCTCGCCGTTTATGATTATGGATTCAAACCCGGAAGAATCATAGTATCTGTTTGTATAGATATGCGGCGACACATACTCCACCTCTTCAAATTTAACCCCTTTTTCTAGTAGTATCTTGGCCGTATCAACAGAGTTTAGCATAATAGCATAAGCCATAGGAGATAGACCGAATCTATCTTTAACCCTTATATCCGCTCCTAAATTTAGCAAGGCATTAAAGGTATTTACGTCGTTTCTAAAAGAGCTGTACATCAGCGGGGGTTCTTTTATCTCTCATACCCACATCTACACTTAGGTTGTTATCTTTGATAAATTTAACTACGAAATCGGTATCTTTTCTATCAAGAGCGGCCCTTAAAGGCACGAGCGTAGCGTTTTTCTCCTCGTCGCAGACGATGTCGGCGCACCTAAAACCAAAGTCGTCTATCTCCTCTTGCGTTACGTATTTGGCTAGCTCGGAGTTTGGGTCTATTTTGGTGTCTGGAGTGACGGTAAAACCCGTAGGCATAGAGCTCGAACCAAATTTACCAAATTTAACCCCTAAAAAAGAAAGATAAAAGAGGATAGCGGCAAAGGCGGCGAGGGTGAATAGAAATTTAAAAAAAGCTTTGCAAATTCGATCCTTTTGCTCGTGACTAAATTTACGAAATATTAGCCAAAGGGCGGTTAAATTTGAGTGAATTCGGAGGCGATAAATTTGAAAAATGCGGGAGTAAATTTGGGCGGGTTAAAGAGACTAAAAAATCGCGCCGAAAACGGAGGGGTTTATCTGGCTAAATTTAAAGCGCAAATTTGCCTGCCGGCACGAGCCTAGCAAGCAAATTTAAGCGCGCAAGCCTCAGTCGTCAAACTCCTGCGAGATGACGGGCGAGAACTCCTCCCAGCGAAGTTTTGTTTTGGCCGTAGGCATCTTGCTTTGAAACGGCTCTTTTTTCATCGAGGCTACCGCCGCGCTGTCGCCGATCGGCGCCGCAGGAGCCTCCACGCCTAGCACCGTGCGCTCAAGCTCGATAAAATCGCGCAAGATAACCGCGTAAGAGGCGAAAAAGTCGGCATTTTTGTGAGCGGATAAAAATTTGATAAATTCGTCGATAAATTTATTCGTAACGTCCGTAAATAGCTTGCTGCTGATATTTGCCGCGCCAGCTATCTCGTCGCGCAAAAAGGTCGCCGTGGCTAAAAATATAAATCCGACGTAGTCCTCGCTGTCTTTGCAGGCGTCTTTGTCTCTGCGGTACGGGCTTAGCTTTAGGCACTCGATCACGCGCAGCCTAGCCGCGCCGTCGTCGCGCCCGTCCTCGTAAAAGGAGGCGTTTAGCGGGATGTTTGAATAAGAGAAGTCAAAAAGCACGTCGTTTTGCTCTCTAGCGAATTTCTCGAAGTCGAATTTGGCTAAATTTGCAAACGCGGCCTCGCTCTGAGGCGTAACCGGGCTAGTCGCTAGGTAGGCTAGCTGCTCGCGCCAGCGGTCAAATTTACCTCCGTGCTCGTGAAAAAACAGCGGATAGGCCAAAAACTCGTAAAAATACGCGCGCGCCTTGGTTAAGTTATTATCCATTTAAAACCTCTTCTCTCATTTGATCCATTTGCGCTTTTATCATTACTTTGGCTTTGCAGTCCGAGCAGCAGTACAGCGTCTTTAGCTTAGCTTTGTCGCCGTTAAATTTAGGCGCCATGATCGAGGCGATCTTCTCGACGGCTTTTTTGGTCGCAAACTCCTTGCCGCACTCGATACAGGCGAAAAGCTCGTCTCTGGCTAGCTCGCTAAAGGTAAAGAAGCTAGGCTCCAGATCGATCTTGCCGGGACGTAAAAATATCGTATCTTTTTCTGCGCAGCTAAGCTCGCAGTATCCGCACGCGGTGCAGACGCTCGGGTTAAAGACGATGGAGTTTGTTTTCTTGTCCGCAACTAGTGCAGCGACGTTGCACGCTCCCACGCAGCTTAGGCACAGCGTGCAGGTGTCTTGATTTATCTCGACGCGGCCGTATCTGATGAGCTCGGTGGTGCTAACGGAGCCTAAATTTTGCCCGTCCACTAGCCATTCTAGGCGTTTGGCGAAAATCTCGCGCTTAGGCAGTGCGTACTCGGTGACGGAGTGCTGCGAGCCCTCGATAATTTTAGCCTGAGATAGGGCGCTTTTTAGCTTGTCTTCGTTTTGCGCTACGAGGACGGCTTTTTCGTTAAATTTAAGCTCGTAAATTTGATTTACGATATCCACCGCGTCTTTGGTGCCTTTGCCGATATTTTGCTCGTAGATCACGACCTGCGCGCCGCTTTCTTGAAGTAGCGTTAGCAGATGCGTCTCACTCAAAAATCTCTCGCCGCTCACGGCAAAAGGCAGCACGTTTGCGGGTAAATTTACGCTTAAGTTTTCTAAATTTGCCTTTGCGGGCACGACTAGCGCGATCTTGCCGCGGTATAGTTTGGCTATCTGGGCAAACGAATTTCTTGGCATATCGGAGTAGTCAAGCGCGCCGCTAGGGCAGACGCTCACGCAGCCGCCGCAGTTTACGCAGTCGATGTGAGAGAAAACTAGGTGCTTGGTTTCGTCCTCTTTTAGGATCGCTACCGTAGGGCAGGCCTCGACGCATCTGCCGCAGATCTCGTGTCTGCGCTCGTGATACTGGCAGATCGTGGAGTCGTAGTGGATATGGCTTTTAAATTTAAATTTCGGGCTTTGCGCGTCTAGCTGCGCGGCGATTTCCTCGTCGCTTTTGCCCGCGATCTCGTAGCAGCCGCTTTGCTTTAGCATGTATTCGCGCGCGTTTTCTACGAGGAAAAAGTCGCAGTCCACCTCAAACTCGCCGTCCGGGCGCAGTACTAACACGCTTAGCTCGCCTGCGGCTCCGTAGATAAATTTGATCTCAAAATGCGTCAGCTCGATAGTTTTAAAGCCTTTAACTTTGAGCAAATTCGCCAAATTTTCGCGTCCGCCGTTGCTAACGATCACGACGTTTTTGCCGACAGGTTTTTCGTAGTCGATGTCGCGCGCTAGGTCAAAGGCGCTGGCTCTAGCCTCGTAAAGCAAAAGCGTGTTTTTAGCCTTATCTAGCACCGAGTCGGCAGTGTTTTTTAGATAAAAATTTATCTCAGGCGCTACGACGCTTGATTTTAGCTTGGGCGAATTTGAGACGAGATACTCGCCTTCGCCGTTTATCTCGATCTGCTCGTTTAGCATCAAATTCTCGTCAAAATCGTTGTAAAAACCGAATTCTTTCATGATTTTCTCCCCGCGCTACGCGTTATCAAAATTAAGCGCATTTTAATACTAAAGCCATTAATAGGCTCTGAATTTTTACATTTATTTTTTTTAATAAGATTAGATTTATCCAAATTTATGCTAAAATCGCGCTCGGTAACACAAATTTACTAGGAGCGAATTTGAACGAACTACGAAAACTCCCGCAGATAGATAAATTTATAAAAAACGAGCGATTTTTCGGGCTTGACACGAGCTTGCTAACCAAAGTCGCTAGGGCCGAGCTAGAGAGCCTGCGCGCTCAAATTTTAGGCGGGCAAAACTGCCCGGGGCTTGACGACATCGTCGAAAACACGCTCGCAAGGTACGAAAAGGCGTCAAATTTGAGCCTGCGTAGCCTGATAAACGCAACCGGCGTCATCATCCATACAAACCTCGGCCGCAGTGCGATCGATCCTGAAATTTTACGCCGAGCCGCGCCCGTTATCACGGGATATTCAAATTTGGAGTACAGCGTCGAAAAGGGCGGCCGCTCAAACCGCTACGACTACGTGGGCGGACTGCTGGCGGAGCTTTTCGGATTTGAGGACGCCGTCATAGTAAATAACAACGCAAGCGCCGTATTTTTGGTGCTAAATACCTTCTCAAAAGGCGGCGAGGCTATCATCAGCAGAGGCGAGCTAGTCGAGATCGGCGGGAGCTTTCGCGTGCCCGAAGTCATGGCAAACTCGGGCGCGATCCTGCGCGAAGTGGGCACTACCAATAAAACCAATCTGCGCGACTACGAGGACGCGGTAAACGAAAACTCAAAGCTGATTTTAAAGGTGCACAGATCAAATTTCGACATCGTGGGTTTTAGCGAGGACGTGGCTATGCCGGATCTTAGCGCGCTGGCGAGGGAGCGAAATCTCATTGATTATTTCGATCTTGGTGGCGGATTTTACGGTGAGTTGCCCTACGGCCTCGAGCGCAACGAGCCCAATCTAAAAAATCTAAAAGAGGCCTCGCTCGTTAGCTTTAGCGGCGACAAGCTCTTTGGCTCCGTGCAGTGCGGCATAATCCTAGGCAAACGCGAACTTATCGCAAAACTAAAGAAAAATCAGCTGCTAAGAATGCTACGCGTGGATAAGGTTATCATCTCGCTACTGGCTGAAAGCGTCAAAGCCTACGCAAACCGCGAATTTGAGCTTGTCACGACGGTAAAGCAGCTCTATAAAAGCGTAGAGGAGCTGGAAAACACGGCAAATTTTATAAACTCGCGGCTAAAAACTCCGCTTGAAGTCGTGCGCACTACGACCTATGTGGGCGGCGGCACTATGCCAAACAAACGCATACCTAGCCTCGCGCTAGCCGTCAAAGGAAACGCGAACGAAAACGAGGCTAAATTTAGGAAAAATCTCGTGATCGGCCGCATCGAGGAGGGCAAGTTTTTGCTCGATCTTCGCAGCGTACTAGACGCGGACGTGCAAAATTTGATAGAAAAAATCAACGAAACGGATGAAAAATGAGCTTAATAATAGGAACGGCCGGGCACATCGATCACGGCAAAACGGCGCTGATAAAGGAACTAAACGGCTTTGAGGGCGACAGACTCGAGGAGGAGCAAAAGCGCGGGATCACGATCGATCTTAGCTTTTCAAATTTGAGCAGAAACGGCGAAAATATCGCATTTATTGACGTGCCGGGGCATGAAAATTTGATCAAAACGATGATCAGCGGCGCGTACGGATTTGACGCGTGCCTTTTTGTCGTGGCGGCAAACGACGGGCTTATGCCACAGTCTTTGGAGCATTTGGAGGTTTTAAACATCCTTGGCGTTCGCTCGCTTATCGTCGCACTAACTAAATGCGACCTAGCTAGCGCGGAGCTAATCGAGCAGCGAAAAAGCGAAATTTACGCCGCTGCGCAAAACTACAAAAATCTGCAAATTTTAGAGATTTTCCCGGTTAGTATCAAAGATAGCGCGAGCATCGACGAGCTGCGAAATTATCTTTTTACGCTAAAGGCGGCTAACCGCGAGCAAGAGGGCGTTTTTAGGTATTACATCGACCGCGTTTTTAGCCTAAAAGGTATCGGAAACGTAGTCACGGGCACCGTGATAGAGGGCAGCGTAACCAAAAATGAGAAGCTGTTTAACTATGACGCGGGCAAAGAGGTGCAGGTGCGAAGCGTGCAGAGCCATGACACCTTCGTTGATCGCGCGGGAGTTAGCAGCCGCGTGGCGCTAAATTTGACGGGTATCGAGCTAAACGATCTAAAAAAAGGCCAATTGCTGAGTAAAAAAGGCTTTTTTAGGGGATTTCGCGAGATAGACGTGATCGTTTTTGCTCGCGAGCTAACGCACGGGCAGAGCGTGACGTTTTGCGTCGGCGCAAAGGCCGCGCCCGCAAAAGCGCTGGTTCTTAGCGAAAAAGAGGGCGGGATATTTGCGACGTTTAAATTTGAAATGGATATGTTTTTAAAATTTGACGAGCCGTTCGTGCTCATCGCAAACGGTCGCGTCATAGGCGGCGGCAGGGTGCTAAACGCCGTGAGCGAACCGATGAAAAAATCAAGTAAAATTTCGTTTTTAAACGCGTTGCTTAAAAAGGACTTCGTAAGCGCCTTTGCGATGTTAAAAGATACGCATAAAAACGGCTTTGGTATCATCTCAGCCTATCAGCGCTTCGGGCTAAATCACGAGGAAGCCGTAGCGATAGCAAAACAAACGCCAAACGTATTCGTCGATGAAAAAGCGCTAAATATCTACGATCTAAGCGCAGTCGATCGGATAAAAAGCGCGGTCAAATTTATGATAGAAAAGAACGAATTTGCGGTATTTTCGGCTACGAGCATCAGCCTAAAACTCTCGTGGGCTAGCGAAAATATCGCTCAAAAGGCGCTTGACGAGCTAGAAAGCGCTGGCGCGATAACCAAAAACGACGGCGTCTATACCAAAACGGGCGTCGATATGAGCAAACTAAAAATCAGGCTTGAGGAGAAAATTTACGAGATTTTGCAAAGCGGAAATTTAGCTCCCCTGGCGCCCTATAACATCTACGACGAGCTTGAGATAGACCGAGTTAGCGGCGATAACGCGCTAAAAAAGCTAACGGGCATCGGACGCGTAGTGAGGCTCGCACATAATCTTTTCGTAACGTCAAAAGCTCTAAACGAGGCGCTTGCGAAGCTAAAAGCTATCATCGCCGCGCAAGGATCCGTAAACGTAACGAACGCGAAAGAGGCGTTAAATTTGAGCCGAAAATACATAATCGCCTACCTCGAGCAACTCGATCTAGATCCAAATATCGTAAAAAACGGTACGGATAGAGTTTTAAAAGCGTGATTTTTTATCTATTTATAAAAAGCTAATATAATCCGCGCAAATTTTTAAAAAGGAATGAAATGAAAAAAATAGTTTTGTCGCTAATGGCGGCCTCTGCGATGTTTGCGGCGTCAAACGAGCAAGTAGTCGGGTTTTATTCGCAGATGGTCGGCGAAGGCGTGAAAGTAAACGTAACTGAGCGCAAACCTGTGGTTGATGGCATTGAAGCGGTTGTGGTAAATTTGAGCAACGGTCAAGTCAGCCAAGACGAGGTTATCTTTACTAAAGGCGACTTGCTTTTCCCGGACATCATCGACTTAAAGGCGCAAAAAGCCTACCTGCAAGAGATAAAAAAGGAAATAGCGGCGAAAAACATCTCAAAAGTCTATAAAAACGAGCAAAAAGAAAACATCATCACTCTAGGAAACGACTCTAAAAAGCCGACTATCGTGATGTTTTCAGATCCTGAGTGCCCATACTGCCGCCTAGAGCTTGAAAAGATCGAAGCGACGCTAAAAGAGAGCAACGTAAAGCTAATCTTAACTCCTGTTCACGACGTTTCGTCTTTGCAAAAGAGCTTTTTGATATATAAAGACGCAGCAAGCGCAAAAACCGATAGCGACAAGATCAAAATTTTACGAAAATATTTTGCGGACGACTATAAGGTGGCAGACGGCGCCGTTAGCGATGCGGACGTTAAAGCGATGGATAATTTAAGACAAAAATACTCCGCTGCCGGCGTTCGCTCCGTGCCTTTTATAGTAAATTTAAGCGACCTGCAAAAATAATCTCTAGCGTAAATTTGAGCTAAATTTGATAAATTTAGCTCAAAAGCCCTAAATTTTCATAAAATATACTTTTATAACTTGATATGTAGTATTGAAACTTAAGCTAAATTTTAGATTTCCTTAACTATTTATTAAGTTTCATAATTAATCTAATATTTTTACTTCATTTATTCTCAAAATATGCTAAATTTGCACAGTGATATTTTAAAATATGCAAGTGCCCTAAAATACGCGCCTGTAAGGCGCACTACGCCTAGGAAATATGCAAAATTTGAACAATATCTTTCTAAAAACGTCTCAAAAATTTCAAATTTGGGATTAATAAGGAGAAAACATGCAAGGATCAAGACGAGATTTTCTCAAAAAATCTCTGAAGGTCGGCGCGGTAGGCGGGACTGTATTGGCTGCCGCAGCTATCGCAAAACCGACTAGCGACGAGCTTGCTCCTGACGACAACGGCGTAGTTGTCGGCAAGTCGAGCAAAAAAGAGGTGCTTTACAAAAAAAGCAAAGAGTGGGAATACTACTATAAGATCGCTTACTAAGGGAGAAAACCATGAGTGATTCACGCATAGGAAGACGCTCGTTTTTGAAGCTTGCCGCTCTTGGTGCCGGTAGCACGATGGCATTTGGCGAAAACGAGACGTTTAGAAAGGCAACCAACGAGGAGATAAAAAATCCTTACGAAGGTTCAAAAAAAGTTAGAACGATTTGTTCTATTTGTTCGGCTGGCTGCGGTATCGAAGCCGAGGTAAAAGACGGAGTATGGGTACGCCAAGATATGGCTATGTATCACCCGATCTCTCAGGGCTCGCACTGCTCTAAGGGAATCGATCAGATCGACCTTACGAAATCAAAACAACGCATTAAATTTCCGATGAAAAAAGTAAACGGAAAATGGGAGCGCATCAGCTGGGAACAAGCCGTAAACGAAATCGGCGATAAGATGCTACAAATCCGTAAAGAAGACGGTCCTGATAGCGTAGTTTTCTTGGGTTCGGCTAAATTTAACAACGAGCAGGCTTACTATTTCCGCAAATTTGCGGCGTTTTGGGGCACAAACAGCAACGATCACGTAGCACGCATTTGACATAGCGCAACAGTCGCCGGTGTGGCGAATACTTGGGGTTATGGCGCGATGACGAATCACTTCGGAGATATGACGGCAAATTCAAAAGCGATCTTTTGTATCGGTGCGAATTCGGCTGTAGCAAATCCCGTCGGCGGCATGAAGCATATGTTGCAAGCCAAAGATAGAAACAACGCAAAACTAATCGTAGCGGATCCGAATTTTACTAAAACGGCTGCGCACGCGGATCTTTACTTGCGTCAGCGTTCAGGAACGGACGTGGCTCTTATTTACGGACTTATTCACATTATCCTTAAAAACGGCTGGGAAGATAAAGAATTTTTAGAAAACAGAACCTATGGTATCGAAGAGGTTAGAAAAGAGGCCGAACACTGGACTCCCGAGCTTACTTCGGACGTTACCGGCGTACCGGTAGATAGACTCATAGAGGCTGCTAATATAATGGCGCATACGAAACCGGGAACGGTTATCTGGGCTCTAGGTATCACTCAGCACTCGGTAGGAACGTCAAATACCAGAATTTTACCTATCCTTCAACTAATCCTAGGCAATATGGGTAAGCCAGGCGGCGGCTGTAATATCATCCGCGGCCACGATAACGTTCAGGGCTCTACCGATATGTGTAACCTTTCTGATAGCTTGCCGATGTATTACGGGCTAGGAGACGCCTCGTGGAAATACTACTGCAAAGGCTGGGGTGTTGATTACGATGAGTTTATCAAACGATTCGCGGTTTCGACAAAAGAGCCGAAACAAGGCGGCGCTCCGGTAAAAAATACCGTATTTGAAGAGTATTTTTATCATGATCCGCAAAATCCGGAAGATAGAAACTGGAGAAACGAAAAAGGCTGGTCGCTATCAAAATGGTGGCAAGGCGTCCTAAAAGAGGAAAAAACCTATACAAGCGGCAAACTTCGCGTTCTTTGGGTTCAAGGAACCGGTATCACCTCTATGGCGCACCTTACAAAAATTCAGCAAGCCGTCGATAAGCTAGATATGCTAGTCGTTGCGGAGCCTTTCGTAAATGAAGTTGCAATCCTAAGCGATAGAAAAGACGGAATTTACGTACTTCCGGTGGCTACTGCGTTTGAAAACGAAGGTCATATAAGCTCGACTAACCGTTCCGGTCAATGGAGAACGAAAGTCGTTGAGCCACTTTACGAGAGCAAGGCCGACCAAGACGTTATGTTCTTATTCGCTAAAAAATTCGGCTTTTATGACGAGTACGTAAAAGGCATGAAGATGGCGACCGTTAATCACGAGCCAAAACAAGTTAAAGACGACTTTGTATGGCCTGACGACGCTACAAACGAGATAGCTCGTATGGGCAAATCTATCGGCTACACCGGTAGAACGGCCGAGATGTTTAGAAGACATCAGGCTAACTGGCAAAATTTTGACCCTGATACGCTAATGGGTATCGGCGGCGACGTAAAAGGCGAATACTACGGTAAGCCTTGGCCGGCATGGGACGAAAAACACCCTGGTACGCCGATACTTTATGATATGAGCAAGTCTTACGCAGAGGGCGGTTGCGGATTTAGAAATCGTTTCGGCTTAGAGCATAACGGCGTTAGTCAGCTAGCTAGCGAGGATACGACTTTGGTAGGATCGGACGTAAAAGGCGGCTATCCGCAAATTACCAAAGAAAATATCGAAAAAGTCCTAGGCATAACCTTAACCGAAGAAGAAAAAAGGCTGATGGGAGCTACTTGGAGTACGGACCATAGCGGACTTATCTTAGAAAAATGCCGCGAAAAAGGCGTAGTGCCGTTTGGTAACGCAAGGGCTAGAATGATCGTTTGGGAATTCTTAGATCCGATCCCTAAACACCGCGAGCCTATCCACTCTCCGCGCTGGGATTTGGTACAAAAATACCCGACTTTCGACGATCAGGCTAGAAACTTCCGCGTCGAGACGAAATATAAATCCGAGCAGCAAGCAAAAGACTGGAGTAAGGAATTCCCTATCGTATTTAGCACATTGCGCCTAGTAAACCTAAGCGGTGCGGGTATGATCGAGCGAACGAGCAAGTATCTAGCGGCGATCACGCCTGAGATGTTTGCTAACGTTCACCCTGAGCTTGCTCTAAAATACGGTATCCAAGACCGCGATATGATGTGGATTCACTCTCCGCAAGGCACTAAGATCAAGGTTCGCTGCTATCATACTCAGATGGTTACGCCGGATAGAATTTGTATGCCGTATAACTTCGCGGGCGTTATGCAAGGCGTGAGCCTGGAGGATCGCTATCCTGAGGGTACTAAGCCTTATACGATCGGCGAGAGCTTTAATACCGTAACAAACTACGGCTTTGACCCGGTTACTCAAATTTCGGAATTTAACGCCGGACTTTGCAGGATAGAAAAAGCGGACGGAGAGGGCTTTAACACCTTCTTCCACGAATACGGCGAAAATAGAGTCTAAGGAGTAAGAGATGGCAAGAATGAAATTTTTTGTAGATACAAACAGATGTATCAGCTGCTTTGGATGCCAGGTCGCTTGCTCTTCGGCTCACGAGCTCCCGGTGGGGCTCTACCGCCGCAAGGTCATCACGTTAAACGACGGTATAGAGGGTAAGGAAGTATCGACTACGATAGCCTGCCAACACTGCACCGACGCTCCTTGCGAGCAGGTGTGCCCAGTGGATTGCTTTTATATCAGAGCCGACGGTATCGTGCTTCACGATAAAAACAAATGCATCGGCTGCGGATACTGCCTATACGCATGTCCGTTCGGCGCGCCGCAGTTTCCTAGAGACGGAGCATTCGGCATAAAAGGCGCTATGGATAAGTGCACCATGTGTGCGGGAGGCCCTGAGGAGACGAACTCTCACGAGGAGCTTCATATGTACGGCCAAAACCGCATCTCAGAGGGCAAAGTCCCTATGTGCGCCGCCGTTTGCGCCACCAACGCGCTACTAGTAGGCGACGCCGCAGACGTGTCAAACGTATATCGCAAACGCGTTATGCTAAGACAAGCGGGCGCTACTATCTAACTCAAATTCGGGGGCGACTCGCTCCCGAATTTTCTTTCAAATTTTACCTCTTAAATTTACTCAAATTTCAAAGTCGGATCAATCTAATAATCAAAAAATATAGCTTGTTGATAAGATTGATACTTGATAGCCGTTTTTATTTTCGCTAAAGTTTTGAAATGGTAAAATAGCCGCTTAAAACATATTTTATCGGAGTTTTTTATGAGCAAATTTTTAAAATTTATACTCGCGCTTTTTATCCCTTTTATGCTAAATGCAGCCGATACCGACTACGGCCCTGAGATACAGAGCATAAAAGATTCGTTCGTAAGAATTATGCAGCAGTATAAAGAGGGCAAGATCGACGAGGCAAAAACCACTACGCAAAATGCGTATTTTGGGCATTTCGAAAACATCGAAGCGGCGATCAGGGTAAATTTGGGGCAGAAAAAAGCCTACTCGATGGAGTCTAAATTCGGCAAGATCCGCAAAGCCATCATCGCTAAAAAATCCGTAGAAGAGATACAAGCGATAATGGACGAGCTAAACAAAGAGATGGATGAGGTTTTGCCCGTCATAAACACCGGTCACAAGCTAGTGGGCGAGTACTCCGATCCTAAAAACGCAGACGCCGCGCAGACCGCTAAGGCTACTGAGGCTAGCCAAACTACTGCGCAGCCTGCAAGTAGCGCCGCTATCGAGCCGCACTGGCAGGTGGTTTATAACGATATAAAAACAGCTCTTAGCGCTGCGGCCGCGGCCTACGAAAAGGGCGATAAAGACGCAGCAAAACAGCAGATAAACAACAAAGCCAAATTTGAGCTATACCGAAACACGAAGCTAGAAGAGGCTATCCGTAGATTTATAAACGGCGGTCAGGGCATCGACGGCGACATCCAAAAGCGAATGGGTACGGCGATAATAGCGATAAACAACGACGTAGCCGCCGACGTACTAAAGTCAAATTTGGACGAGCTTGACGCGCTGATATACGAAAACGTAGCCAAGCTGCCTATGGACTCGGGCTCGCTAGCTGCTAACGTAGTTTTACCTGATAGCGCCGAGGATGACGCGGCTACTGATTTTGCGCCAGTCGTTGCAAACATAAAGGCAAAAATCGCCGACGCGATCAAACTTTACGCCGCAAAAGACGTAGCTAAAGCTATGAGCGATGCGCAGGATATTTACTTCGACGAGTTCGAAGGTAGCGGCATGGAAAACAAAGTAGGCGCGATAGACGTAGGCCTAAAAACTAAGATAGAAGGAAATTTCGGCGAAGTAGTCGCGTTGATGAAAGCGGGCGTGAGCGTCGAGAGACTCCAGCAAGCAGCCGATAATCTAGGTGCAAATTTAGACGCTGCGCTAGAAAAAACAAGCGGTAGTAGCTCGCCTTGGGCGCTATTTCTTTACGCGCTTACGGTCATACTTCGCGAGGGATTTGAGGCGCTCATCATCGTAGCGGCCGTTGTGGCGTATCTACTAAAAACTGGCAACGAAAAGCGTATGAGTATCGTTTACAGCTCGCTTGGCGTAGCAGTCGTTTTGAGCTTTGTTATGGCGTGGATTATGAATTTGATATTTGCCGGCGCTGCAGGTCAAAAAAGAGAGGTGATGGAGGGTGCGGTGATGCTTATCGCCGTGGGACTACTCTTTTACGTCGGTTTTTGGCTACTTTCAAACGCGGGTGCAAAAAAATGGAGCAAATATATCCAAAGCCACGTCAGCGAGTCGATATCCGCGGGCTCTGCTAAGGCGCTTTGGTGGACGGTATTTTTAGCCGTATTTAGAGAGGGCGCGGAGACCGTGCTTTTCTATCAGGCGCTGATTTTCGACGCTAAAGATAGCGCGGGCTACTCGATGATAGCGCTGGGATTTGTAGTAGGACTCGTCGTCTTGCTTGTTACTTACTACGTATTTAAAATTTTTGCTATCAAAATCCCGATCAAGCCGTTTTTCTTGGTTACTTCGGCGATCATCTTTTATATGTCGATCGTGTTTGTGGGCAAGGGGCTTATGGAGTTCGTTGAGGGTAAAATTTTCGTTCCGACTAAGATTGAAGGCTTCCCGACTATCGAGTGGCTAGGCATTTATCCGTATTACGAGAGCTTAGTGCCGCAGACTATCATGGTAGCGGCGCTAATCATCGGCGTGATCATAATGAAAAAAAAGCAAGCCAAAGAGGCTTAAATTTGACGTTTCTAGCTTTCGCGGGTTGCCGCGAAGCTTAAAAATAAATTTACAAACCAATTAAAGGAGAGAACATGAACAAATTTGTTAAAACAGCTTTGGCATTCAGCCTTGCTGCAACAGTAGCCGTAGCAGGCGAGTTTCCTATCGGCGATCCGGTAGAGATCAACGGTATGGAGATAGCTGCCGTTTATCTAGAGCCGATCGACATGGAGCCAAAAGGCATCGACCTAGCTCCAAGTAAAGCCGACATCCACCTAGAGGCCGACATCCACGCTATCGAGGGAAACAAAAACGGCTTTGCGGCTGGCGAGTGGATCCCTTATCTAAAAGTTAATTACGAGCTAAAAAACCTAGATAACGGCAAAGTTAAAAAAGGCACATTTATGCCTATGGTCGCTCAAGACGGCCCTCACTACGGTGCTAACCTAAAAATGGATGCCGGCGTGGGCAACTACGAGCTAAAATTTCATATAGAAAATCCTGAAAAACAAGGCTTCGGTCGCCATGCGGACAAAGAAACGGGCGTAGGTAAATGGTTTGAGCCGTTCACCACGACTTATAAATTCCAATACACAGGCGCGCCTGCTAAATAGTTCGGGCTTAGAGCGGCTAAGTCCGCTCTAAATTTTATTCAAAATTCTCAAATTTTAGGGCTGATCATGTCTATATATTTCGTCCAAGTTATCTCATCGTTACTAGGATTTGTCTTTTTTGCAGCGTTAAACAACGACAAAAAGAGCCTAAAAGCGCTGTTTTTACCCTCGGTTTTGGGTATCGCAGTGGGCATAGTCGTTTTTAAGATCGCTAGACTCACGCTTCACGACGCCGGGGTGAAAATGGTGTTTGACGCGGCTACTTTGGTGTTTTTGCTAGTTAGCGCGCTTTGGATTTTTATCAAATTTAACCCTGCAAAGATGATAACGTTTTTCGCTCTCGGTGCGGGCTACGGCCTAACCTACGCTCACGCGGGCGCGAATTTTCCGGTATTTGCCGGCGAGCTACTCGATACGCAGTCTATCATCAGCCTATTTTTGATGATATTTGCGTTTTTGCTTTTGCTGATTTTGTTTTTCGTAGTTTCAAATTTAAAAGAGTGTCTCTGCAAGCACGTCTTATGGACGTTTTCGCTTCTTTCGCTTGCGGTTTTGATAGTGCAGGCTATTTCAAACACGGGGCTTGAGTTTATGCGAGCGGGCATGATACCTACGTATCCGTGGGCGCTCTCGCTCGTGGCTAAGGGCATTTATTATACGACGTTTGCGCAGTATTTTTTCATCTTTTTAGTTTTGGTTTTGGCGGTTATAAATTTCAAAAAACGCCCGGCTCCGCTGGTAAAATCAGTCGTGGGGTCGAATAAATTTAGATTTAATAACGCGGCTAGAAATTTCATGGCGGCAAACTCAAAAAGTAGCATAGCTATCGTCGTTACGGCTCTGATTTTCGGACTCTACTACGACCTGCACGCATCTAAACCGCCTGAGATCTCAGATCCTATCGTCGTAGAACCCATAAACAGCGAGTTTAAATTCGACGTCCAAGAGCTAGCCGACAATGAACTACACCGCTACGCATACATAAACGACGAGGGAAGGGAGATAAGATTTTTTCTTTTAAACCGCTTTTCCGACCGCGCTTCGCCAATCATCGTCTTTGACGCGTGCGCGATATGCGGCGACATGGGCTACGTCAAAAAGGGCGGCGATCTCATCTGTATTTCGTGTAATGTACGCATTTTCTTGCCGTCGGTGGGCAAAGAGGGCGGCTGCAACCCGATACCTATGCCTTTTGAATTTGACGGCAAATTCGTAACCGTGACGCTAGATACTATCCAAAGCGGCGCAAACTACTTCTCAAAAGTCATCGAAAAAACGGTGCTAGATCCGGTAAGCCGCAAAAAAGTAAGCAACATCGGCTCAAAATCTTATTTATACTACAACAGGACGTATTTCTTTGAAAACGAAAAAACTCAGGCGGAATTTGAAGCCAACCCTGAAAAATACGTCGATATAAACGGGACTTTAAAATGAAAAATATGCAACTAAGGCTCATAAAAAGCTCGATCACCGGCTCGAAGGTGCAAAAAGGAATGGCCTTTATCACCATACTTTTGGCGACGGTTTTGATCGCTTGTATGCTAAATATCACGCTAAAAATCGGCGATCAGATCGCTAGCGAGCTGCGCGGCTACGGCTCAAATATCGTCGTCTTGCCAAAGGGCGAAGCGCTAGCTATCGAGATCGAGGGTAAAAATTTCACTCCGCTAAAATCGCAAAACTACCTCAAAGAAGAGGATTTGCATAAGGTAAAGGAAATTTTTTGGCGAAATAACATCGTGGCGTTTGCTCCGTTTTTAAACGGCGAGGTAAAAGACGCTAGCGGCGAAAAATACCAAATCACTGGCACTTGGTTTGATAAATTTGCAAACGTGGCCGACGAGCCGGAGTTTAAAACGGGCGTGAAAACGCTATTTGGCTTTTGGGCGGTCGATGGCAAATGGATAGAAGATGACGATATGCAAAACGTACTTGTGGGTGAAAATTTAGCCGCAAAGCGAAATTTGAGCGTCGGCGGCGAGCTAAATTTAAACGGACGTAGCGTAAAAATCGCGGGCGTGCTAAAAGGAGCCGGCGAAGAAAGCTATAAAATCGTAACCTCGCTAAAGCTCGCCCAAGAGCTTCTAAATAAGCCCGGCCAATACTCAAAAGCCGAAGTTTCAGCGATGACGATCCCAGAAAACGATCTCTCCGTCAAGGCCAGGCGAAATTTAGATAACCTAGACAGCGCCGAATACGATATGTGGTACTGCTCGGCCTACGTTAGCTCGATCGCATATCAGATCGAGGAGAACTATGCGGGCGTAGCGGCCAAGGCGATGATGCAGGTAAGCGACGCCGAGAGTAACATCGTGAAAAAAATCCAAAGCCTAATGGGTATCGTTAGCATCATCGCGCTTGTGGTCTCCTCTATCGGCATTACATCGCTGATGACCAGCGAAATTTACAGACGTAAAAAAGAGATCGGCCTTCTAAAAGCCATAGGTGCGAGCAACTTTGAAATTTACGCACTTTTTGCGAGCGAAAGCCTAGTTGTGGCGTTTTTTGCGGGCATTTTGGGTGCGTTTTTGGGCTACGCGCTAAGCTATATAATCGCTTACAGTATCTTTGGCTACGGCATCGGTATCGCGTGGATCGTGCTTCCGCTTAGTATCGCTTTTGCGCTTCTTATCTCGATCGCGGGCTCGCTCGTGCCGATGAGAAGCGTAGTTAAACTCTTGCCTGCGGAGGTGCTATATGATCGCAAATAAGGGCTTTTTTTATAACGTTATCTTTAAAAGCCTGCGCTTTGGCGCGGCTAGAGTGGGCGTCATCATCGTCTCTATCTTGCTTGGCGCATGCGTGACGGCGGCGTTTGTAAACGTATACCTAGATATCGACTCAAAAGTAACGAAGGAGCTAAAAAGCTACGGCGCAAACGTGGTTTTCGCTCCCGCAGACCCCGTTAGCGATGCGGTAAACGAGGCTAAATTTAACGAAAAGATCGCCAAAATCCCAGGCGACAAGCTAATCGGACAGAGCGGATATCTTTTCACGCAGGTAAACATAGGCCCAACGACTGCAATCGCTATGGGCGTCAAATTTAGCGATCTAACGCGGGTTAAGCCGTTTTTGGAGGTTAAAGAGGGACAGGGCATAACGCTTGATTTTGACGAGAGAAACGCGCTAATCGGCACCGATCTAGCCAAACAAAGCGGCTTTAAGGTCGGCGACACGATCGAAGTGAGGCAAATCGGCGCGAATTCGGGCGAAAAGGTAAAGATCCGCGGCATCGTGCAAGACGGCGATAAAGAGGACTCGCTGCTCATCATCTCGCTACCTCTAGCGCAAAAGATAGCAAACGAGCCAAATACACTAAACTATGCAGAAGCCGTGGTAGCGGGTAAATTTGACTACATAAGCGAGCTTGGCAAAAGCCTTAGCGACGAGCAAATTTCGGTTAAGCCCGTAGCTAAAATTTCAAAATCAGAGGGTCTAATTTTAGACAAGATTAAGCTTTTGATGGCGCTTGTTAGCTTTGTTATCTTGCTCATCACTTCTATGTGCGTAAACACGACGCTAAGCGCGATTTTATTCTCGCGCTCAAAGGAGATCGCGCTGCTTAGAGCGCTAGGAGCTAGCAAGAAAAACGTGTTAAATTTATTTGGCGTCGAGACCTTCGTCACGGCATTTGCGGCGGCTTTGGCGGGCGCTATTTTAGGCTACGGCTTAGCGCAAATTTTAGGCTACGCGATTTTTGATTCGAGCATAGATTTTAGATTTATGAGTATACCGATAGCGATGGTTATCTCGCTCGTTTTTGCGGGCGTGGCCTCGATCTATCCGATCAAACGGGCGCTAGAAAATAAGATGGCCGATATTTTAAGAGGAGAATAATATGCAGTACGCGATAAGATTAAACGGGATAGAGAAAAGATTCGGCGAAGTAAGAGCGCTAGAGAGCATTACCTTTGACGTAAACGCCGGCGAGTGGGTCAGCATAATGGGTCCAAGCGGTAGCGGCAAAAGTACGCTGGTAAATATCCTCTCGCTGATGGACGAGCCGACCGCAGGCACATACATGCTAGGCGGGGACGACGCTAGCAGGCTTAGCGACGAGGAGACGCTCAAATTTCGCCGCGAAAAGATCGGGCTGATATTTCAGCAGTTTCACCTCATCCCCTACCTAAACTGCGTCGAAAACGTGATGATAGCGCAGTACTATCACAGCAGCGTGGACGAAGAGGACGCTAAAAAGGCGCTCGAGCGAGTGGGGCTTGGACACAGGCTAGATCACCGTCCGAGTCAGCTTAGCGGCGGCGAGCAGCAGCGTCTGTGTATCGCGCGCGCCCTGATAAACGATCCTGATATCTTGATAGCCGACGAGCCGACGGGCAACCTAGATGAAGCAAACGAGCGCGTAGTTTTGGAGCTGTTTCAAAAGCTGCGAAGTGAGGGCAAAACGATCCTTCTCATCACGCACAACCCGGATCTTGGGCAGTTTGGCGATAAGATCGTCTATCTAAGGCACGGCAAGATGGAAAATATTCACTACGTGAGCGACGGCGAGCGTGCTCAGGCATGCGAGAGGCTAGCGAGCGAGCCAAAGGGTCAAACCGCCTTTGCGACGGTTTAAATTTGGGAGAATTATGATAAAAAAATATATATTATTAGTCTTTGCGGCGGCGATGATAGCGGGCTGCGGAAATAGCGGCTTTGACAAGCACCACATTAGCCTAAACTCGCCAAAAGGCGTAGATACGCACTATTTTCCCGAGGGTAGGCGGCTAAAGATCGACGGCAAGCCATACATGCTATTTTTCTTCGGCACTTCCTGCGGCGCCTGCGTAGCGCAAGCTCCGATCGTAAATGAAATTTACTCCGAGCTTAAGGACAAATTCGGCGTTTACGGGATATTTGGACCTAGCCTTGGCTTTGATAAAGATATCGATATGGTGAAGCACCACGGCATCGCCTACGACGTCATTAGCGATAAAATTTCGGTCGATTATTTCAGCAAGGCAGTGGGCGGCGTGATGGGCGTGCCTGCTATCTTCGTCTTTGACGGCGAGGGCAATCTCAAAAAGCGCTTCATCGGACTCACTCCAAAAGCCACTCTAGAAAACGAGATCAAGCTGGTATTATAAATTTACTCAAACGTAAAGATTTAGTAGTAAAATACGCTTAAATTTGATCCTAAATTTGACCCATCTGCGTTAAATTTGCGGCGGTCAAATTTGAATAAGGAGACGCGAAATGAAACTAAAAATTTTCTCTATTTTGCTATTTGCGATTTTTTTCGTAGGCTGCGGCGAGCCCCGCACACCGGAGCTTTACGCTAGAAGCACGATGCCTATTTTTATAACAAACGGCGACGTAAAAAAAGCCTCTCGCAGCGTTTATGTTTACTTTAAAAACTCCTGCGGCTACGCAAACACGCTAGAAAACACCGTGCGAAACAAACTACTGCAAAACGGCTTTACGCAAAGCATGGATCAAAAGAGCGCCGATATCGTGATAATGGGCGATTTTGCGAGCTTGCAGCGCTTTGAGCGACGCGAACGCCCGCGCGCGTATATGAGCATGGGTTATGGTTTTGGCAGCTACGGATACAGGCGTAGCATGGGCTTTGGCATGCTTTTTGGCGACCCGTTTGACGACGATTTTTACGACAGGACGGATTATTATCTTTATAGAGCCTTTATCAGCGTTATGATCCGCGCAAACGGCAGCGAACAAAGGACCAATCTCGAGATCGAAAGCGGCCAAAATCTTTATTCGCCAAGTTATATAATCCCATACATAGAAGAAAAGGCAGCGACGCAGATACTCGGGTTTTTTTACCCTTAGCGGCTTGTCTTTTTCCGCTATACGGCGTTGAAATTTAAATTTTAAGCTCGGCAGACTATCTGTCTAGCCTACGCTTAAAATTTAAATTCCGCCTTGTCTAGCGAAAAAATACTTCGCCTTATCGTTTTACACTCAAATTTGAAGTCAAATTTGTAAATTTCGGCTTCAAATTTTACCCACCGAGACCCGTATCTCGAAAATGCTAATACGAGTTCTTAAATTTGACGTATCGAGTTAGGCTATTCACTCTTTGCCTAAAATTTACGTCTATCAAATTTAACTTCGCTAGCGTCAAATTTGCCGCCGTCTAGAAACTAAACCGCGCGAAATTTATAAATCTTATCTTAACGAAAATCAAGAAACACTCAAATACTTTTCTATATAATTGTGATAGGAAAAATCAAAATTATCATAAAGGATACTAAATGAGATTAGCTATCAGTCTGGCCGCGGCTGCTACGGCGCTGCTCGCAAACGGCGCGAATCCCGACGCCATAAAGCCGATAAAGGATTTTACGCCTCCGCCGCCTTATACGCCAAACGTCGCCCAAAGTGCGTTTGCTGAAAATCAATTCGACCGCACGCCCAGGGACGATTATTTTTTCGTGACGGATTTGCTTGATAATTCTATGGATAAATTTCACGTTGCAGGCGGATTTTACGGCAGGACGTTTTACGGCTCGGGACTTTTTAAGTACCGCGGCGCAAATTTCTACACGATTTTAAACGCAAATTTCTCTAAAGCCAACCGCTACAAAGACGGCGGCGGCAGAGAGTGGAACTACGGCTACGCCAGGCAAGGGCAAAGCGCGGTCGTGGGTTTCGTACCTAGCGAGCTAAGCGAGTTTAGATTTACGCTCGTGCACGATAACATTGACGACGACAAGCAACCTCACCATCTCATGGACGCCGTTAAAACCGAGCGATACGTCGGTAAATTTAACGCTCGCATCGGTGTAGAGGATCTATCAAATACGCTAAATTTCGAGCTGATGCTGCGCGACGTGAGCAGAAACGCCGACAACTATCATCTAAGGAGCGCGGCGCAGACGGTCAAGGTCGAACTGGATAGAAAAATCGTGGACGCCGAGCTAAAATACGACGCGGACTTGGGCGACTTTCACAATCTCGCAGGTATCAGCTATCAGCACGATAATCATGAGGGTAAAAGGTACGTAAAACAGCCCGGTGGCTGGGTTTTTAACGGCTATAGGTTTGCCGACGTGACAAATAAGCGAACGAGGATTTTTGATACGCTGAGTTATAAATTTAACGACTTTCACAAGCTTAGTTTAGCTCTAAACTACGACTGGATGAAGTCAAATTTAAAGGGATTAAACGAGCCTTATTTTGCGCCCGCTGCACCGCTTAGGACGGTAAAAGGGCTTATCCGCAGCGTTTATGGATATGATTTTGACGGTAGTGTCAAGCAAGACGGCCTAAGCGCCAGCCTAAAATATGACTTTACTCCAAACGAGCTAGATAGCTACTACGCAGCGCTTGAGAGCTTGCAGCGCATACCCGGCAACATGGAGCGATTTAACACGCTTTACGGTCCGATGAATAACGGCTGGGTGAGCAATCCGCTGCTAAAGCCCGAGCGTCACAACCGCGTAAATTTGGGCTTTACTTACAAGAGTGAATTTTATAAAGATTATTTAAGCTCGCGTCAGGGCGAGGATAGCTTTAGCCTGGGCGGGTACTTTATCGCAGACGACGCGCAGGATCTAGTTATCTACGATCGCCGCCATGCCGCTTCGTCTACACCTCCAATAAACAGAAACGCCGTCATCACGCGCAACGTCGATGCTAGAATTTATAGCGTAAATTTACGCGGCGAGTATAATTTCGCGCGAAATTTCGGGCTAAAAACATCGTTATTTTACAACTACGGACAAAACAAAACCGACGGCAGACCGCTCTATCAGATCCGCCCGTTTGAGGCAAATTTGGCTTTTGATTACAAAGACTACGCGAGCTTTGGCAGCTACAACATCGGCACCGCGGTGCGCTACGTGGCAAAGCAAAATAGGGGAGATTTCGATAAATCCACCAGCTTTGGCATCGACAAGCGCGAAGCCGCAAAGAGCTTTACGACGATGGACGTTTACGGCGGATTTGAGTTTAAAAATAGCTGGGGCGTGAGGCTTGGCGTGACGAATATCTTTGATAAAGATTACGCCGAGTTTATCAGCGGCGAGCACGTAGGAGCGCTAGATCCAGATCCTGTGGTGCGTGCGCCGGGGAGGGCGGTGTTTGTTAGCTTTCACGCTAGTTTTTAAAATTTGAGCGGCGGCTTGTCTCGCGAGCGCTTTTTGCGGAGTTTGATAAAATTTAGCTCGGCAGACTACATGTCTAGCCTACGCTAAATTTTATCTGCACAACCCCAAAAATCATCTCACGATACTTCGCCTTATCGTTTTATGTTCAAATTTGAAGTCAAATTTGCAAATTTGAACCACCGAGACCCGTACCTTGAAAACTCAAATTTAAAATTTGCGATGCTTTGCGCAAGCAAAGCTATGTTGCCACCTCTCACGTGCAGTGGGGTTGGAGAGGGCTTGGGAGAGAAAGGGGCGACGCTTCGTAAGCAGAACCCCTTCCTCTCCCAAAGTAAAGAGAAAGGTGAACACCAAAGGGAGCTATTTTACTAGCTTCACTCGCAACTGCTAGCAGAGCGTAATTCAAGCCCCTCCCCCCCCTTAACAAGAAAGTAAAAGTTGAAAGTCGTTTTATTAAATTTGCAATTTACCGTCCAAATTTAATGAATTAAATCAACAAAAAACCAAGATTTAAATCAAGATTTTTGATTTAAATCTTAGGTATAATTATCAAAAATAAGTTGAGGTAAGCTCAAATTTGCCTCGAGTAAATTTAGCATTTTCGCGGTGCGGGTCTGGGTGGGTCAAATTTAACGCAAAGCTAAATTTAAGCGCTCGGCGGCGCGTAAAAGTCAAATTTAACATGGCGTAATCTCGCGGGCGTTTAAATTTACAAAGTCGCGCGACGAACTCGGCTATGCGGCAAGTTCAAATTTAATCAAAGCCGAATTTATAAAGGGCGCGGCGCGTAAAAATTGGCGGGCGGCGCGGCAAATTTGAGCTCAAATTTAACCGCGAACAAAAGCGAAACGAAATAAAATTTAAAATCTTAACACAAGGAGAAAGTTATGAACAGACGAGGATTTTTAGGACTCGGCGCGGCGCTAGGCGCGACTACGATGGCTCCTAGCCTTTTTGCGAAGGAAAACTTTACGATGTGGGGCGCGCCTGCGATCCCTAGCGTGATAATGGCAGTAGCAAGCATGCAAGGCGAGCTAGCCAAGACGCACGACGTGAAGCTGCGCATCTGGAACACTCCGGACGTCCTGCGCGCAGGCGTGGCTAGCGGCGATATAAAGGTCACTATGTCGCCCTCAAACGTCGCTGCGAACCTGCGAAACCAGGGTTTAAATTTCGCGATGTTAAATTTGCTCACGCTAGGCGTTATGAACGCGATGATAAAGGATGAAAACATCAAGACGCTAGAGGACTTCGTCGGCAAAAAAATCATAATGCCGTTTAAAAACGATATGCCCGATCTCGTGCTACGCGCGCTTTGCAAGAAACGCGACATAGACGCGAGCAAGCTTGATATCACGTACACTCAGACGCCGCCTGAAGCGGTGGGGCTATTTATCCAAAAGGACTACGACGTGCTTATCGTGCCGCAGCCTCTTAGCGAAGCTACGATTTTGCGTGGTAAAAAAGCGGGCGTAGCTGTGCATTACGGGCTTGATTTTCCTAAAACTTGGGGCGAGAGCTTTGATACTAAACCATACATCCCGATGGCCGGAATCATCGTAAACGTGGACTACTACGAGGCAAATCGCGCGCTTTTTGAAACGCTGCACGCCGATCTAACGAGCGCGCTAAAATGGATCCTAGAAAATAAACAAAGCGCGGCTAAAATCGGCGCCGAGTATCTGCCTGCGCCCGAGCCTGCGCTAGCCGGGGCTTTTGATAAGGCAAATTTGACCGTAACAAAAGCGCATGAGTTGCAAGACGACGTGATGGCGTTTTTTGAGCAAATTTTCGAGTTTAATCCAAAGCTTCTCGGCGGCAAAATGCCCGATAAGAGCCTATTTTTATGATACTTATAGATAACGTCAAAAAAGACCGCGGCGCGTTTTTAAAGGTCGCGGACTACCTTTGGGGCGGCTTTAGCGGTCTTGCGACGATAGCGCTTATTATCGCGCTTTGGCAGATCGGCAGCGAGCTTGGAGGGGAGTTTTTACTCCCCCCGCCCGAGGCGGTTTTCGTACGGGCTTACGAGCTTTTGGCGGATTATAAAAACAGCGAGATAAACATCACTCTCGTGCGCTCGCTAGTGGGAGTCGGTACGGCCTGTGCCATCGGTATCACGCTGGGGCTGGTTGCGGGAGCGTATAGAAGCTTTGCCGTGTTTTTAAAGCCCGTGATCACGACGCTGCTTTCTATGCCGCCTATTATTTGGATCGTTTTAGCTATATTTTGGTTCGGGTTTGGAAACGCGAGCACCATCTTTACGATCATTATCACGGTTTTGCCGCTAACCTTTGCTAGCTCGATGGTCGGCATGATGAGCGTGAGCGAGGAGCTAAAGGAGATGTTTGACGCCTATAAACTAGGCATTTGCAAAAAGATTCGCCACCTTTACGTTCCGCACCTAACCAGCCATATCATCAGCTCTCTAAGCGTCGCCGTAGGTATGGGCGTAAAGATCGTCATTATGGGCGAGCTGCTAGGCGCGAACGACGGTATGGGCGCCAAGATCGCAAACGCGCGCGTGATGCTAGATACCACCGAGGTGATGGCCTACGTCGTGCTTACTATCGCTATCATTATGCTTTTTGAGTATCTGGTTATCGAGCCGCTAAAGATCACGCTAATGCCGTGGAAAAGGTAGTTTGCGATGCTGGAACTTCAAAATTTAGAATACGAAATTTTACGCGACAAGGTCGTGCGCGATTTTAGTTTAAAGGTCGGCGCGGGCGAAGTAGTGACGCTATTTGGCGCGAGCGGCTGCGGTAAAACCACGATCCTGCGCCTGATCTCGGGTCTCATTGATCCGCGCAAAGGTAAAATAATCAATAAATTTAACAAAACGACCTATCTCTTTCAGGAAAATCGCCTGCTGGAGTGGAAAAATGCGCTCGAAAATGTGCTGCTCGTGATGGACGAACCTGATGAAAAGGCCGTGCTGGAGCTCTTTGCGAGACTTGGACTAACGGAAAAAGACGCGCTAAAATACCCTGACGAGCTAAGCGGCGGCATGCGCCAAAGGGTTGCTTTTGTGCGGGCGATCGTGACAAAGCCTGATTTGTTGCTGATGGACGAGCCGTTTTCGGGTCTTGATTATGATATGAAAGAAATCCTGATAGACATCGTCGCGCACCGCGTCGAGGAGGGCATGAGCGTCGTGCTGGTGACCCACGACAGGATGGAGGCGGCTAGGATGTCTAGTAAAATTTGCTTTTTAGCGAGCAAGGGCGCGTTGATCGAGCGAGAGCTGGAGCTAGACCGTGCCTTTTCGCAGCGGGATTTTGCCTACGCTAGCGGCGTGATAGACGAAAATTTTAAAGGAAAAATTTATTATGATTAACGACTTTTTCACCCATCCGATGAGAATTTTTTTCCTTACGAGCGCGGTTTGCGCGGTGCTAGGCGGGGCGATATTTTTTGCACCCGTAGATTTCGTCAGCTGGCACAAATTTATCTTTTTGCACCTTGTCACAGCCCTTGCGTACGCGGGATTTTTGCTAACGGGGCTAACTGATTGGACGAATTTTGGCGGAGGGTTAAAAAAGCACGCCTGGGTTATGTTTGCGTTTTTTGCGGCGAGTTTTTTTGGCGCGTTTTTTAGCCTGTTTGCGGCACACTTTTTTATGGCGCTTTTTTGGGCGTATCTGGCCGGGCTTTGCGTTTATATGATCTGGCTTGATCGCAACGACGATCAGCTGGGCGTTTTAGCATTTTTACTCGGCATTTTAGGATTTGAGATTTATTATCTGTTTAGCGGCGAGGAGAGATTTTTAAATTTACAAATTCACCTGCATGTAATCGCAATCTTGCTCGTATCTTTTCGCGTTAGCGTCGTGCTTGGCAAAGAGGCGCTAAACCGCGAGTCCGGTATGCAAGACGCGGCCTTTGTGCCAAATTTCGTCTATAAAAACATCGCGATCGTTAGCGTTTGCGCGTTTTTGTTAGCGAGCCTGTTTTTTGAGGACAGCAAGGCTGTAAATTTTGCCGCGATAGCCTGCGGTAGCGCGATTTTAGCCAAGCTAAAAGAGTGGCACTACAAGGAGCTTTTGCGCCATAGCTTCGTGATTTACTACTACCTGATGCAGCTTTTACTAGCGGCGGCTTATGTCGGTTATGGCGCGAGCGGGATTTTGGGACTGGGGCTGGATACAAATATGCTGCACGTCATCGCGCTAAACGGCATTATTTTTAGCATTATGCTTATCTTTAATATCGCCGGCCTGCGCCACAGCGGGCAGGAGCTTGAGTTTTTGCGCCTGAGCAAGATCGCCTTTGCGTTAGTTATCGCCGCCGGCATTTGCAGGGGCTTTTTGGCTTACGTTTGGAGCGGATTTTATATACATCTGCCTGCGACGCTTATCGCCGTAGCGTTTGCGCTTTGGTTTATCGACTTTTATAAAATTTTCAGAGATAACGAGTTTAGCGACGATCCGGAGTAGGCTAATCTAGCGTCCTTTTATACCTAGCGAGCGATATGGCCGTGCTAACGCATAAAAACGCCAAAATCGCGGCTAGATCGTAGTGAAAATCGCTAAGCTGGGCGCTTTTTAGCCATACGCCTCTAATGATACGCAAAAAATGCGTCAGCGGAAAGCACTCGCCGATAAACCGCGCCCACGCCGGCATCCCGTAAAAAGGAAACATAAACCCCGACAGCAACATCGAAGGCAAAAAGAAAAAATAAGTCATCTGCATCGCTTGCAGCTGGCTGCGAGCTAGCGTGCTAAATGTAAATCCCACGCCCAAATTTGCAAGCATCAGCAAGGTACAAGCCGTAAAAAGCGCGACCCAGTCGCCGATAGGGGGCAACCCGAAAAGTAGTCTAGCTATAAGCAAAAGCGCGCCCACTTGCAGATAGGCTATGAGCAGGTAGGGTAAAATTTTGCCTATCATCACCTCGGCTGGGCGCAGCGGAGCGGCGAGGAGATTTTCCATCGTGCCGCGCTCAAACTCTCTCGTTACCGAGATACTCGTTAGCAGGATCGTCGTTAGCGTGAGCAAGATACCCATGAGCCCGGGGATGATCTGATAGCGCGTGAGTAGCTCCGGGTTATAGCGAGAGTGTGCGCGTAGTTCAAATTCCGCCCTAGGCTTGGCGTAGCCGGGCTTGTCTCTAGTTAGAGCTTGCTCAAATGCCATTTGCAGCGCGGCCGCGGCGCCCGAGTTTGCCGAGGGATCGGTGGCGTCGGTGGCGATTAAAATTTTAGGCGTTTGGCCTCGCATAAGGTCGCGTTCTAAATTTGGTGGAAAATAGATAATAAACTGCGCCTCGCCGCTTTGCATCATGGCTTCGGCTCTATCCGCGTCCGTGCCGACGTGTTTTACGTCGAAAAACTCCGTGTTTTTCATCGCGCTAACTAGCGAGCGAGTGAGCTTGCCGCCGCCCTCGGCGATCACTACGGCTGAGGGCAGGTGGCGCGGGTTATTATTTATCGCATAACCAAAAAGCAGCATCAACATCATCGGCATCGCGATGATCATAGCTAGCGTCGCGCGGTCTCTTAAAATTTGACGAAATTCCTTTACTATCATCGCCGCGGTTCGAGAAAACGAGATAAATTTCATCGCCACTCCTAAAATCGCTCGTCTTTATGAAGCTCTAGCAGGTGGATAAAAACATCCTCTAGGCTCGCTTTTATCGGTTTTAGGCTTAGCTCGTCTCGCGGTATCGCTAGGCCTCTAACTGCTTCTTGCAGCGCGGTCGCGTCTTTTGCGGTTACGTGATAGCCGTTACCGAACGCAGAAACGCTAAGAGCGGAGTTTGACGCTAGCCGCCCGGCCGCCCAGCCAGCCGCGTCTCCGCTAAGCTGCCAGACGTTTAGATCGTAGCCGGCGATGATGTCTGATTGCGTGCCGCGGGCTAGGATCTTGCCGTAGGCGATGTAGATGAGCTCGCGGCAGCGCTCGGCCTCGTCCATGTAGTGCGTGGAGACTAGCACCGTGATACCGTCCTGGGCTAGTTCGTGGATGATATCCCAAAACTCGCGCCTAGCCTTTGGATCTACGCCAGCCGTGGGCTCGTCGAGCAAAAGTAGCTCCGGGCCGTGCACGAGGCACATCGCAAGCGCCAGCCGCTGCTTCCAGCCGCCAGATAAGCTGCCTGCTAGGTGGTTTTGACGCGGGGTGAGGTCTAGGCGGTCCAGGATTTGATTTACGGCGGCTTTTTGGTTTTTGACCGCAAAAAGCCTAGCGATAAATTCCAAATTTTCCCTCACGCTAAGGTCGTCGTACCAGCCGAATTTTTGCGTCATATAGCCCGTTTTTAGGCGTATGGCTTCGCTTTGGCTGCGAAAATCATACCCCAGACAGCTGCCGCTACCGCCGTCTGGCTTTAAAAGGCCGCAAAGCATGCGTATGGTAGTCGTCTTGCCGCTGCCGTTTGGTCCTAAAAACCCGCACACGCTGCCTTTTTTGACCCTGATATCTACACCGTCCGTGATGATCTTTTTGCCAAATTTTTTAGTGAGGCCTCTAACGTCGATGGCGTAGTCGCCGCTCTGCTGTTTGGGGCTCAAATTTGGAGTCAAATTTGAGCTTTGGCTTGCAGTTAAATTTGCTGCGTTTGTCAAATTTGAGGGCAAAATTGAGCTGCTAAATTTTACCTTGATCTCGTTTGCTAAATTTGATCCGCTCAAATTTGATTTTCTTTCGGTCTGCGACGGGGCCCTATCTTCGCCGTAAATTTTAGCGCCGCGAGCGTTTAAATTTTGGCCGAGCGAAATTTTGTCCAAATTTAAACGCCGAATTTGAGCGGAGATATTTTGCGCGTTCACGGCTCTAGCCTTGCTTTTATCGGTAGCGACGGATGTAAGGCGGTTGTGTTGTTTTCGGGTACGGCTTCTACTAGATACACCAGCGTGCTTTGCGAGGTTTGGTTGTAGATGACGGGCGGGGCGTACTCGGGGGCGGACGCGATTTTTACGATACGAGCGGTAAAATCCGCGCATCCCTCGCAGCTCACGCGCGCTTTTTGTCCCTCGCGCAGGCTAGGCAGCGCTCCTGCGGGCACGAAAAATCTGATCTTTACCTCGCCCGGCGGTAGCAGAGATAGCACGGGCTGCGAGCTTTGGACGAACTCGCCCGTTTTATAAAATATATCTTCGACGAGTCCGGATCTCGGCGCTAGGACGGCGGTTTGCTCTAGCCTCCACCGCGCGGCTCGGTCCTGCGCTTCGGCCGCTTTTATTTTTGCTTTTAGGCTTGTTATTTGTTCGATTCTAGCGGGTAAATTTGCGATCTTTAGCGCGGCGTTTAGCTCGCTAACCAGGGCGTTTGCGCGGTCAAATTCCGCCTTTGCGGCGTCAAATTCTTTTTGCGAAACGGCGTTTTTAGCTAGTAGCGACTTTGCGCGTTCGTAGTTAGCCTCCGCTATCCAAAGCGCGGCCTTGGCTTGTTTTAGCTCGGCATCTATCCGCTCGATCTCCTCGGGGCGCTTGCCAGTGCTAAGGTCGGCCAGTTCGGCTTCTAGGGCGCTCACGTTAGCCTTTTCGGCGTCTAAATTTGCTAGCGCTTCGGCGCTATCAAGCACAAAAAGCGGCTCGCCCTCTTTAACGGCGGCGCCCTCTTTGACGCTCAAATTTACGATCCGTCCGCTAACGCTAGGCGCCACGTAAAGATAATCGCCCTCGACGTAGCCGTTAAAAAACGCGCTCCCCTTCTCATCCGCACAGCCTGTAAAAATCAGGATAAAAAAGGCAAAAAACGCGTAAAATTTGCTCAAATTTAAACCCATTTCGCCTCCTTGAAGCCGCTATTTAATTAGCATTATACCCCGCTTTGGTTAAATTTGACTACATTTTAGGACTTGCGCGGTATTTGAAAGGGAACACTATCGGCGTGTAGACTTCAGATAGTGCGGTAGAAGCGGCGGTTTTTTGTATCTCTTTTTAGGAAAGAATAACTTAAATTTGGAGCAAATCTATACGGCATTTAGCATTTTTCGAGTTTGAAATTTTCCTGATGCGCTTTATAAGCACTATAAAAACGGCAACTCAAAAAAAGAGGATAAAAAATATCCGCTTTAAGCTTTCTTTGAAGATAGGGGTTATATAATTCCCATTTTAACGATAGTAGTTATTAATATTAAATATTGAGGAGAGGAAATGAAAAAAATCATTTCAGGTGCGCTGGCCACGTCATTGCTGGCTGCTTCGGCATTTGCTTTTAGTGTAGATGGCAACCCTAGCGTCAAATTCGTTGGTTATAAGTTGGCTAACAAAACAGCCGTCGAGGGTACATTTAAAGATCTTGGCTTTAAAAGCGCGGAAAACGCAAATTTTGCCGATTTTCTAAAAACCTTTGAGTTTAACATCGATCCTAAAAATATCGATACAAAGTTGCCCGATCGCGACAAACGTATCGGTATGATCTTTGACGGCAACGCAATAACAGCTAAAATCGTATCCGTAAGCGGCGACGAAAAAGCGGGCGAAGCTGAAGTCGAAGTTAGCGTAAAAGGAAACTCAAAGTCTTACAAAACGCAGTATACGGTGGAAGATGGTAAACTAAAGGCTAAAATCGGCATTGATTTGTTGGCTGATTTGAAACTCAATGAGACATTTGAAAAATACGCAGCTTCAGCCAAGCCTTTTCATGGTGGCAAAAGCTATCCGGATGTAGAAATCTTACTTGAAGCTAAAATAAAATAATCCTTAAATTCGGCGCTTAAAGATCTGCTTGCGCCGAATTTTCTACTTTATTATTATTTTTTATTCCGTAATGCCGAAAAATCGATAACTTAAGATATAATGAGCCGTAAAATTTAATTAAGGCGAAAAAATGACGACGAAAGAAAATAAAAAAGGGGCGGTAAGCGCACTATTTTTGGCTATTGCGCTGTTTGCGGCTGGGTGCGCGGGGTATTTTTATTACGGCATAGGCGGAACAGGCATTTTTACGATGATCGTTGCCGTGATCTGCGCCGTTTTTTGCGTGAAAAAGATATTTCAAGTTAGCTTTTTGAGCATCGATGACGACGGGTTTTTGGTGCAAAAGGGTAGCAAGAACGCCAAATTTTACTTTAAAGATATCGAAGAGATCGGCGTTCGCATGGTAGATGCCAAACGCAAAATCGACGTTTTAAACGTGAGGTTTAAAAGAGGCAAACTAGACCGCGACGCCGCTGATGGCCTCATGCAGCCTATCGGCGACGAGGATGCCGTGATATACGATAAATACGAGCTATCCAAGCATGAGATTTTTAAAATTTTAAAGCAGAAATTTGAGGCGCTAAACGCGCAAAAAAGCGAAAATAAGAAAAAGTAAAATTTGTGCGAACGCAAAAAAGGGGCCGCCGTGAAAGAGGAGTTTGAAATAGCCCGTAAAAGGGTCGCAATCTACCGCATAGGAGCGCAAAATTTGACGCTAAAGGCGGATGATGTCGGTTTGCAAAATGCGGCTCGTGCGCCGATAGTATTTTATAACGCGTTTGCCAACGAAGCGGACGAGATCGCGCGAGCTTTAAGCGAGTTTAGCAGTGTAAATCTAACGCTTGCGGCAGTGAGCCGACTGGAGTGGAACTCCGAAATGACGCCCTGGCCGATGCCTACTCTTTTTAAGAAGGAGCCGCCTTTTGAGGGCGGAGCGGATGAATACCTGCAAACCCTAACGCAGCAGATCGCACCTGCCGTGCTGGCAAGAACGGGCGATGCTGCGTGACTCGGGATCGCCGGATACTCGCTAGGCGGGCTTTTTGCGCTTTATTCGCTTTATAAAACGCCTATGTTTACGCGCGTCGCTAGCGTTTCGGGTTCGCTTTGGTATAAGGATTTTCGCGAGTTTGCGCTGAGTTCGCATCTTGCGGGTAAGCCGGAGCGTGCGTATCTTTCGATCGGCGACCGCGAGAGCATAAGTAAAAATGAATACCTAAAAACGGCGCTAGACGCCACGCGCGATATTGCCGCGCATTTTGAGAGGTTGGGCGTCGGAAGCAAATTTGAGCTAAATCCGGGCAATCACTACGCAGACGAGATAGGGCGCACAGTAAAGGCGCTAACGTGGCTGGTTGGCAGCTAAATTTAGCTATAAATATACTCCAAAATTATCGTCAAATTTAAAAATTTAGCCATACGAGAGGTTGGGACGACTGGCTAAATTTACTAAAGTGATGAAATTTCGGGGTGCATTTAACTTTAAATCGGGTGCAGAATTTTTCGCTTAGACGAGGCGAAATTTCTACTTCGCTTCGCTCGTAGCTGCAAGCAGAAGATTTTTAAGCGGAGCGTATATGAAATACATAACCGAGCAAATTTAAATACAAGATTACAAGGCAAAGTATCGTGAGATGATTTTAAATGTTTTCTACGTCGCTACGCTCGTAGCTAAATAGAAGAAGTAAATTTCGTCCCAAGACTAGACATATAGTCTGTCGCAGGGCGAAAATTTCAAATCTATTTAAATATACCCACCAAATAAGGCGTAATATTTTTGCCTTAATCAAGGCGGATTTAAATTTTACGACGGGAGCGTATATAAAATACGTGACCGAGTAAAATTTAAATACAACGCAGAGTAAGGCAAAAAGACAAGCCGCTAGCTAAACTTCATACCTCTCGCCCGGCTTCATCTCGATAATCTCCCACTGCAAGCCCTGCTTATTTAGCTCATCCATGAAAGGCTTGGCGTCGAAATTTTCCATGTTAAAGACGCCCTTGCCGCTCCAAATGCCTTTTGCCACTATCATCGAGCCGATCATCGCAGGCACGCCCGTCGTGTAGCTCACCGCCTGCGCGCCCGTCTCGGCGTAGCAAGCCTCGTGGTCGCAGACATTATAGATATAAACTTGGCGCTCTTTGCCGTCTTTTAATCCGCGGATTACGCAACCGATGTTGGTTTTGCCTTTTGTGCGCGGACCGAGGCTTGCAGGATCAGGCAAAAGCGTCTTTAAAAACTGGATCGGCACGATCTTTACGCCGTTGTGCTCGACCTCGTCTATGCGTAGCATGCCGACGTTTTCTAGGCATTTCATGTGAGTTAGGTAGCTCTGCCCAAATGTCATGAAAAAGCGGATTCGCTTCAGCCCTTTGATGTTTTTCACAAGGCTTTCCAGCTCCTCGTGATAGAGTAGATAGCTATCTTTGACGCCCACTTTTGGGTAGTCCCATTTGAACATTATCTCCATCGGCTCAGTTTCTTTCCACTCGCCGAGCTCCCAGTAGCGGCCTTTTGCGCTTACTTCGCGCAGGTTGATTTCTGGGTTAAAATTCGTCGCAAACGGATATCCGTGATCGCCCGCGTTGCAGTCTAGGATGTCGATCTCGTGGATCTCGTCAAATAAATTTTGCTGTGCATAGGCGCAAAATACGTTCGTCACGCCCGGATCAAAGCCGCTTCCCAGCAGCGCCATTGTATTTGCAGCTTTAAACTCGCCGTCCTTCGCCCACTGCAGCTTGTATTCAAATTTGGCGGTGTCGGGGTGCTCGTAGTTTGCGGTGTCGATGTATGGGATACCGGCGCGAGAGCACGCGTCCATGAGCGTTAGGTCTTGGTACGGCAGCGCGACGTTTAGCAGTAGCTCGGCGCCCGTTTTTTTGATTAAATTTACGACCGCATCGGTGTCGTCTGCGTCGATCTGGGCGGTATCGATCTGCACGCCTAGGCGGTCTTTGATAAATTTAGCGATCGCGTCGCACTTGCTTTTGGTGCGGCTTGCAAGGGTGATTTTTGTAAAAACGTCCGCGTTCATCGCGCATTTTACGGTCGCGACTTGGCTCACGCCGCCCGCGCCTATGATTAAGATATTTGACATTTTGGCTCCTTTAAATTTTAGTGATTTTATCCAAAGCTTATATAAAATTTGCTTTTAGTAGTTACAATAGCGCGAAATTTTAAAGGAATTTTATGCGTAAAATTTTAATTTTTCTGCTTCCGATTTGGCTGTTTGGGATGAGTTGCGAAGAGGCGATGCAGCGCAGCATAGATGAGTTTATAAAGCCTGATCGCGATGCCACGGCTATGGCGACAGCGGGCGAAAAGGCGGCTCAAATTTGCCTGGCTGAGTACGGCGAAGAGTATGAAAACACTATAATGGCGCTAAATAACGCAGGCGCATTTTTTATGCTAGCAAGCGAGCCGCAAAAAGCGCTCGCAGCCTACGAACGCTCGCTAAAAATTTTACAAAAAGGTCTGGGCAAAGAGCACAAAGAGCTAGCAAAGCCCTATCACGGAGTGGCTAGCGCGCAGTCAGCACTTGGGCGATACGATGAGGCGATAGCAAATTTCGGCTCGGCGATCAGATGCTATGAGCTTGGCGGCGAGAAGATGCAAAAAGGTCTGATGAGCTGCTACGCGGGGCTAGGCGATACGCTCTATAAAACTGGAGATTTTAACGGCGCATACGTAAAACACGCCGTTGCGTTTAGAATCTATGAAGAGGTTTTTGGCGCAGACGGCGTAAATTTGCTACGCGCGAAGTATTATGCGCTGATGGCGGGCGATCTGGCGGGGCTTGGCAACAAGACTGAGGCGCTGCAAAACTACGAAAAAGCTCTTAAAATCGCGAATAAAATTTTAGAAAAAAGCAACGATAAACACACAAAACGCCTAAAAGCAGAGGTGGAAGCAAAGATAAAAGAGTTGTAAATTTAGCGATTGGGTTTCGAGGCGGGCTAAATTTGCTACTCAAATTTGACTAAACCGTAGCACTACTCGGCGTTTAACCGCTTTGCCAAATTTGCCGCGCACGCAAACGCAAAATGCAGGTTGTACCCGCCGAGCATCCCCGTCACGTTTAAAACCTCGCCGATAAAGTAAAGCCCGCGAGTATCTTTGTGGCAGCAGTTTGCGTCTAGCGCGTCCGTATCTACGCCGCCTCTTGTTACTTCAGCTCGCTCGAAGCCAAACGTGCCCGCAGGCGCAAATTTGTAAGCAAATAGCCGCGAGATTTTTGCTATTTCATCCGCCTTGTACTCGCCGTAAGGTTTGTCGCTAAGCCCCGCCGCGCGCAAAAACTCGAGCGTAAATCGCCTAGGCAGCGACAGGACGGTGCTGAGCTGTTTTTTGCTTTTTTGCGCAGTTTCGATGCTAAAATTCGGGCAAAAATTTATCGCGATCAGGCCTTTTTGCCAAAAAAGCGAAGCGTTTAGCACGGCTGGGCCGCTTATGCCTTTGTGCGTGAAAAGTATGTCGCCTGCAAATTTACGCGGCATTTTTGGCTCGCGATTTGCGGCATTTTTGCTCGCGCAAGCTACACTAATCTCGGCCGGAAAGCAAACTCCGCTTAGATTTTTAAACCAAAACTCCTCTTTTTGCACGGTAAATCCGACAAGCGCCGGAGCGGGCGTGGCGACGCTGATGCCGAAGCTTTGCGCTATTTCGTAGCCGATGTCGCTGGCGCCCAGGCTTTTGTAGCTTAGTCCGCCGCTAGCTACGACGAGATTTCTAGCGTAAAATTTATCTCCGTTTTCGGCAATCACTTCAAAAATTTCGTTTAAATTTTGCTCGCAGCGATCAAATTTCGTCTCAAAATCAGCCAAATTTTCATCGCGATTTTGCGCGGGAGAAACGTCTAAAATTCCGCCGTTTTCATCGGTAAAAATTTTTCTAGCGCCCTTTACGCAAACGCCGCAAAATATTTGCGTTCCGCTTTGTCTAGCGCGTTTTAAAAGCACGCCCAAAACGTCTTTGGCGCCGCTTTCGCAGAAAAATTGATTTTGCTTTTGCTCGTTAAATTTTAACTCGCCGAAAAATTTTAAAACATCTTTGAAATCTAGATTTTTTAGGATATTTTTCACGAAATTTGCGTCGCCGAGGTAGTTTGACGCGTCGATACGGCGGTTTGTGACGTTACACCTTCCTCCGCCGCTAGCTAATATTTTCTTACCCGGAGTTGCGTTTTTTTCGAGTATGGCGACGCTTTTACCGCGTAAATTCGCCGCCAAAAATAGCCCTGTCGCGCCCGCTCCGATTATCAAAACGTCGTAAATTTTGCAAATTTTAGCCATCACAAACCTCAAAATTTACGCGCGGCAAAGCCATCTAAAATCAAAAGCTATTTTTTAGCGCTAGGAATTTTTGCTCTTGCGCTTCGTCTAGTTTCATTTTTTCGTTGCGGTTTACGAAAAGCTTAAAGATCACGTTGTGATCCGCGTCGTAAAAGTGCAGGCTGTGCCCGAGAAATCCCATAAATTTAGTACTCACAAAGCCGATGCCGGCGATTGATTCTTCTTTTAGGTGGCCGCCCAAAAAGCCGCTTTTATCGGTGAAATTTAAAAATCCTCTCGCTTTTTTAGGCATAGGTACGCTCACCTTGATCTCGATGATAAATTCAGGCGTATTTTTGATAAAAAGCATCTCACCCCAAGTGCTGACTTCTTCGAAAATTTTCATCAAATTTTCTGCGCCGACTTCCTTAAATTCGTCATCGCCGCGGTACTGCAAGATTTCGTATTCGCGTACGTTTAGCTGTTTAGCCGCATCGTAAACGGACATCTTTTTATCCTCGAAAAGCTCGTCGATTTGTTTTTTTAGATCGCTCATTTTTATCCTTTTTTGAAATTAGATTTTGATAATAGTATTTAAAAATAGCTAAAAATCGGCTAAATTTAGGCGTTCGGCGTCATTGCGTTATCAAACGGCGCACGAGCCGAAATTTCGGCGTTTTGCGAGGGACGGACTCGGTAAATTTTACCGTCCGCAAAGCCTGCTAAACGCCTAAAATTCGCTTTATCTCCGCCTCGTTTGTTAGCCTGGAGTTGTATTTTACGACGAGATTTTGCGCGTTTTTGTAGCACTCCACGACGCCTTTTTGCTTTTCGATTTCGGCTAGATCGGCGTCCGTGTCAGACGGCAGATAGATATTTTTAAAGATATTTGGGTTGTCTAGCCATTTTAGCGCGATCAGCCACACGACGCAAAGCACCGTCACGACGGCGGAAAGCGCGCTAAGGCCGTAAAATTTAAGCAAAGTACCGCCGCCTATGCCGCCGATAAAGCTTCCCATGTAACCAAAGGCGTTAAAGATGCCTAAAACCGCGCCTTTTTGGCTTACTTTGCTAAATTTGGACGCCATGGATTGCAGGATCGGTTCGTGCAGGTTAAAGCCGATAAAAAATATAATCACGCCCGCGTAAAATAGCGGCTTGTGCCCGAGAGAGAGCGCGAAAAGTCCGTAGCAAACGACAAAAAGCGAGACGCCGATAACTAAAATTTGCTTTGTTATTCGCTTTGTTTCGCCGATCGCGCCGCCTATACCCATCGCGATAAAGCCAAACACCGTCGCGACCGAGTAGATACCGCTGAGGTCCTTTTTATCCATGCCAAAATACTTCACGATGGCGATCGGAATCACGATAAAGGCCGCCGACATCAGCATTTTTTGCATGAAGTTGCTGATGTTCATGAGCAGTAAATTTCTGTTTGAGAGTAGCTTCACGGCTGGCATTTTGGCCTGCGAGTGCGTAAATTTAGGCTCCTCGCCAACAGCCGTGTATAGAAGCGCGATACAAACGACCGTAACCGCGATCGAGAGGTAAAAGAGGCTTGAAAGGCCGTATTTAGCGCTAAGTATCGGCGAGAGTATCATAGAAAGCGTAAAGCTAATGCCGATAAACGCGCCCATCATCGCCATCGCGTGCCCGCGCACCTCCTCCTTGGTCATATCGCTCATCAGCGCGATTGCCACGGCTCCTATCGCGCCCGCTCCCTGGATAAATCTACCAAAAATCATCGTGTAGATATCAGTCGCCACGGCGCAGATCGCAGCTCCGACGATAAAGACGAGTAGGCCCGCTAGCATCGAGTTTTTGCGCCCGAAGCGGTCGGAGACGTAACCGAAAACCACCTGAAACGTGATCTGCGACATCGCGTAAACGCCGATAAGAACGCCGACTAGAAACTCGGTCGCCCCCTCAAGCTCGAGCGCGTAGACGCTGATAACGGGCAAAATGATAAAGAGTCCAAAAAACCTGCTGCCGATGATAAAAGATAACGGTAATGCGCTTTTTACTATCATAAATTTTCCTTTTAAAGGAGTGATTTTACCCGAATTTTGATAATACGTAAATTAAAGTCGAATTTGATAAAATGCGCGGGTTAAAAAATAGCATAGCGAAGTATTTTTGGATTATTTTTACGGTTGCGTAGATGAAATTTTGCATAGGCTAGGCACGCAGCCTGCCGAGCAAAATTTTAGCAAGCTACGTAAAAAGAACCAAAAAGATAAGCTAGAAAAAGGAAAAATTTGAAAATAGTTTTAGCAACATCCAACTCCGACAAAGTGCGCGAAATAAAAGATTTTTTACAAGATTACGAAATTTACGCACTGCGCGAAATTTGCGAGCCCTTTGACATCGTCGAGGACGGCGCGACTTTCGCCGCAAACGCGCTAATCAAAGCTCGCGCGGTGCACGCAAAACTGCGCGAGCTAAATTTGGCGGACGAGTTTATCGCGCTAAGCGACGATAGCGGCATCAGCGTCGAGGCTCTTGGCGGCAGGCCTGGGATTTACTCCGCGAGATTTAGCGATATGAACGAGCACGGGCAGATAACCGGCAAAAGCGCGACCGATGCTAGCAACCGCGCAAAGCTGATGGCTGAGCTAAAAGCGCTAAATTTAACCAGCTCGCCAGCTTTTTATACCGCTTGTATCGCGGTTAGCTCAAATTTGGGCGATTTTACGGCGCACGGCTTTATGCACGGCAAGGCGATTTGCCAGGAGCGCGGCAGTAACGGCTTTGGCTACGATAGTCTTTTTATCCCCAAAGGCTTCACGCGTACGCTTGGCGAGCTAGACGATGCCACGAAGCTAAAAATCTCGCACCGCTCAAAGGGACTGGAGCTCATAAAATACGTTCTAAAGAGCCTTGATGGGAAATTTGGGCGCTAAATTTAAGGCTGGAAAGAGAAAACAAATTTGCGCGACAAAACCTGGCTAAATTTGCCGTCCCTTAACGCTAGCGCGCTATAATCGCGCAAATTTAAAATTTGAGACGAAGATGAATCTGGTTTTATTCGACTTTGACGGGACGATCACGCGCGATGATTCGCTGCTCGAGTTTATCGCTTACGTCGTGGGATTTAAGAAATTTTTTAGGGGGATTTTTTGGCTTTCGCCCGTTTTGATCGGCTATAAGCTAAAAATTTGCAGCAACAACTACGCTCGTAGGCGGCTGATGACATACTTTTTCGCGGGCATGAGCGCGGATAAATTCGCTCAAATTTGCAAAAAATACTCAAACACGCACATTGAGGATATCGTGAAATTTTCTGCGATGGCAAAGATCGCCGAGTATAAGGCAAACGGCGATAAGGTCGTGATCGTGACGGCGTCGCTCGAGGACTGGCTAGCTCCGTGGTGTAGGGCGCAGGGGCTGGAGCTACTGGGCACTCGCATCAAGAAAAAGGGCGGCGTGATAACGGGTGAGATCGACGGCGCCAACTGCTACGGCGCGGAGAAGGTACGCCGCGTGCGCGAGGCGTACGACACGGATGCCTTTGATCGCGTGATCGCATACGGCGACAGCAGGGGCGACAAGGAGATGCTGGAGTTTGCCGACGAGGCGCATTATAGGGCGTTTGAGTGAGTAAGGGAAAAGCCAAGACAAAATGGATCTTGGCTTTTTGTAGTTAAAATGTCGATAGGTAGTCGAATAGTTCAAAGAATTTATTTTTTGTTTCTTTGTCTATTTGGATTTTGTCTTGCTCGACTTCATTTTTAAATTTGCTTGACATATCGCTTGATTTTGCGTCCATTTGAAATTTATCTCTTAGCTCGGTGCTAAAAAAGTCTTCTATTTCTTTAAAATTTGGATACTTTTCTTTAAATTGTTCGTTGTTCAGTATCGCTATAAATTTATCGTCGTTTAGCTCCACCATAGCTTGTCCTGCCTTATCGCCATCTACTAAAAGTAACGCTCTGCCGTCTTTTGCCGTTCTGGCTAGTGTTTTTAGTTCATTTGCTATTTTTTCTTGAGTAGGCGTAGCAACTGTATTTCTACTATTTTTAGTTTTATTATCCGCCTTGCCAAGTCCGCTTATCGGTAAAAACAGTAACTTCTCCTCGCTGTTTCGCTCTTTTTCGTATAGAAAATTCATAGCTGTTAAGTAATTATAATCGGTTATCCCCTCGACGAAAATAAGCTTATCATTATATCCTACCAGACTAAGATATCCTGTGCCGAGACTTCTTTTTATTTCAGCTAAGGTGTCAGCTTCGTGATCTGGCATGATAGAAAAATCATTTATGATCGTGGAGCCTTTGTTGCCGGATTTTACTATCTTTATCTCATTAAGATGGCGAATATCTAAAATATGATTTGAGTGAGTAGAAACGATAAAAGTGATTCCGTTTTTTTGTCCAAATTCTTTTAAAAATTTACGAATATCCTTTTGAGCTGGTATGCTTAGATGATTTTCCACTTCGTCTATCAGGACTATATCGCCATATTCTACTTTGTCTTGGTATAAAAAGTTAAAAAATAGATTAAAGAATTTTTTAAATCCGACGCTTTGCTCGCTTAGACTTATCGGTTCGCCGTTTTTGGTTATGCTTAATGAAATATTTTCAGCCTCTAATACCACCTCAAATTCATAAATTTCATTATTTGCGGTTTTATAATATAGCTCATTAAATCTTTTATTTATAGTATCTTTTATGGATTCGTTTATATCTTTTTCTACTCTTTTATAAAAACTAGAAGTTCCTTTTTCTTTGTATCTTTCATAAGATGTTTGCACTTTGGTTATCTCTATGCCCGCAGCTCTAAATAGTGCTTGGAAAAAATGGCTGTTTGTTATATTCTCGGGCTTTGTCTGTAGGTCTAAATTTCTAATTTCCTTTTCAAGGTAGAAAAATATATTAGTAGGCATTTTCTCATTATATTTTTTGGTTTCATTTGTGGTTATAGAGCTAGGTAGTGTGATTTTTCTATTTTCGTATTTCAAACTTTCGACATATTTTTTTAACTCCTCGCATATTTTATATATAGATATATAATGCGTCTTAAGTTCTTCGATATTGCCTGCTGAAAAAGCTGCATTTACATCATTTTCAAATTTGTAAAGAGTTGTTCTGCTTTTTACTATACTTCTATCCCCCACTATGTTATAGCTGCTGTCTTTATACCACATGATTAGTTTTTCTATATTATCAAAATACATTTTTGCATCATTTGCGTGTGATAAAGTGTTGTTGTTATCAGAAGTTACGCTAAATTTTAAAACGTCATCTTTATTAGAGTTTTTGCATGTTTTTGATTCATCTTTTTGACGGTCTTTTGACTCTTTTGTATTATTTGTATTTTCTGTTGCAATATTGTTGTCTGCTTTGGGCATTTTAGTAATATACTCGATACTTGTCTTCCCTGCAGTGTCAAAGAAATTTGGCTCATCACCTTTATTTATAACTCCGCTTTGTAAAGTATATATTGCAGAAAGCACATTGCTTTTACCGACATTATTTTCTCCCAAAAGGACTATTAACCCGCCGTCTTGCGGTATTTTTAGCTCTGCAGGCGTATCTATGCCCATATTTCTGTAGTTTGAGATACTGATTTTACGCATTTTTGTCTCCTTTGATATTTAGCTTAAATCCGAGCGCATTATAAAATTGTTTTAATGCTTCTAGTTTTTTATCATCATCATCGCTTAACTCTTTTTTTCTAGACCTATTGTTTGATGTTATTATCTTTTCGCATTCGAGCAGATAGCCTAAAATAGGGTCAAAAATATCGACCTGAGTTAGCTTTTCTATAAAATTTACCTTCACTTCGTTGTCCTTTTTTAGTAAATTTGCGATTTGTTGTTTTTTATCTTTGTTGCATTGATTTTCTGACATCGATATGTTGTTTAAGATAAACGATATGGCATCCATTTTGTTGATGTCGTTTTGGCAGACGTAGTCGAAAAATCTCAAAATTTTAGAGTCAAATTTATCTCTTTGCCCAATTTCGTATAGTTCTATAAATTTATAAGCCGTAGGACGGGAAATTTTTAAAAGCTCCGCTAAATCCACTAGCCGCAAATCTATCTCTTTTAATCGCTCTCTTAGCAGCTGTTTTTTTATCATTGTCGCCTCTTTAATTTTTTAAAATCATAGCTTGTTTTATGAAAAATGTCAATATATATTTTACATATTTTGTAAAGTAGATACTACTTAAAATTTAAAATTTTAATGATATACGAGCTTAAAATACGGTAGTTTGATCTATTTTTGTTGGTGGATACTTCAGGGAGCTAGAGCGGACATTACAAGACGATGCTTGTTTTAATTAAAAACAAAAAGCAAGTAGTTTGCCCAAAGCGTTTCTAGTCACTTTTTGAAACACTGGGCAGGTACGGATTAAACGGCGTTCGTAAAGTCTTAAAAAAGCAAACCAAGCGGTAAATTTTCGCCTAAATTTTGAAATTTTACCGCCCACAAATTAATTTTCCTGTGCGCAAATTTGGTTGCTATTGCGTGTCGGCGATTCTCACAGATTTGTAAAAACTGCACCCAAATTTACCCACAACCGCAAACTCCGCAACTCAAATTTGACCCCAAATTTAAACCATTTTCAGCACTTCGACTATCTCGCCCTTTGCGATAAATTTGGTCTCTTTTGGAATAATTAAAAGCGCGGCGTCGTTTGTTAGATTGTTTACGATCGCCGAGCTGCCGAGTTTCTTGCCGTCTAAATTTACGTAAATTTTACCGTCGCGATTTACTAAATTTACCGCCGTAAACTCCAAAAACGGCGAGCGCTTTTTGTAGTCCTCGTCCATGATGGCCGTGATTTTAGGCTCGCTAGCGCCAAACCACGCATTTAGCAGCACGCGCACGTAGAGCACGCACATCACCATCGCCGAGTACGGAAAGCCCGGCAGCGCAAATATATATTTTTCGCCCGCTTTTGCGACCTTGATGTGGCGTCCCGGTTTGATCGCGGCGCCGTCTATGATGATGTCGAAATTTTCGCCCAGCGCGCCTTTTACGAAGTCGTAGTCGCCCATGCTTATGCCGCCTGTGGTGACGAGCACGTCGGCTGATTTTAGTGCGCGGACGATGGCGTCTTTTACGAGCTCGGCGCGGTCGCGCACTATCTCGCACAGCACGGGTTCGCCGCCCATTTTGCGCACCATAGCCGCGATGCCTACGTGGTTTGAGCTGTGGATTTGCGCGGCGTTTTCTAGCGGTTCGCCGAGGTCTTTTATCTCGCTTCCCGTCGCCAGTACCGCGACTCGCGGCCGCACGAATACGCTTACGTTAAAGATCCCAAGCTCCGCTAGCAGCGCAGTCTCGGCGTAGCCTATCGTCGCGCCTTTTTTGATTAGGATTTCGCCTTTTTTGTAGCTTTCGCCGACCTCGCGCACGGCAAAGCCCCTCGGCACGGGCTTTTTGATCACGACCTTGCCGCCTACGACCTCGACGTTTTCGACCGGGATTAGCGTGTCGGTACCTTCGCTCATCAGCGAGCCGGTGAATGTTTTGACGCATTTTACGCCCTCGACCTTTAGGCCTTTATCGCTACCTGCGGGTAGGTCGGTGATGAGCTCAAGCTCGCTTAGGTTCTCTTGCCACGCAAACGCGTAGCCGTCCATCGCGGAGACGGGACGCTCCGGGTAGTTGTCCTGCGCGGCGATATCCGCGGCGATACGACGATCAAGCGCTTGCGTAAGAGTGACCTTTTCTACGCGGTCCCAAGGAGCCAGCGTAGAGCGTAAAATTTCAAGAGAGGATGCGTAACTCATAAATTCTTTCATTTTTATCCTTTTTTAATTCCCCGGCTCGGCTGGATTTTAAATAGTTTTCGGCTAGGATACTCGGGTCACGGACGACCGGTCCGCTCCCGTCGTATCCGCCGCAAACTATTTAAACTACACATAATCCGTCTGGAATATTTCTGCCGATTTTACTAAATTTAATCGTAAATTATGCTAATAAAGCATAGAAGTTTATTATCAAGCCTGCAAAAAGCGCGCAAATTTAGTTATAATAACTCTCAAATTTAAGCAAAGGAATAGCCGTGAACGAACCCGAGATCGCTAAAACGCCCCAAGACGTCGTCGCTCTACTCATCGAAAAAAGGAAAGAATTTAACGATCCGAAAGAATTTATCGTATCGTTTGGCAAGGACGAACTGGGCGAGTTTGAAAAGCTAAACGGCGATATGGATATGAAGGTTGGCGACCTGCTTAGTATGAGCCAAAGCGTGGGAAGCTCGGTCGGCGAGTCGCTAAAGTCGGTCAAAAAATACTCCGCCGAGCTCATCAAGGCAAGCGACAAGATAAAAGAGGGCGGACTGGGTGCGAAATTTATAAATTTCTTGCTCGGTAAAGACCTAGCCGCCGAACTAGCTAGCAAATATCAAAGCGTGTCAAGCTTGTTTGAAGAAATCACGGCAAATTTAAAGCACTCGATAAATATTTTAGAAGCTAGAAACGCCGAAATTTCGGAGAAGCAAAAGGAGCTCTCGCTCATCATCGAAAGCCTAAAAGGCAAGATAGAAATTTTAAGCAAAACAGACGAGCTCATCGAAAATTTAGCAGCAAATCAAACAGATGAGGCGCAGAAAAAATTCCTTCTCGAAGAGGCGCTATTTTACATCCGTATGCATCTGCAAAATTTGCAACAAGTGCTAGTCGTGATGCAGCAAAGCCTCGCAAACTACGCTACCATCAAGCACAATAATTCGCTTTTAAGTTTCGCCACGCAAAACACGATCACAACTAGCATCACCGCGCTAAAAACCAACGTCTACATCGCAAGCGCAGCGCAGGAAGGCAAAAAGCAGCTAAAAGCGGTTTCTGAAATGGACAAGCTAGCTACCGACGTCATCCTAAAAAACGCACAGGACGTAAACGACACGGCGACAGAAGTGACGGCAAAGGTCGCAGGCGGCGCGCTAGATAACGAGAGCCTCGAAAAAGCGATAAATTTGATGATAGATTCGCTAGATAAGATAGAAAATTTCAAAAACGAGGCGCTGCCGAAGATGAAAGAAAATATCGCCAAAATCGCGCAGATGAGCAAGACGCTAGAAAGCAAGGTAAATAAGCTTGAAAAGATCGAGCAAAGCGACGTGTATAGCATAGAATAAAGCGGAGCTAAGGTCAAATTTGACCTCGCAAGCGACAAAATTTAAAAAAAGGTAAAAAATGGATCAAATTTTAGAGCTTCTTGGCAACAATCTTATATTTTCCGTTCCGCTGGTTATCGTCGTAGTTTTTGCCTTGCTTGAGGTTATTTTGATGATGACCGGATTTTCGGTACTCGAGCCGCTAAACGGGCTGTTTGACGGAGCCGAGAGCATCGATGCGCCTGGTGCCGAGCTGCTGGCGTGGGCGAACAAGGGCGGCGTGCCTAGCACCGTTTTTTACGGGATTTTGCTTATGAGCTTTGGAGCGTGCGGGCTTTTTATCACCGGCGTTTTTTACGGCCCCGCCTCGCCTGCGTGGTATATGAGCGCGGTTATCGCCGCAGTTTCGTTTTTTATCGCTTTGACATGGACTAGATGGGTTAGTCTGCTCGCGGCAAAGTACCTGCCTCAAGTGCAAAGCGCTGCGTTTAGTAAAAAGGAGCTTCTTGGCTGCGAATGCGAAGTAAAGGACTATAAAATAACAAAAGAGCAAGGCGGAGACGTTAAAGTTACGGATAAAAACGGCAAGGAGCGTTTCGTATTTGCAAGAGCTGCCGATGAAAACGAGCTTATAAAAGGCGATACCGCGCTCATCGTTAAAATCGATAAAAATAACTTTTACGTCAGGAAAAAATCATAAATTTAATCAAAGGAGAGTGGTATGAATATTGACGGGATGACGTCTTTAGCCGTATTTGTCGGCATAGGACTCTTTTCTATCATTATCTTGGGTATCGTCTTTTCGAGGCTTTACCGAAAAACGACAAAGGAGCTTACGTTCGTGCGAACGGGCTTTGGCGGCGAAAAGGTCGTCGTAGACGGCGGCGCGCTAATACTGCCGATACTGCATGATTATATCGACATAAATATGCAGTCGATGAAGGTCACGGTAGCTCGCTCTAAAAGCGATAGCTTCATAACCAAAGATAGAATGCGCGTGGATATCACGGCTGATTTTTATATCAGAGTGGGCGAGGATAGAGAGTCTATCTCTCGCGCGGCGCAGACGTTAGGTAAAAAAACGATCGATCTACGCGAGCTAACCGGTCTTATCGAAGGTAAGCTAATCGCCACGCTTCGTTCGGTAGCAAGCTCGATGGAGATGAAGGAGCTACACGAAAAAAGGGATGAATTTAGTTCGCAGGTAAAAAACGCTATCGAAGCCGATTTATCTAAAAACGGCCTTCAGCTAGAGTCCGTATCTCTCACGTCGCTTGATCAAACGGCAAAAGAGTTTTTTAACGAAAACAACGCTTTTGACGCAGAAGGTTTAACAAGCCTAACCCAAACTATCGAGGAGCGCAAAAAGCTACGAAACGATATCGAACGCTCTACCGAGGTGCAAATCGCGCAAAAAAACTACGAAACGCAGTCGGAGAAATTTGAAATCCAAAGAAAACAAGCCGAGGCTGAAGCGACGCAACAAACCAAGATAGCAAATTTCCAAGCCGAACAAGAAGCGCTAAGGGCAAAAGAGGCCGAAAGTAGGCGAAAAGAGGCCGAAGAAGCCAAGATCGTCGCAAACAAAGCTATCGAAGAGGCGCAGATAAACAAAGCGCGCGCTATCGAAACCGTCGAGATAGAAAAGGCTAGAGCTATCAGGGAAGCCGAGATCAACAAAGAAAAAGCCGTCGAGCTCGCAAATCAGAGCAAAAACATAGAAATCGCCAAAAAAGTCGAGGAAGAGGCTGCCGCTAAAACGCTAGCCAACGAGAAAAAGGCGCTAGAAGCCGCATCTTTTGAGAAGATTAAAACATCGTCCGAGACTGAGCAGGCCGAGCGCGTTAAAAAGCTAGCGCTAATTGAAGCGCAAAAAGAGGCCGAGCAACTCTCTATCGAAAAAACGGTTGCCGCAAAAGCTGAAAAAGAAGCCGAAGAAAACCTAGCCGAAGCCGCTAAAATCAAAGCTATGGGTGCAAGCGAAGCGCTAAAAATCAAGGCTACCGCAGAAGCTGAAGCTATAAAGATAACGGCTGAAGCCAACAGGCTAAACTACGAGGTCGAGGCTAAAGGTAAAACCGAGATAAATAACGCCGAAAATATCGTCTCTGCGGAGATTTTGGAAAATAGATTTAAGCTAGCTTTGATAGAGTTTATGCCGCAAATCATTGCCCAGGTCGTAAAACCCGCAGAGAAAATCGACTCTATCAAAATTGTGCAAATGGCAGGCCTTGGCGGCGCAAATCAAGGCGGGGCTGGTTCAAATGCTAACGGCGGAGTTAGCAACGCTGGAGCATCGCTCTCCGATCAAATCATAAATGCGTCTTTAAACTATAAAGTAAACGCGCCTATAATAGACGATCTAATGAAACAAGTGGGTATCGATCTAAACGGCGGGATACAAAATATCGCCTCGCCCCTGCTAGACGGTTGCGAAAAAGCTAAAGACGCGTCAAATTTTAGCGCAAAAGAGACTGAGAAATTTAATGCTGCAAGCGAACAAAAAGACGGCAAGAAAAAGTAAATCTAGCCTCAAATTTGATTAAAGTTGTATAAAGGGGCGGCACGCTAGCACGGTAAAGCCGGCTAAATTTGGCCGTCCTTTTTTACAATCAAAACAATAGCTGCTTTTTGTGATTGTTTTTGGCATATTTTGAGCTGTCTACACGGCTGTAAATTTAACATCTACAAATTTTAAACACGTTTAATATTTATGTAAATTTAACTGCTTAAGTTAAATTTTATATTCCCTTTCAAATTTGATTAAATCCCAAGCAAATTTTATTAATTTTTTATTTTAACATCAGTAAAATAACACTTAAGAAATCGGGTCGATTTTACCTTTTCAAAGGACACTTCATGAATTTTTCAAATTCAAAATGGTTTATCGTTTCAGGTGCAGCGCTCGGCGCTCTGGGTGCACTGCTCGTGTATTTTGGCAACCCGGGCAACATGGGCGTTTGCGCGGCTTGCTTTTTGCGAGATACGGCGGGGGCGCTGGGCTTTCACCGCGCAGGAGTCGTGCAGTACGTGCGCCCGGAGATCATCGGGCTTATTTTGGGCGGCTTTTTAGCTAGCGTGCTTTGGACGAAAGAGTTTAGCGCGACCACGGGCTCGTCGCCTTTCGTGCGCTTTTTTCTCGGATTTTTCGCGATGATCGGCTGCCTCGTGTTTTTGGGCTGCCCGTGGAGAGCGTTTTTGCGTCTCGGCGGCGGCGATATGACGGCGATTGCGGGATTTGTCGGGATTTTTGCGGGCGTGTGCGCGGGCGTATTTTTCAAAAAGCTCGGCTACGGCCTGACGAGTGAGACTAAAACCCAGGCCACGATAGGCGTTTTGCCGACGGTTATGGGTATTTTGCTGCTTGCTGCGCTTGCGTTTGGGCTGAAGCTTGGCGAAAACGGCGCGCTTTTTACCTCCGCAAAGGGCCCTGGCTCTATGCACGCTCCGATCCTGATCTCGCTTGGTTTTAGCGTCGTCGTGGGCGCGCTAATGCACAAAAGCAAATTTTGTAGCGTAGGGGCGTTTGGCAGGCTTTTTAAAGGCGACTTCTCGATGTTTACGGGGATCATCAGTATCATTGTTTTTGCCAGCATCGTAAATTTAGCGCTCGGGCAGTATAAATTAGGCTTTGAAGGTCAGCCTATCGCACACAACGACGTGCTTTGGAACTTCCTTAGCATGACGCTAGCAGGGCTTTGCTTTAGCCTTAGCGAAGGCTGCCCAGGCAAACATCTCGTGCAAATGGGTACCGGCAATCTAAGCTCCGTTATCTTTGTCATCGGTATGGCGGCAGGCGCGGCCGTAGCGCATAACTTCTTGCTCGCTAGCTCTCCGAGCGCCATAACGGCGGCGGCTCCGTGGGCGGTGGCGATGGGGTTTGTTTTTGCGGTTTATGTGGGATTTTTTCACAAAAAAGCTGCTTGATTTGCCATAATTTTGCTTCGACTTCGTCTCGCAACCGCTAATAGCTTCGCTGCGGACGAACGGATTTTTAACTTCGCGTGAAGCGCTCGTTACGAGACTTCGCTACGAGGAGGCTTTAAAATTTTAAACCCGCTTCGGTTACGTATTTTGTATACGCGCCCTCACGGGTTAAAATTTTAAAGCTAAACTACGCCTATTCTGCCTGGAATATTTGTCGCACATCTTACTAAATTTGTAAATTTGACATTTTCGCGGTGCGGGTCTGGGTGAGCGAAAGACGAAATGTCGAATTTTCAAATTTGATTTATATAAAAAGCGAGCTGGAATTTGCAAAATTTGATAGCGATCGGGAGTAAAAGCGGGCTAAACATCATGGTCTAGGCCGCAAGAAATAAAGCTTTTTCTAAAAAGTAGTCAAATTTGCTTGGCGCGTATATCAAAGCCTAGCCAAGTAAATTTAGCTTAAAAGTCCGGCGCCTTTGATCGCTTGGCTGCGCTCTTTTGCGTAGATGCGCTCACCTCCCACGACGTCGTATTTCCAGATCGGCGCATTAGCCTTAAAGTCCTCGACAAACTCGTTTATCAGCCGCAAGGCGACCTTTCTTTGCGGGCTAACGACGCCTGCGATGTAGGAGCTCTCGTGCACGGGCACGTCTCCGCGAGAATGCGCAAAAAGCACGTATGCGCCCAGATCCTTCGCCTTTTGCTCCCAGCCTGCTAGCCATTTGCGCAGGATCGGCTCGTAGATATCAAAGCTAAGCGCGCTTATGTCACCTTCCTCGCGCACGATACCCGTAAACGTGATGAGAGCGCCGCAGTTTTTGTCCTTAAACTCGTCGTACCAAGCGTTTGTGATCGCTTTGGCGTCTAGGCTTCCTTCAAAAATCTGCATCTTAACCTCCGCAAACTGGCGGTAAAATGGAAATTTTATCCCCGTCTTTTAGCGGCGCGTCAAGAGAGCTTGCTATCTCGTCGTTTACGGCGACGGCGCAGATTTTTAGCCACTCGCCAAGTTCCGCGTATTCGCCTAGTTTTTCTTTTACCTCGCTTAAATTTGCCGCTTCCAGCTTTAAATTATGCATCTTTATCGGGCCCAAAAACTCGATTTCTACCATAAATTCGCCTTTGAAATTAAATTTTTTTCTTGATTTTACTTAAAAAAATATTTAGATATACTTACGTCAAATTTTAAACGAAAGAGCCCTAATGAACGAAATCATAAGCAAAATTAAAACACCCGCCTACGTCTGCGAAGAGGCCAAGGTGCGCTCAAATCTCGAAATTTTAAAACGCGTCAAGGATGAAAGCGGCGCAAAAGTGCTAGTCGCCCTAAAAGGCTTTGCATTTAGCGGCGTGATGGGGCTTGTGGGTGAGTATCTAGACGGCGCGACATGCAGCGGCCTGCACGAGGCCAAATTTGCCGCAAAATACGTTCGCGGCGAGATCCATACGTATTCGCCCGCATTTAAGGATGAGGACATAGATGAGGTGCTAGCGCTCTCAAAGCACGTGGTTTTTAACTCGTTTGCGCAGTGGGCTAAATTTAAAGAAAAAGCTCTGGCTGCCTGCGTTACCTGTGGACTTCGCGTAAATCCGGAGCTCTCAGTAGCACCGACTGACGCGTATAATCCGTGTGGTCGCTACAGCCGCCTAGGCATCACTCGCGCAAATTTTGACGCAGACGCGCTTGACGGCATCACGGGGCTGCATTTTCATGCGCTTTGCGAGGAGAGCGCGCAGAGTTTGGAGACCGTGCTGATGGCGTTTGAGGAGAAATTCGGCGAGTTTATCTCGCGTATGAAGTGGGTAAATTTCGGCGGCGGACATCACGTCACCAAAGAAGGCTACGACGTGGATCTGCTCATAAATTTGATCAAAAATTTCCGCGAAAAATACGGCGTCGAGGTCTACATAGAGCCCGGCGAAGCGGTGGGCTGGCAGACTGGATTTTTAGCCGCTTCGGTGCTTGATTTTGTACAAAACGAAAAAACCATAGCGATCCTGGACGTCTCGGCTGAGGCGCATATGCCAGACACCGTACTGATGCCGTACCGACCGGCTGTGCGAGGCGAGAGCAAGGGCGGTAAATTTAGCTACCGTTTCGGCGGAAATACCTGTCTAGCTGGCGATATCGTAGGGCTTGATGCGTGCGAGCCCGAGTATAAATTTGACGCGCCGTTAAGCGTGGGCGACAAGGTGATATTTGAGGATCAGATCCACTACACGATCGTGAAAAATACGACCTTTAACGGCATCAAGCTGCCCGATTTACTCCTTTTAAAAGAAGATGGCGAGCTTGTAACCGTGCGGGAATTTGGCTTTGAAGAGTATGAGAGGCGAAACTAAATTTGACGCCAGGAACAGTGTCCTTTGGGGTGTAAATTTGATATTTTGAGGCGCCGTTTTTGGCGATAAATTTATCAAATTTTGCGGCGATCTTTTATTTGGCTTGCGCCTGGCGTGCGGGCTTGCTAAACCTGCACCTTTTTAGCGCCAAATTTAAAATTTGGATTATCGTTTGCCAAATTTGTCGCAAATTTAATCCCAAACGAAGTTAAATTTAAGATAAATAAAATCTAGCTTATATAAATGAATTAATATAGCGGATTATAAATTTGACCCCGATTTTGATAAAAATGCGCCATAACCGCCTAAAAAAGCGATGTTTCGGCGCTAAGCTTGCATTACGCTATTTTTTGATATAATTTCATGAAAATCCGCGAAAATTTAGCCTTTGGCTGGATGCCGACCACGACGAGCTTTTTAAGGCGGAAAACAAAACCAAAGGGAGATAGCATGACGAGAATTTTTAGTTTGCTTTCGGTTTTCGCCTGTTGGGCCTTCGCTATCGAGGCGAGTCCTAGCACGAACCAATACCAGAGCAATATCTGGGCTGCGGGTAGAATCGAGAACATTAAGCCTTACGAAGACGGTTTGGGGCCGATTTTCACGTTCATTCAGGGCAACGACTACTTCGCGATAGCGGCTTTGTCGCTTATTTTAGCTGTTATCGGCGCGTTCGTTCTGCACTTTTTGATCATCGGACCGAAACACTTCAGCCACGACGGCAAAAAAGTCTATGCGTTTAATATGATAGAGCGCGTATCTCACGGTGCTGCGGCGATCGCATGGATAGTTCTCATACCGACCGGCGTCATCATGATGTGGGGCGCAGAGCTTGGCGGCGGCGCATTTGTTAGATTTTGTAAAGACATCCACGGACTAGCGACGATTTTATTTGCCGTTTCGGTGCCTCCGATGCTGATAGCTTGGACAGTGAGGATGCTACCTGCGGTTTATGATATCAGATGGATGCTGATCGTCGGCGGATATCTCTCAAAGATTAAACGTCCAGTACCTGCGGGCAAATTTAACGCTGGCCAAAAGGCGTGGTACTGGGTGGCTATCCCTGGCGGTATCGTGATGATACTAACCGGAGCTGCGATGTTTTTCCTTGACTTTAGGGCCCCAGACGTTGCGAGCTGGCTTGGCGTATCTCAGATCGAAATTTTAAGAGCTTCTGCGCTAATCCATAACGCACTTGGCATCGTGTGCGCTGTATTTTTCCTAGTGCACATCTACATGGCGGCCATCGCTATCCACGGCGCTATCTGGTCGATGATAACTGGCTACAAAGAAGAAGAAGAGGTTTACGTACTTCACCACTACTGGTACCAAGAGCTCATCTCTAAAAATAAAATTCCCGTATCTGAATACGAAAAAACTTATCCAAAATTAAAATAATAAAAAAAGGAGAAATTTTTCTCCTTTTTTGCTTCAGAGGCGAGCTTGCAAGCCGCCTTTTATACGAAATTTAAAATCTTTTAGATAAAATTCCCGTCAGACTTCAGGTTGAAGAGTAATAAATTTAAGGAAAAATCATGCAAATCGATTGTAGAAATTTGGCTTGCCCTGAGCCCGTTATCAGGACTAAAAATGCGCTTGAAGGATTAAAAAACGGCGAAAAGCTTGAAATTTTAGTAAATTCAATCGCCCCAAAAGAAAACATAAGCCGCTTTTTGAAAAACCAAAACGTCGAATTTAGCGTAGAGCAAAACGGCGCCGAGACGAAAATCACCGCCGTTAAGGGCGAATCTAAGCTAGAGATAGCTAATTTTGACGAATTCGTCTGTGAGATCACGCCAAAGAATAAAAAAACAGTCATTTATCTAAACGAAGAATACGCCGGAAGCGGTGACGTGGGCGTTAGCTTACTGTCTAAATTTTTAGGCGCGCTTTTGCAAGTAGACAGTAAACCAGAATACGTCATTTGTGTAAATAATGCCGTCAAAATGACAACAAACCGCGCTCATCCGAGCTTTAAACCACTTAAAGATTTAGAGGCTGCGGGCGTCAAAATTTTAAGCTGCGGCAGCTGCCTGGAGGCATATAAGCTCGTAAGCGACCTAAGCGTCGGCGAAATGTCAAACGCCTACGAAGTCATGCAAATTTTAACTACGCACGAGCAAATCAAACTATGATTTACAACGACAAACGTCTTACGAAATTCGTCCGAGCGGCGGGTTGAGCGGCCAAGCTTGACCCGTCGGGTCTAAACAAAACTATCGGCGATTTAAATTTAGCTCACCCAAGTTTGCTCTCAAACATCGGTACTAACGAAGACGCGAGCGTCTTTAAGATCACGGACGACATCGCGCTAGTGCAGACGCTAGACTTTATCACGCCTGTGGCGGACGATCCGTTTATATTCGGCCAGATCGCAGCCGCAAACAGCCTAAGCGACGTGTTTGCGATGGGCGGCAAGGTACTAAACGCGCTAAATATCGTCGGTTTTGACAGCTGCAATATAAGCGGCGAAATTTTGGGCGAAATTCTGCGCGGCGGACAGGACAAAGTCGCCGAGTGCGGCGGCGTGATCGTTGGCGGACACACGATAGAGACGCAGCAGATGTATTACGGACTTAGCGTCACGGGCATCGTTTCGCCAAGCTCCTTTTGGTCAAACAACACCGCGCGAGAGGGCGACGCGCTCATACTCACAAAGCCGCTGGGAACGGGCATTTTAAGCACGGCGATCAAAGCCGATCTGCTAAATTTAACCCAAATCGAGCAGGCCGTCGAGACGATGCGGCAGCTAAATTTCTATGCCGTAGACGCACTAAAAGGCATCAACGTAACGGCGGCGACCGACGTCACGGGTTTTGGATTTTTAGGACATTTAAGCGAAATGCTAAACGACAAAATTAGCTTTGAAATTTACGCGGATAGCGTGCCAGCGATAGCGGTGGCACGCAAGTTTGCCGATATGGGCATCATCCCCGAGGGCAGCTACAAAAACCGCGAATTTGCGTCCAAATTCGTAGGCGGCGATGCGGATATCTTGCTTTACGACGCACAGACTTCGGGCGGACTTTTGCTAGCCATGCCGCAAAGCGAGGCAAATTTAGCCCTCTCTCGCCTAAAAGAGGCGGGTTACGAGAGCTCGGCAGTCGTCGGTGTAGCTAAAAAACGCGGCGAATACGGCATAAATTTACGGTAATCGTCTTAAATTTAAGCTTGCAAGCTTGGCATAAATTTGACGTCTGTAAATTTGGTCAAATTTGAGATGGTTTAAAATCAGCCAAGCGGTATGCAAAACAGCAAGCCTAATCAAATTTATTTACAAAAATCACTAAAACCGCCAAGTTTTCTAAATATAAATTTAGTCAAATTTGAGCCGTCTAAAATACAAAAAAAGCTAAAATCTTTAAAAATAAAATTTAATTAAAATAAAAAATCATAGCAAAATAAAATAGCAAATTTGCGCGTAATCCCGTGTTCAAATATCCGTAAATTTAGCTATTTATTCGCAAACCAAATCCGTCAAATTTCTAAAATATTTCTCCAAATTTTAGAGCAATCTGCAATGTGTTATCAAAAATATCTCAAGGTTTAAGCAAGAATATAAAAGAATTAAATTAAAATTTCAATCTAATATTAACGAAATAAAGGAGATAAAATGGAATTTTTATCGTTTCTCTTTTTAGCTATAGCCGTTTTTATAGCTTGGAAAAAGCCTGAAAAAGAGGGCTTAGCGTTTGGCGCATTTGCCGTGGGGACGGCGATTTGCTTTATTATGTTTTTCATTGCCAGCTGGACGTCCCTGCTGCCTTACGCGGCGTACTAGGAGGGGCGGATGAGTTTTTTTAACGAGAAAAATTTCGACTTCGTCATGGCCACCGCGGTCTTACTCGTGCTTGCTATCCCAGTCGGTATCGCGAACATTTATCTTGGCTACGTCATCGGCGAGGGCCCTTGCACGCTTTGCTGGTGGGAGCGCATCGGCATGGTCGTGGTCGGCGTCGCGGGTATCTTGATACTGCGCTACGGCCTAAAAGCGCGCTACATAGCCGCCGTACTCTTCGGCGCTGCGTACGGCATTTTTATGACGCTTAGACATGCGAGTTTTAGTTTATATAGAGACGTAGGCATGGGCTTTGGCGGCGATATATTCGGCGCGCATACCTATACATGGGGCATTTTGGTGTACTGGGTCGTGGTCGTAGCGATGGGGCTTATGATGCTTTTTGCCAAAGACAAGGTCGTCTCGGGCGATATCGCGCGCGCCGATACCAGGGTCAAGCCTCTTAACGCGTATTCAAAATTCGTGATCGCATTAAGCCTCTTTGTGATCCTATCAAATGCCGTTCAGGCGCTCATTTCGGCAGGTATCCCGCCATATAGCGGCAAGGGCGATCCTGAGCGTATCAGCCTAAACAACACTTGGACGTCAGGCGTTTGGAAAAGGTTTGAAAAGCCGTTTTCATTTGTCGGCGCAAACGTCGTTGAGGATCCGTTTATAGCTGGCGAGCCTAAAGATATAAGTGTCAAATTTAACTCTGACCCAAGTGCTGGCACATTTACGGATGTGAAGCCCGCACTTAGCGTGAAAAACAGCTTCCCGCTTCCTTTTGAAACAAAAGGGATTTTTGGTAAAGGCGTAACGAGCGGGCTTGCATATAACGCTAAAAACGATACTTTCGGCATCTCAAACACCGAAGGCGGAGTTTATTTTACGGACGCGAATTTTAAAGAGATCGCTCACGCCATCATCGACAAGCCAAACGGCCGCAATATCAAAAAGGCCGTCGCATCGACATTTGTCGGCGATATGCTGGTAACTACGGGCTTTAACAAAACAACCTTCGCCGTTAAACCTGCCCAAAATGTGGACGCGTATCACGAGTGGAGATACTTTAGAGAGAGTAGCGGCGGACTCGAGTCTGCGTGGAAATTTGACCGCCCAGCGCTTTTGACGATAAGAGCGAAAAAACAATACGTCCTAACGCTCGCAAAAGACCCGCAAAGCACCTATATGTATATGATCACGGTGCCAAACGAGCGCGCTAAAAACTTGATCCTCATAAAAGTCGATAGCAAGGATAAAATGCTAAGCGGCGAAACCATCGTGACCTCGAGCCTTGCGCTAAAAGATAAACGCGATCTAAAGGACTATTACGTCACGGCCGGCGATATAGCGGGCGGTAAGTTTTTGGCCTACTCCAAAAACTACAACACCTTGCTCGTGATCGACCTTGCGGAGGCGAAGGTGATAGACGCCTACGCGATGCCACAAATCGGCGATATCTCTGGCATGGCGATAAAGGGCGGCAGCATCTACGCTCTAGCTCATAAAGACGGCAAAGTAAACGTCGTAGAGCTAAATAATCCTCTGGGCGAGTAAATTTAGCCCAAACCAACGCAAATCCGTCCGCGTTAAGCGGGCGAATTTTGATTGTTTGTATTTAAAGTCAGCCTTTTGTGCTGGCTACTAAATTTCTTTTAATTTACCTAACCGCTCTATAATTTCAAAAATTTAACAAAGGAGATATGATGAACTATCTTGAAATTTTAAAATTTCGTCACGCTTGCAAAATTTTTGACGAGAGCAAAAAGATAAGTGCGGGTGAATTTGACTTTATCCTAGAGGCTGGCAGACTAAGCCCAAGCTCGACTGGCCTTGAGCAGTGGGACTTTTTAGTCGTGCAAAACAAGGAGCTTAGAGAAAAAATCAAAGCCGTTTCGTGGAACCAAGTGCAGATCACATCTTGCTCGCATTTGGTGGTCGTCTTAGCAAAGGTCAAAGAGATAAAATTTGGCAGCAGCTATGTTGATAAAATGATCGCTAGACGCGCAGATAAAGAGCCTGAGATGATCGCTGCAAGGCAGAAATTTTATCACGACTTTTTGCTATCAAATTTCAAAAACGACGATGAGCTAACATTTCAGTGGTCGCACGAGCAGTGCATGATAGCTGCGACAAATATGATGAACGCAGCCGCGAGCCTTGGGATTGACAGCTGCCCGATCGAAGGCTTTGACAGGCATGCTTTAAATGAAATTTTAGGGCTCGATGAGAGCGAGCAAAGAGTGGCTATCGTAGTGCCATTTGGCTACCGCTTAAACCCACAGCCTGAAAAATACCGCCGCGAACTAAGCGACGTCGTGAAGTGGATTTACTAAATTCGGTAGTTGAGTAAATTTGAAAATTAACTGAGTCGGCGCACGAGTCTAGCGCTATTTTTGCGCCGACCGGTTTTTAAATTTGAGTCTTGCTGCTCAAATTTGACGCAAATTTAAATTTGCCGAGGCGACGAAAATAAAAAACGAACCGATAAAATCTACGTCGGTAGAGAAAGCGTGCGCACCACAGACGACGCGAAAGCGCCAAACGCGGTTTGTCCGTGTTTCTAGTGATTTTGACGATTTTTCGGCAAAGCTTTGCGCCAAAATACCGTTTTGTATCCAGGTCGGTCGTAGTAAAACGTCGGCGGGTTTGGCGAAATAACCGTTCGAGGCAAAAAAGATGGCCGTGCGCTTATTTCGCGCGATATTTTATTTATACGAGCGAGCATTTGGCTGCGCTGTACGGTGAAAGTCGGCGTAAGCTAGTTGTGGGGGCGCGCCCGTATTTATTTTGCAAGCGGCTCGGCAGATTTGCTCAAATTTAAGGCGTAAAATTTGGCGAGATTTCAAATTTGCCGATTCTATCAATTCCAAATTTTAAGAATTTCCGACTGCGCAAATTTATTCAAACTCAAATTTAGCTAAAAATTATCGCTCTGCCCGTTTAGCAGCTTATCCACGACGTAGACGGCGATCTTTTTAGCGCCGTTCATGCTGATGTGCATGCCGTCGTCCTTGCGTAGCGGCTTTTTGTCCGCACCTTCTTTTAGATACTTGCCGTTATCGCAGATCGCGCCGCTGATATCGATGTAGCGCGCGCCGTATTTTTGCGCCGCGTCCTTGTAGATCAGGTTTAGCGCCTTCATTTTTTTGTCGAATTTCTCGCTCTTCATGCACGGCACCCCCAGCCACACGACCTGCGCGCCGTGCTCTGTGGCGATCTCGTAGATCTCGGCGATCCTGCCCTCATACGCCTTGCGCCACGCGTCGGTGCCAAAGTCCAGCGCCTGCTCGTCAAAGGTGTAGCTATAAGCGTCGTTTGCGCCAAAAAGTGCGAAGATTAGCAGATTTTGCGGGCGATTCTCGAGGCCTGCTAGCACCGCTTTTAGCTCCTCGCTCCAGTCGTAAAATTTCTTATTTGTTAGCCCCGTGCTTGCTTTTGCCATATTTTTGATTGAGATTTTGCTCGTTTTTAGCGCGTTTTCAAAGCCCCAGCCAAAGCCTTGCATTATGGAGTCGCCTATCAAGATGACGCCTAAATTTTCATTTAGCTCGATATCAAAAGTCGTGGATTTATTTGTTTTGCTTGGAGAGCTCGGCATTAAATTTGACGCTAGCGAGCCGTTTTTCTCTAAATTTAAAGCGGTTTTAGTGGGAGAAATTTGAGCGGTTTGCGCAGTCAAATTCGCCTCTTTTGCCGCGCCGATACTAGGCGCTAAATTTGGAGTATTTTGAGCGTTTAAATTTGCGGGTTTGGTTTGCGAGGCGGTTAAATTTTGCTCCGTTTTAGCGCTAGTTGCGACCTGTTTTTTGTCGCCCGAAAAAATACCCATAAGTTTATCGATGGCCGATTTTGCGCTCTGCAAACCATCCTCGGCGGCGTTTATAAATTTATCGCTCAGCGCCATCGCGCGCTCGTCCGTGATGAAAAAATCCTTTTGATATTTGGCTTCGTAGTAGTTTGACAGCGGTCGCAAAAATAGCGCAAACAGCGTAAAAAACGCGATAAATACCCCAAAAAACGCTCTCATTAAAATCCTTGATATATAAAGTTAGGCATGCCTGACGGCATCAAAAAGTAAATAATTATCCCAAAAATCGCCAAAAAAACGGCTGAAAAAATAACGTTTATATTTGCGAAAAATTTGACCAAAAGCGGATAAACATCAAGCGCTGCGTACAAAAATACGAACACGAAAACGCCCGCAAATAGCGCGCAAATCGCAAGAAGCTCGCCGCCTGAGTTTCTAAAAATTGCCCCGATATAGCGCACCGCCCCCTCAAAATCCATCGTGAAAAACACCCAAACCATACTCACGAAAATAAACGTAAAATATCGTCCAAGTATCGCCGAGTTTAGCCATTTACACTCGCTAGTTAAATTTAAAAACACGACACCAAGGCCGTGGATGAGCCCCCAGAGCAAAAATCCCAGCCCCACGCCGTGCCAGACGCCTGAGATCGCAAAAACTAGCATCACGTTTAGCTGCGTCTGCGCCGTCGTGCCGCGACTGCCTCCGAGCGGAAAATAGACGCATTCTTTAAAAAAATTCATGAGGCTGATGTGCCAATTTTGCCAGAAAATTTTTAAATTTCGCGCCGTAAAAGGGCGGTTGAAGTTTTGCGGCAAAACAAAACCGCACATGAGTCCTAGCGCCGTCACGAAGTCCACGTAGCCGCTAAAATCGGCGTAAAGCAGCACACTGTAGCCAAAAAGTGCGCCAATAAGCTGCGAAGCGGGTAGGGTGGGTGCGGCGAAAACGGGATTAACTATCTCAAAAAGATGGTTTGCGACGATGAGTTTTTTAAAGAGCGCGGAGCATAAAAACGCGAATATGACGGGGCTAGCGCGAAAAACTTTGGGGGAGTTTAATGCCTCGAAAAATGGCTTGGGTCGTAAAATCGGGCCCGAAATAATCGCGGCAAAAAAGCTAAGAAAAATTAGCGTATCAAGATAGCTAGGCGCTTCTAGTTCGCCCTCTCGCACGGCTTTTAGCAGCAAAATGCTCATAAACGAATAAAACGAAATGCCAAGTGGAAGTGCGATGGTTTCAAGCCTCATGACGCCAAATTTGATCGTAAAATAGCCGCCGTATTTAAAAAATGCAAGCGTGCAAAGCACGAAAATAACGCCCGCGGCAAACGGGATTACTGAGTCTTTGTCCTGAGCCGCCCTTGTGAAAAGAAAAATCGCCGTGCTAAAGATAAAATTTATGATTAGAAACTTAATCCCGAACGAGGCTAAAAATAGGTATGAAAAAGCGAGTAAAACGATTTTTTGTAGGTGCGGGCGCGTGTTTAAAAAATAATAAATCGGCCAAAAAATAAAAAAGCACAAGCCAAATTCTATGGAAAAAAGATTCATATCCCGCCTAAATTTTTGCGTAATTATATAAAAAAATTATTTTGGGTTAGGTTAAATTTACATTTGACGGGAATTTAAAATTTACTTGCTGTTTTGCGAGAATTTTAAATTTGACTCCAAAACGGCTCAAATTTGCCTGGTATAAATTTGCCTCCAAATTTGAGCCATTAAGTCGCTCGCCGCCTTGTGTAAATTTGACGGAAATTTAAAGCTGCTCTATCACAGCCAGTACGTTTGCCGCGTCGTTTGCGGGCTCGGCCACATCGTTAAACCTTTTTACGACTTCGCCGTTTTTGATGATCAGCGTTTGGCGGCGGTAAAATTTCTTACCGTCGTTCGTGGTAAAGGTTTGTAAATTTAGCGGGGATTCTAGCTCGAAGTTTTCGTCGCTCAAAAAGATAAAATTTGCGTCTACGCTTTGTTTAAACTCGTTCATCTTTTCTATGCTTTGAGAACCGACGGCTATTAGCATAAAGCCTAAAGACTCGAGCTTTGCAAGGTTTTCTTGATAGGCTTTGCACTGAAGCGTGCAGCCGGTTAGCCCCTTTAAATCCTTTAAATTTTCAGGCAAAAACTTCCCGCTCTCGCCCATTTTCGGATATGTAAAAACTATGCAGTTTTTGCCGCCTATTAGCTCGTTAAATTTGACCGGATTTGCGTTTATATCTTTCATTGCGTCCTCTTTGCGTGTGAATTGTTGAAAAAATAAACTAAAAATAGCACCGCAAAGCTTATAAACAGCATAATCGCCGAATAAACGTGCGCCTTAGTGTAGTCCATGAGCTCGACGGCCTCGTAGATGGCGATGCTCGCGACTTTAGTCTTATCTGGGGCGCTGCCGCCTATCATCAGCACGACGCCAAACTCGCCCAAAGTATGCGCGAAACTTACTATGAGAGCGGTTAGAAGCGATGGTTTGATGTTTGGCAGAGCAACTCTAAAAAGCGTCTCCCATTTGCCTTTGCCTAGCGAGTAACTCGCCTCAAAAAGGCTCTTTGGCAGGCTAGCAAAGCCCGCCTGAAGCGGCTGAAACATAAATGGCAGCGAATAGATGCAGCTAGCGATGATGAGGCCTGAGAAGTTAAAAACCAAGCGGATATCAAAGGTTTCCTCAAAAAATTTGCCCAAAAAGTTGTAAGGCGAGAGAAAAACCAGCATGTAAAAACCCAGCACCGAAGGCGGCAGCACGAGAGGCAGCGAGATCACGGCTTCTAGCACGGGTTTAAATTTAAAACTCGCGCGGCTAAGCCAAAACGCAACCGGCAGCACGAGGAAAAATAGGATCGCAGTCGAGATAAGAGCAAGCTTTAGCGATAGGTAAAAGGGCGTAAAATCGATACTCATTTTGGCTCGCTTTGCGCGTAAATTTGATCGTTTCGCTCGTCAAATTTGCCCGATTTAGCGCCGTAAAATTCGTCGTTTTTGCTGCTGCTTTTTTGCAAATTTAACCCAAATGCCTTGGCGCTTATCGCCGCTTTGTCGCCTGCTTTTAAATTTGCAGCTTCAGCCGCGCTTAGAGCCACTTCGCAAAGCTGCCCACCGACGGAAACGACCGCTACATAGATGGCGTCACGCTTTGAGATCTCTAAAATTTTTGCCGGTAGGCTAAATTTCTGCGAGCCTCTGTGTCTCAAAAATATCTCGCCCGGGCTGCCTTCTTGCGCGATTTTACCGCCCTCTAGCACGAAGACTTTTGAGGCGAGTTTGTAGATCTCCGCGACGTCGTGGCTAACCAAAATCGTCGTCATATCAAACTCGGCGTGCACCTTGGCAAGGTAGTCTTGCAGTTTTTCGCGCATGGCGTTATCAAGGGCCGAGAGAGGCTCGTCGAGTAGTAAAATTTCAGGCTTTCGCATTAGAGCGCGGGCTAGGGCGGCGCGCTGCTTTTGACCGCCTGAGAGCTGCGAGATAGCGGCGTTTTCTAGTGAGCTCATCTCGACAAGACCCAGCAGCTTGCGCGCTAAATTTACGTCGTTATTTGCAAAAAGCAAGTTTTTCATCACGTTCATGTTTGGAAAAAGCGCGTAGTCTTGAAATAAAAACCCGATATTTCGGCTTTGCGGCGGAGTGAAGTTTTTGCCGTCAAAAAGCGTCTGGCCGCCTGCTTTAATCGTTCCGCTATCAGGCGTTTCAAAGCCCGCGATTAGGCGCAGTAGCGTAGTTTTACCGCTACCGCTTTTGCCGTAGAGAGCGACGAATTCGCCCTTTTTTACGTTCAAATTTACGTCTAGATCAAATTTCCCGTTCGCGCCGTTTAGGCTTTTTATGCAGTTTAGTTCTATCATGCGATGTAGAGTGAGGTTGCCTTGACGTAGGCGTAAATTTGATCGCCGAGTGCTAAATTTAGCCGCTTTAGAGATGCTGCCGAGATAATGCTTTCAAACTCAAACTCGCCCGCGTTTAGATGCAGTGAGCTCGTGATTTGCCCTCTTTGGATGTCTGAAATTTGCGCTTTTATCTCGTTTGAGACCGAGCAGTTTAAAAGCGGGGAAGTAGCGACGAATACGTCCGAGCTTTTAAAGCCTAGCCAAACTTCGTCGCCGATTTTTAAATTTTGCAGATTTTCCAAAGAGAGCATTTTTAGGCTTAAATTTTCGGCGCTAAACTCAAAAACGCTAACGCCGTCATTTTGCTCTATCGCCGAAATTTTAGCCTTTATCACGGGACGACGTATCCGAATTTTCTAAAGATTTCCTTCGCGCGGTCGCTTCTGATGAAGTCGTAGAAAGCTTTTGCTTCAGGATTGTTTTCGCCGTGTTTTAGGATAACCATACCTTGGTCGATCGGGGTGTAAAGCGCGGGATCGATGAGGATAAAGTTTTTGCCCTCTTTGTATTCGGCCATTTTTTTATCGTACATGGCAGAAGCCGCGATAAATCCGACATCGGCAGCGCTTAGAGCTTGGCTTAGAGCTTCGCCGATAGATTTTGCTAGGATGACGTTTTTCTCGACTTTATCGTAGATGCCAGCTTTTTTTAGAGCTTCGACGCTAGCTTTGCCGTACGGAGCGGTCTCAGGATTTGCGATCGCGATGGCTTTTAGGCCTTCTACCGCGTTTATGCCTTTAGCTAGATCGATATCTCTGATCGTAAATAGAGCAAGCGCGCCCTGGGCGTATACTACGGGCTGGGTTACGGCAAATTTGGTGTCGTAAAGGTCCTGTACGAATTTCATATTCGCCGCCATGAAAACGTCGGCAGGAGCGCCGTTTTTGACCTTGGTAGATAGCGCGCCGCTAGCTCCTAGAGTGACGGTTACTTTGGTATCCGGGTTTGATTTAGCAAACTCCGCTTTTAGCTCGTCAAACGCGTAAGTGACGTTTGCTGCGGCAAATACGTTGATCTCGCCCGCGTTTAGATGAAAAGCCGCGAGAGCCGCGATGACTAACGAAAAAAATGTTTTTTTCATTTTTATACTCCTATTATGATTTGACTTGCTTTGATTATAGCGGCGAGCTCGTCGCCCACGCCGATGCGCATTTGCATCGCGCTTTCTTTGGTGATGATAGAGGTTATCGTCTGATGATTGCTGATTTCTAGTACGATTTCGGCGTTTACGGAACCGATTTTAGCCTCGATAACGCGCCCTTTTAATAAATTTGCCGCGCTTAGCTTTAGATTTTCCTCTTTTGCTAGCATTACGCTTGGGGCTTTAAAGATAAATACGACCTTTTTGCCGACTTTTAAATTTAGATTTTTTTCGGACTCGACCGTAACGTTGGCGCGTAAAATTTCGCCGTTTGAGAGTTTGGCGCTGATTTGCGAATTTACCGCGCCCGTTTTTACGTCCGTGATCTCGCAGCTTAGCTGGTTTCTGGCGCTTAGACTCATGCTCATGCGCTGTAAATTTAAAATTTCGTTCGTATCGACGTTTATATTTGAACAAACTTTTTCTAAAAATATCTTTTGGCTTTCGAGCATCGCGTCGTATAGCGCGATCATCTTTTTGCCGTATGGCGTGAGCTCCGAGCCGCTGTTTTTCTTGTTGCCTTCGGCTCTTGCGATTAGCGGTTCGTCCGAGCGGTTATTTAGAGCGTCTAGGCTGTCCCATGCGTTTTTGTACGAGATGCCGACATACTCGGCCGCTTTTGTTATGCTTTTGGTGTGCTCTACGGCCTTTAAAAGCTCTATGTGCTTGGCTAACACCGATACTCCGCTATCTAAAAATAGCTCTAAACTAACGTCTGCTTTCATGAAAATCCCCCAAATTCTATCAATATAAAAAAATAATTTGCTAGGAAGTATATTTAAATATATATGAAAAATAACTTAAATAAACTTCGTAATACCGGGCATTTTGAAATTTATAAATTTAAAAGCTACATTGAGATAAAATCTCAGGTTACTGCCTTTGCAGACTTAAAATTCGGAGATTTGATGAGAAAATTTTTACTCTCTCTTTTACTTTTTTTTAGTTGCGTTTTTGCCGAACAAACGCAAGAAAAGAGTGAATTTGACGACGAATTTACCCAGCCTAGTGAGATTTTCGATCCGCTTAGCGGCTATAATAGAATGATGACTGGATTTAATGATTTTATGTACGTAAACGCCATCCATCCAGCGATAAAAGGTTACAACTACGTAGTGCCCGAGGCTGCTAGAACTGCAGTGGGGAACTTTTTTGACAACCTTTTATATCCCGTTCGCTTCGTAAACAACCTCTTGCAGTTTAAATTTAGCGAGGCCGGCGAAGAGACGCTCAGATTTTTGGCAAATACGATTATCGGCTTTGGCGGGCTAACCGACGGAGCGAAATACTACAATCTGCAGCGCCACGACGAGGATTTTGGCCAGACGCTTGGATACTGGGGCGTTGGTAGCGGATTTCACGTGGTTTTACCGTTTATCGGCCCGTCAAATTTACGCGATATCGTCGGTCTAGTCGGCGATTATTACCTCGATCCCATAAGCTACGTAAAGCCGGCGCTAGACTCCTTTGCGATAAAAACTTTCCGTCAGGGCAACCTTTTGTCTTTACATCCAGACGCTTACGACAATCTTAAAAAAGACGCGATCGACCTGTATCCGTTTCTACGCGACGCATACGAACAGCGCCGCAACCACTTAATAAAGGAATAAAATGAAATTTTTAAAAATCATCCTGCTTGCGCTTTTTAGCGCGGTTAGCCTCTTTGCGATCAGCGAGGAGCAGATAAAACCTACGATGCAAAAAACGACGCAAGACGCCATCGAGGTGCTAAAAAACGCAAATTTGAGCAAAGACGAGAAAATAAATAAAATTTTCGCCGTTTTTGACCCGTATTTTGACTACGAGCAGATGTCTAAAATCGCCCTAAGCAAGCGCTACAACAACCTAAGCGCCGATCAAAAGGCCAAATTTAACAAAGCTTTTGAAGAGAGATTAAAATCAAGCTACGTCGATAAGCTTTTAAGCTACAAAAACCAAACTATAAATTTTAAAGACGTAACCAAACCAAACGAAAATCGCTACTTTCTAAACGCTGATTTAGTCGGCGAGGATGGCAAAAACTACGGCTTTACATATAAATTTTACAATGCCAAAGAGCGCGGCTGGCTCATCTATGACGTCGAAATTTTAGGCGTTAGTATCATCCAAACCTACCGCAGCCAGTTTGATAGCCTGATGGAAAACGAGAGTTTTGAAAATTTGCTTAGCAAGCTAAACTCCGTCCAAGCTCCGCAATAAGGCGTTGATGAAGCGGATTTTTAAATTTATCGTAGACTTTCCAAAGAGCGTTATCGCAGGCGTACTAGCCGCGACGCTGGTTTTTGGATATTTTAGCGCCAAGCTCGAGGTTGATGCGTCTACAGAGACGCTGCTACTTGAAAACGATAAAGATCTGGCCGTCTTTAGAGACGTTTCTAAACGCTACGTTAGCCCAAACTACCTAGTTATAGCCTACACGCCAAAAGACGATCTGCTCGCGCCTTCCACGCTTAAAAAGATAGAAAATTTAAGCCGCGAACTTGAAAAAAACGAACTCGTATCAAACGTCATTTCAGTGCTAAACATCCCGCTGCTTCAAAGCGGAACTAACGATCTTGGCGAGCTAGTTAAGCACGTGCCAAGCCTTGCCGATACCGATATAAACAAAGCCTTGGTGCGCCGCGAGTTTGCAGATAGTCCGCTATATACGAACAACCTCGTTAGCCGCGATCTAAAAACTACTGCGATCGTGCTAAATTTAAAGACCGACGAGAAATATCAAAGCATACTAAACGAGCGAAACGCTCTGCTAAACGCCAAGCTTGAGGGCAACATCACAAGCGAGCAAAAACAGCGCCTAAGCGCCGTAAATGCGCAGTTTAAGGCTCACCGCGACGAAGCTCGTATAAAAGAGCACGCCGCGATCGAGCAGATCCGCGAGACGATAGCGAAATTTGGCGGCGGCGAGAGTCTGTTTTTAGGCGGAGCAAATATGATCGCCGATGATATGGTGAGCTTCGTGCGCTCTGATCTTGCGACCTACGGCATCAGCGTGACGCTGCTTTTGGTCTTTTGCCTTTGGCTGTTTTTTAGGCAGATTCGCTACATCGTTATGCCGATTTTTATCTGCGTGATTAGCGTTATTTGGGCGAGCGGGCTATTTGGGTTTTTCGGCTGGGAGATAACCGTCATCAGCTCAAACTACATCGCTCTTCAGCTCATCATCACTATCTCCGTCGTTATTCACCTGATCGTGAGTTACCGCGAGTTTTGCATCACAAAGCCGCATCTTAGCAACCGCCAGCTAGTCTATCTCACGCTGCGCGATAAGGCTAGCCCGTCGTTTTTTGCGATATTTACGACCGTTATCGGCTTCTTGTCGCTTGCGCTTTCTGATATCAAACCTATCATAATGCTCGGTATCATGATGAGCGCGTCGATCTCTATCTCGCTCGTGCTCGCATTTTTGCTATTTGGCTCCGCGATGGTGCTTATGCCAAAGCTCGCTCCCGTTAGGACATTTGAGGATAAATTTAGCTTTACCAAGCACTGTGCCGCATTTGCGCTAAATCACAGCCGCGCCGTTTACGCGATTAGCATTGCAGTGCTTATTTTTGGGCTTTACGGCATCTCAAAGCTAAAAGTCGAAAACAGCTTTATAAGCTATTTTAAAGATACGACCGAAATCCATAAAGGCATGCAGGTGATCGATACTAAGCTAGGCGGCACCGTGCCGGTTGATATATTGATCAAATTTAACAAGCCCAAATTTGAGCAAAGCGCGGCTAAAAACGAGCCTAAGGACGAATTTGACGACGAATTCGCCGCTAGCGCGAACGAGGATAAATACTGGTTTAATCAGCACAAAATCGATGTCGCAAAAAAGGTGCATAACTATCTAGAAAACAAGCGCTTTATCGGGCACGCCAGTAGCCTAAACACAGTCGTAAAGATCGTCGAGCGCATCACGAAAAAGCCCGCCGACGGCCTCATGCTCTCGATCCTATACGAACAGATCCCGCAAAAATACAAAGACATCATCCTAAGTCCATACGTAAGCATAAAGGATAACGAACTGCGCTTTACGGCGCGAACCCTTGATAGCGACGATGCGCTACGCAGGGACGAGTTTTTGCGCGAGCTTAGAACCGATATCGCAAATTTGATAGCAAACGACAACGCTAGCGTGCAAGTTAGCGGCGCGATGGTGCTTTATAACAACCTCCTTCAAAGCCTCATCGCCTCGCAGGTGGATTCTTTCGGTTTTGTTATCTTGTCGCTTTTTATCGTTTTTTGCATTATTTTTAAAAGCATCAAGCTCGCCGCCATCGCCATCGCGTCAAATTTAATCCCGCTTTGTGCGGTGTTTGGCGTCATGGGCGCGCTGGGTATCCCGCTTGATATCATGAGCATTACGATAGCGGCTATCAGCATAGGCATCGGCGTGGACGACATCATCCACTACATACACCGCCTAAAAATCGAGCTTCGCAGCAAAAACGTCGCCGAGTCGATCAAGGCCTCGCACGCAAGTATCGGCTACGCGATGTACTACACCTCGTTTGCGATTATCCTTGGCTTTAGCATAATGGTAACTAGCAACTTTATCCCGACGATATATTTTGGACTTTTAACAGATCTTGTTATGATAATGATGTTGCTGGGGGCGCTAGTGCTACTGCCGACACTAATCAAAACCTTTTACCGGCCTAGAATTCCCCATAAATGACGGATTTCAAGCTTTAAAATTTTAAACCCGCTTCGGTTACGTATTTCATATACGCGCCCTCACGGGTTAAAATTTTAAAGTTAAACTACGCCTATTCTGTCTGGAATGTTTATTTTGCATCTTGCTAAATTTGTAAATTTGACTGCATAAATTTAAAACGTACTGTATAGGCCTGGGTGCTTCAAATTTGACTCAAATTTGAAGGAAAAACTACTCTTTCATAACTTTAAGAAAAGAGTAAACATCCCGCACGCCTTCGATGTGCTTGGCGTACCAGATCGCGTGTTTTTCTTGCTCGATATCGGTGATGATACCCGTAAATACGACGTTGCATTGCACTACGCTTACTCTTACGCTTGTGCCGCTGATTATGCTATCTTTAAAAAAGCTATTTTTTAGTTTTAGCATTATAGCGAGGTTGCTTTCGCATTCGCCGCCGTCGTTAGGAAAGCGAATATAAGTGTAAATTTTACTCACGCCGTCGGTGTTTTTGGCTAGCTCTACGAGTTTGGTTTTGTGCTCGTCATCAGGCACCACGCCGATGAGATACACGTCTCCATAAAAGCTCTCGACGTCAACGTTTAGGTTGCTAAGCCCGCTTGAGGCTAAAATTTTAGTCTGGATTTTTGTTTTTATAAATTTATCTTTCGTTATCGAATATATGCCGCGTTCGTCTTTGCTGATCTGGTAGGCGTCGTAGACGTTTATGCCCGTTAGCGGCGTCACGGTCGTAAAGAGCTCAAAGCAGCCGCCAAGGAAAAAAATCGGCGAAAAAATGAGGATGTTTTTTAAAAAAAATCGCGCAAATAGCTTTTTCATCGCCGACCCATAAAATTTTCTCCAAATACTATAGAAATCAAACTAAAATTTATATAAATTTAGTTATAATCGCGCTTATCATCTAAAGACGCGGAGGATAAAGCGATCTGGTGGCGCTCGCGGACTTCAAATCCGATGGCGGGGCGGTTGACCGCTTCGCGGGGAGTTCGATTCTCTCATCCTCTCGCCAAAACTTCTACGTTTATTATCTTAAAACAAGCAAAATTCAGCTACAATAAGCCGTTTATATTAAATTAATTTAAGGTTTTTCTTTTGGCTAATTCATTCGCCTCTAAATTTCCTCTCGCACGCGCCGTTTTAGGCAGGATATACGTGGTGCTTTTTGCTACCGCCGTATTTCTGATATGCGCGGCTAGCTTTGGGTTAAATTTAAAATTTGAAGGCGTAAAAGAAGATGTTTACGCTGCAAATTCTAACTTTAAAACTTTCATCAAAGAACGCGCCATAAATATAGATAACGAACTTAAACTTATCGAAAGATATATTGAAGCACCTGATTTTGGCTCAAAAGCAATCTTTGACTTTGCCGTAAAAAATAACAACGAATACATGGCTTTTTTTATCGTAAACGAACGCGGCGAGATAGAGTTTATCAGCGATGAAAAATTACGCGATACGTACTCTGCATTCTTTCTCTCAAAGCCTTGGGAAAACGAGCCTGAGGATAAAATTTTAAGATCCGAATTTATGTTTGATAAAAGCGACGTACCGACAAGGCTCGCCGCAAAAAAGATGAAAAACGGCAAAATCTTAGCTACGCTCATACGCTTTACGGCGATTTACGAGGAGTTTGCGCGCGGATACGAGAGGATGGGCGTAAATTCGTTCGCGATAGATAAAAGCGGTAGGATCGTATTTCACCAAGACCCCGAGCTGGTTTTAGAGCGCAAAAATATCTTTGATCTTTACGATGTGGATGCTGACTACCTAAATAGCGACGAAGTAAAATTTGCAAATTTAGGCTCGCTAAACAGTGAAATTTATTATATTCAAAGTATCCCAAGGATTGGTTTGGCCGTGGTTTCAAGCTATCCTGTGGATAAATTTATAAAAGAAAATTTACTATTTTTGCTAATCTGCGTCGCATTTTTGGCCGTGGGCGCTATCTTTACGATTCGTTACGTCAAATTCGTCAAAAACTCCGTTATAAAGCCCGTTTTGTCTATCAAAAATTTAGTCGCAAAAGCCGGCGACGGCGAGGAGATTAAGACCTACGCGAAATTTGGCTCGGTAGAAGAATTTGATCAAATCTCGGACGAGATCGTCAAATTTTACGGAGATTTCGGCGAGAAAAAGGCTAAATTTGAAGAGTACTCGCGCAAATTCGGATTTTTGTTTGAAAAAGGACCTTTTATCTTGCTGTTAATCGACGCAAAAAGTGGCAGGATCGTCGAAGCAAGCGCAAGAGCGTGCGAGTTTTACGGATTTAGCGAGGAAGCGATAAAAAGCAAAAATTTAGCCGAGCTAAACGCGTCAAATTTGACCGATATGAAAACGCTGCAAGAAGACGAAGGCGAAATTTACGAAACGAACCATTTTGCCGCGGGCGGCGAGATAAAGCAGGTGCGCATCTACAAGCAAAACTACGAGCTACCCGGCGGCGAAAAGATCGGCTTTTGCGTCGTAAAAGATGTTACGAAAAGCAATACCCTAAAGAAAAACGCGCAAAAACAAAGCGAGATAGACGCTCACTCTCCGCTATTTAGCGTGGTTTGGAAGGACCGCTTTATAGGCGATATATCAAGCGTTTCGGACAATATCGAGCGCGCGCTGGGATACAAAAAAAGCGAAATATTTTCAAAAGAATTCGAGTTTAAAAACATCATCCATCCAGAAGACCGAGATAGGCTCGCGAACGAATTTAATATCAAATTTAGCTTATTTAACGCAGCTTCGCTCAAAAAAGAGAACGAGTCGCTGCAGTCTTGCAGGCTGATAAGGAAAAATCTAGAGGTCATAAACTGCAGCGTATTTATCAAATTTATCTCAAAAGACGGCAGAACCGTGGACGAGGTGATCGGGTACTTCATAGAGAGCAAGCTGGCGGCAAATTTGACCGCAAAAGCGGGTGTCGAAGTGACGCGTCTAAACGACGACAAAGAGGACGCATATAAAAATACGATTTTAAGCCTATTTGCAAATGCACAAGAAGCCGTCGCAGTAGTCGGGCTAGACGGCGTATTTTTAGACGCTAACGATGCTTTTTGCAGGTTGAGCGGCTACTCCAAAGAAGAAGCCATCGGCAAGCCGTCAAATTTACTAAAATCAGGCGTGCATGATGATAAATTTTACGAACACATGTGGAAGAAGTTGTTGAAAAAAGGCTTTTATGGTGGCGAAATTTATAATAAGCGTAAAAGCGGCGAAATTTATCTCGAGCAGCTTAGTATCGCGACCGTTTATAGCGGCTCAAAGCCTAGCTACTTCGTGGCGGCGTTTCACGAGTTGCCGTGGGTAGAGCCCGAGATAAAACAGAATGAATCAAAAGCAAAGGAGCAAGAGTGAGCGAATTTGACGCGAGCGTTTACGAGCACGAAATACCAAGCGGCACGAGGCTGTATTTCGGGCAAAGCGCGAAACTAAAAAGAAAGATCGAGCGCGCGGCGAGCGAAATTTTGGAAAAAAACGGATTTCACGAGATCGTGACGCCATTTTTCTCGTATCATCAGCACCTAAGCGTGCAGCCAACGGCTCTGGTGCGCTTTAGCGATCACGAAAATCACCAAATCAGCCTGCGCGCCGATAGCACCGTGGATGTCGTTCGCATCGTGCTTAGACGCCTAAAAGACACTGAGCCTAAGCGCTGGTTTTACATCCAGCCGGTTTTTAAGTATCCTAGCACCGAAATCTATCAAATCGGCGCCGAGCTAATCGGCGAGAGCGATCTGTCCACTAGCGTCAAGATCGCAAAGGAGCTTTTTGAGTCGTTTGATCTCGCGCCCGTGTTGCAAATCAGCCACATCGCGATCCCGCAGATTGTGTGCAGACTGCTAAATTTGCCTATTTCGATATTTGAGCACGGCGAGATCGAAAAAATCCTAAATCAAAACGAAGAGTGGCTAAAAAGGCTAGCCTTCGTAAATACGGTTGCGGACATCGACGAGATTTTGCCGCTAGTGCCGAACGAGATAAAAACCGCGTTGCTTGAGATAAAAGAGCTGGCGCAGACGGTAAAATATGAAAATTTAAGAATTGTTCCGTTATATTATTCAAAGATGAGATATTATGGCAAGCTGTTTTTTAGATTTTTGGGCGGCAATGCCGTGCTAAGCGGCGGCGGCAACTACGAGATAGAAGGCATCAAAAGCAGCGGTTTTGGCGTATATACCGACGCGTTAATCGAAAATTTAGATCAAAAGGAGAGAGTATGAGCAAGGCTGACGTGATAGTGGGCGTGCAGTGGGGAGACGAAGGCAAGGGCAAGATCGTAGATCTGCTAAGCGGCGGCTACGATATGGTGTGCAGGTGTCAAGGCGGGCACAACGCGGGTCACACGATCGTCGTAGAGGGCAAGAAAATCGCACTGCATCAGGTTCCCTCAGGCATACTTCATAAAAATATAATCAACATCATCGGCAACGGCGTCGTACTCTGCCCGGCCGAGATCATCGAAGAGCTAAAGCAGTTTGGAGACGTCTCGGGGCGGCTATTTATCAGCGACAAGGCGCATTTAAATTTGCCCTATCACGCGCAAATCGACCAAGCCAAAGAAAAGGCTAAAGGCGCACACGCTATCGGTACGACGGGCAAGGGCATAGGGCCTGCGTATAGCGATAAAATCAGCCGTAGCGGACACCGCGTAGGCGAGCTAAAAAATCCCGAAAAGCTTTGCGATGCGATTCTGGCCGATTTTGAGGCAAATAAAGCGTTTTTAGACGTTTTGGGCGTCAAAGCGCCTGCTCGCGAGGAGCTTTTGGGCGAGCTAAAGAGCTACGAGGCGGCGCTGGGTAAATTTATCGTAGATACCACGCACATGGTTTGGGAAGCCATAGACGCAGATAAGAAAATTTTACTCGAAGGAGCGCAGGGCACGCTGCTAGACATCGATCACGGCACGTATCCTTTCGTAACTAGCTCAAACACCGTAACCGCAGGTAGCTGCAGCGGTATCGGACTAAGCCCTAAAAACGTCGGCGAGGTAATCGGCATCATCAAAGCCTACACCACGCGCGTTGGCAACGGCGCTTTCCCGACCGAAGACATGGGCGAAGACGGCGAAAAGATACGCGATATCGGACGCGAATACGGTGCAACGACTGGCAGACCGCGCCGCACGGGTTGGTTTGATGCAGTCGGCGTGAGATATGCGGCGAGGCTTGACGGCGTGGATAAATTTGCGCTGATGAAGCTTGACGTTTTAGACGGTTTTAAAAAGGTAAAAATCTGCAAAGCCTACGAGAAAAACGGCAAGATAATCGAGTATTTCCCAAGCGATTTGGAGGGCGTAAAGCCGGTATACGAGGAGCTTGACGGCTGGGATAAAGTAGAAGGGGCGCGTAAATTTGAGGATCTTCCTGCAAATGCAAAGGCCTTTATCAAGCGTATCGAGGAGATCACGGGCGTAAAAGTCGGCATAGTATCTACTAGCCCGGAGCGCGAAGACACGATAGTCCGCTAAGATGAAAAGCAAATTTACGCAAATCGTAAATATAAAAAAGCGAAATTTAGACAAAATCGAGCTAAATTTGGCAAGAGCCAGAAACGAAGCGGCTATGATAGAGGGCTTCATAGCGCAGGCTGCCGAGCAAATTTCAAAATTTGAAATGCCATCAAGCGGCTCTGCGACCGATTTGCGCGGATCGCTCGAGCTTCTTGGCGCAATGCGGCGAGAGAAAAATCTGCTAACCGAGCGGCTTGAGCTAATGAAAAAAAACATCGCGCACCTCGAGCGGCAGCACAAGGCGGCAAATTTGGAGTACGAAAAGATGAAATACCTGCAAACGCAGGACTTTAGCGCGCAAATAGAAAAGATAAAAAAGGCCGAAGCGGCGGCTCTGGACGAGTTTGCGACGATGAATTTTACTAGGCAAAAAGAGGCGAAGGCTTGAAGAAAATTTTGATTTTACTAACTTTAAATTTATGCGTTTGGGGCGCAAACGACGTAAACGCTCAAAGCGCGAACCAAAGCGGCTTTAAGATCCCCGTGGACTGCGTTTCGATATTTGAAACCAGAAAAGACGAGCTAAAAAGAGAGCTTGCTAAAATAGACGAAGCAAGGCAGGCTTTGGAGGCTTTTAGGGCGAGCTCGGCAGCGCTTTTTGAGGAGCGAAACACCAAGCTAGCCGTCAAAGAGGCCGAGATAAACGCGACTCTAGCCCGCGCGCAAGAGGAAAAAAAGCAAACCGAGCAGCTGCTAAAGAAAAACGAGGAAATTGTAAAAGAGCTAAAAGCGATGACTAGCGACAAGGTCGGCGAGGCTTACGGCAAGATGAAAGACCAAGCCGCCGCCGACGTGCTAAGCTCGATGGATAGGGCGGATGCGGCCAGTATCATGTACTCGCTAAGCCCTAAAAAAATCTCCGCGATAATGGCCAAAATGGAGCCTACCGCGGCGTCTGAAATCACGCTTTTAATCAAACAAGGCCCGCCGTTTATAAAAGCCGAAAAAAACGTAACGCAGGAAGTCTCTCCTACATCTCCGGACGGCCCGGCTGGTAATCTGCTAAATTTGTAAATTTGGGGCTATAACGCTCTAAATTTATCTTGGCTCGAGTCTAAATTCGAGCTCAAATTTGCGCGGATAACGCGAAAGCCAAATTTGCCTTTGGCGGTCAAATTTGACTCCAAAGGTTAAATTTTACGGCCGTCAAATTTAAGGCTAAAACCTAAATTCAACTAGCGGCCAGTCTCAAAAGCATTTTTGCCAGCGCGTCAAATTTTGCTTCAAATTTTACTAAAAACAAACGCCCGTCAAAACAAAAACTCCGTGAGATTTTAGGTATTTCTTACCAAATTTTGGTTAAAATCAAGCTCAAAAAGAGAGGTAAAAATGCGTATAAAACTCCCACACACACCCTACATCGCGCACAAAATCGCTATTGATTTATTAAAGTCCGGATTCGTAAATTTAACGCGCGGAGTAGAGCCCGTAGCGGCATGCGCGAAAGAAATTTTAGATAACGATTTGCAAAAAGAAAAGGCTCTTGAAGAGCGCGTAAACGAGGTTCTCGCCGAGAACGAAGACGACATGGAGAGCATGCAAGTCGATAGAAAAAATATGTTTTGGCTCGTAAAAAAGAAGCTCGCCAAAGAGTACGGCGTGATCCTCACGTACGAAGACCGCTTTAGCAACGTCGCCCACCTCGTGCTTGAGGGCGCTTGGAAAAAGGGACTCATCGACTACACGGTCTCCGAAAACCGTATCAAAAACATCATCTACGGCTCGATCGAAGACTATCTAAAAACGTATGAAATTTTACAAGACGTGGTCATCGACAAGATCGACGGCTACAAGCGCAAGCTGATCCCTGGTACCGAGGAGTACGACATCGTATTTGAGCGGCTCTACGAGGACGAACTAAGAAAACGAGGCATGCTGTGAGAGCTTATATCTACCTTGAAAACGGCGTTTTTTTGCAGGCTAAGGCCTTTGGCGCGAGCGGTACGGCTAGCGGCGAAATGGTCTTTAACACGAGCCTAACTGGCTATCAAGAGATCATGAGCGATCCTAGTTATGCAGGGCAGTTTATCGTTTTTACCATGCCTGAGATCGGCATAGTGGGCGTAAACGAAGACGATATGGAGAGCGCCAAAATCCACGCTAGCGGTGTTTTGATGAGGGATTTTAACGCTACTACGTCAAATTTCCGCTCGCAAAAAAGCTTGGAAGAGTTTTTCAAGGAGCAAGGCAAATTTGGCGTTTATGATATAGACACGAGATTTTTAACCAAGATGCTGCGCGATAACGGCGCGCTACACGCGGTAATATCGACTGAAATTTCAGATGAAAAAGAGCTAAAAAAGCTTCTGGAAAACTCGCCTAGAATCTCAGAGATAAACTACGTCGCAAAGGTGAGCACGGAGCAAATTTACGCTCACGAAAAGGGCGCTTGGGATCCTGCGAGCAAAGCCTACTCTGCGCTAAAACCAAACGGCAAAAAGGTCGCCGTCATCGACTACGGCGTGAAGCGAAACATCCTAAACGAGCTTTGCGAAACCGGCCTTGAGACGCAAATTTACCCTCACGACGTGCAGGCAGACGAGCTCATCGCTAAATTTAACAAAGGCGAGATAAACGGCGTGTTTCTCTCAAACGGCCCGGGCGAACCCAAAGCCCTAAAAAACGAGATCGCGCAGATAAAAAAACTGATCGAAGCAAGGGTGCCGATTTTTGGCATTTGCCTCGGCCATCAGCTGCTTAGCAATGCATTTGGCTTTGAGACGTACAAGCTAAAATTCGGTCAGCACGGCGCAAATCACCCGGTTTTAAATTTGCAAACCAAGGCAGTCGAGATAACGGCGCAAAATCACAACTATAACGTCCCCGAGGAGATCGCGCAGGTCGCCGAGATCACGCATAGAAATCTTTTTGATGGCACGATCGAGGGCGTGAAGTACAAGGATTATCCCGTATTTTCGGTGCAGCATCACCCCGAAGCTAGCGGCGGGCCGAGCGAGAGCAAATATATCTTTAAACAGTTTTTAGAAATTTTATAGTTGCTAGTCGCGGTCAAATTTGAGTTAAATTTAGGGTTAAATTTGCGGGCTAAATTTAACCCGTGCGCGGATAAAATTCGCAAATGAAATTTATCGGTCAAATTTGATGAGCGGCGCGGAGTTTGTTTCGATTTTGAGCGTCGCGGCGCTTAGCTCGGTGGGCCACTGCGTGGGTATGTGCGGCGGTTTTGCTATCGCGCTGGCACAGTTTTTGAATGGCAAAGGTAAAATTTTTAGCGCAGCGATGATAGCGGGGTACAACCTAGCTAGAATTTGCGCTTATATGCTACTTGGCTTTATTTTCGGGTCGCTTGGCGGCGTTTTTACGCTATCTCTTGCGGCGCGAGGCTACCTATTTTTTGCTATCGGCGTTTTTATGGCGGTTTTAGGCGTCGCGCTCATTAGGCGCGGAGCGGTGTTAAATTTTATCGAGAAAAACGCATTTTTATCCAAAATTTTAAATGAAAAAATGAAAGCAGCCATCGCGAAAAATAGCGCGATCGGATTTTTGACGCTCGGGTTTTTAAATGGGCTACTGCCGTGCGGAGTGGTTTATTATTTTTTAGCTTTAGCGGTAGCTAGCGGTAGCGGAGCAAAGGGCGCGGCGATCGCGGCTACGTTTGGCGCGGTTAGCTTTTTTGCGATGAGTTTTTATGCGCTGGTTTTAAAGGCTGCGAGCGAAAAATTTAAAAAACATGCGCTAAATTTAAGCGGCGCGGCGATAATAATTTACGGAATTTATCTATCTTTTATAGGATTTACGGCGAGCAATGGATAACATCAAAGAAAGATTTAGGCAGTATCAAGAGGCTATCGAGACTAGCAATATCGTCTCAAAGACCGACACGAACGGCACTATCACCTTCGTAAACGACGAGTTTTGTAAGATGTCGGGATTTACTCGTGAGGAGCTAATCGGCGCAAATCACAACATCGTGCGCCATCCCGAGGTGCCAAAGGAGGTTTTTGCTCGGCTTTGGGATACGATTTTGGCTAAAAAAGTACACAAAGGCACGATAAGAAACCGTACCAAAGACGGCCGCGACGTCTATCTAAACACGACTATCATACCGATTTTGGATTTAAGCGGGCAGATCGAGGAGTTTCTTGCGATTAGATACGACGTGACGGACGTGATAAATTTAAACAACGAGCTTGAAAAGACGAAAAAAGAGCTGTTAAATTTAAACGAAAGTCTCGAAAACAGGGTCGCCGAGCAGACGGCCAAGCTCGTAAATTTAAATCAAAATCTAGAAAATTTGGTAAAAGCCGAGATCAAGAAAAACGAGGAAAAGACCAAAATGCTCTTTTTGCAGTCGCGTCTAGCTTCGATGGGCGAGATGATCGCAAACATCGCTCACCAGTGGCGCCAGCCGCTAAACGAGCTTAGCATCACGCTTTTTAAACTAAAAGAGAGCGTCAAAGCAAACGAGAAATTCGAGGCCGGCTACGAGCACGCAAAGCGCGTGATAAAGGGTATGTCGCAGACGATCGAGGATTTTAGAAACTTTTTTAGCGTCGAGCGCGAGAAGGAGGTTTTTTTGCCATCGGCTGCGGTAGAAAACGCGCTAAAGATGGTGCAGGGAACCTACGAAAAAGATGGTATAGACGTAAATTTGGAGCTAAAAAGCGAGGGGCAAATTTACGGATTTGAGTCGCAGCTGTGTCAGGCCGTGATTATCCTGCTTTCTAACGCAAAAGATGCGCTGGCAAATAAAAAAGACGATAAAAAAGTAACGCTAACGTTAGAAACAAAGGATAAATTTGCTATCATAAGAGTAACGGATAACGCCGGCGGTATAAAAGAGGAGATAATGGATAAGATTTTTGAGCCGTATTTTACCACGAAGCACCCGAGCGCGGGTACTGGCATCGGTCTATATATGCTAAAAAGCATAGTCAAAAATCACGGCGGAATCGCCGGCGCTAAAAACGTAAAATTTGGAGCGGAATTTGAGATAAAACTGCCGCTAAAGGATGAAAAATGAAAAATTTTAAAGAGCTAACGCTACTGCTAGTCGAGGACGAGGATAGTATAAGGGAGTCTATGCAAGAGGTTTTCGGCGGCGTATTTCAAAAGGTTATTTCGGCCTTAAACGGCGACGAAGGTCTTAAGAAATTTAAAAAATTTAGCCCCGATATCGTGATAGCCGACATCATGATGCCTATCATGGACGGACTTGAGATGTCAAGGCAGATAAAAGAGTTCTCAAAAAACACGCCAGTAGTGATCCTAAGCGCGTATAGCGAAAAGGAAAAGCTGCTAAAAGCTATCGACGTGGGTATCGATAAATACGTAATCAAGCCTATCGACATGGACGAGCTTTTCGTCGTACTGGAGCAGATCGTAAAAACTAAAATCATAGGCGCCGATATCATCGAAATTTCGGGCGGGTATTCCTTTAATCAAACCAAAAAAGTACTCGTAAAAAACGGCGTAGAGATCGCGCTAACCAAAAAAGAGCTGGCCTTTATCTCGCTTTTAGTTAAACGTATAGGCACGCTCGTTTTAACCGAGGAGATCAGAAACGTGGTGTGGTTTGGCGAAAAGGTAAACGATCCGGCCGTTAGGACGTTTATCAAGCGAATACGCGATAAAGTGGGCGCAGGTCTTATCAAAAACTCGCCGGGTCTTGGCTATAAAATCGAGCTAAAAAAGTAAAATTTGAAACGCAAATTTAGGTCGGTTAAGCGATTTTGCACTAAAAATCTAATAAAATAACAATCTAATAACAAAATAAACAAAGGAGGATATCGATGCGACTAGACAGGGCGCTAAGCTACGACTACACGGTCGCCAAGTATTTTATGTTCGCGACGATACTGTTTGGGATAGTCGGTATGAGCGTCGGCGTTTTCATAGCGTTTCAGATGGCGTACCCGGACTTAAACTATCTCGCGGGCGAATACGGCACCTTTAGCCGCCTAAGACCGCTACACACGGCGGGCGTGATATTTGGATTTATGCTTTCGGGCGTTTTTGCGACGTGGTACTACATCGGACAGAGGGTTTTAAAGGTATCGATGAGCGAGTCGCCGTTTTTGATGGCGGTAGGCAAGCTGCACTTTTGGATATATATGCTGGTTATGGCAGGCGGCGTGTTTAGCCTACTTGCCGGCGTTAGCACGTCAAAAGAGTACGCCGAGCTAGAGTGGCCGCTAGATATCGGCGTGGTCGTGCTTTGGGTGCTTTGGGGCGTTAGTATATTCGGTCTTATCGGTATCCGCCGCGAGAGGACGCTTTATATCTCGGTTTGGTATTTTATCGCGACGTTTTTAGGTATCGCGATGCTTTATTTGTTTAACAACATGGCCGTACCGACCAAGCTGGTTTCGGGATATGGCAACTGGTGGCACTCGGTTTCTATGTATGCGGGCGCGAACGATGCGCTAGTGCAGTGGTGGTACGGGCATAACGCCGTGGCATTTGTATTTACCGTGCCGATAATCGCTCAAATTTACTACTTCCTCCCTAAAGAGAGCGGTCAGCCGATATTTTCCTACAAGCTTTCTATTTTCTCGTTTTGGAGCCTCATGTTCCTTTATCTTTGGGCGGGCGGACACCATCTGATCTACTCTGCGGTGCCTGATTGGATGCAGACGATGGGCTCCGTGTTTTCGGTGGTTTTGATACTGCCGTCTTGGGGGTCTGCGATAAATATGCTTCTAACGATGCGCGGCGAGTGGCAGCAGCTTAGAGAAAACCCTCTTATCAAATTTATGATTTTAGGCTCGACGTTTTATATGTTTTCTACTCTTGAAGGACCGATTTTAGCGATCAAGTCCGTAAACGCTCTAGCGCACTTTACCGACTGGGTGCCGGGACACGTGCACGACGGTACGCTAGGCTGGGTCGGCTTTATGACGATGGCGGCGCTTTATCACATGACGCCTCGCGTATTTAAACGCGAAATTTACTCGAAATCCTTGATGGAAACTCAGTTTTGGATACAGACTATCGGCATCGTGCTTTACTTTTCGTCGATGTGGATCGCGGGCATCACTCAGGGTATGATGTGGCGCGCGACGGATGAATACGGAAATTTAGCCTACTCGTTTATCGATACGGTGATAAATATCGTGCCGTACTACTGGATCAGAGCCGTGGGCGGACTGCTATATCTGCTTGGATTTTTTATATTTGTTTATAATATTTACAAGAGTTTTGGCGCCAAAGCGCTCGTAAAAGAGCCGTTAAGCGCGAGTCCTGCGGGCGTAAAGGAGGTTGCCAATGTTTAGTTGGTTAGAAAAAAATCCCTTCTTTTTCGCGGTTATGGTTTTTATATTTATCGCCTATGCGGGCGTGATCGAGATCTTGCCTGATTTTGCCAACAGAGCTAGGCCGCTTGAGGGCACCAAGCCGCCGACGGTTTTACAGCTTGCGGGCAAACACGTATATATAAAAGATAGCTGTAATGCCTGCCATACGCAGCAAATTCGCCCTTTTAAGGCCGAGACCGATAGATACGGCATGTATTCGCTTAGCGGCGAGTATGCGTTTGACCGCCCGCATCTTTGGGGTTCAAAGAGAACTGGCCCCGACCTTTGGCGCGTGGGCAACTACCGCACCACCGACTGGCACGAAAATCACATGAAAGAGCCGACCTCTGTGGTGCCCGGTTCTATAATGCCTGCTTATAAGCATCACTTTAGCAACAACGCCGACATCGAGACGGCATACGGCGAAGCGGTAACGACGAAAAAGGTATTTGGCGTACCGTACGACGTAGAGGGCATGCCAAAACTCGGCACCTACGAGGAAGCGCAAGCAGCCGCCAAAGAAGAAGCCGCCGCTATAGTTGAGGAGATGAAGGACGATGAGGTCAAAAAGGCCTTCGAGCGCGGAGAGATCCGCGAGATAGTGGCGCTCATCGCCTATCTAAATAGCTTAAAATAGGCGAATTTATGGATGCGCAGACTCTAAGAGATATCCAAGGATACGGAGCTTTTATCTTTCTAGCCGTGTGCGCTGCACTTCTTTACGGATACTATTTTCATCTGTATAGATCCGAAAAGAGCGGCAGGCGAAACTACGAAAGATACTCCGACCTCGCCCTAAAAGACGATATCGACGAGGAAATTTTAGAGTCTGCCTCTATAGAGCAAAACGCTAAAAAGGAAAAATAATGCAATGGTTTAATTTAGAAGATAACGTAAATTTACTGGGGCTTATCGGAGCTATTGCCATCGTTTTAGCTACGGTTTTCGTCGTGAGTCGCTTGGTCGGGCAGATGAAGGTAGCAAAACCGGATGCCGAGCTAAGCGAGCATAGCTGGGACGGCATAGGCGAGTACAAAAATCCCGTACCGCTGGGCTGGGCGATAGTTTATGCGATATGCATCGTCTGGGCCTTGTGGTATATGATCGCCGGCTATCCGGTAAACTCCTACTCGCAAATCGGCGAATACAACGAAGAAGTCGCCGCCGCAAACGCTAAATTTGAAAAGAGTTTCGCAAATCCAGACGCCAAGAGGCTTCACGCGATGGGCGAGAGCGTGTTTTTGGTGCAGTGTTCCTCCTGCCACGGTATAACTGGCGACGGTATAAACGGCAAGGCCGCAGACCTTTCCAAATGGGGTAGCGAAGAGGGGATATTTGATACGATAATAAACGGCTCAAAAGGCCTTGAGTATCCGATGGGCGAGATGCCTGCGGGTATGGCGGACGAGGAGGGCGCAAAAGCGATCGCGGCCTACATCACTAAGGAAATTTCGGGCATAAAAAAGACCAAAAACGAAAATTTGGTAGCTAGTGGCAAGGAGCTTTTTGCGACCTGCGCAGCCTGCCACGGCGAGGACGGCAAAGGCATGGAGGGCAACTCTCCCGATCTATCTAAATACGGCACGGCGTCATTCGTCGAGGACGTGCTGCAGCGCGGTAAAAAGGGCGCTATAGGCGCGATGCCTAAATTTAACGACGGCAGACTAAACGCCCTGCAGCAAAAAGCGGTCGGCGAGTACGTTATCTCGCTTTCTAAAGGAGAATAAATGGAAAACACGAATCGAAACGTTTTCGGCCTCCATGGCGTGACGGGGTTGCTCATCGCGACAGGGCTGCTGCTGGCGATCCTAGCGGCGCTCACGTACTACGCGATCAAGCTCCAGCAAGAAGTCGCACAAAAACCATACACGCTAAACGTCTCCGAGCTAAAGATGAAAAGCGCGGATAACGCCAAACAAGTGCGCGTGAAGGAGTAGTCATGCAAGCGGTTTTAGAAAAAATCATCGTCGCGGGACTCATTGCGGCGGCGGCATTTACGGCGTGGGCGGTGCTAACGCCAAATCACCTTTTTGTGGGATGAAATTTGATAAATCAAGAGGCGCAAACTCGGCCGCCTCTTTTCAAATTTTACGCCTAAATTTGGTCGGCGCGCTTTGCTTTTTGCTCGAAAATGCTCAACTAGGCCGATGAAGCTTATAAATTCTACTCGCTCAAATTTAACTATCCTTTGCTGCTTTTCTGCGCTCAAATTTGCAAATTTGACCCGCGCATTTTTTATCTTTTTATTTTTTCTTTTTTTCTATGCGGCGAGTTTGCAGGGTTCAAATTTACCTCGCGAGATAGTTTTGGTAAATCAAAACATCCTAAGCCAGGCCGTGAGCGAGAAAATCGCGGTTTTGGGCAAGGAGCTAGCTGGCAAAAGCGGCGTATTTGCGGGGGTCGCAGTTTACGAGAGCTTAGAGGGCAAAACGCTAAAAGAAGCGGCCGCACAGCTAAATTTAACCCCACCTTACGCGCTTTTGATGCTTGCTAAGGCTGAACACAAGGTGGAAATTTTTGCCGATTCCCAGACGCTTAAGCTTTTTGATAAAGAGAAAATTTTAAGCCCGTATCCAAGCTCGGGCTCGATTTTGCCAATACTAGCGTCTAAAAACGGCAAAGATATCTTTAACGCCGCCGTGTTAAATGGCTACGCGGATCTTGCCGAACAGATCGCCGCGAGCAAAGGCGTGAGCTTGCAAAACGCTATCGGCAGCCAAAACCGCCTGACGCTAGATGCATTTAGGATTTTTATCTACGGCTCTATCGCTCTCGTCGTTTGCGCCGCTATTTTTAGAAAATTTAGGAGGAAAAATGGCTAAAAACTACTGGCCTCACGCTATCGTTATCTCGCTTATTTTGATAGTCGCCTCCTGCGTAGCGACCATCATTCTGGCCGTCAAAAACCCCGTGGAGATGGACGAGTTTTACTTTGAGCGCTACCAAAACGTCGATGAAAATATAAACGAGATCGAGGCTAGCCAACGCAGATTTGACGCCAAATACGATCTTAATTTCAAGCCCGAATTTGACGGACTAAACGGATATTTTAAGATCGCCGTCACGCCTAAAAACGGCTCGCAAACTCCAAATTTCACACACGAGATTTTACTAACCAGACCTGCCACAAACGAGCAAAATCAAAATTTAAACGCCAAATTTGACGGGCAAATTTTAAAAACGCAGCCCGTGACGCTCCCAAAAAAAGGCAAATGGCAAATTTTGCTAAAAATATCCGACGCAAACGACACGGGCTTTTATAAATTTAGCTTTGAAGCGCGCTAGTTTTCTTTGATTTTCAGCCGCTCTGGGCTATCATTGCGCCAAAAAACAAAGAGCCTCTATGCAAAATTTAGACAAACTTTATATCTTTACCAACTCGCGAAAGATCCGCGAATTTAACTCGAAATTTCAAAACGAACTCGTGCCAAAGGCCATGACGATAGCGCAGTTTGAGCAAAAGGCCGTGCTGGTGCCGGGGCGCTTTGAGGCGGACGAGGCGTACGCGCTGGTACTGATGCAGCGAGCCTGCGCGAGCGTGAGAGAGGCCTCCGAGCGGCTACGTATCCCGTCGGAGTTTTTTGCATTTTTGAAAAACAACGACTATCTTTTTAGCTTTTTTAAGGAGCTAGCCATCAGCAAAAAGAGCGTGGCGGATCTGAAATTTAGCGATATTTACGCCGATTACGAGGAGCATTTGGGTATCCTTGGGGCGGTGCTCGCGCGCTATAAGGAGCTGCTCGCGGCCGAAAATCTATACGACGGCATCGTGCTACCTGAAATTTACCGGCTAAACGGCGGATTTGTGAGGGAATTTCGCGAGATAAATCTCGAAGTAGACGGCTTTTTGAGCGAATTTGAGTGGGAGCTTTTCGGCGAGATCGCCAAGCTAACGACGCTAAAAATCATCTTTCAAACCAGTAAATTTAACAAAAAACTTATCTCAAAACTGGCTGAAATTTCCGGGATTGAGGCGAGCGAGTTTAGTCTATACAGCGAATTTGAGCTAAATTTGAGCTCGCGCGAGCTAAAAAAAACGGGCGCCGTGCGCAAAAATCCGCTTGTTTTAAAAAGGAGCTTTGGCGCTAGGAGCTTGCAGGCGGCCTATGCGATGGCAAAGTCTAGCGAGTTTGTGGCTGATGGTATCAAGCCCGAAAACATCGCCGTTATCTTGCCTGACGAGAGCTTTGCCGAGATCTTGCGCCTGCACGACCGCGGCAAGATGTTTAACTTTGCGATGGGTGAGAGCTTTATCCGCACGCGGTTTTTTCAAATTTTAAAGTGCATGGTAACCGCGATAAACGACAAAATCCGCGTAAATTTAAGCGAGGATAACTATAAAAATTTCAACGAATTTGAGTTTAATCTGCATGAATTTGGCATCTCCTCCGAGCTGTTTGAGAAATTTAAAAACGGTTTTGAGGCGTCTTGCTCGTTTGAGGATTTTAGGGCGCTGATGGAGGAGATATTGGCGTGCGAGAGCGACCACGCCGCCGCGCAAAAAACGCGCGAGGAGCTATTTTACGCGCAGAGTTTGGCGCGGTATTTTAGTTTTACGCTGCGTCAAATTTGCGAGATATTTTTGATAAAGCTATCTCGCCTAAGACTAGATCACGTAGGTGGCGGCAAGATCGGCGTCATGGGCGTTTTGGAGAGTCGCGGACTCAAATTTGAGGGCGTCATACTGCTTGATTTTAACGACGATCTGGTGCCAAAGCGCAGCGTAAACGAGATGTTTTTGAGCTCGCGCGTGCGCCAAAAAGCGGGCCTCATCGGCTACGTAGACCGTGAAAATTTGCAGAGATTTTACTACGAGAGCCTAATCGGCGGCGCAAAAAAAGCGGCGATATGCTACGCGGCAAACGAGGAGAAAATCGCGTCGAGATTTCTTGGCGAATTTAACGCCGTGGAGGACGCGAGATACGGCGATGAGAGCTATGCGGCGCTGTTTAACGGCGATTTTGCGGACGAGCAAAAATTTGAGGCCGAGATGAACCCGTATCTTGACGAAAAGAACGAGACTAAACCTAAACAAGCAAAAACCGCCAAAGAGCGGAGTTTGTTTGAATTTGACGCGCAGGGCGAGCTAGATTCTGGCGCAAATTTAGTCGGTAAATTTGACGAAAACGCTACGCAAAACAAAACGCCGAGCCAAAATCCGCGAGCGCTAAATTTAATAAAATTTACGCGAAAAGCACCCGCAAAGCCTAAAATTTTCGAGCAAGACATCATCGTCAAGCACGATTTTTTCGCCATCCCGCTCTCTTTTAGCAGGCTAAATACCTATTTGCAGTGCCCGCGGCGGTATTATTACAGATATATTTTGAACGTAAAGCCGCCCGTGATGCCGCAAACCGCGTCCGCGGCGGACTTCGGTAACTCGCTACATAGGGCGCTTTTTGAGTATTACTCTAAATTTGAGAGGTTTGACCTCGCTAAATTTGAAACGGTGCTAAGAGAGCTAAACACTCCGCCGTTAGAGCGCGAGATAACGATGATAAAGATGGAAAAATTTAAGGCCGTAGAGGACGCGAGATATGAGGCGGGATGGCGCGTGCATGGGCTTGAAAAAGAGCTTGATAGCGTGTTTGCAGGCGTGCGAATAACCGGCAAAATCGACCGCATAGACGGGCGCGGCGGCGAGCTAGCGGTGATAGACTATAAAAGCGGAAAATTTGACGCCAAATCCTTGCAACTACCTTTTTACGAGGCGCTCATGGGTAGGCCTTGCGAGGGGTATTTTTACGATCTTAAAGATAATATGAACTTGGTGGCGGGCGAAGCTAGCACGGATGCGCTTGCAGAGGCAATCGAGCAGCTAAAATCCATAAACGACACGTCGATAAATTTCGGGGAGGCGAAGGGCGCGATGAGCGAATACGAAGACTATAAAATTTTAGTGAAAGGCGAGCTATGAAGCCGTTTTTGGCCCTCGAGGCGAGTGCGGGCAGCGGCAAGACCTTTGCGCTTAGCGTGCGTTTTATCGCGATTTTGCTATTAGGCGCCGACGCGCGCGAGATCACGGCGCTAACCTTTACCAAAAAGGCCGCCAATGAGATGAAAGAACGCATCGTGCAGACCTTTTTGCGGCTCGAGGAAAAGGGCGCAGAGCTAGCCGAGTTGGAGCAAATTTTGGGCGCGGGCAGGGATGAAATTTTAGCCATGCGCGACGCTCGGGCGACTCATTTTTTAGAAAGCGATCTAAAAATCGGCACGTTTGACTCGTTTTTCGTGGGCATCTTGCGCAGCTTTTGCTTAAATTTGGGGCTAAGCGCAGATTTTGAAGTGAGCGAAAATTTAAACGAGCTGCAGCGGAGCGAGTTTGTCGCGAGGGTGAGCAAGGATATGCGGCTATTAAAAGCGCTTGCGAATTTGATAGCGACGGCCGAGCGCAGTCAGAGTAGCTTTTTTGAGAGCTTGGAGATGTTTTACGAAAATTTCGGCGAGCTAAAAAGCAGCGAAAATGCGGCATTTCCAAACGAAAGCGGCGTTGCGGAAGCGCTAAAAAACATGCGCGAATACGTCCTAGCTAGAGGCGGCGGCAAAGACGCGCAAAGCGCCGTAAAAGAGGGAAGTCCCGGCGAAATCTTAGCTCGCTCTTTTATGTCGCGCGCGAGCCTTGATTATCGTACGTTTTCTAAAATTTATACGCCGGAGCTAGACGAGATGTTTTTTACTCTAAAAGCGCGGTTAAAGCGCTACTTTGACGAGCTTGAAGAGTATAAAATCGCGGAGCTGGCTAGATTTTTAAAAATCTATAAAGAGTGCAAAATCTCGCTAAATAAAAGGCTAAATTCGCTCGCCTTTAGCGACGTGACGCGCCTAGTTTACGAGCTTTTAAGGGGCGGCGAAACGGACGCGCAGATGCTTTATTTTAGGCTCGACGGGCGCATAAATCACCTGCTCATCGACGAGTTTCAAGATACCAACGTCGCGCAGTACGAGATCATGCGTCCGCTCATCGAAGAAATCGTCGCCGGATACGGACAAAACGGGCTTGGCAGCTTTTTTTACGTCGGCGACGTAAAGCAGAGTATTTATCGTTTCCGCGGCGGCAAAAAGGAGCTTTTCGGCAAGCTGATGCGCGATTTTCCTCAGGTCAAAGCTCAAAATTTGGAGGTAAATTACCGTAGTAAAAAGGCGCTGGTTAGATTTACGAACGCCGTATTTGCGGGCAAGATCGAAAATTTTAAACCGCAAAGAACGCCCAAAAAAGAGGGCGAGCGGGTAAATTTGGTAGGCGAGATGCCGTATTTTGAGGCACAGGAGGACGATCTTGGCTTCGTGCGGGTAAGCAGCGGCGATGACGTGGCGGTAGAGGCGGCGCAGCAGGTTAAATTTCTGCTTGAAAAAGGGGTCCGAGAAGATGATATCACCGTGCTTTGCTGGAAAAACGACGATATAAATAAAATCTCAAATTTGCTGAGCGAGGTGGGCGTAAAAAGCGTGAGCGAGGGTGTGATGCCCCTGCTAGCTAGCAAAAATGCGCGCGCAGTAGTGGAGTACGCTAAATTTTGCCTATTCGGCGAGCGAATTTACAAGCTAAATACCGAGGCGATCCTAGACGTAAACGCCATAAAACTAAGCGTAAATCCGCAAAAATCGGCGCTTGAGAGCTTGCACTATCTAGCGGGCAGGCTCGGCGTAGATATGAGCGACGCGGACGTTTTACGGCTACTTGAGCTATCGCAGCCGTATTCAAATTTGACCGAGTTTGTCTATAATCTTGATAGATTTGAAGCCAAAACGAGCGCAAAAAGCGGCGAGGGCGTGAAAATCATGACCGTGCATAAGTCAAAGGGGCTGGAGTTTGAAAACGTGATCGTGTGCGATAAAATGGGCGCCGGACGGCATGACGGGTCAAATTTCATCGCTGAGTACGACGCGGGTACGGGCTCCTGGCAGGTGCGACACAACGTCAAAAAACAGTGTATCGACGAGGATTTTGCAAGGCTAAAAGAAAAGGCGGCGCGGCTCGAGCGCGAAGAAGATATGAACAAGCTATACGTCGCGCTAACGCGGGCGATTGGCGGACTAATCATCGTCAAAAAAACGGACGCAAACGGCAGAAACCCGAGCTTTTTTGGGGCGTACGAGAGTAGCGGCGAGGTTATAGAGTATCTTGATTTGGTTGATTTTAGCTTTGGCGAACCGACTCCTAGCAGGGCGCGAAATTTGACTACATCCGGCAAATTTGAGCCTATAGAGCTAGTTCAAATTTCAAAGCAAACCGTAGACGAAACGCCCAAAACCGAGGGTAAAAATCAAAAGGCGATTTATTTTGGTTTGGGGCTACACTATCTGCTCGAGATGGCGGAAAAATTTGATGAGGATTCTCTAAAAACGGCGCAAATTTCGATGCGAAATGCGTTTCATAAATTTTTAGACGAGGGCGAGCTGGATGAAATTTACGCTCGCGGGCTAAATTTGATAAACAAGCCTAAATTTAAGCAAATGACGCAGGCAAAGCGTGCGTTTAAAGAGCAGCCTTTGCGATATGATGGCGCGTTAAAACAGCTTGACCTGCTCTGTGTTGGCGAAACCGAAATCTGCGTGATCGACTATAAAACGAGCGATAAAAATATAGATGAAAATATCGCGCAAGTGGCGGAATACAAAAAAATAATGGCTCAAATTTACCCGAATTTGAGCGTAAAGGCAGCGATATTTTACGCTTTGCGGGACGAAATTCGAAGCGTTGATATTTAAATATAGC
>CAUPXB010000001.1:0-183200 GCA_963515555.1 uncultured Campylobacter sp. | reverse complement strand
TCTAGCCTGCGCAAAATTTTAGCCGCGCAACCCCAAAAATCGCCTCGAAATACTTTCAAATTATTGCATTGCAGGTTAAATTTGATCTGCAATGCTTTTTAAATTTAAAGCATAAAATTTACCAAATTTAAAAATCAAATTTTGCTGTGTAAAATTTGATTCCACATCATCTTTCTTAACCCAAATTTCGCTACAATCTCTCAAATTTTATCAAAGCTAGGAGCTAAATTTGCAAAATACTCAAAAACCCAAAATCCGCTGCGACTGGGCGAAGAAAAGCGAACTAGAGCGCGTATATCACGACGAGGAGTGGAGCAGGCCCATAAAAGACGATGAGAAATTTTTCGAGCTCATCGTGCTCGAGGGCTTTCAGGCGGGCATATCGTGGCATGCCGTGCTGCTTAAGCGCGAGGCGATGCGAGCGGCGTTTGACGGATTTGACGCGCACAAAATTTCGCTCTACGGCGAGGAGCAGACGGCAAAATTTATGCAAAATCCCGCACTTATCAGAAACCGCCTAAAGCTAAACTCGCTTGCCGCAAACGCCCGCGCATTTCTTGCCGTTGTAAGCGAGTTTGGCAGCTTTTACGACTATCTTTGGGGCTATCTGCTACCTAAATTTGACCCCAAATTTGACGGCAAGCCCATCGTAAATCACTATGAAAACATAAAACAAGTCCCCGCTACCACGCCGCTTGCTGACTTCATCGCAAAAGATATGAAAAAGCGCGGGTTTAAATTTCTAGGCCCCACGAGCGTCTATGCGTTTTTGCAAAGCGTAGGCGTAGTGGACGATCATCTGGACGCCTGCTTTTGCAAAGGAGGCAAGTGATGCTCGCGCAGAAGCGAGTTTTTAGCTACATAAAGGAGAAATTCGGCGCTCAGGGCGAGCGGGTATTTGACAAACACCCGGAATTTGCCGTGTTCCGCCACGCGAAAAACCAAAAATGGTTCGCCGTTTTTATGCGCGTGGATGGCGGCAAGCTGGGGTTTAAAAGCGCAGAGGCGCTAGAGATACTAAATCTAAAATGCAAGCCCGATCTCGCGGCGATTTTGCGCGACGGCGATCAAATTTTGCCCGCCTATCATATGAATAAAAAGCACTGGATTAGCGTAAATTTAAGCTCCAAAATCGCGTCCGAGCAGGTAGAGGATCTGATCGACCTTAGCTTTGAGCTGACGCGATAAAACGCTGGTTGCGAACTACTCGTTTCAACGCCAAATTTGACGACTGGGAAGCGTACTAAGCGCTAGTTGACAGATGCGTAAAATCTCCTAATTTTACCGACGATTCTCTAGCTTACTTTACGTGTGTTTCTTTATGCTTGCGGCCTTATGTAAAGCCTGCTAAAATCCGCATAAATTTTATCTTTTCAGCATCTCAAAATTTCATTTTCGCTAAAATCTGGCTAATAAATTTAAGTAAAAATAGTGTGAACTTTGAGCATGGCCGGCGTCTAGTAGCGCAGAGCGGTATCGCGGCAAACAATGCAAAGAGACTTGAAATTTTGCAAAATAATGCAAAATGAATTTAGCGGCTAATATGCGAAGGGATTTATTTGTGCAAGACGGCCGGATAAATAACAAGCGTGCGAGCAAATACGAAAATAACGAACGCCACAATAGAGCAAATGGCTACGACGTTTGCTTCATGGGCGACGTAAATATAAATACTTTAAGAATTTACAAGGAAAACGAGTGGAAAATTTAAAACAAGGAAATTTTAACCAAGCAAGCGGGCTTCACCGCACGTTAGAGGTGGGCGGCGCGTCAAATCCCGGTCGCGAAAATTTAGCGCAATCAAATTTAAGCGGACAAGCGACCCATGCCGACGAAAGAGAGCGCGCAAGGGAGCGAATAGCCGAGCGCAAAAAGGTCCATTTCATCGGTATCGGCGGCATAGGCATCTCTGCGATCGCGCGATTTTTGCACGAAAAAGGCTTCATCATCAGCGGTAGCGACATCAAAGAAAGCCCGACTACTCGCGAGCTAGCCGCGCAGAGCATCGACGTCATCACGCCGCACAGCAAGGCCGCGATCAGGGACCAGGACTTCGTCATCTACTCGGCCGCGATAAAACCCGATAACATCGAGCTCGTCGAAGCGCGTAGCAAAGGATTGCACTGCCTATCGCGCAAAGAGGCGTTGCCGATGGTGCTTGAGGGCAAGCGCGTGTTTTCGGTAGCGGGCGCGCACGGCAAAAGCACGACCTCGGCGATGCTCTCTAGCCTCGTGGAGGGCTCGGTCATCATCGGCGCGATTGCTAAGCAGTTTGGCTCAAATATGAAATACGAGCCCTGCGACAACGTCATTTTCGAAGCCGACGAGAGCGACAGCAGCTTTTTAAACTCAAATCCGTATCTAGCCGTCGTGACCAACGCCGAGCCCGAGCATATGGAGCACTACGGCTATGATTTGGAGAAATTTCACGCTGCGTATCGAGGATTTTTGGAGCGAGCCAAGGTGCGCGTGATAAACGCCGAGGACGAGTTTTTGGGCACGCTAAAGCTCGACGCCGTGCGCCTTTATCCGAGCACCGATATCACCGAGCTTAGCATGATCGTGCGCGATTTCGTGCCTTATACTGCGTTTAATCTTAAAAATTTAGGCAAATTTGAGGTGCTGGGTATGGGCGAGCATATCGCCGTGGACGCGTCGCTTGCGATCTTAGCCGCGCTAAATGAAACCTCACTGGCACAAATCAGGCAAAATTTGCTAAATTTTAAAGGTATCAAAAAGCGTTTTGATATCCTCACAGCTAGCCGAAAATTCGTACTCATCGACGACTACGCGCACCATCCGACCGAGATCAAGGCTACTTTACAATCGGTCTTTGAGTACGCCAAACTACTAGGCATCACCAAGATCACGGCGATCTTTCAGCCGCACAGATTTACGCGTCTGAGCGCAAATTTACAGGGCTTTAAGGAGTGCTTTGACGGCATAGACGAGCTTGTTATACTGCCCGTTTATGCCGCGGGCGAGACGCCGATAGAGATAAATTTAAAAGAGGAGTTTAAGCGCTACAACCCCGTGATGACGCAAAGAGTCGCGCGCGAGGGCGAGGGGATAGCTTTTACGGACGAGTTCGGCGTAAAAAACTTGCTCGATGACGGCTTAGTGATCGGCTTTGGCGCGGGCGACATCACATATCAGCTAAGAGGCGACGCATGAGGGTCATCATCGTACTTTTAGGCGTGCTTGCCGCGATCGCGATATTTAGCGTGAGTGACGAGAAGCTAAGCAAAAAGGCGAAATTTATCATCACTTTTTCGGTGATTTTTGTCGCGGCGGCGCTGTATTTTTACGAGACAAGGCTAGAAAGCGAGCAGGGCAAAAGGCTGGAACTGGTCGCGCTTTTTAACCAAGGCAAAACCCTAAAATGCGGAAATTTCGACGTAAATAACACCAAATTTAACTACGAGTTCGGCACGTCATCCTTCGTCGCAAAACGCGCGGCAAAGGAGCTAAACAGCGTCAAGATCGCGCTTGATGGCTGCGAATTTAAAGGCGAATAATTGCGTAATTTTAAAGATAATCAAAATTTGACTCAAGGCAGCGTTTGGGAGGTTGGCGGGCTGGAAAATAACGTCTCGCGCGAGCAAAGAAACGGCGATATTTCGGACGCCGCGGCGCACCGCGAGCAAAAAGAATTTACAAATGCAGAAGGCTTTGAGCGGCTTATAAAAATTTTAGATTTGCAAGGCTATATGGAGAGGTTTAACTCCTTTTTAGCGCGCCCCAAGCCGCTTTTTATGGCGGGCGACAGCAGGCTGCATTATGAGAAAATTTTAGAACTCTCGCAAAAGCAGTTTGACCCGCCCTCACCGGCTCAAAATCTAGACGACGCGCTCATGCGCCTAAGCAAACAAGCCACGTTGCACGTGAGCGAGATTTTTGAGTTTGCTAAGATTATCAGCTACTTTACCTACCTAAAAACGCTCAAATTTGAAGGCAAACTAGGCGAGTGGCTCGCTAAAATCGAGATCCCGCAGCCGATGTTAAAGCTCGCAAATTCATTTGACAAAAACGGCGAACTAAAAGATGAAGTAGACAAGCGTCTAGGCGGTATCAGAGACGCATTTAGCGCCAAAAGAGCGCAAATAGACGCCGATCTGCGCCGCCTCATCTACTCAAAATCCATCACGCCATACCTCGTCGATACGCAGGTGCACTACATCAGCTCGGTCGAGGCGCTGCTCGTGCGAGGCGGGTTTAACCACGTGCTAAAGGGCACGGTCGTGGCTAGAAGCTCGGGCGGCTACTTCTACGTCGCACCCGAAAACATACAAAAACTCAAAAAAGAGCAAAGTGAGCTACTGGATAAAAAAGAGGAAATCGTCTACGAGCACTGCAAAATTTTTAGCTCCGCGATGCACAAGAGCCTCTTGTTTTTAAAATTTATAAACGGAGCGTTTGACGTATTTGACGCCTACTGTGCGCGGGTTTTTACGGCTAAAAGCGCGGATTTTGAGTTCGTGCTGCCAAGTGGCGGGTCAAATTTAAAGCTGGCAAATTTCGCCCACCCCGCGCTAAAAAATCCAAAAAGTATCAGCATAGACTTTAGCAAAAAGGTGCTTTTAATCACCGGCGTAAACGCGGGCGGTAAATCGATGCTGCTAAAATCGCTGATAGCCGCAGCCTTTCTAGCCAAATACCTACTTCCGATGCGCATAAACGCGCAAAAATCGCAGATCGGAAATTTCAAGGAATTTGACGCTATCATCGAGGATCCGCAAAACGTGAAAAACGACATCTCGACTTTTGCCGGGCGTATGGTGCATTTTTCTAAGCTCTTTACGAAAAAAAATCTACTCATCGGAGTCGATGAGATTGAGCTGGGAACGGATTTTGAGGAGGCGGCGAGCCTGTATGGCGTGATGATCGAGCGGCTGATGAGTCAGGATATCAAGATGATCATCACTACCCACCACAAGCGCCTTGCTATGCTACTAGCTAAAAACCCCGACGTAGAGCTGGTCGCGGCGCTATACGACGAGGAAAACTCGCGGCCTAAATTTGAGTTTTTAAAGGGTACGATCGGCAAATCATACGCCTTTGAGACTGCGGCTAGATACGGCATCGCGGCAAATTTGGTCGCGCAGGCGAAGAAAATCTACGGCGAAGATAAAGAAAATCTAAATGAAATCATCACAAAGACGTTAAATTTAGAAGTGCAGCTCAAAGAAAAGCTCGAAAGCGCCGAGAAAAAAGAGCAAAAGCTAGACTCGCTAATCGAAAATTTAAAAGAACAAAAAGAGCGCGCCGAGGCCGAGCAGCACGAGGTTATAACGCGGCTAGAGCGGGAGTATTTTAAGGCGATAAACGAGGCTAGACGCGCGATAAATCTAGACGACACCAAAGAAAAACAGCGCGCTCTAAACCGCGCAAACGAGGCCAAACGCGCCGTGCAAAAACCAGAAATCTCCGCCCCGCCCGAGCTAAAAGTCGGCGACCGCGTAAAATACGGCAAGATCAAAGGCGTCGTCGCAAGTCTGGGCAAAAACGACGCCGTGATACAAACGGATAACGTGAGCATGCGCGTGCCGATAAATCAGCTAAAAATCAGCGGCGAAACGCCCGCACCGCCTAAGAAATCGGGTATAAATTTAAGCGTGCAAAAGCCGCAAAACGCTAGCGTCACGCTCGATCTGCATGGACTGCGCGCGGACGAGGCGGTGCAAAAGCTGGATAAATTTATCTCAGACAGCCTAGTGATGGGCTTTGACGAGGTGCAGGTGTATCACGGCATCGGCACAGGCAAGCTCGCCTACGCGGTCAAAAACTTCTTGCGTGAGCATCCGAGCGTGAAGGAGTTTTTTGATGCGCCGGCGGGGCAGGGGGGATTTGGAGCGCAGATAGTAAGGCTGTAAATTTGCCTTGCTTCGGCTTGTCTTTTTGCCCTATACTTCGTTGCTTTTAAATTTGGCTCGGTCATTACCGACAAGGTAACTCCCGTCGCCAAATTTAAAAGCGCCTCGTCTAGAACAAAAATACTTCGCCTTATCGTTTTATGATCAAATTTGAAGTCAAATTTAATCAAATTTACAAATTTAACTCGAAATTTTACTCACCGAGACCCGCACCCTGAAAATGTCAAATTTTATTCAAACTAGCGACGCTTTGCTCGCAGAGCAAAGCAATGTCGCCACTTCTCACGTCGTAGGGGATAGGGGATCGTTAAGGGGGAAGGGAGCGACCTCGTAATTCAAGCCCGTTCCCCCTTAACACGAAAGATTAATTTTAATGCACAACGCTAAATTTAACCAAACCAAATTTAGCACCTTAAAGGTGCAGGTCTCGGCGAGTAAAATTCCAAATTCCCAAATCAAATTTGTGTGTTCCGTTAAAATTGAAATCCGCTTTTCGCGTCAAATTTAATGACCTCAAACCTTTCAAATTTAGGTAAAATCCAAAATACAAAAATGAAAAAGGACGAAGATGAACGCGTTTTTGCAGGGATTGCTGCTGGGTTTTAGCGCGGCTGTACCGCTAGGGCCCGTAAACGTGATGATAATGAGTGCTGCGGTAAGGTCGTTTTGGTCGGCATTTGCCATCGGGCTTGGCGCCATGAGCGCGGACGCGGCGTATCTGCTGCTTTTGGCGTTTGGCGTGCTTGAGTATTTGCAGGGCGAAACGGTAGAAAAAATCATCGGGATTTTTGGATTTTGTTATCTAGTCTACATCTCCTACGCCATATTTAAAAACGCAAACAAACCTATAACGGCGGACACGCTAGACGCCGAGGCCAAATTTGGCAAAAACTACGCAAAAGGCCTTTTCGTCACGCTTGCAAACCCGTACACCGTCGGATTTTGGCTAAGCGTGGCCGGCTTTGCTAAAAGTTTTGAAAACGCGGGCGCGGTCGTGGCGGGACTAGTAGCGGCGATATTTATCTGGATCGTTTCTATGCCGTTTGCTGTGCATAAAAGCGCCAAATTTATCTCGCAAAACATCGCAAAATGGCTAAACTACGTATGTGCGGTCATTTTGCTGGGGTTTGCTTTCTTTTTACTTTATAAACTATTTTTATAAAATTTAGCTTTTATAATTAACTTAAGTAAATAATGATAAAATGAGAGTAATTTTTTTAAAGAAGTTTAATGCAAAATTTAGATTTTAAAAAATCGATGACGCAGTTTATCGTCCTGCCGATCGCCGTACTCGTGATCTGCTCGTGTCTGGCTATGGGTTTTATATTTTATAAAAAACTACAAGACTCCTCCAACTATATCTCAAACGTCGATATACAGAGTAAGGTAGAGTCTTATATGAACATATTGCAAATGATTTATAAAGACGTGGCAAAGCGCGACGTAGAGGAGTTTCAAAGGTATAGCGAATTAGCAAAGTCTATCCCGTCGTGGATGGTGAAGCAAACAGGCGAAAAAAACGAACTCATCATCCTAGCTAGCTCGCAACAACCAAGCTTAATCGGGGAAAATTTACCCTATAAATTTTGCGGTATGGACGCCAATGCACACGCAGAGTTAGCTCGCAACGGTGCCTATAAAAGTATAAAACTGATCCCAGACAATAAAGCCGAGATCTGCTACTTTAAAAATATAGACGGCGCGATAATAGGCTACAATATGGTTCAAGGCGTTAAAATTTCCGGTTTTGACGATCCGCTTTTTGCGCAGTGGTTTATCGTGAATATGAAAAATACATTTATCGTAACGAGCGTAATGGTGCTTATTTGTATTTTTCAATATTTGCTTTTTTATAGAAGTATAAGAAATAATCAAGTCTCCCTAATGAAAACTAATGCCAAGCTCGTAGCCAATAATGCCGAGATGCAAAAGCGGCTTTATAGAGATTCTCTTACGGGTTTGCCTAATAAAACAGCTCTGGAGCGTGATCTGGAGGCGATGAAAAGCCCTAAAATCATCATTGTGGATATCGACGAATTTAGAAAAATGAATAACTACTTCGGCACTGCAGTTTGCGACAGAATTTTAGTACGAATGACGCAAATTTCGCAAAAATTCGCAGATGATAATAATATGGCGGTTTACCGAGTGGGGCCGGATCAGTTTGCGTTTATCGAGGATGCGGCGTTTTTTATCGATAGGTATGAGGATTTAGCTACCGAGCTTTTGGATAATATCAAAGGCCTAGTCGTCGATATCACCGCACTTGACGGCGAGCAAAGCGAGATAGAGATACACTGCACGGTGGGCTTTGCGCTAGATGAGACCGATACGTTTAAAAAAGCGATGGTGGCGCTTGAGTTTGCCAAACAAAGCGGAAAGGACTATTTTTGCTACTTTAAAAACATCGACGATACGCCGCAATACGCCGAGCAAATCACTCGCTCAAATATGATACGAAACGCTATCATAAACGATAGGATCGTGCCGTTTTATCAACCGATATTTAATAAAGAAAAGCAAATCGTAAAGCACGAAACTCTAATCCGCATCCAAAACAGTAACGAAATCATCTCTCCAAGCGTCTTTTTGGAGGTTTCAAAGCGCATCAAACGCTATACCGATATCGAAAAAATGTTGATCGAAAAAAGCTTTAAACTAATCGCCGATAGGCCCGACGCCGTAATCTCTGTAAATTTATCCGGGCGCGATATGACCGACGGCGACGTAAGCGTGTTTATCATCGAAAAATTAAATAAATACAAAGTTGCCGGACGCGTGATATTTGAAATACTAGAGGATGAAAACGTTGAAAATATCGAGCGTATCGGAACATTTATCGAGCGCGTGCGCAGGATGGGCGTCAAGATCGCTATAGACGATTTTGGCTCTGGATATAGTAACTTCTCTTACATCCTGAAACTAAAGCCCGACTACATAAAAATCGACGGCTCCATCATAAAAAATATCGACACAAGCGAGGACTCTCGCGCGATAGCCGGTGCCATCATCGCCTTTGCTAAAAAGCTCGATATCACGGTAATAGCCGAATTTGTCCGCTCAAAAGAGGTGTTTGATGCATGCGTAGAGCTTGGCGTGGACGAGTTTCAGGGGTTTTATCTAGGAGAGCCTAGAGATAGCCTTTATGAGGATTAAAATTTAACTGCGACGCTATTTTGTCGGAGGCTTTAATCTTTTGCCGTCTTGTAAATTAGCCTTGATTTTTTGATGAATTATCGCCGATTTTTATATCATTTTAACTTTCAATAAAAACAATAATGTCTCTTGCGGAAATTTTAAAGCGGACCGGTTTTTGTAAATAAACTACCAAGTAAAGCTTTATAAAATGAAATCTCGTTGAGATAATTGCCGAATTTATGCACTTGACACGCTTTAGGGCCTGCTTCATTAACTTTTGTAATTATTTATGGATCAATTGCCTTCTTGTGTTTGTACTAAGTTTGGTTTAGACTTTTGTTTTTGCGACAGCGGCGTCAAATTTGACTTTAATTTTTATTGGGTTTTGGCGTTTCCTGTTTGATTACGAAAAAGCACCATATCGCGCAAGGATAAGATTTGTCCATGCGCCCCAAAAAGCTAAGTATATTTGGTTTTTGTAGTTTGGCTTGCGAGCTTTGTATGGTTTAAATTTTATCAAGATTGATCGCCGAGTATTGTGATTAAAAGCTATCAAATTTCAAGATATTTTTGCAGAAATAAAAAAGCTAAATTTAGCGACCTGCATCGTAAAGACGCAGGTTAATTCGACTTACAAATTTAGCTTAAATTTGCGCTTTGATTTTTTCGTAAAGCGATAAAATTTCGTCTTTTTTGATGATAAAGCTATTTTTATTTGCAATGAGGTGCGCGGAGCTGTGCATGATGGTCTCGGCGACTCTGAGTCCGTTTTGTTTCATCGTCGTGCCCGTTTCCACGACGTCCACGATAGCGTCGGCTAGCCCGACCAGCGGCGCTAGCTCGATCGAGCCGTATAGCTTGATGATCTTTAGCGCGGTCGCCTTTGCGGCAAAATAGTTGCGGGAGATGTGCGGCATTTTGGTGGCGATCTTTAGCTCTGGTGCGTTTAAATTTAGCTCCTCGCCCTCTTTTATGCCCACGCAGACGCGGCATTTGCCGATTTTTAGATCAAGTAGGCGCACGACGTCAGGACGGTGCTCTTCAAGTACGTCAAGACCCACCACGCCGATATCTGCAGCGCCGTTTACGACGTAGGTCGGGATGTCTTGGTTGCGAACCATTAGAAATTTAAAATCGCCCTCGCTCATCAGCAGTTTTCTGTCCTCAAACTCAAACGAGCTTTGAAAAATTTTCCTAAAAATCGCGAGAGCTTCGTAGGCGATGCGGCCTTTTGGCAAAGCAACCGTTAGCATAAGATGTCCTTTTTTTGTTCGATTAGTTTTTGCATCCCGCGAAATACGAGCATGCGGTCGTAGATACTCGTGGTAAAAAAGCGCGATAAAAACTCGCCGTCGCCGCCCGTGAAGTAGATTTTCGAGCCGTTTGCCATACTTTCGATGAGAAGCAGTATTGGCTTTATGATGCCGTAGCTTACCGCGTCGGTCGTTTTTTGCGGGAGCGCGTCGAGATCGATCTGCGAATTTAGCGAGATTTTTAGTCTAGGCGAGATTGCCTCGCAGGCTTTTAGGATGTGCGAAATGCCAGGCACTATCGCGCCGCCAAGATGCATAGAGTCCATCATAACGTCTATGGTTACGGCGCTACCTGCATCGACAATAAGACCGTTTTTTACGGCATAACAGCTAGCCACGCGGTCGATACCAAGGCCTTTATAGATAGTATCTAGTTCAAAATAGGGCTCCAAATTTACGAATCTGGGCGAATTTTGCAACCTTTTGGTTACTTCGTCTTTTACGCTGATAAAATAAATCTTCTCATCGCTTCTAAAATATTTAAAATTTTCAATCCTGATTTTGGTGATTTTACCGTTTTCAAAAAAGGTGGCGTTAGTATTGCCTACGTCACATAGAGTCATGTTTGTAGCCGTTTTCTTTCATTAAATTTGCGGTTTTTGAGCAGATATCAGAGCTATAAAAAATAGCTTTTTTCTTAAAATTTACGCCTGTTTGCTCGGCGATTTTATCAGCTATTTCATTAATCGCTTCAAATTCTTTGCTTAAAAATCTAGCCTTTGCGCTACGGAAAAATAAAAGCGTATAAAATCCCTTCATATCGACGCCCGTGAGCGCGACAAGGGTCTTTTTTTTAGTAAATTTATCAAGCTCCGTCCAGCTTAAATTTTTTAAGATAATCTTTTTGGCTTCCAGAACTTGATAAATTTCTTGTTTCGTCATTTAAGCTCTAAACTGTAATCGTCGTAGTAAAATTCTTTCGCGCCGGCGAAAATTTGGCTCTCGACCTCGTCTGAAAGCTCGTAAATTTTGGCGTTGTCGAGCGCTAGATCAGTCTTGATGAGATAGCCCGTTTTTTCCATTATATAAAGCGAGCCGTTATAGACGGTGGCGCTTGAAAAGATGGCGAATTTAAAATATGCGTCTTTGATTTGTTTCAAATTTAGGTCGCTAAGTACGATTTTGCCGTCTTTTAGCAAGATATATATATATTCGCCGTTTATGACGATGTCTTTGATCTCGCCGTTATAATAAACCGTTTTTTCGGGATTTATCGAGACGATACGTTTGCCGGTGGCGGCTATCATCGTGTCGTTTACGACGTTGAGCGAGATGATGTTGTTAAAAAACTGCTCGCTGCTCACGACCACGTCACGTAAAATTCGGCCTTGGTTTTTATCCGCGATCATGATCTTTCCGTCAAGCGTAGGAAATATAACGAGCGAGCTCATAAATAACGGCGCAGCGACGCGAGAGTCCTGGGCGTAGACGTTTGAGCTTTCAAACTCTAGCAAAGTATCGTTTGTTGCAATGTCGATGAGATATATGACATTGCCCGCGCTTAAAAGGGCTAGTTTATTATCTTCTAGAGCGGCTGAAACGATTGCTTCATTGAAGCTTCTTTGAAATAAAATTTCGTTTGAGCTGTTTGCAACGATCAAATTTCCGTCCAAATCAGAGCTTATAATTTTATCGTCGCCGTAATTTAACAAAGTAGCACCTTTTGTCAGCTTTGTTTCAGGCGCTAGTAAACCGTTTTTAGTTATCGCCATACCGTTTTTTAGTACCGCTCCGTTTATGCTCGCCGTTGCGATGCTAGCCGGTAGCCTGTTTTCTGAAATTTTTTCATTTTGCACGTCGGCCGGCTCGAAATACTGCCTTTTTGTACTGCATCCGCCGAGTACCGCGACGCAGAGTGCAGCCGCTAAAATAGCTTGAAATTTTCTCATTTTGCATTTCCTTGATAGTGTTCTAAATTTTTGACGATGGATTGAAGCTGAGAATTTAAAGGAACCTTTTTAAATTCGTTTTTTGCTTCGTCGATTTTATTTTCTTTCATTAGCTCATACCCTCTAACAACGGCCTTGTATGAAGTCAAAATTTGACCGCTAGGCTCGTTTATCTGGGATTTTACGATATCTTTTAAAAGCGGATCTATTTGCTCGTTTGCTAGCGATTTTAGCGCGTTTGTGTCGTTGTTATCAAGCGCTCTTTTGAACTCGTAAAGCGCGTAAAGCGAGGCGTCTTTTTGCTTTAGTTCGGCTTTTGCTTGCTCGTCTTTTGGATTAAGTATCAGTTTTGCATATGCGGCGTTTGCGGCTTTAAACTCTTTTTCTTTTAAAGCGCCGTTTATATAGTATCCCGCCGCGCCGATGACGCCTAAAGCGAGCGCGCCGATGATAACTTTTTTATATTTTTTAAAAAATCTTTCGCTTTTGATTATGTTTTCTAAAAATTGTTCTTGAGTATTTAACTCTTCCTTTATAGAATCAATATCATCTTTGATGGCCAAGTTTGTTCCTTAAATTTTAGTTTATTGAAAGTTCGTAATTGTAGCATAATAAATATAAAACAGCATAAAAATCAAGGCAAATTGTGTTATAATGCGGAAAATTTTAAAAATTTGACGAGGTTTTATGCAGATAGACGATACTTTATTAACCAAACTTGAAAAGCTTAGTTCGCTCAAAGTCGAAAGTGACAAGCGAAGGGAAATCGAAGGTCAACTCAGTGAAATTTTGAGCTTTGCGGGTATACTAGACGAGCTTGATCTAAGCGCCTCTCAAGCGGTAGTAAGCTCTAGAGAAGGCGGAACTCCGTTAAGAGAAGACGTAAGCGTGAGCTCTGACGTGATAGAAACTATACTTAAAAACGCTCCGATGAGTAGCGAACACTTCTTTGTCGTGCCGAAAATTATAGAATAAGGAAATTTTATATGGAGCAAATAAGGCAAGAAACTCAAAATGATAGTTTAGAGCCCAAGAAAATAGACGTAAGCTTGGAGACGTTACTAAAAACGGTCGTCCACAATAAGGCCAGCGACTTGCACCTTGTCGCAAGAAGCGAGCCGCAGATCAGAATAGACGGAACCTTGAGGCCGCTTGAGCTCGGCGTGCTAAAGGGGCATGATATACAAGATATCTGCTATGCGCTAATAACCGACGTGCAAAAAAGCGATCTTGAGGAAAATAGGGAGCTTGACTTCGCAATAGAGCTTCCTGGCGTCGGACGTTTTAGAGGCAACTACTATTACACGATGAACGGCGATTTAGCTGCCGCATTTCGTATTATTCCGACAGATATTCCGTCTCTTGACGACCTTAGAGCGCCTGCTATTTTTAAAGAAGTGGTAAAGCGCGAAAAGGGGCTGATTTTGGTCACCGGACCTACGGGTAGCGGTAAATCGACGACGCTTGCCGCGATGCTAAACGAGATAAATTTAAACGAAAGAAAGCATATTATTACTGTAGAAGATCCTGTCGAGTTCGTACATACGAATAAAAAAGGTCTTTTTTCTCATAGAAACGTCGGCGTGGATACCAAGTCTTATGCCAAGGCGCTCAAAAGCGCGCTTCGTGAAGACCCTGATATTATTTTGGTGGGCGAGCTTCGAGACAGAGAAACGATATCTACCGCTATTACGGCAGCAGAGACTGGCCACTTGGTATTTGGCACGCTGCACACAAACTCGGCTATTCAGACTATCAACCGTATCATAGATAGCTTTGAGGGTGGCGAGCAGCTTCAGGTGCGAAATATGCTCTCGGTTTCGTTAACTGCGGTTATATCGCAAAGCTTACTTCCAAAAATAGGCAGCGGACGACTTGCTATACACGAAATACTAATTAACAATAACGCTATCGCAAACCTTATTCGAGAAAACAAGGTGCATCAAATTTACTCCCAAATGCAGCTAAACCAACAAGTAACCGGCATGATGACGCAAACGCAGTCCTTAATGAAAGCTATTAGAGCAAATCAAATCACGAAAGAAATGGCGATGAGATATTCAACCAATCAGCAAGAACTCGCGCCATTGTTAGGTATGTAATGGATTTTGTTACTCTATTTGACGTAGTCGTCGTTTCATTGGTTTTGATACTGGGTATAAAAGGCGTGATAAGCGGACTGATAAAGGAAATATTTGGCCTCATCGGTCTAATTGGCGGTATCGTGGTGGCTAGTAGATTCGGTATTAGAGTCGGTCATATAATAAGCGATAATGTTTATAAAATAGAGGGCGATTCTATTCTGTTTTTTGCTGGATTTTTAACGACGCTTATCGTATTCTGGATACTTTGCTTGGGTATCGGCGCATTTTTATCGAGATTAGTAGGGTTAAGCGGACTTGGATTTTTGGATAAAATGGGCGGATTTGTCATCGGAAGCGCTAAAATTTTCCTAGTTTTTGCGGTTTTGATAGTGACTATTTCAAATATTCAAGTTTTAAACAACAAAATAGAGCCGTATTTCAGGGGAAGTAAACTGTATCCGATTTTGCTGGATACCGGCAAATGGATAATGAATGTTAACGTAAAAGGCATATCAGGCGGCGTGGGAAATATCGAAACGCCGTTTGATGCATCTATGCAGGAGCAAAGACCAAATTTGGAGATAAATTCGACGATTAAGGAGTACAAATAATGATTGAGAATTTAGAATACGACGCGCTTCTTGATAAATTTAAAAAAATTTTGAGAGACAATGGCCTAAAATACACGCAACAGCGAGAAGTTCTACTAAAAACGCTCTACAACAACGACGAGCACTTCACTCCGGAGAGACTTTATTTTTTCATTAAAGAGACCTATCCCGACCTAAACGTCGGTATAGCAACCGTTTATAGGACGTTAAATTTGCTCGAAGAGGCCGAGATGGTAACCTCTATCAGCTTTGGCTCACAAGGTAAAAAATTCGAGCTTGCAACCAAGCCTCACCATGATCACATGATATGCCGCAGATGCGGAACCATCATAGAATTTGAAGACGCAACCATAGAAAAAAGACAAGCAAACATCGCAAAAGAGCACGGCTTTAAGCTAACGGGGCACATGATGCAGCTTTACGGAGTGTGCAAAGAGTGCGCCGCCAAAGAGGCAAAGGGTGGCAAGTGATATTTGAAAATCAATTAGAAATGCAAAGATTAGAGACGGCAAACGAACTAAGAAGCGCGGGCGTAAATCCCTATCCGCATTTTTTACGCCGCGATATGGATATAACTAAATTTAGACTTAAATTTAAACACATTATAGACACCGAAGAAAAGAGCGCTGAAGGTCAGCTAGTAAGCCTTGCCGGACGCGTTAAGCTTATCAGGGATGCGGGCAAGGCGATATTTGCCAACATCGAGGATGAGGATGGCAATCTTCAAATTTACTTTAGCAATAAAACTCTTGATCCAGACTGGTTTAAGGTCGTAAAGAAAAATATCGAAGTAGGCGACATCATATATGTACGCGGATATGCCTTCGTCACGCGAACGGGCGAATTTTCGATGCACGTTAGCGAGCTAACTTTGGCATCAAAGGCTATTTCGCCGCTTCCGGAGAAATTCCACGGACTAACGGATATAGAGACTAGATATCGCCAAAGATACCTAGATATGATAATGAACCCCGAGGTTAGGGCTGATTTTAAGCGCCGCTCTGTTATAGTTAGTACGATTCGCAGATTTTTCGAGGACAAGGGCTTTTTGGAAGTCGAGACTCCTATGATGCACCCGATACCTGGCGGAGCTAACGCTAAGCCTTTCGTTACGTTTCACAACGCACTTGGCGTCGAGAGATTTTTGCGCATCGCGCCCGAGCTTTATCTAAAGCGTCTCATCGTGGGCGGTTTTGATGCTGTTTATGAGATGAATAGGAATTTCCGCAACGAGGGTATGGACTTAACGCATAATCCTGAATTTACAAGCATCGAGTTTTACTGGGCGTGGCACACTTATCACGATTTGATGGGACTAACCGAGGAGCTATTTAATGTACTTCTTGATAAACTCGATATGCCTAAAATAATCGAATTTGACGGTATGCAGATTGATTTTAGCAAGCCGTTTAAGCGCATAAGCTACAAAAAAGCGCTCGTGGAAATCGGCAGCCTAGATGAGGCGATCATCGGCGATAAGGATAAAATTTTAGCTAAACTCAAGGCTGACGGCTTTGAGGCAAACGCTAAGCTTGATTTGGGCCATTTACAAGCCGAGCTTTTCGATAACTATGTAGAAAGCAAGCTAACCGATCCGACTTTTATCATAGACTATCCGATTTCGATCAGTCCGCTTTCACGCAGAAGCGATGCAAATCCTGATATCGCGGAGAGATTTGAGCTGTTTATCGCAGGACGCGAACTAGCAAACGGCTTTAACGAGTTAAATGATCCGATTGATCAATATGGCCGCTTCGCTTCGCAGATCGAAGCCAAAAACGCCGGCGACGACGAAGCTCATGAGATGGATGAAGACTATGTGCGAGCACTTGGCTACGCGATGCCTCCGACTGCCGGACAGGGTATCGGTATAGATAGGCTCGTGATGCTACTGACCAATAAAAAGTCCATCCGCGACGTGGTGCTTTTCCCTGCGATGAGACCGCAAAAAAACGAAACTAAGGAGAATTAATGAGTTTGCAAAGTTACGATAAAGAAATTTTTGATTTAGTAAATTTAGAACTAAAACGCCAATGCGACCACCTTGAAATGATCGCGAGCGAAAATTTTACCTACCCTGAAGTAATGGAGGTAATGGGCTCGGTTCTAACCAACAAATACGCAGAAGGCTATCCCGGCAAGCGCTACTACGGCGGCTGCGAATACGTCGATCAGATCGAGCAGCTAGCGATCGATCGCTGCAAAGAGCTTTTTGGTTGTGAATTTGCAAACGTACAGCCAAACTCGGGCTCGCAGGCGAACCAGGGCGTTTACGGCGCGCTTTTAAATCCGGGCGATAAAATTTTAGGCATGGATCTAAGCCACGGCGGACACCTAACTCACGGCGCAAAAGTAAGCAGCTCTGGCAAGATATATGAGAGTTTCTTTTACGGCGTCGAGCTTGACGGACGCATAAACTACGATAGGGTGATGGAAATCGCGCAAATCGTAAAGCCAAAGATGATCGTGTGCGGGGCAAGCGCATATACGCGAGAGATCGAATTTAAGAAATTCCGCGAGATCGCTGACGCGGTAGGCGCTATACTCTTTGCCGACGTGGCGCACATCGCGGGCCTAGTCGTAGCTGGCGAGCATCAGAGTCCGTTTCCGCACTGCGACGTAGTGAGCTCGACTACTCACAAGACGCTTCGCGGACCTCGAGGCGGTATCATTATGACAAACAACGAAGAGTACGCTAAAAAGATAAATTCGTCTATTTTCCCTGGCATTCAGGGCGGACCGCTCGTTCACGTTATCGCCGCAAAGGCGGTAGGCTTTAAACACAACCTAAGTCCTGAGTGGAAAATTTACGCTAAACAAGTCAAAGCAAATATCAAAAAGCTAGCCGAAATTTTAGTAAAACGCGGCTTTGATCTAGTTAGCGGCGGCACGGATAATCACCTGGTTTTGATGAGCTTTTTAAACCGCGAATTTAGCGGTAAAGACGCTGACATAGCTCTTGGCAATGCGGGCATAACGGTAAATAAAAATACGGTTCCTGGCGAAACTAGAAGCCCGTTCGTTACAAGCGGTATCCGTATCGGGAGTCCGGCCCTTACGGCTCGCGGTATGAAAGAGGCGGAATTTGAGATCATCGCAAACAAAATCGCCGACGTACTAAGCGATATCAATAACGCAGCGCTTCAAAGCAAGGTAAAAGCCGAACTAAAAGAGCTTGCGAGCAAATTTATCATCTACGATAGGGCGACTTATTAATGCAGAGCATAGACACCGCGCTAATAAAAATGAACACGAGCCACTACTGGATCAAGCGCGACAGCATCGTAAGCAAGATCGAGTACAAAGGGCGGACGTTTTTTAATAAATTTGAGCTCATAAACGAGCCTCTAAGTTATCAGGTAATAAAAGATCACGACGAGGGCAAGATCACGGTCGCGCACTCGCTGATACTGCCTGGCGACAAGGTCGAAAATATCGTCTTTGATTACAACGGTAGGATGCCTGAGCGCTTTTGGCACCGAGCTCAACTTTTGCTCCGCGAGGAGGGGTTTATAAATTTTACCGCCTACGAGAGCAAGACGCCGGGGCACTTGCACCTTTATATACACAAAGGTCACACGACGCTAAATGAGGGCTACCAGATCGCAAATAAGCTTTCGATGTTGCTTGGTTCGCGTTTGGTTAAAGAGTGGAGAGTGTTTCCGACGATGGAGCTACCGAAAGAATTTAATATCTTGACGTTGCCGTATAAGGTCTATCAAAAAGAGCGCGGCGCAAGCTGGTCAAAACATATGTAAGGAGAAAAAATGGAGTATAACGAGCTAAGAGACATTATGCTTGATAACAACGAAGACAAAAAAAGCAAAAGTGTCAAAAGGATACTCGTCCTAGTCGCCGTCTTCGTTATTATATTTTTGGCGGTTTTGATTGCGATGAAATTTTTAAATTCGTCCGAAACAAACGATCAGATTGCGCAAACGGACTCTAGGCTGGTTTTGCCGCCTGAGCCAGACAATACGCGAAGTATCCCTCAGCAAGTGAGCGTGCCTGCTACGCCGCCTAACGAGCCTACGCCGCAAGTAGCGCAAACTAACGTCCCTCCAGTCGCTCCGCCTCCTCCGTCCGAGCCTCAGGCGCAGCAGCCTAATCCTGCCTTTGAGCAGGTACCTATCGTACCTGAAAACAAAGGCCAAGATAGCTTTGAGGATATGGTAAAAGCGCTCAAGGAAAAAGAGGATAAAAGACAGCAAGATGCAGGCGCGGCAGCTTCTGCGCCGACCGAGCCTTCTACTATACAGGGCGCTTTAAAACAAAACGATACGCCAAATGCTCAATCAAGCGAGCCAAAAGCCGAGCCTAAGCAGCACGTAAACGTAGTAAAACAAAAAGAGCCTAAACAAGAAAAACCTGCAAAACAGCCTAAAAATGATGCAGCTAAAGAAAAACAAGCAAAACAAAAGCCGGCCAAACAAGCTCCTGCAGCTAGCGGCGGCGATGCTCACAGCGGTAGTTACGTGCAAGTTTTCGCCGTTAAGCACTTTAATGAAAAAGCGCCTGAGCTTGGTAAACTAAAAGCTGCAGGATACGCCTATAAGCTATATAGGACGAACGTAAACGGTAACGAAATCATCAAAGTGCTAGTCGGCCCTTATAGCGGCGAGCAGCTAAAAAGCGAACTTGTTAAAATCAAGCAAAGCGCGGCTCCAAACGCCTTTATCGTAAATATAAAATGATGGTTTTTGCCGTTTTTGGCAACCCTATATCCCACTCCGTTTCGCCGAGGCTACACAACCTAGCCCTCGGCGAGCTGGATCTATCTCGCGAAGCCCTCTATACTCGTTACGAGTTAGCGGACGGCTCGCAACTCATCTCTAAATTTAAAGAACTAAAACTAAGCGGCGCAAACGTAACCGTACCTCACAAAGAAGCCGCGCTCGCACAATGCGACATCGCAGACGAAACCGCTGCTAAAATCGGCTCCGTAAACACTCTGGTGTCTCGCGACGATAAAATTTACGGATACAACACCGACGCGCCGGGATTTTTACGAGCGATAGAAGATTTCGGACAGATAAACTCAGCTCTCATTTTAGGCGCTGGCGGGACGGCTAGAGCGGTCGCCTACGCGCTAAAGAGCCGCGGCGTGCGAGTTTGCGTGCTAAATAGAAGCGAGGAGAGGCTGGCAAATTTTGCCGAATTTGAAAAATTTAGCTGGGCGGATTTCGGCGAATTTAAAGGCGGCAAATTTGATCTCGTCGTAAATACGACCTCGGCAGGGCTAAAAGATGAAAATTTGCCCGCGCCGATTGAGATTTTACGTCCGATTTTTGATGAAGCTAAATTTGCCTTCGACGTGATTTACGGCAAAAAAACGCCTTTTTTAAATTTAGCCGCCGCTAGCGGACTCGCGCATAAAGACGGCTTGGAGATGCTGCTTTTTCAAGCGGTAAAGGCGTTAAATTTATTTTTCGAGGGCTCGCTTGACGAGGCTAAAATCGAAGCCTCGATGCGAAAAGCCCTTTATTTATCGGCTTCTTCTAGATAATAATCTATCTGGGCTTTTCTTAAAATTCTGATCAAATCAGAGCTGCCCGCCACTCCAGTCGGATATCCGGCCGTCATGATGTAGCTTTTGTCGTCTTTTATGTAGCCTTTTTGGACTGCTGCTTTGATCGATTTAGCCATCAGCGTATGCAGTCTTTCTTCCTTTTCTATCACGAACGCCGCGGTGATGCCCCAGCAAAGTGTCAGCCTATACGCGGCCTGTTCGTTGTGCGTTATAGCGATGATATCTATATCGGTGCGGTATCTGGCTAGTTTTGCTGCCGAGCCGCCCGATGAGGTTAGCGCGATTATGCCGTCAACTTTTAGCGCAGAGGCGAGCCTAGCTGTACTAGATGCCATCATGTCCGTGTCATCGTAGCGGTCAAAATCAAATTTGTTAAAAGGATAAATTTGCTGCGTTTGGATTATGGTGTTGCTCATCGCTTCCACGACGGCGACAGGGTTTATGCCGACCGCGCTTTCTTCGCTTAGCATGACTACGTCGGTGCCGTCTAGTACGGCGTTTGCCACATCGCTGATCTCGGCTCTAGTAGCTGTTTCGTGCTCGGCCATGCTTAGCATCATCTGTGTAGCCGTGATGACTGGCTTAACTGCTTCGTTTGCTTTTTTGATGATGAGTTTTTGGATCGTCGGCACCTTGTAGTAGGGCACCTCGATACCCAGATCGCCGCGCGCAACCATCACGCCGTCGCTAACCTCGATGATCTCGTCGATATTTTCCACTGCGTCAAATTTTTCTATTTTGGCGTAAATTTGAGCTCTGGAGCCAAAGCCCTTTAGGATTTCTCTGGCTTTTCTTATGTCGTTTGCGTTTTGCACGAAAGAGATCGCGACGAAATGCACGCCGTTTTTGGCGCCAAATTCCAAATCTTTTAAATCTTTAGGCGTGATAACCTCGATATTTAGTTTGGTGTTTGGGAAATTTACGCCCTTGTTAGAGCGAAGTACTCCGTCGTTTTCCACTACGGCTTCTACTTTTTGGGCGCTTGCTTGCGTGATTTTGGCGCGGATCTGTCCGTCGCATAGATATATGTACTCGCCCGTTTTTAGCGCGGCTAAAATTTGAGGCTGGTTTATGCAAAGCTTATAGCGGTTTTCGTCTATTTGCTCGCCGAGTATTTCTTCTTTTGCGAAGATTAGCGTATCGCCGATTTTTAGTTTAAATTCGCTCTCATTTAGCTTGCCGACTCTTATTTTAGGGCCGCAGATATCCTGAAATATACCTATCTTTCGCCCGAGTTTCGCCTCTACTTGCCTGATTTTATCGATATTTGATTTGTGATATTCGTGCGTGCCGTGGCTGAAATTTAGCCTAAAGGCATTGACTCCGGCTAAAACTAATTGCTCCATAACCTCTATGGATTCGCTGGCCGGTCCGACCGTGGCTAGGATTTTGGTTTTTTTATTCATGGGTGCCCCTTTTTCGCGCAATTTTACCAAATTTTTAAAAAAAATAAGTATAATCGGCCAATTTATTTTAAGGAGCAAAAATGAAAAAGTTTTTAGCGGTTTTGGCTGCTTTTGGCTTAGTGCTAAGCGCGAACGCGGCGGACAAAACCTATAAGCTAAAGCTAGCCAGCACCTGGGAGAGCACGACTCCAGTTTTGGGCGATGCGGCGAAAGAATTTAAACGCGTGGTCGAGACGCTAAGCGATGGCAGGCTAGAGGTGAGGATAGACTATCCGTCTAAGCACAAGGCACCGTTTGGTATCCTAGATTTCGTTAAGGGCGGTCAGTACGATATCGGCTACACTGCATCATACTACTACAAGGGTAAGGATGCAAACACTATGTTTTTTACCGCCGTGCCTTTCGGTATGACTGCAGGCGAGCTACGCGCATGGTATGAGTTTGGCGGCGGCAAGCAGCTAGAGGAAAAAGTTTACGATAAATACAACATCAAAGTGTTTAACGCTGGCGACACAGGCACGCAAATGGGCGGCTGGTTTAAAAAAGAGATCAAAAGCGTAGAGGATCTAAAGGGCCTAAAAATCAGAATTCCTGGCTTTGGCGGCGAGGTTATGGCGCGCGTGGGAGCTACGATAAACACGATCCCGACCGGCGAGCTATATATGGCGCTAGAGATGGGCACTATCGACTCGGTCGAGTGGGTGAGCCCTGCGTTTGATATGGGTCTTGGCTTTCACAAGATCGCTAAATACTACTACACAGGATGGCAAGAGCCGAGTGGTCAGACTCAGTTTTTCGTAAATAAAAAGACCTACGAGAAGCTACCTGCCGACCTTCAGGCTGTGATCGAGGCCGCGGCTAATCAAGTAGCTAGCATGCTAAATACGCGCTCGTTCTTTGATAACGCAGAATACTGGGCGAAGATGAAAGCGGAGTATCCTGATATCGAGGTTCGCTCGTTCCCGCAGGACGTTATGGACGCGCTTAGAAAAGCAAGCGACGAGATCCTAGACGAAGAGGCGGCGAAAGATCCGCTGTTTAAGGAGATTTTGGACTCTCAAAGAGCGTTTTTGGCTAAGGCTCGCGAGTGGACGAAAATTTCCGAGTTCTCGTATATCCAAAAAACTACGAAATAACTTCTCGTCGCTCGTTTCGGGCGGCTTAAATTTACGGCCTTCGGGTCGTAAATTTCTCTTTTTAAATTTTCTTTTTATTCTTTGTTGCGCTTGCAAAATTTGATTTTAGTGCTATGTGTTAAATTTGAGTCGTTGCAAATTTGACTAGCTTTGGTGGCGGGCTAAATTTGAGGAGGAGGGTGCCTATGTGAAATGCGGCGTCAAATTTGCTTGCATAGGCTTAAATTTGGAGTCGGGCAAATTTAAAAATGTAGCGTTAAATTGATAAAAAGCTTCACGCGCCAGAGTTAAATTTACAGTTCCGTCCTGCTATCAAGCGCTTTCATAAGCGACAAAAGATCGATGTTTTCGAGATTTACGCCCGTAGGTACGCCTTGGGCTATCTTGCTAAATTTAACGCCCAAATCGCTCAGCTTATCTTCGATAAACACCATCACCGCGTCGCTGCTAAGCCCCGGCGTTAGCGCAAAAATGATCTCTGTTACGCCGTTTTGCTCTATGATCGCACGCAGTTTTTCGGTTTGCTCCGGCGTTATCTCCTCGAGTACGAAGTAGCGCCCGCGGTAGATTGCGCTTTGCTCAAAAACTAGGATGTCTTTTGGGCTTTCTACGACGGCTAACAGCTCCTTCTCGCGAGTCTCGTCGCTGCAAATGTCGCAAATCTCATCCTCGCTAAGCCCGCCGCAAATTTGACATTTGCCCGTAAATCTCACGGCGTCCTCGATGCTTTGAGCGAGCTTTAGTCCGCCGAAGCTATCCTTTAGGCAGATGTGATAGGCGTAGCGCTGGGCGGACTTTTTGCCCACGCCAGGCAGTCGCTCAAAGGCCGCCACGAGCTCGTTAAATTTCTCAAGCCCTTTTTTCAACGCTTTCCTTTAGATTGGTGCAAATTTTAAATGAGTGGAAGCCGTCCTCGTAGGAGTATTTTAGGCTAAATTTGTGCATGCGGCAGATGTGGTCGATGATGTAAAGTCCTAGCCCCATGCCGCTACTTTTACTGCCCTTTTCGCGGATAAAGGCTTGCATGTAGTACTCGATAGGATTTTGTAGCGGTTGTCCTAGATTTCTCACGACGATACCGTCCGCGTCGCAGATAACCTGCGCTTTTTTGTCGTCGGCGTATTTTAGAGCGTTATCTATGAGGTTTTTGATCGCGAGCGAAAAGAGACCGAAATCCACGCGTAGCAATATATCTCGGCGGATATCTACGCCTACTTTTTCTTCAAATTTATCTAGCATCAGCATGTCGCGCGCCTGATCAAGGATGTTTGAAAAGTATGACTCCTGATAGTTTAGCGCGTAGTTTTTGGATAGCAGCTGCTCGATCTTGCCAAACTCGTTTATGAGCATATCAAGGCGCTCAAATATCGCTATCAAGCGCGTTTTGTGCGTAGGATTTTGCACCATTTCAGAGACTATGCGCCCTTTGCCGATCGGCGTTTTTAGCTCGTGCATGATCGTGCGTAAAAACAGCTGTCTAGAGCGCAAAAGCTCCCTTATCTTGCTAGCTGCGGCGTCAAATTCTATCGCGACCTTGGCGATCTCGTCGTCGGAGTCGGGTTTGGCGATATTTACGTCCATGTTTCCGGCGCCAAATTTCCTGATATCCGAGCTTAGTTTTTTAAGTGGCATAAGAGACTTCATCACCGAAACATAGAGCGATACAAGAAGTGCCGTCGTGAGTATAAAGCCCACCCAAATCGGGTCGTTTATGTTTTTCGTATCGTCGCTTTCGAGTAAAATTTGAAACGAAGGATTTTTGATCTGCAGATACAAACCATCCTGAAAAAGCAGCGACTGAAATAGTCCCAGCTGCGTTTGTTTGGCAAAGACCGTCTTGCCCGTGCTTATGACGTTTGCGACGGTTTTGTCGCTTTTGACGTAGGTTAGTCCGAAATTTCTAAAATAATTAGTCAAATCGCTAGGCGGATTTGACTTTTCGTATGAAGCGATGAGGTAGTTTATCGCGTTTAGCTGCTTGTTTTTTATCTTTTCTAACGCGTTATCTAGCTGCATGCTCGCAAACGTGTAGAACAAGATGCAAACAAGCGAAAACGCCAGCGCGAAAACTAGCGAAATTTTCGTGGTTAAGGAGTATCTCATCCTATGAGTTTATAGCCTATTCCGCGTACCGAAAATATATGTTTAGGCGCTTTTGAGCTATCGCCGATCTTGGTTCTTAGTCTGCCGATGATGACGTCTAGGCTCTTTGAGTCCTTGTCTTTTAGGCTTTTGCAGTTATAAACTAGCTGCTCGCGAGAAACCGAAAAGCTGTGCTGTTTGATAAGGTAGCTCAAGATCTCATACTCGGCCGGCGTTAGCGTTAGGCTTTCGTTGTTGTAGTAGATTTCGTGTCTGCGCTCGTCTATCCTAAATAGCGTATCTACGACCTCTTCTTGCACTTCGTTGGTCTTTTTGTAGCGGCGGATTAGGCTCATGATGCGCGCGTACATTTCCTTTGGATCGTACGGTTTTGGTAGATAGTCGTCCGCTCCTAGCTGCAACCCTACGACCTTGTCGCTGATATCGCTGCGAGCAGAAGAGATGATGATAGGGATGTTGTATTTGCTACGGATCTCTTTACACACCTCTAGGCCGTCCATGCCTGGCAAAGTAAGGTCTAGGATAAGCAGGTCGAAATTTTTTACTCCGGCGCTTAGTCCCAAATAAGGATCTTCGAAATTTGTTACTTTTATATTAAAATCGCTCAAGTACTCGGATAGGATTTGCGCGAATTCCGGATCGTCTTCAATCATTAAAACATTAATCATTTTAAGCCTTTCAAATAGATTTAACGAAAATGATTATAACCAAAAAAAGTTAAATTTTTTTCCGAATTTACTATCCTCGTTTAAAATTCTCTCCTGCTTTGAATTTTTATAAATAATAAGATAAAATCGCCCTTTAAATTTAAAAATTTTAGGAGATTTTGTGGAAATAGACTACTACGAAATTTTAGAAATCAGCAAAAATAGCGACTCTGAAACCATAAAAAAAGCATTTAGAAAACTAGCACTAAAGTACCACCCGGACCGCAATCAAGGCGACAAAGAGGCGGAAGAAAATTTTAAAAAGGTAAACGAAGCCTATCAAGTGCTAGGCGATGAGGAAAAGCGCGCGATATATGATAGATACGGCAAGGCCGGGCTTGAGGGCAGAGGCGGCTTTAGCTCTAGCGGGTTTAGCGCGGATTTTGATTTGGGCGACATATTTAACTCGTTTTTTGGCGGCGGATTTGGCCCTGGCGCAAGCAGCCGTAAAAGAAGCAGCGACAAATATCCGCTCGATCTAGAGATAGCTCTTAGGATCAAATTTAACGAAGCGGTGTTCGGCGCCGAAAAAGAGATAGATTTTACGATCAAAAAACCGTGCCAGACCTGCAAAGGCAGCGGCTCGAAAGACGGCAAGACGCACGTTTGTCCGCACTGTGAGGGTAGGGGGCGGATATCGCAGCAGCGAGGCTTTATGAGCTTCGTACAAGAGTGTCCGTACTGTAATGGCACTGGCGAAACGATCAAAGATAGATGCTCCGGGTGCGGCGGTAGCGGTTATAAAGAAGAACGCCAAAGCGTGAAAGTAAATATCCCCGAGGGCATCGACGACGGTATGCGCATGCGCGTGAGCGAAAAGGGCAACGTCTCCTCAACCGGCGCCAGAGGCGATCTATACGTGCATATCGAGGTTGAGGCCGACGAGCATTTCGTGCGTCACGAAAACGACGTCTATATCGAGATTCCGGTATTTTTCACGCAGGCGGTTTTGGGCGAGACGATCACGATTCCGACGCTAAAAGGCACGACCGAGCTAAAACTACCGGTCGGCGCAAAAGACAAGCAGCAGTTCGTATTTGACGGGCTCGGCATAAAAAACGTAAATAGCAAAAAGTACGGCAGGCTCGTAGCTCAAATCTCCATAAAAACTCCAAAAGAGCTAACGGACGAGCAAATCTCTCTACTAAATCAGCTGCAAGAAAGCTTCGGTATCAAAGCCGGCAAGGCGAGCTACGACGAGGAAGAGGATGAGGGAATCTTGGACAAGATAAAAGGGTGGTTTAAAGGCGAAGAACCTGGCGACAAAGGTAAGAAAAAAGGCAAAAAGGCTTAAATTTACGTCAAATTTTGCCTTTTAGCAAGCCCGATCTTTCGTAAATTCGCCGAGTCGTTCGGGCTCAAATTTGCGTTTGTTGTAAAACGGCGCGTTAAATTCGGCATTGAAAATACAAGATGAATAAATTTATATTTTTAGCTATTTTTACGGCGGTTTCTTTAAATGCGGCTGGGTGCGATACGAGCGGACTGCAAAAAGATTGCGACGCGGGCGATTTTGAGAGCTGCGATAACTTGGGCCTTGCCTACATCGGTATCAAGCTTGATGAGTGCGACCTGGACAAAAACTACGAAAAGGCGTTCGCGCTGTTTAAAAAGGCATGCGACGGGGAGTACGTGCGAGCCTGCGTAAATTTGGGCGTCGCCTACCGCAAAGGCGAAGGGGTTAAAAAGGACGAACCAAAGGCCGCCGAGCTCTATAAAAAAGCCTGCGATAGCGGGTATTTGCTGGGTTGTGCGAACTTAGGCTCGCTTTATGAGCAGGGTCTCGGCGTCAAAAAAGACGCGCAAAAAGCGGGCGAAATCTGGCGCAAAGCCTGCGAAGCAAAAGACGGGATGTCGTGCTTTAATCTGGGCGTACTCTACCACAACGCAATGCTTGGCGAAAAAGACGTGGCTCGCGCAAAAAACTATCTGCAAAAGGCGTGCGTCTACGGCTGGAATGAGGGCTGCGAAGCCTCGGAAGCGATAGAAAAAGCGGCAAAACGCTAAATTTGCCGAAGCAGACCTTGGCGGCGGCGCGGAATTTAAATTTGCGCTACGTAATCGCCCGCGTAAATTTTACGTTTAGCGTGCAAATTTGATCGCTTTTTGCGTCAAATTTGACGGATTGATTCGCAAATAACTGCGGCGAAATTTACCCAAAAGCGGCGAGTTAAATTTGCGCTTCCAAATTTGACAAAAACGAACGCGTCAAATTTAGCTCAAATTTCAGGGCGGATTTTACAAAATAAGCCCCAAATTTCGTCAAATTTCACCCTCTTTTAGCTGCTCGATTTTAGCCGCTACACTCCTATTCGTCACCTTTTCGATCTCCTCGCTCGTTGCGGTCATTATCGCTTCAAAGCTGCCGTAAAATTTAACGAGCTTTGCGATACTTCCCGCCGATACGCCCGCGTCTGCTAGCTTGCTAGCGCCCAGATCCTCCTTGCGTTTGGTTTTTTGATGAAAGGTAATCGCAAATCGGTGCGCCTCGTCGCGAAGTCGCTGGAAAAACTGTAGTCGTCTGTCGCCCGTTGGTAGCGTAAAAACGCCGCTACTAGCGTAAATTTTATCCCTCGCGCCGCCTTTTGCGCGGTGGGCTTTGGCGTCTATTTTTTCTTTTGAGATGGCGAGTATATCGACGTTTGCGCCGCTGCTAGCGATGATGTCCGAGGCGAGGTCTAGTAGCGCCTGACCGCCGTCTATGAGCCAGAGATCGGGCGGACTTAGCTTGTCAAACCGCAAAGCGCGCTCTGTAAGCATCTGGCGCATCTGATCGTAGTCGTTTGCGTGAGAGAGGTGCATGTGGCGGTAGTGCTCTTTGGCGAAATTTCCGTGCTCAAAGCGTACCATCGCGCCGACCGCGGCCGCGCCGAACATGTGCGAGTTGTCAAAGGTCTCGATGGCGTACGGCGCGCAGGCTAGGCCGAAATACTCCTTTAGCTCGTCCAAAAACGTGTCGTCGTGGGTTTTTAGGTACTTTTGGATAAATACTTGCGCGTTTGTTAGCGCCATCTCGCCGATGCGTTTTTTCTCGCCGATTTTAGGCACCGATATGCTAAATTTACGGCCGTGGCGAGCGCTCAAAATCTCCTCTACTAGACTCGCGTCCTCAAAGGCTTCGAGTGCGTAAATTTTCGCGCTCACGACGGGCGCGCCAGCTGGAAAGCTCTCTAAAACGATTTGCTTGTACGCGTCGTTTAGATCGCCTTGCGAGCTCATTTTGGCGTTCGTGATATTTTGATACACGCCGCTAATTTTGCCGCCATGCACGCTAAAACGCACCGCGCAAAGCAAATTTTGCTCCGCGCCCACGGCAAAAACCTCAAAGTCCTCAAGCTTAGCCAGATCGACCTCGATTTTGACGTCTAGATCCTTGATCGCGTTGATTTTATCGCGCACGAGAGCGGCTTGCTCGTAGTTTTCGTTTTGGGCGTATTTGTTCATCAAATTTACGAGCTTTGGCAGCATAGAAAGCGGATTATTTAGCGCCGCGATCGCGCCGTCTACGACCTTAGCATAGTCTGCGGGCGAAATTTTGCTGATGAGTGGGGCCTCGGAGTAGCCGATCTGATAGGGCAGATAGGCACCCGTGGCTTTGAGCGCGCTTTTGCTTTGCACGAGTTTAAAGCTCAGCCTAAGCGCATCCAAAAGCTCGCGCGCGCCGCGAAAATATGGGCCGAAATACTTGACGTTTTTGCCTCGGACGATCTTGCGCGTGATCTCAAAGCGTGGGAAATCCTCGTCCAAATTTACGTAGATGTAGGGATAGGTCTTATCGTCGCGCAGCAAGATGTTGTATTTGGGCCTTAGTTGCTTGATGAAGGAGTTTTCTAGTATCAGCGCGTCGGCCTCGCTGGGAGTGACGATGTACTCGAGGTGTACGGCCTCGCTGATCATCTTGTGGATGCGCGGGCTGACCTTGGGCGAGGGGGCGAGCGCGGGCGTAAACGAAAAGTAGCTTTTAACGCGGTTTTTTAAAATTTTAGCCTTGCCGACGTAAAGAAGCTTGCCGGCCTTGTCGAAATACTGATAAACGCCTGGTTGGGCTGGCAGCGAGCGGATCTCGTCGATTAGCAAAATTTGACTCCCGCCGGTAAATTTGAGCTTTGGATTAAATTCGGCCAAATTTGATTCATCGCGCCCCGCTTGATTCTTTGGCTAAATTTTGCTTTATAGCAAGGCGGATCTTTTCAAATCCTTCAAAAATCCGCTCGCTTTTGGCTAAATTTACAAACTCGCCTTTAGCAGGCTCGGCGTAGGTAAAAATTCGCTTTTTTTCGTATGGGTTGGTCGCTTTTTTAAATTTTAAATGCTTTGTCACAAAAAATTTAACGTCCGTCACGCGAGCGAGCCTGCCGTCAAAATTTACGCTAGAATAGATTTTTAATAAGCCTTTTAACATTTTTATACTACTATCGCTTTTTAATTCCTGAAGTCCTAACGGATGAAACAGGGCGAAAAACAAAATGCCGTTTTTCTCGTAGCAAAAGGCGATGAGCCTGCGATGATTTAGGCTTAAAAGCTGTAAAAAATCTCCGCATTCGCTACGGTTTTTTAACTCTTTATAAAAAGGATTATCAACAATATGTCGAATAATAGTCTTAGCGTCTTTCATAAGGCGATTTTAGCATTTTTTTTGTTAATTTTTATAGCAGGCTGCGGCCACAAGGGTGATCCGTTCTACGAAGCGCCGTCCGAGCCCTCAAACAGCAAAACCGAAAAGATAAATAAACTATAAATCAAGGAGAGCAAATGAAGATCGTCGGACTTTTGAGTCTGTTTTTCGCTTTGGCCTTCGGTAGCGGCGACGCTGCGGGCGAGGCTTTAAATTTAACGACTACGTGGGTGGGTATCGCGAGCCTCATCATTTTCGTCGTGGGATATTTTTTCATCGCTACGGAGGAAAATTTTCACATCGATAAGGCTAAGCCGGCCATATTTATCGGCACTTTTATGTTCTTGCTTATCGGCTTTTATATGCTGGCAAACGGCCTAGACGTGCATTTGTTGCAAAATGAGGTAAATCACCTGATTTTAGAGATTTCGCAGATCGTATTTTTCCTCATGGTCGCGATGACATATATCGAGGCGCTTATAGAGCGAGACGTGTTTAACGCGCTAAAATACAACCTCGTCTCAAAAGGCTACACGTATAAAAGACTCTTTTGGCTAACGGGCGTTTTGGCGTTTTTCATTAGCCCCGTCGCCGATAACCTAACTACGGCCCTTATCCTTTCTACCGTTCTTTTAACGATAGATAAGACCAATACGAATTTCCTAGTCGCAGGCGCGATAAACATCGTCGTCGCAGCAAATGCAGGTGGCGCATGGAGTCCGTTTGGCGATATCACGACGCTAATGGCGTGGGCTGCTGGCAAGGCTCCGTTTATCGACTTTTTCGCGCTTTTCCCAGCTTCTATTATCGGCTGGCTAGTTACGGCGTTTTTACTAGTACGCATCGTGCCTGCGGGTAGCCCGCATTTTGACCCTGCGACAGAGCCGAAGGTAAGCATCAAAAAAGGCGGCAAAGTCGTTATCGGTCTTGGCGCATTTACGATATTTTCGGCAGTTATGATGCACCAGCTCTTCCACCTACCTGCGATGTGGGGCATGATGTTTGGCTTCTCGCTTCTTAGCATCTACACATACATCTACAAAAAAACTAATAAAAACGAAGAGCCTATGCACGTCTTTCACTATATGTCAAAAATCGAAAACAACACGCTTTTCTTCTTCTTCGGTATCCTTGCCGCCGTCGGCGCGCTACACTTCGTCGGATTTTTGAACTACGCCGTTTCTCTTTATGATAAATTTGGCGCCACTGCCGTAAATATAGGCGTCGGCTTCCTATCCGCTATCGTGGATAACGTCCCTGTTATGTCCGCCGTGCTAAAAGCAAATCCTATGATGGGTGCTGATGCTGGCGAAAATTTAAGCCAGTGGCTGCTAGTTACCCTAACTGCCGGTATCGGCGGCTCGATGATTAGCTTCGGTTCTGCTGCCGGCGTTGGCGTCATGGGCAAACTAAAAGGCATCTATACCTTCGGCGCGCATATGAAATACGCTTGGACCGTGGTTGCCGGCTATATCGTATCGGTCGTGATCTGGTACATACAGTTTGAAATTTTCCATTTGTATTTTTAAAGGACGCTCATGAATAACACGATAATAGTTCTGGATTTTGGCTCGCAGTATACTCAGCTCATCGCTAGACGCTTGCGCGAGCAGGGCGTTTATACCGAGATTTTGCCTTTTAACGTCAAGGTCGATGAGATTAAAGCGAAAAAACCAAAAGGCATAATCCTAAGCGGCGGCCCTGCTAGCGTTTATGCTCCGGATGCGTATTTTTGCGACGAGGGCGTATTTAAGCTAAAGCTACCGATTTTAGGCATTTGCTACGGCATGCAGCTTTTGGCGCATAAATTCGGCGCAGAGGTCGCTCCGGCTTCTCACAAAGAGTACGGCAAGGCAAGCCTAAACGCCCTAAAATCCCATCCGCTCTTTACCGATACGCCTGAAAAGCAAATCGTCTGGATGAGCCACTCTGACCTCGTAAAAAACCTACCTAGCGGCTTTGAGGCGATCGCGACTAGCGAAAATTCGCCTTACTGCGTATTTGGCGATGAAAAGCGCAAATTTTACGCGTTGCAGTTTCATCCAGAGGTACAGCACAGCGAGTTTGGTACTCAAATTTTAAAAAATTTCGCCAAATATATCTGCGGTTGCGAAAGCACGTGGAATATGGGTAGCTTTGCCAAAACCCAGATCGCTAAAATCAAAGAAACCGTAGGCAACAAAAAAGTTCTTTGCGCCGTTAGCGGAGGTGTGGACAGCTCTGTTACCGCTGCGCTTTTAGCCGCTGCGATACCGCAAAATTTGATCCTGGTTTTCGTCGATAACGGACTACTTAGAACTGGCGAGCGCGAGCAGGTCGAGGCGACTTTTAGAACAAAGCTTGGCGTGGAGCTAGTTAGCATAGACGCGAGTAAAACTTTCCTAGAAAGGCTTGCTGGCGTAACCGATCCAGAGAAAAAACGCAAGATAATCGGCGAAACTTTCATCGAAATCTTTGAAAAAGAGGCCAAAAAGCACGATAACGTCAAATTTTTAGCCCAAGGCACGCTCTATACCGATATCATCGAAAGCTCGGTCGTGGGATCTAGCAAGACGATCAAAAGCCACCACAACGTGGGCGGACTGCCTGATTGGATGAGCTTTGAGCTAATCGAGCCTTTAAGAGAGATTTTTAAAGACGAGGTGCGCCAGCTCGGCCTTGAGCTTGGCCTTTCGCGAGAGCTTGTGTTCCGTCATCCGTTTCCTGGACCAGGCCTTGCGATCCGCATAATGGGCGAGGTAAATACGCCGAGCCTCGAGCTACTACGCAAAGCCGACGTAATCCTGCGCGACGAGCTAAAATCAAGCGGCTGGTATAATAAAACCTGGCAGGCATTTTGCGTACTGCTAAACGTGCACTCAGTGGGCGTCATGGGTGATAACCGCACCTACGAAAACGCCGTGTGTATACGCGTAGTGGACGCCAGCGACGGCATGACGGCTAGCTTCTCGCACTTGCCGTACGATCTGCTAGAAAACGTATCTCGCCGTATCATAAACGAAGTGGACGGCATCAACCGCGTAGTTTACGACATCTCGAGCAAACCGCCCGCAACGATAGAGTGGGAGTAAAAATAATTAAAGTATTTTTTTGGAGAGCCAAATATGCCAATAGGGGATGATTTAGTAGTAGAAGCGGCAAAGCAAGGAGTGATTGCTAAAATTTATGATGATGTATTTCATCCTGCGGCTATTATAGTTGGAGACATACTACAAGGTGCTACCAAAATAGCACTTTCCCCTTTGACAGCTATGATATGGAGCTATGATCGAATTGGTCAATATATAGAAGAAAAAGTTAGCGAATATTTTAAGAAAAAAAATATAAAAGAAGAAGAGATTGTTACACCAGATCCTTCAATAGCGGTGCCAATAATTGAAACCATGAGGTATAACTGCCATAAGCCAGAACTTCAAGAAATGTTTATAAATTTATTAGGGGCTTCTATGGATAGTAGCAGTATTGATGAGCACCCCTCTTTTGTTGAAATCATTAAGCAGTTGTCATCTGATGAGTGTAAAATGATCAAGTATTTAAAAAATAATTCTGTGCTTCCTATGCTTAAACTCAAATTTCAACTAAATGATGGTAGTGGTGGAGAAACAGATGCGACACCTTATTTTAGTGATTTATGCTATAAAGTCAATTGTTGTTATCCAAATAAGTTTCCAGAATATCTAGATAATTTATGTAGACTGGGATTAGTGGAAACCCTGTACAATGAGTACCTTGTTATTGATAAGTTGTATATCGAGCTACGCAGTAATAGCAATTTCCCAGTGCCCAATAAAAATCATAACGAATATAAGATTGTTGATAAAAAGAGCGTTTTTTTGTTGACCGAATTCGGCAAGAAGTTTTGTGAGGTTTGTGTATAAAATAATAAGCTTTTCTATTTGATTTTTATCAAAAGAGATAATCCTTATCAATAAATCGTCCGAAAATTTTAGCTACAATGACGCGTAAATTTACGAAAGGAAGAAAAATGAGTAAAATTTACAATCTAAACGCTGACACGAAAGTGATCGCAAAAAGCGTCGTTAGCAAGAGAATTTTTGATTGCGAAAACGCTCACGTCGACGTGTTTGCCTTTGACGCCGGCGAGGAGCTAGATCACGAGATGCTATTTTGCGACAGTCTCGCGTGGGTCGTAGAGGGCGGCGCGAGCCTACTCTACGGCGAAAAGCAAATGCGCCTAGGCGGCGAACAGGCCTGCCTGATAGAGAAAAAAGTATGGCGAAAACTAGTTTTTAGCGAACCGACAAAATACGTCTCAATAGATTTTAAGGAGGACTTAATGATAGATCATTTACCTAAGGCGGCTATTTTTAGCCTAGTAGATGCGGTCGAATACGAAGAAGGCAAAATCGTGAGCAAAACGCTCGTAAAAAACGAAAGCGGCTCGATGTCGCTGCTATCGTTTTCAAAGGACCAACAGCTCTCCACCCACGCGGCTCCGGGCGACGCTCTTTTGGTCGCGCTTGACGGCGAGATGAAGCTAACCATTGGCGATGAGCATTTTGATATCAAAAAGGGCGATACCATCGTACTTCCGGGCAAAATCCCGCACGGGCTAAAGATCCCGGAAAAATTTAAAATGTTACTCATCGTAACAAAAGATAAGATGTAGAGTTTTGGGGCGATTGCCCCGACTCTTTTAGGAAATATATGGCAAGATTTATAATAGACGACGAAAACATAAGCGTAGATAATCTAGCGACGCTAAAAAAGCTAGGGCAAAAAGATAAAATTTATATCGTAACCAACAATAGACAAAAGCTAAGCATCTCCGTTTTGGCGTGGTTTCTGGCGCGAAAAATCAAAATAAAAATCATACTTTTAGAAAGCGCTCACAAGGACTATGCCGATAAAATAATTACGTTTTTAATGGGCAAACTCTCGCATAAAAAAGACAAAATTTACATCGTCAGTAATGACAAATTTTACGACGACGTGATAGATTTTTTTAATAAACAAGATAAAAACGGCGGCAAATTTCATAAACTCAAATTTGACTTCAATCGCTCGCATACGGCGCAGCTTATCGAAGAAAATCAAGACGAAATCGCGATCTTGATACGAAACTCAGGCAGCCTCAGCGAGCTTCATATGAAATTTATCTCAAAATTTGGCAGCAAAAACGGCGCCGGCGTGTATAACGCGCTCAAAGAGGACGCGAGGAAAATTTATAAAAAACCTCAAATAGAAAACTCGCAAAAAGGCGAATTAAAGCGTATCGCAGCGCCAAATTCCGCAAAATCTAGGCCGGCGACGCAAGGCGACGAGCAAAAATTTGACGAGCGAGAAAAATCGAAAACCGAGTCAAATTTAAGCGGCGAAATTTTGCACGCTCAAGGCGCCTCGGCAAAAGAGCAAAATTTAGAAAATCGCTCGCAAATCGATCAAAATGCGGAGTCTGAAAAAGCGCAACCCTTAGAGAGCGAAAACGGCGCGGCGACAAATAATGAAAATTTACAAGAAACCAAAGCCGTAGAAGCAAATTTGAGCGATGATCTGGGTCTTGCCGAGCACCCGAAAGGCGCGGAGCAAAATTTAAGCGACAAAGCTTTTAGCGAGGATCTTAAAGCCGATGAAAAAGGGCAAAATTTATCAAACAAGCGTCCGCCGCAAAAATCAAAGCAAGCTCCAGCGCCGCAAAACGAAGCAAAAAATAAAGCCGAAAATGCGGCAAAAACACAGCTCGCGCTCAAAATAGACGAGACTAAAAAGCAAGAGATAAGAAAAATCGCGTTTGAGAGTAAAAATTTGGGCGATTTTCACAATGGGCTCGTGAAAAAATACGGAGCAGAGGACGCCGGCAAGCTGTACAAAGCGCTAAAACAAAAGGCAAAAGAGTACCTAAGTAAGCGCGATGCGGCTAAGTAAAATTTGCGTTTTGGTTGCGACTTTTAAAATTTGAGGATTTGCGGTAAAATTTGGACGCGAAATCATAAATTTAAGGGCGAAAATGATCTATCTGGTCGGGTCAAATTTGGAATTTGATGGCGTAAAGACGCTACTTTTAAACGAGATAAAATTTAATAAATTTAGCGCAAATTTAGTCGAATTTGACGCGCTGGTTTTGACCTCCAAAAACTCCGTAAACGCGCTAAAATTTAATCAAATTTTGCCTGCAGATTTGCAAATTTATTCCATCGGCGAAGGCACTAGCCACGCGGTTGGCGAGTTTGGCTTTGCTCAAATTTATACTGCAAAAAACGCTCACGGAAACGACTTTGCCGCCGAGATCGCGCCATTTTTAAAGGGCAAAAAAACGCTATTTTTAAGAGCGCGCGAAACGGCTTCGAGTGTGGGCGAAATTTTGAGAGAGAGCGGCGTAAATTTGACGCAGATAATCGCTTACGAAAACGTTTTTAAGCCGCTTAAGGAGGAGCAAAAACCGCCCAAAAACTCTGTGATTATTTTTACCGCCCCCTCGGCGGTGCGAAATTTTACTCGAAATTTTGGCTGGGATGAGAGCTATAAAGCCGTTGCTATCGGACTTACTACGGCAAAAGAGCTAGAAATTTTTACCTCGCCAGTAGTGAGCGCCCAGCAAAATATAAATGCCTGCGTAAGCCTCGCAAAAACGCTACTTTAAGCTAAAATTTTATATAATAACCTTGCCTGAGTGATTTGGCAGCGTATTTTTACAGGGTCCAACACATTAGTATCGGCGAAGATGTGCGGAACTGTGTGACGTGGCTTCGTTTGAGCGTGCGAGCGCGAGAAGTTGCGACCTAAAGGAACCGCCTATTTGCAAGGTTGGCTTTGAATTTTCGGGCCACTTATATGCGCACCGCTCACTTGGGTTTTTATTTTTGGAGAAATTATGAAAATTTTGATAATCGGAAGCGGCGGGCGCGAGTACTCAATAGCTCTAAAACTTCAAGAATCCCGCAAGCACGAGCTTTTCTTTGCTCCAGGAAACGGAGCCACCTCAAAGCTCGGCACGAATCTAAACGTCAAAGACTATAATCAGCTTGCAGAATTTGCCGAGACTGAGCAAATAGAGCTAACTATCGTAGGTCCCGAAGCGCCGCTAAATGGCGGCGTCGTGGATATCTTTAAGACGCAAAATTTAAATATTTTCGGACCGAGCAAGGCCGCGGCTAGGCTCGAGGGTAGTAAGGCGTTTATGAAGGACTTTTTGGCTAGAAACGCTATCCGAACCGCTGCTTATCTAAATACCGATGATTACGATGCTGCGGTTAAATTTATCGATTCTCTTACCGCTCCGGTCGTCGTCAAGGCTGACGGACTGTGTGCGGGCAAAGGCGTGATAATCGCGCAAAGCCGTGATGAAGCAAAGGCTGCGGCTCGTGATATGCTAAGCGGCGAGAGTTTTGGCGAGGCCGGCAAACGCGTGGTCGTGGAGGAGTTTTTAGACGGATTTGAGCTTAGCTTTTTTGCGATTTGCGACGGCGAAAATTTCGTCAGCCTACCCGTAGCGCAAGATCATAAGCGCCTAAAAGACAACGACGAGGGGCCAAATACCGGCGGTATGGGTGCGTACGCTCCTAGTCCGCTAGCAAGTCCCGAGCTAATAAAACAGGTCGAAGAAGAGGTTGTAAAACCGACGCTAAAAGGTATGAAAGCCGAAGGAAATCCTTTCTGCGGCGTGCTTTTTGTGGGGCTTATGGTGGTTAATGGCGTGCCGTACGTGCTCGAGTTTAACGTGCGTTTCGGCGATCCGGAGTGCGAAGTGCTAATGCCGTTAATCGACGGCGACCTGGGCGAAATTTTACTAAACGCGGCAAAAGGCAATCTAAAACCGGTAAAACTAAAGGACGAATTTGCTGTAGGCGTCGTGATGGCTAGTAAAAATTATCCTTTTTCAAGCTCGCCTAGGGCTAAAATCAGCGTAAAAAACGTTCCGGAAAACTCGCACATAGCATACGCAGGAGTGAGCGAGCAGGGCGGCGAGATCTATGCTGACGGTGGACGAGTACTCGTGTGCGTGGGGCTTGGCAAAAGCATAAAACAAGCGCAGCAAAAGGCCTATGAGCTTTGCGAAAACGTAGAATTTGACGGCGCGCAGTACCGAAAAGATATTGCCTGGCAAATGCTAAAAGGACGCGAATGAGCAGGAGCGTCATAGATAAGCTCGAAAACGAAAATATCACGCTCGCTAGCGTCGGCAAAAGAGCCGTCGCGTGGGGGATAGATAAATTTCTCATCTCGTTTTTGTTCTATGCTGTCTACTACGAAAAATTTGACGGGCTGGACTACGAACAGATCAGTGCGCTAGCTATGGAAATGATACCGCAGATCGTTTTGCTCGAGGTTATTTACCAGACGTTTTTTACGTGGTATTGTGGCGCTAGTATCGGCAAGGTCGCCATGAAGATCGTGTGCGTGGATATCGATCTGCTCGATAAGCCAGGCTTGCCAAATTCTCTCACTCGATCTTTGGTTCGCATCATCGGTGAAAACGCATTTTTCCTAGGTTTTGCATGGGCGTTTTCAAATCCATTATTTCAAACGTGGCAAGATAAGGCCGCGAAAACGGTAGTTATAAATGTTTACTAGAATTTTTTCGTTATTAATGTTTGGTGCTTTTAGTTGCTTTGCGGCTCAAAATTTCGAGCTTTTGGCTGATGACGTAAAACGCGATAAGGGTATAGTTACCGCAGATAAAAACGTGCTTGTGTATTCGCAAGATTATTTGATGAGCGCAGACAGAGCTGTTTACGATCAGCAAAAAGAGATCTTGGAGCTTTTTGGTAACGTAAATTTGATAAGAAACAAGGACGAAATATCGCGTTGCTCATACGCAAAGATCGACCTAAATAGTAAAGATAGTAACTACGAAACGCTATTTATGATGAACCGCGACATGGAAGTCTGGATGCAAAGCGACGAGAGCAATAGTACGTCTAAATTTTACGAGGTAAACGGCGCGGTCGTATCGAGCTGCAACGTCCAAGACCCCGACTGGAAGATCAAATTTAGCAGCGGTAAATTAAACCGAGAGAGTAAATTTTTACACCTTTTTAATCCTGTGTTTTACGTAGGAAACGTCCCTGTGTTTTATCTGCCGTATTTTGGCTTTTCGACAGACACTCGCAGACGCACAGGCCTTTTACCGCCTGAGTTTGGTTACGGCAAAAACGATGGATTTTACTACAAACAACCGATCTATATCGCCGAATACGACAGCTGGGACTTGCAGTTTGATCCGCAAATTCGCACTAGACGCGGTACGGGCATATACGGTACGTTTAGATTTGCCGATTCGCCTTATTCTAGGGGTTCGGTGACACTTGGCGCATTTAGAGATACCGAGGGCTACCGACAAAGACAGATCGAGAAAAACTCGCTAAGACTCCCGTTAAAAAATAAAACACACAAGGGCGCTGACGTAAAATATGAGCGAGATAGACTCGTTAAGCATCTGATAAACGAGGATTTGCAAGAGGGCTTGTGGCTCGATGCGACGGCTCTAAACGATATCGACTATATAAATTTGAAAAAACGAGGCTCGGGTAGCGACGATAACCCTCTCGTGACCTCAAAACTAAACTATTTCTTAAGCAGTGACAAGCATTACTTCGGCGCATATGCGAGGTATTACACGGATACGTCAAAGATCGGTAGTCCGAACGAAAATAAAGACACGCTTCAAGAGTATCCGAGCTTTCAATATCATAAATTTACCGATAGCTTTATCTTGCCGAACGTGCTTTACTCTGTCGATCTCCACTCACACAACTACACGAGAAAAATCGGCGTAAAGGCGACGCAGTACGAATTTAATCTGCCGGTTTCATTTCATCTGCCTTTAGCGGACGATTATCTTAAATTTTCCTATTATCACTATTTGTACGCTACTCACGTGGACTATGCCAAGAAAATGTACCGTCCGACCGGAGATGAAGACAAGAGCGCAAACTATATAGAAAACTATCATAAATTTTCTCTCCAGACAGATCTAGCTAAGGCTTACGAGAGCTTTTATCATAGTTTAAATTTGGGCGTGGATTACGTAGTTAAAGCTTATAATGAAGGTGACCTGCCAGATAGATATGAGACAGCCGAAGACGACGGCAACGTATACGTCTACGACATGCTCGGACGAAAATATCAAAGCTTCATCAACCCTCAGCACACTAGAGACGAGGTTTCGGCCAGAGCGACGCAGTATTTCTTTAACGAAGACGGAAGAAAATTTTTGCGCCATACGATTTCGCAGGGTTATTACACCAAAGAGAACAAGCGCTCAAATTTGAAAAACATCATCGGCTGGTATCCGCTACCGAATTTGTCTTTTTACAACAGGCTTGAGTACTCTTATGACAATAAATACTTTGAAAAAGTTCAAAGCGGCGCGAGCTATACGCACGATAAATTCGGCGCTAGCCTCTGGCACACGATGCAAAGAAAAAATGCGCAGGAAAAACAAAACTACTTGCACCTAAACGGTTACGTCGAGCTTCCGCATAACTATAGGCTATTTAGCGGTACTCAGTATGACCTTGAGCGCGACTATAACAAGCAGTGGCAGCTAGGCGTCTCTCACCGCAGAAAGTGCTGGAACTACACGTTTGTCTACGAAGAGGAGCTTGAACCGACTACGACTACCAGCGGAACGGCCGCCAAAAAATCAAGAGGTGTTTACTTCTTTATAAATTTCTATCCGATGGGCGGTGTGCATTACGACTTTTCGGTAGGACAGACGACGCAAGGTAGCTGATGAGCGATTACCGGGATCTTATGTTTGAAAACCAGCTCGAAGCAGCCGAAAAGTTGCTCGAAATTTTGCCCAAGAAGGAGCTGGTTGTAGGCGAATATCTGATGATATGCGCATCCATAGAATCGGTTATCATGGTCGACAGCATAGCTCGCGGGCTAAATTTGAGCTACGAGATTTTATTCTGCGAGCACATTTTTGCGCCCAATAACCCGGAGTGTGAGATCGCGATGGTTAGCGAAAAGGATGACGTGGTGCTAAACGATGAGCTGATTAAGAGCTTTGGTATTAGTTACGATTTCGTTTATGGCGAGGCGGATCGCAAATATGACGAAAAAATCCTAAAAAACGTATATAAATTTAGAAAAGGAAATTTAATCGGCGATCTAAAGGATAGAAATATCCTGCTCGTCGATGAGGGCTGCGAGACGGGTCTTACAGCGCTAACCTGCCTAAAAACACTCATGCGCGAGAGGGTAAAATCGGTCACCTACGCTACGCCGCTCATCGCCACAGACGTAGCCGCAGCTATCGCGCCGCTGGTGGATGAAATTTACGCCGTGCATAAGATCGCAAATTTTATCGAAGTGGATTTTTACTACAAAAATAAAATCGAACCAAAACCCGAAACCGTGCTTTCCATACTAGAGGAGAGTCCGTTTTATATACCATTACAAAAACAAGGAGATGTTAGGGCATGCAGTATTCAATAGAAGTCAATAATCAAGTTGAAATTTACGATATAGACAAGGTCGCCAAGCAAGCTAGCGGCGCAGTGCTTTTGCGCGTAAAAAACACCGTCGTTTTGGCCACCGTCGCTCGCGAAGATACGCAAGTTACCGAGGATTTTTTACCGCTAACGGTGCAATATATCGAAAAAAGCTACGCGGCAGGCAAGATCCCAGGCGGCTACGTAAAAAGAGAAACCAAGCCCGGAGATTTTGAGACGCTAACTTCGCGTATCATCGACCGTTCGCTTCGTCCGCTCTTTCCAAAAGGCTACGCGTATCCGACGCAAATCGTCGTGATGGTGCTATCTTGCGATCCCGAGGTTGATCTGCAAGTCGTCGCTCTAAATGCAGCCTCAGTCGCGCTTTATCTTAGCGACATCCCCGTAAATGCGCCTGTTTGCGGCGTACGCGTGGGATATATAGATAATAAATTTGTCATAAACCCTGGCAACTCCGAGCTAAAAACTTCCGCACTCGATCTTTACGTAGCAGGCGTTAAAGACGAGCTTTTGATGATCGAGATGAGAAGCATCCCGACCGAAAAAGACGAGATAGTGCCTATCGCGCTTGATCCTATGATGGATCCAAATTTAGGCGGCGGCGTGATAGCGATGCAGGATATGAACGAATTTAGCGAAGATCTCATCGTGGAGGCGATTGCGCAGGCCGGTAAAGCCATACTTCGCGCCTCAAACGCTTATGAAGAAGCATTTAGTCAGCATAAAAAAGAAGACGTGCAGCTAGAGCTAAAGCCGGAGATCGAAAACGATAGTGTCGCGGTTTATTTAAACGAATTTTATAAAAACGACGTAAAAGCCGCGATAAATCAGATGGCCAAAAGCGAGCGTGCTAGCGAACTAACTAAGATCGCTAAGCAAATTTTGACCGACGAAGTAGCTCAAAAAGAGGGCTGGGAGGAGGAGGTCGTCTCTAACGTTCTAGCTAAATTTAAGAAAAAAATCGTCCGCGAGCAGATCATAAACGAGGGCGTTCGCGCCGACGGCAGAGGACTTAAGGAGGTCCGCCCGATCAGCATCGAGACGAATATCCTACCAAACGCTCACGGTAGCTGCCTCTTTACCCGCGGCCAGACGCAAGCTCTCGTGGTGGCGACCCTAGGCACCGACGGCGACGCGCAGATGTACGATATGCTAACGGAAAAAGGCGCCGTGACGGATAAATTTATGTTTAACTACAACTTCCCCGGTTTTAGCGTCGGCGAGGCTAGCCCGCTAAAGGCTCCGGGTAGACGCGAGCTGGGTCACGGCAACCTCGCTAAACGCGCGCTTGCGCCAAGCATCGACGTAAATTCGCCTTATACGATCAGACTCGTGTCCGAAATTTTAGAAAGTAACGGCTCAAGCTCGATGGCTAGCGTTTGCGGCGGGTCTTTAGCGCTAAGGGCTGCGGGCGTCGATACGCCAAAACTAGTCGCGGGCGTCGCGATGGGACTAATTTTCGAGGGCGATAAGCACGCCGTACTAACCGACATCATGGGACTAGAGGATCACGACGGCGACATGGACTTTAAAGTCGCAGGTAGCAAAGACGGCATAACAGCGCTTCAGATGGATATAAAGCTAGGCGGTATCAGCCTTGACGTGCTAAAAGAGGCGCTTTTGCAGGCGCGCGAGGGTAGGCTACATATATTAAATTTGATGGAAAAAGCAAACGAAAATATCTCCGTAAACGAAGATATACTCCCTAAACTAGAGCTCTTTAGCGTGGATCCGGGCAAGATCGTTGACATCATCGGACAGGCCGGCAAAACGATAAAAGAGATAATCGAAAAATTTGACGTCGCCATCGACCTTGACCGCGAAAAAGGCGAGGTAAAGATCGCCGGCGCGCAAAAATCAAGCGTAGATGCAGCTAAAGACTACATCATCCAAATCGTCTCAAAAGATAACGGCAAGGGCTTTGGCGGCAAAAGAGGCGGCAAAGACGGCAAGCCTCACAAGGCGCCTGAGTTTAATATCGGAGACGAATTTGAGGGCGAGGTAAAAAGCGTGGTAGAATTTGGCGCCTTTATCGGGCTTCCTGGCGGCGTGGACGGACTTTTGCATATCTCAAAGATCAAAACGCCTCTAAAAGCCGGCGATAAGGTCAAAGTAAAAATCAGCGAGCAAAAAGGGCACAAAATTTCCCTTTCTCTAGCGCAATAAATTTAAAGGAGAACCGATGCAGTATAAAAAAATATTTTTCCCAATCGGCGCGGGCGACGACGTAAAAGAGCGTATCAGAGGGGCTTTGCTGGTCGCTAAGCATTTCAACAGCCACATCGAGATTTTGGCTTGCCAGCTAGATCCAGGCGTCGTTTATAATATGAAAATGACGCTTCGAGGCGGCGTGCTTTACGATGAGTTTTTAAAGGCTGCGAAGGCTGAACTTGGCGTCGAGCACGAGCGCAACGAGACTATTTTTCATAAACTTTGCGAAGAGCTAGACGTTCAGATTAGCGACGAGCCGATCGAGGGCAAGACGACGGCTAAATTTACCACAAAAAGCGGCAAGCGAAGCGTAGTGGTCGAACAGGAGTCTAAATTTTGCGATATGGTAGTTGCCGCAGTACCGCTTGACGGTAAGATCACCGGCACTTTTGAAGCAGCGGTGCTAAAAAGCGGCAAAACGGCTATCACGATACCAAGGCGCATAACGAGCTTTAAGGCCGACAATATCCTAGTTAGCTGGAACGGCTCGACGCAAAACTCTCGCGCCGTGAGCAGCTCGATCGAGCTGCTAAAAAAAGCTAAAAAAGTGCATTGTATCACTTGCATGCCGCACTCTGGCGACGGTAGCGCAGAGGAAAATCTAAAAAAGCTAGAAGAGTACCTAAAACTGCACGACATACAGGCGACTTACGAGGTCGTGAGCACGACTTCGGTACCGGGCGAGGCGTTGCTACGAAGCGCTAAAGAGGGCGGATTTGACCTGATCGTGGCTGGTAGATACGGAGAAAACGGCTTTTTAGAGATATTTTTGAGCGGCACTTCGAGATATTTCCTTAAAAATACGACGATACCGGTTTTTATGTAAGACAAAATTTAGAGCCGAATTTTTAAATTTGACGTTTGGCTCCACTGTAAATTTAAGCGGACGGATTCTTGCAAGAGTTCGGCCGCTTTTTTATTTTAGAATTAACTTCGGGCGCTTGCCGATTAAATTTGAGATTTTTTATTTCCCTTGTTTTTGCCATTATTTTAAATTTAGATATAAATTATAGCGGATTAAATTGTCTTATAGGACTGCTACTTTTGACGATTTTTAAAATTTAAATTGTTGATTTGTTTTTTAGGTTATTTAAATTTGCAAACCGCTTTTTAAATTTGATCGTATAAAGAAGTGTGGCGGCTACTAAAACACCTAATAGACTTAAGTTCTTTAATGCATTATGCACAACTGCAAGAGCACTTATGTATATGGCCTATTTTGCAGAGTTGCATTTTAGGCTAGCAGATTATTGATGGTTTTAAGAGTTTTTGTTGGGAATTAATAAGAACCATGGTGCGACCTGCGAGATTTGAACTCGCACACCCTTCGGCACTACCACCTCAAAGTAGCGTGTCTACCGTTCCACCAAGGTCGCACGTGGGTTAAAAGAACAAAGAGCGGGACGAACCCGCCCGATATTAAAACATTGGGTTTGCGTAAAGAACGATTAGCGCGATAACTAGCGCGTAGATAACTTGTGCTTCGATCATCGCAAGAGCAACGAACATCGTCGTAGTTAGCTTGCTACCCACGCCAGGGTTTCTAGCCGTGCCTGAAATTGTCGCAGAAGCGGTATTTCCCATACCGATAGCGCCGCCAAGAGCCGCTAGGCCTAGACCGACTGCTGCCGCAAGAACAGAGTAAGATCTTAACATCTCGCCGTCGCCCGCAAACGCGAAGCTAGCAAGAGCCATCATTAAAAAAACAACTTTTTTCATAAAGTCTCCTTGTAAAATTAAGCCATTTCGGATCAGACCCCTACTTTGAAGCTTTGAGAGCGCATTTTATAAAAATTTAGCTTTGAGTTACTTAAAACCGAGAAAAATTTTCAGAAATTTTCTACTAGTCAAATTTGCAGCCGCGTAGTGCTACAAATTTACAAAAAATTTCAGCGATGTTTCGTTTTTCCACGAATTTATTTAAAAATTAGAATTTTAAAAGCTTTTTTATGCTAGCCTCGCTTCTGAAATTTTAAATACTAAGGTTAAATTTGGCGCAGGATAAATTTTCTAAAATCGGCTTTATCTTAGCCGTTGCAGGCTCTGCGGTGGGGCTTGGAAATGCGTGGAAATTCCCGTATCTAGTCGGTCAAAACGGCGGTTCGGCCTTCGTGCTTTTGTATCTTTTTATGACGTTTTTTATCGGACTTGCGATATTTTTCGGCGAGATAGCTATCGGCAAACTTTCCGAGTCTGACCCAGTAAACGCCTTTAAAAAGCTTGCTCCAAAGCGCAAAGAAGTGTGGAAATTTGCGGGTTTTACGATGATAGGCGCGATCATCATCGCCTCTTTTTACACGGTCATCATCGGATGGATACTAAAATACGCAGTTATGGTAATAACCGAGCTGCCAAAGGACGTCGAGGCTTCGGAGAAAATTTTCGGCAGTTTTTACGCTAACGACGCTGCCTCTCAAATTTTTTACTTCACGATCGTATTTTTTCTCTGCATTTTTATCGTTTCAAAGGGCATAAAAAGCGGCATCGAGCGCGTAAACGTATGGATGATGCCTTCGCTGCTTATCCTGCTTATCATCATGCTTAGCTACTCGTTTACGATGGACGGCTTCGTGCAGTCGGCTAAATTTTTGCTGGTTCCCGATTTTTCAAAACTAGGCGTGAGTAGCATTCTCACCGCGCTTGGACTTGCGTTTTTTACGCTGTCTTTGGGTGTTGGCGTCATCATCGTCTACTCTGCGTCATTGCCCGATAATACGAATCTCGTTAGCTCCTCGATCATCATCGTCGTCATAAACGTCGTTATGGGCATTTTGATGGGGCTTGTTATCTTTACCTTCGTGTTTGAGTTTGGCGCGACGCCTAGTCAGGGCGTGGGGCTCGTGTTTATCTCGCTACCGACGCTGTTTGCCAAGCTCGGCACGCTCGGGCACGTGCTTGCGTTTGCGTTTTTTTCTGCTCTACTTTTTGCGGGCATTACCTCGGCCATCTCGATGCTAGAGCCGTTTACGCACTATCTCATCCGTGAGTTTGGCTTTTCTCGTAAAAAAGCCCTCGCGCTAATCGGCGCTTTCATCTACTGTATGGGCATTTTGTGCATACTTTCAAGCATAGATGGCGTTAAAGAAAATTTGGTATTTTTCGGCAAGAGCTTTTTTGACTGCCTTGATTTTCTCAGCTCAAACATCATCATGCCAATAGGCGGCATTACGGTGTCGATTTTCGTCGGGTTTGTCATCAAAAAAGACGCGCTTTACATACTTTTTGGGCCGTATATGAGCAGGGCCGTTTTTGAAATTTGGTATTTTATGATTAGGTTCGTAGCTCCTATTAGCATCGCCATCATCACGATAAATGCACTAAGAGGCTAACAGTGGCAAGCGATAAATTTTCTAAAATCGGATTTATATTATCCATCGTGGGTGCCGCGATCGGACTTGGCAATGCGTGGAAATTTCCATACATGGTCGGCGCAAACGGCGGCTCGGCGTTCGTGCTTTTGTATCTAGTTTTTGCTGTTGCGGTCGGGCTTAGTATATTTTTTGCCGAGATGGCGATGGGTAAAATTTCAAACGCCGATCCCGTTAACGCCTTTCGCTCGCTCGCTCCTAAAAACGGCAAATTTTGGGGGTACGCTGGCGTCATAATGATAACGGGCGTTTTGGTAGCGTCGTTTTATACGGTTATTATCGGCTGGGTTATTAGGTACTCGGTCTTATCTCTTGGCGAGCTTCCGCAAAGTATCGCAATTTCGGGCGAAAATTTCGGCAAATTTATAAGCTCTGACATCTCAGGTCAAATTTTATACTTTAGCATCGCGTTCGCGGCCTATTTTTTCATCCTCTCAAAGGGCATAAAAGGCGGCATAGAGCGCATAAATTTATGGCTTTTGCCGACGCTTTTTTTGCTACTTATTTTTATGCTGATTTACTCGATGCAAATGGGCGGATTTTCGCAGGCGGCGGAGTTTTTGCTAGTGCCTGATTTTTCTAAGATCACGAGCGAGGCGGTGTTTGTGGCTCTTGGCCTAGCGTTTTTTACGATGTGCGTTGGTATCGGCGCGATCGCGACGTATTCGGTTAGTCTGGATGACAAGACAAATCTTTTCACTTCCTCGCTCTACGTCGTCGCGCTAAATATCATCGTTAGCGTCGTCATCGGCCTCATCGTTTTTACCTTTGTTTTCGAGTATGGCGAGCAGCCTAGCCAGGGCGTGGGGCTTGCGTTTATATCGCTGCCTACGCTGTTTGCTAAGCTGGGAGCGATGGGAAACGTCTTAAGCTTTACGTTTTTTACCGCGCTTATTTTTGCGGGGCTTACGTCGGCTATCTCGATGGTCGAGCCGCTCGTTTTTTATCTCATAAACGAGTTTAAAATCCCTCGCCTAGGCGCGATCGCGATCGTTGGCGTTTGCGTCTATTGCCTAGGCACGCTTTGCGCGCTTTCAAATATTGCCGAATTTAAAGACGCGCTCACGTTTTTCGGCAAGGGATTTTTTGACGTTTTAGACTATCTTAGCTCAAATATCATGCTGCCGCTGGGCGGTATCGTGATCGCGGTATTTGTCGGCTACGCGATGAAAAGAGGCAGCCTAGAGGAGCTATTTTTGCCGTATATGGGTAGGACGGTTTTTGAAATTTGGTATTTTTTACTGCGATTCGTCGCGCCGATTTGCATTTTAGCTATAATGATAAGACAAATTTTGGGGAGTTAAATGGAACGAAATTTAAAAAAAGTAGAGCGATTTTTCGGTAAATTAGGCGACGTCGCGGGCTACGTCTGTATACTCGTGATGTTTTTGATGATCGCGGACGTTTTTTTTAACGTCACGGCGAGATATTTTTTCAAATACGGCAACGTAGGCCTGCAAGAGCTTGAGTGGCACTTTTTTAGCGTTATCATCCTGCTTGGCATGAGCTACGCGCTAAAAGACGACGCGCACGTGCGAGTGGATATATTTTACGAAAAGATGAGCGTGAAAAAAAGAGCGCTCATAAATATGGCGGGCGTTATCCTTTTTATCCTGCCGCTTGCACTTTTGGTCGCGTGGCTGAGCTGGGACTACGTCGTGGAGGCGTACGAGAGCGGCGAGGGTAGCGCAGATCCTGGCGGTTTGCCGTATCGCTGGGTTATCAAGGCCTTTATCCCGTTTAGCTTCTGGCTACTTATATTTTTTAGCGTCGGCTACTTTATAAAGTGGCTAAACGTCTATCTGGACGCTCGCTCAAATTTAAGCGAGGCGGGCAAATTTGACGCAAATTTAAGCAAAACCGCGCAACAAGGAGAGGGAAAATGACCGGTATCGTAATGTTTTTAGCCGCGCTTTTTATGCTTGCTATCGGCTTTAGCGTCGCGTTTACCTTTGGCGCGATAGCCGTTATTTTTGGACTCATCGGCGGTATGGTCGAGAGCTTTGGCGACGGAGGCGGCTTTATGGGCGGGCTTGAGATATTTAAAGAGATCTTTAACTTCATGCCTTACCGCATCTACTCGATAATGGAAAATAAAATCCTCATCGCCGTGCCGCTTTTCGTTTTTATGGGCATTATTTTGCAAAAGACCAAGCTGGCCGAGAGGCTGCTCGAGTCTATGGCATTTTTATTCGGCGAGATACGCGGCGGCGTGGCGATAAGCACCGTGCTAGTTGGCGCGCTGCTTGCCGCATCTACGGGCGTTGTGGGCGCTAGCGTCGTAGCTATGGGCGTTATGAGCTTGCCCGTGATGCTAAAGTACAACTACAACAAAGCTCTAGGCTGCGGCACTATCTGTGCTTCGGGTACGCTTGGGCAGATCATCCCGCCTTCGATCGTGCTTATAATTCTTGGCGACGTATTTACGGTGCCTGTGGGCGATCTTTTCCGCGAGGCGATATATCCGGGACTTGCGCTAGTTGGCGCTTATATAGCCTACATACTCATCATCTCTTACGTGAAAAAGGATTATGCGCCGCCGGTTGCCGTCGAAAGCGACGTGCCTAAATCAAAGCAAATTTTAAACGCTATCCTTGCAATTTTGCCGCCTTTGGTGCTTGTGGTGCTAGTGCTTGGTTCGATATTTGAAGGCATTGCTACGCCGACGGAGAGCTCGGCGTTTGGCTGCGTTGGCGCGATCTTGCTTTCTGTTTTTTACAGGACTTTTTCGTTTAAGATGCTAAAAGAAGCGCTCGAAGAGAGCGTCAAAACCACGGCAGTCGTCTTTACTATCCTTATCGGCGCGACTGCGTTTTCGATGGTGTTTAGCTACACTGGCGGCGACGAGATCGTTGAGGAAGTGATGTCAAATTTGCCTGGCGAAAAATGGGGCTTTATCATCTTAGCTATGATTGCGATTTTTGCGCTCGGATTTTTTATAGATTTTGTCGAGATTTCGTATATCGTGCTACCGATTTTAGCGCCGATAGCCGTAAATTTAGGCATAAATCCGCTATATTTTGCCATCGTTATCGCGATGAATTTACAGACTTCGTTTCTCACGCCGCCGTTTGGCTTTAGCCTCTTTTATCTAAAAGGCGTGGCTCCCGCCGAGGTCAAGACCTCCGACATCTACCGAGGCGTGGTGCCCTTTATCGCGATACAAATTTTAGTTTTGATTATTTTCACGATCATCTTGCTAGGCTAAAATTTATCTTTGTAAGGCTATAATCTCTTAAAATCATCCAAAGGAGAAAAAATGAGAGAAATAGCCTTAGTTTCGGCGTTTGCCCTGATAGCGAGCGCCGAAAGCAACCTGATAGAAATTTACAAAAACGCCTCATTTATCCATCAAAATTTCACCAACCAAAAAAGCGAATTTAGTCTAAATTTGCCCGATTTCGTCGAGCTTGAGGACATCGACGTGGCCGCGTCGTGCGAGCTCGTGAGTCTAAATTTAAACGAAGCAAAGCCCGCAGAAAACGAGGCCTACGCTAAATTTAAGCAAAACGAAAAAGAGCTTGAAGGGCTAAACGACAAGCTAAACGCGCTAAATTCCAAAAACGCTTTTTTAAACAATTTCCCGGCATTTAAAGAGCAAAGCGTCGCAAATTTGGACGCCGACGGCGATAAATTTTACGAAGCGGTGCTAAAAAATCTAGCTCAAATTTCGCAAACTAAAAAGCAAATCGACGAGCTGAAAAAGAAAATGAACGCGACCGAGGTTAAAAATTTCCAAAAGCTTGATTTGAAATTCGAATGCGATCCGAAACAGGTCAAAATCTCCTATCCCGTGGGCGTTAGCGTAAATTTAAAAAATAAAATCCATGCCGACGTCGCCAAAGGCAAGGTCGAAATCTCGCAAAATTTAACCGTGACAAATCCTCTGGGTATCGATCTAAACTCCCTGACCATCGCGCTTTATCCGTTTTACTACTCGTCAAATTTGACGCCAGCGCCGTTTTATCCGCGCTATGAGGGCAAACCAAAGCCGCGAAATATGATGCCGCTAGCAGCCGCGCCGATGATGGAGGCGAGCGCCGATATGGCCGTGGCAAGGGCGCCCGCGAAGAAAAATAGCGTCAAAGACGTTCAGTCGATCAACGAGCAAAACGCGCTCGCAAACGCGTGGCACATCGAGGGCGTGAGCCTAAAGGCGGACGAAACGGCCGATTTTGCCTATGACAAGCAGAGTCTGGATGCTAAATTTGACCTAGTGATCGACGGCTACGGCAGTGCGGGCGCTTTTGTTAGAGCCGCGTTTAAGCCGGAGCGTAGCATCGAGAGCGCGCAAAGCGAGTTTAAGATTGACGGTATAAATATCGGCAAAAGGCACGTAGGCTACGCCGCCGGTGAGGAGGCAAAGGAGTTTTTCGGCAAAAACGAGCTTGTTAGCGTGAAAAAAGAAGCCAACGGCGAATATACGAAAGAGTCGTTTTTCGGCTCGAAAAACAAGATCTCGCGCGGATATAAATACAGCATCAAAAACGGCTCGAAACTCGCATGGGACGTGGTTTTGGAGGAGCAAGCGCCGGTTAGCACGCATGAGAGCGTAAGCGTGAGCGTGAAAAACGACCCGAAAGAAAACGAGATAGGCAAAGACGGCAAGGTGACGTGGAAATTTGCGCTTAAGCCAAATGAGAACAGGGAGATAAATTTCTCCTATGAGATAACTAAGCCGAGCGAATAAGATTGCAAATTTCTTGCTTCGGCTCGTCTTTTTGCCCTATACTTCGTTGCTTTTAAATTTGGCTCGGTCATTACCTATATGGTAACTCCCGTCGCCAAATTTAAAAGCGCCTCGTCTAGAACAAAAATACTTCGCCTTATCGCTTTACGCTCAAATTTGAAGTCAAATTTTACTCGCCGAGACCCGCACCTTGAAAATGCAAATTTAAACTTGCGACGCAATAGCGCCACATAAACCTGCACGCAGTGCAGCAACCTCTCACGTCGTAGCGGGAGGGGGATTAAAGGGGGTAGGGAGATCTTTTGCTTCGGCTTTGCCTCGCAACTGCAAAGCAGAGCGCAATTTAAGCCCCCACCCCCTTTACAATAAAGTAAAAAACAACCTCAAATGGTTGTTTTTTGCGCAAGGATGCCAAACTCGCAATGCCAAATTTTAACCAAGCCAAATTTACTATCGTCGAGATGCGGGTCTCGGTGCGTAAAATTTAGCGAATTCATCTTGGTCAAATTTGCCGAATTTATACGTAAAATTTAACCCGCAAAAGCTAAAAACCAAACTCCGCGTAAAATTCGTTCAGGTAGTCCGAGTAGTAGGTGTTGCCGTTTCTAGCGTCAAATTTGCCCGCCAGTTCCAAAGCCGTTTTATAGTCGTTCTCGTCGCCAAACGCGCTAACTGCGATGAAAAATCGCAGGTCGTTTAGATCGTCGTTGCCCTCAAGGATCGCCGCGGAGTGCTTGCGCGCCAAATTGAGCGCCGCCTCGCGCTCATCCAGCCTAACGGCGATCTCGATTAGCGGGGCGATCTCATTTATAACGCGAGGATTTGACTCGATCGTCGCCGCGGCCTTGGGTAAAAGGGCTTTTGCCTCTTCTATCTTGCCTGTTTTAATCATGCTAAAAAGCATCGGCGCGTAGGTCGCGTGAGGTACTTCGGCACAGGTTAGCTCGCCTGAGAGTATCGGCGCGGCAAGCTCCAGCGCCGCTTCGTGCTCGCCGGCAAAATTTAAATACGCGATCTCACCCGATGCCTCGCACGCCTCGCAGTCGGCCATATCGTCTTTGGCTAGCTTTTTCCACAGCTCGTAGTTTGCCTTCGCCTCCCTAGCGTCGCCCATATCGATGTTTTGATTCATCAAGGCCTTGTAGTAGGCTGCCAGCGAGAGCTCCAAGCGCTCGTAGTAAAACAGCATCGCTTCGTTTACCTTGTCTATGAGCTCTTTTTCTATCATGGAGCTTTTGGCGACGCCCGAGACGATCCATTTAAATTTCCACAGGCAGTCCGTAAAGTCGTCGAAATTCGGGTATTCGCTTTCTTTTAAATTTTGCGCGATGTAGCCCGTGAGCCACATTAGCGCTCTGGTTCTTAAAAATGCGCCGAATTTTTCAAATTCCTCGTTTAGCACAAAGTCGCAAATTTGCGCGGCAAACGCCAAATCCTGCGCCTCTACGGCGTCTCTTATCTCGTCAAGTAGATACTCCTCTTTATCCATCAGCCTATCAAATTCTTTTAGCTTTTTATAAAGCTCTTCTAGCGTGCGCTCTTGCATTTGTTCCCCTCGTTAAACATTTTTGTGATAATGCTTTGATTTTATTATATCCACTTAATCTAAAACTAGGTAAAATTAGCACGATTTTGAAATTTGACAAGGCGGCAAAATGGCGAAAAAATTTATAGACGTTATGGACACTACCTTTAGAGACGGCTTTCAGTCGGTTTTCGGTGCGCGCGTGGCGATGGCTGATTTTTTGCCCGCGGTTAGCGCGGCTAAAGAGGCTGGTATAACGCACTTTGAGTTCGGCGGCGGGGCGCGATTTCAGAGCCTTTATTTTTACTTGAACGAAGACGCGTTTGCGATGATGGATAAATTTCGCGAAACGGTCGGGCCCGAGGCAAACCTGCAAACTCTAAGCCGCGGCGTAAATACCGTAACGCTAGATACGGGCAGCCGCGAGCTGGTTGATCTACACGCGAAGCTCTTTAAAAAACACGGCACGACCACGATACGAAACTTCGACGCGCTAAACGACGTGGAAAATTTAAAATACTCGGGCGAACGTATCGCTCATCACGGCTTAAAGCACGAAGTGGTCGTTACGATGATGGATCTGCCAGCAGGCTGTTCGGGTGCGCACGACGTGGCGTTTTACGAGCGGATTTTGCGCGAAATTTTAGACGCGGGTATACCGTATCACAGCGTTTGTTTCAAAGACGCCAGCGGCACCTCTAGCCCGCAAAAAGTATATGAGACCATCAAAATGGCTCGCAAACTCCTCCCACAAAATACCCACATCAGACTCCACACTCACGAAACCGCAGGCGTTAGCGTCGCTTGCTATATGGCCGCTCTAGAAGCCGGCGCTGACGGCATAGATCTAGCCGCAAGCCCGGTTAGCGGCGGCACCAGTCAGCCTGATATCCTAACGATGCTGCATGCCGTTAAGGGTAAAAACTATGATCTGGGCGGACTTGACGTGGAGAAAATTCTAAAATACGAAAGCGTGCTAAATGAGTGCTTGAAAGATTATTTCCTGCCGCCGGAAGCCGTGCAGGTTAGCCCGCTCATCCCGTTTAGCCCGATGCCAGGCGGCGCACTAACGGCAAATACCCAAATGATGCGCGATAATAATATCCTGGATAAATTTCCAGAAGTCATCCTAGCGATGCGCGAAGTCGTACAAAAGGGCGGCTACGGCACGAGCGTGACGCCGGTTAGTCAGTTTTATTTCCAGCAGGCGTTTAATAACGTAATGTTTGGCCCGTGGAAAAAGATTGCCGAGGGTTACGGTAAAATGGTGCTAGGGTACTTTGGCAAGACGCCCGTAGAGCCCGATAAGAGCGTCGTTAAGCTAGCTAGCGAGCAGTTAAGCTTAAAACCGACCAAAGAACACGCCATGGATATCGCGGATAAAGACGAGAGCAAGTCGCTTAAATTTACGCGCGAGCTGCTTAAAAAAGAGGGAATCGAGCCTAGCGAGGAAAATATCTTTATCGCTGCGGCGTGCAAGGAAAAAGGCATCGCATTTTTAAAAGGCGAAGGCAAAGTAAATATCCGAAAAAAATCCTCAAACGCGGCCGAAACGAGTGCACCGACCCCTCGCGCAAAAACTCCGATAAACGAAAAATACAGCGTCACCGTAAACGGCAAGAAATTTGACGTCGAGGTCGCGGACGCAGACGGCAAAGCCGAGATAAAAAGCGTAAAACCCGCAAGCGTAGCGCACATGCCGCCTCCGGAGCTCTCTCCGGCTAAAACGACCGGCGGCAGCGGCGAGCCGGTGAAAAGCACGCTTCCGGGAAACGTGTTTAAAATCCTAGTCGCAGTGGGCGATAGCGTGAAAAAGGGGCAAAGGATGTTCGTGCTGGAAGCTATGAAGATGGAAATAGACGTAAACGCTCCAAAAGACGGACTTGTGACGTCTATAGAGGTACAGCAAGGACAAACCGTAGCAAACGGTCAAATTTTAGCGAAAATTTAATCCAAAAAAGGAAGAAAAATGGTAAACGAAATAGAAAAATTAGGTCTTAAGGACATCAAAAAAATCAACCACAACCTAAGCTACGATGAGCTTTTCGAGCTTGAAAAGGCGATGAATGAGGGGCGCGTCAGCAGCAACGGCACCTTTATGGTGGACACGGGCATCTTTACGGGTCGCAGCCCAAAGGATAAGTACTTCGTAAAACAAGACCCGAGTCAAAAATACATCGCTTGGGGCAAGGTAAATCAGCCTATCTCAAAAGAGCTTTTCGACAAGCTTTTAGCTAAGGCAAAAGCCCAATTAGGCGGCAAGGAAATCTTTATCCAAGACGCATTTTGCGGCGCGAGCGAAAAGAGCAAAAAATCGGTTCGTTTCGTAACCGAAGTCGCGTGGCAGGCGCATTTTGTTAAAAATATGTTCATCCGTCCAAGCGAGAGCGAGCTGGCGGAATTTCATCCCGATTTCGTCGTCTATAACGCGTGCAAATGCAAAAACGAAGAGTGCAAAGAGCAGGGGCTAAACTCCGACGTTTTCGTTATCTTTAACGTCGAGGAAAACATCGCGGTTATCGGCGGTACGTGGTACGGCGGCGAGATGAAAAAAGGAATTTTTTCTATGATGAACTACTGGCTGCCGCTTGAGGGCAAGCTAAGTATGCACTGCTCGGCAAACGTGGGCAAGCAGGGCGACACGGCGCTATTTTTCGGCCTAAGCGGCACGGGTAAAACGACGCTCTCTACAGATCCAAATCGCAAACTAATAGGCGATGATGAGCACGGCTGGGACGATGAGGGGATATTTAACTTCGAGGGCGGCTGCTACGCGAAGTGCATAAATTTAGACCCGAGCAGCGAGCCTGAAATTTACGCCGCGATCAAACGCGACGCGCTGCTTGAAAACGTGGTCGCCAACGAAGCGGGCGTCGTGGACTACAAAGACGGCAGCAAGACCGAAAACACCCGCGTTAGCTACCCGATCTATCATATCGATAACTACGAGCCAAGCTCCGCAGGCGGCCATCCGAAAAACATCATCTTCCTAACCGCCGACGCGTTCGGCGTTTTGCCGCCGGTCGCAAAACTAACCAAAGAGCAGGCGATGTATTATTTCCTAAGCGGCTATACGGCAAAAGTCGCGGGCACCGAGCGCGGTATCACAGAGCCCGTGGCGACATTTAGCGCGTGCTTTGGCGAGCCGTTTATGCCGCTGCATCCGACCGTTTACGCTAAGCTTCTGGGCGAAAAGATCGATAAGCACAATGTCAGCGTCTATCTCGTAAACACCGGCTGGAGCGGTGGCGCATACGGCGTGGGCAAGCGAATGAGCATAAAAGCCACGCGTGCATGCATAAACGCGATCCTAGACGGCAGTATCAAAAAGTGTGAATTTGAAAATTTCGAGAAATTTAACCTCGCGATCCCAAAAGAGCTCGCAGGCGTCGAGACGAAGCTGCTAAATCCGATCAATACGTGGGAAAACAAGGGCGAATACGTCGCGACTCGCGATAAACTAGCGAGTATGTTTGAGGCGAATTTTAAACGCTACGAGGACGTAAAAGAGGGCGTGGAATACGCAAAAGCGGGCCCTAAGGCTTAAATTTAAAGGGCGCTGGTTGAAAATTTACTCTGTAAAACACGGGCTTAAATTCGGCCTTTTAGCCTGCGCCTTTTTTCTCTCTGGTTGCGATATCTTTGGCGGGCAGGGCCAAAGCTCCGGGCTAAAGTCCGCCAATCAGCCCGAGTTTTCTTTCGTTCCAGACTCAGACGCGGTCGCGTATCTAAACGAGTACCGCCGAGGCTCCGGACTTTCCGGTCTAAAACCGAATCAAATTTTAAGCCAAGCCGCCAAAAATCATGCCGAGTATAGCGCCCAAAACGAATACATGGGCCACGACGAGACGGCCGGACGGGCTAAATTTAGCGGCGCGACCCCGGCCGACAGAGCTTTAGCCGTGGGCTACAAATCAACTCTAGTGCTTGAAAACATCGCTTATAAAAGCGACTTTAAAGAGGCGGTGGATGGGCTGTTTTCAGCGATCTATCACCGCTTTGCATTTTTAAATTTGAGCGTCGACGAGGTCGGCTACGCGCTTGCGTCCAAGGATAAATTTAACGCCTTCGTCTTTGAGATGGGCAACTCTAGGCTTAACGCCTTTTGCGCTAGGGGCGCTAGCGATACGGGCGCGGGGCGGTTTTATACCAACGTCTGCGCCGATAAAAATCTAAAAATAAAAGACGCCAAATTTGATAATTTCACCGGCTCTAGCAAGCCTTTCGTCAAATTTCCCGACGCTACTGCCGTGACGCCCTATTTTAGCGGCGAGATCCCGGACCCATTCCCTGAGTGCAAGATCACGGCAAATCCCGTCAGCATCGAGTTTAGCGCAAATGCAAGCGAGGTAAAATTTAAGGATTTTGAGATATTTAAAGACGGGCGAAAGATCCAAAATTTGCACGTCATCAGGAGCGCCAACGATGTAAATTCTAAATTTTCCTCCAAGCAGTTTGCGGCTTTTTCGCGGGAGGTTTTTGACTTCGGCGCACAGTATGAGGCGGTTTTTAGCTACGAGCAAGCAAACGCCCAAAGCACTGGCGCGCAGGTAAAGCAGATAAAGTGGAGCTTTAAAACCAAAACTCCGCAAAATCCGTATTTTGACGCGCGTGACGGCGACGTACTAGGTGTGGATGCAGGTAAGACCTACGAGATATTTTTCCGCCCCAAAGACTGCAACGACCTCATGACGCGCTACTCTTACAAGGCCTCGGGCTTTATGACGCCTACGGTCGCGCAAAGCGGCACGAACACGCTAAGCGTGAAGCTAAAAGGCATGGCCGGCGATACGCTAAGTATCGTAGCGGGCGGCATGAGCGTCAAGGTACGGCTCAAAACCAGCTCGCCAGAAGCCGTGCGCGAGAGGAGGGCATTTTACGTGAAGGCGGGAGTGATGATCGCCGGCGTGATCGTGATTTTTGCGCTGATTGGCAGAAAGATGAGGCGGTAAATTTACGCTGCATTTTTGGGGATTGGGTTGTCAAATTTGAGCTTTGGGCGGCAAGTTTTGCTTTGTAAATTTGACGACCGTCCGCCTGCAGACATTGTTTTGATTAAATTTGATAATGCTTAAGGCGCGATAATCTAGCTTTTTTCTAAGATGGCGCATTTCGTTTGAGTTTTTTGCCGTCTGTCGCTAGTCTAAAGCTTATAACTACGCACGGTTGTGTCGGCAAGAAGCGTTATGCGTCATTAAATTTGACGACTCATTTGCCTGCAAGGTCGTAAAGCGTATATTTTAAATTTCGCCCCCGTTTATCTCATCCGCAAGCTTTGAAATTTTATCCTGCACCGCCTCAGGAGCGTAGATATCCATCCACTCTATCCCGTTTGATGCGCTAAAAAGCACTGCGATCCGCCCCTCGCTCATCGCGCGCTTGGCAAGCTTGGTCGCCGCTGGGCTGTTGCCCATATTGGGCGTTTCGTCGATGCTTATCTCGGCGCAGCGGCGTAAAATAGGCGCCAGCTCAAACTCGCCCTCAAGCAAAACAACGACTGAACCGCGCCTAAAACTGCAAGCGTTCCAAAAAATCTCGGCGCCGTTTACGCATTCGCGCGAGAGATCGAGACGAAATTTACCCCGCTCGCGCACGAGAAAACTAAAGTCGCTCAAATTTAATGGGTGCTCCACGCTGCCGAAAGCCCCTACGATACTATCTTTGCGGCCGTTATAGACATAGGCGGCGAGCGCGTTTTTCAGTAGCGGCGCGATGATCTGATTGTGCGCGCTCGTGTGATCGTCATCTCTGGCACGCCCCGCGATCTTTACTAAAAATGGCTTGAAATAATCCATAAATGCTCCTTAAGCTTAAATTTCATCCAAAACGCGCTAAACGCCTTGCCGTACTTTCGAGCAAAAAGGCTTACCTGCTTTACTCGTCAGCCAAACCGCATAAAAAAGATCGCTTGGTAGCCTCTTGCTCTCTAGCCGAAAACCCTTTTTAAATGCGCTTCGTAATCTCTCATAAAACGCTCTACGTCCGGGTTTTTGACGACGTCGTTGCACATAAAAGTAGGTAGCCTTTTCGTGCCTAAAAACTCGTTGGCTTTATAAAAATGCAAATAAACGCCGTCCACGCCCACGCCCTCGAAAAAATCACCCGGCTTGTCAAACGCCTGAAGCGGCGCATTCCATGTGACGCTTAGCATGTGCGATTTGCCCTTTATCAGCCCGCCGGTGCCGTATCCGTCGTTTGGGCTCGCGCTGTGCCGTCCGTCGTTTGCTACTATCTTGCCTATACCGCCCATAAACACCTCGTCCACGTACTTTTTGACTAGCCAAGGCTCGCCCATCCACCATGCGGGCATCTGCCAGATCACGGCATCCATCCATAGAAATTTCTCCACCTCGCCCTCTAGGTCGTAGCCTTCATGTATCGTAGTTTCGCGCGTTTCGTGTCCTAGGGCTTCCAGCGTATTTTTGGCTAGCTCGTGCAAGGTTTTGCTTAGCTTGCCGCTATTGCCGTTAAACGGCGCCCCGCCGTTGATAAGTAATATTTTCATTTTGACCCTTTTGATTAAATTTATCCGCTAGCGGCTTGTCGCGCCTAAATTTAAATTCTGCCTTGCGCCTTATATGCGAACGCAAGCGTAAATTTTACTTTCGCGCCGCAGTTTACCGCCCTAAAATTTCAAATTTATCGCCGTGCACCGCGATCGCCTCGGCATTGTTTATCGGCACCAAATTTAGCTTGCCGCCGTAAATTTTTAAAATTTCAGCCGCTATGTGCTTTTGTCAAATTTACACGCAGTAAAAATCAACAAATACCCAAAATGCTACAAATTTTCATTTCCCACGCGATAAGCCCCACTCTTGCTAGCTTAAATTTACCCCAGCGCCACGTAATCAGCGGGCAACGGCGTGATAACGCTGATAAAGATAAAATCCTCCTTACCGGTGTTTTTCATGCCGTGACACTCGCCCTTAGCCGAGATCACCACGTCGCCCTTTTTGACCGAGATTTGCTTGTATCGACAAGATCGCTCGCTTTTAAAATTTACTTGTTCGCCGTTATCTAAAAGCTCGTCCGTCTTTTTTGCAAGATAAAATACGCCCTCGCCTTGCAAGCACACCCACACGTCGTCGCTTGTGGTGTGCGTGTGTACCGCGACCTCTTGACCGGCTCGCACGACCCAGACTGCGCAACTAGTGGCGTCCGTCTCGCAAAATACCGTTTTTATCGCCTTTTCTCCGCTCTTTGCGACCTCGCTTACGTGATAAATTCGCTTTTTCATTTTTGCTCCTTTTTCGTTCATTTTAGCCGCGCAGAGTGAATACGGCGTGAAATTTAAGTGGATTTGAGCTAAAATCAAAGTCAAAATTTAGCGCAAAAAGGAAAAACGATGCAAGAAAATCCAAAAAAAATGTGGTCGGGTAGGTTTAGCGGTGAGAGTAGCGAGCTTTTGGAGGAGTTTAACGCCTCGATCGGCTTTGACAGGGCGCTTTGGCAGGAGGATATCGCAGGCAGCAAGGCACACGCAAGAATGCTCGGCGCCTGCGGGATTTTAAAGCCTGAGGAGAGCGAAAAGATCGTCGCGGGGCTTGACGCCGTGTTTGAAGAGATAAAAAGCGGTAAATTTGAGTTTAAAACCGCCGACGAGGACATCCACATGGCGGTCGAAAAGCGCCTAAGCGAGCTCATCGGAAGCGATCTTGGCGGTAGGCTACACACCGCGCGCAGCAGAAACGATCAGGTCGCGCTTGATTTTCGCCTATACGTACTTAAAAGCGGTGCCGAGATCTCCGAAAAAATCCGCGAGCTAGTCGCCGCGTTGCGAGATATAGCTAGCGAGCACGCGGACACGCTGATGCCAGGCTACACGCACCTTCAGCACGCCCAGCCCGTGAGCCTTGCCTATCATCTGCTAGCTTACGCGTTTATGTTTCGCCGCGACTACGAGCGCTTTGCCAGCTCGCGAGAGCGAAACAACCTCTGTCCGCTGGGCTCCGCCGCGCTTGCGGGCACGCCGCATCCGATAAATCGCGAGCTGGTCGCGCAGCAGCTCGGTTTTGCGGGAGTGACGCCAAACGCGATGGACAGCGTCAGCGACCGCGATTTCGCGCTGGAGATTTTGTTTAACGTAAGCGTGCTGATGACGCATGCGTCGCGCCTGTGCGAGGAGCTTATCTTGTGGAGCTCGCAGGAGTTCGGCTTTGTCACGATCAGCGACGCGTACAGCACGGGCAGCTCGATCATGCCGCAGAAGAAAAACCCCGACGTCGCCGAGCTAATCCGCGGCAAAACAGGGCGCGTAAACGGCAATCTCGTTGCGCTGCTAACGGTGATGAAGGGCTTGCCGCTAGCCTACAACAAGGACATGCAAGAGGATAAGGAGGGCGTTTTCGATAGCGTCGCCACCGCGCTTGCGAGCCTTGAAATTTTAAAACAGATGTTAAAAACGGCTAAATTTAACGAGCAAAATATGCTAGCAATGACGCGCCGCGGGCATCTCACGGCGACCGATCTGGCCGACTTTTTGGTGCGGGAGAAAAACGTGCCGTTTCGCCAGGCGCACTTCATCACGGGCAAGGCGGTGGCGTATGCGGAAAATTTGGGCTTAGATTTGAGCGAGCTAAACGCGCAGCAGCTTGCAAGCGTGGATGAAAGCTTGGGCGGCAATGCGGTTAATTTTCTTGATCTAAACGCTTCTAAGGAGGCGCGCAAGTCGCAAGGAGGCACGGCGAATGAGAGCGTGGCGGCGCAGATTGAAATTTTAAACGGGTGGCTGAAAGATAAATAAATTTTAAAATTTATCGCCAAAAGGCGAAAATTTAATTATAATTATAGAAAAATTTAAGGAGGAAAGGATGTTTGGAAGCGGCTATAAAAAAGAGCTAGAGAGCAAAAATGCGGCTCTATCGCAGGAAAACGAAAGTCTAAAAGCGCAGATAAAGCAACTGCAAAGCGAGCTGGAAGCGGCAAAATCAAGTGCAACGAGCGAGTATAACGAGCCAAAAACCAACGAAAATGCTACGAAACTTCTGCTGGCTAGCTACGCCGACGGTATAAATTTCTTGCAAGGTACGATGGAAGAAAACCTAAAAATGCTCGAAAATATAAACGAGCTAAATAACCTAACGTTTACTAAGACCGGTGAACTGCGCGAACAGACGAGCTTTATCGTTAGTTCGATGGAAAACGTCCAACAAATGAGCGGCGACCTGCAAAACGATGCCTCGTCGCTAAATAACAGCGTGATGTCGATCGTGGAGATTATAAATTTGATCAAGGATATCTCCGATCAGACGAATTTACTAGCCCTAAACGCAGCTATCGAAGCCGCGCGCGCGGGCGAACACGGACGCGGATTTGCCGTGGTGGCCGATGAGGTGCGAAAGCTCGCCGAACGCACGCAAAAAGCCACTCTCGAAGTCGAGGTGAATATAAACGGACTAAAACAAAGCTCAAATACGATGATAGGAATGAGCGAAAATTTCTCTAAAATTTCGGGCGACGTGATGCGCGTTTTGAGCGATTTTCAAGGCACTATCGCAAGCGTGAACGAAAATACGCAAAATATCTTAAATCAAACATTAAATTTAACCAACGAAGTTAACGTCAGCAACGGCAAAATCGACCATATAAATATGAAACTAAACGGATATAGAGCCATTTTAAACGGCGAATTTGACGGCATTCCTAGCGTTAGTAGCTGCCGCTTTGGTAAGTGGTTTAGCGAAAAGGTTAAAAACGTCATAGTAAAAGACGCAAAAATCATCCAAGACATCTCGCGCGATCACGAAAACGTCCATAGCGGACTCGATAAGGCGATCAAAATTTTCGCAGATAGTAGCAAGGATAACGCCGCCGGAGTGGAAATCCTAAAAGACGTGGAAAACTCGAGCAAAGTAGGCTTTGAAACGCTTTTAGAAGCGGTTAGAGCGGCTAGGAAATAATATTATTTGACCGCTCGACTTAGCAGAAGCGGCGGTCTTTTTGGATATTTAGCGAGCTTGCCGTGCTTGCGGCCGGCTCGCTAAGTCAAAATTACGCTCGAAATTTGAGCATAAATTTAAAATTTAAAACGTACTTTGCGGATCGGTTGCGGTATCTACCCAGCCAAGCTTTGCTCCCGCTAGCAGATGAAAGTGCAGATGCATGACCTCTTGGCCGCCGTTTTCGCCGCAGTTTGTAACTAGGCGGTATCCGCTCTTATCTACGCCCATTAGCACCGCGACCTCTTGGATAAATTTCGTCATCTCGCCCATCAGCGCCCCGTCCATCTCCTGGAAATTTTCAAAGTGCTTTTTTGGGATGATCAAAATATGAATCGGAGCCTTTGGATTTATATCGTTAAAGGCTAGGAATTTGTCGTTTTCTAGTACCTTGTTGCAAGGTATTTCGCCCGCTACGATTTTTTCAAATATCGTCATGATTTTCTCCTGGTTAAAATTTGGCTTAATTATAACAAGTAAAAGTTAAAATTTCCCGCCTTTTAGGCAGATTTTATCAAATTTTGACTACAATCTATCCTAAAATTCAGTAAAGGTAAAAACTTGCAAGAGTATAGAGAAAGTATCGCAAAATGCGGAAATTTGGCGGATTTAGACAAGATTCGCGTCGCGCTACTAGGCAAAAAAGGCGCGATCACGTCGGAGTTTGCTAAGCTTAAGGATATGGACGAAGCGGCCAAGAAGGAATTTGCGGCAAATTTAAACAAGCTAAGAGACGAATTTGAAGCGCTTTTAGCGGCTAAAAAAAACGAGCTTGAAAGCGGCGAGATAAAAGCCAAAATGAAGGCCGAAGCCATCGATATAACGCTATTTAACGAGCCTTCGGGTGCCGGCGCGCTACACCCCGTGATGGCTACGATGGATAAGATCATCGAGTACTTTATGATGCAAAATTTCTCGCTCGAGACCGGGCCGCTCATAGAAGATGATTTTCATAACTTCGAGGCGCTAAATTTGCCTAAATACCACCCTGCGCGCGATATGCAGGATACGTTTTATTTTAAGGATTTTAGACTCCTTCGCACGCACACTAGCCCGGTACAGGTGCGCACGATGATGAGTAAAAAGCCTCCGATACGCATGATAGCGCCAGGAACGGTGTTTCGCCGCGACATGGATCTAACGCACACGCCGATGTTTCATCAGGTAGAAGGCCTCGTGGTCGAGGAGGGCGGTGCTGTTAGCTTTGCAAATTTAAAATCAATGCTTGAAAATTTCTTAAAATACATGTTCGGCGACGTTAAAGTACGCTTTCGCCCTAGCTTTTTCCCATTTACGGAGCCTAGCGCGGAGGTTGATATTAGCTGTATTTTCTGCCACGGCGACGGATGCCGCGTGTGCAAGCAAACGGGCTGGCTCGAGGTGCTGGGATGCGGCGTGGTCGATCCAAACGTCTTTAAGGCTGTGGGCTACAAAAACGTGAGCGGATACGCATTTGGGCTTGGAGTCGAGAGATTTGCGATGCTGCTTCATCAAATTCCTGATTTGCGCTCGCTTTTCGAGGGAGATTTAAGATTATTGGAGCAGTTTAAATGATAATTTCAAGAAATTGGCTAAATGAATGGCTGGACATCTCAAGCGTAACGAGCGAAACTCTGCTAAAGACGTTAAATTCGATCGGGCTTGAGGTCGATAGTTTTAAAGAGATCAGGGTACCTAAAAATATCGTCGTAGGCTACGTAAAAAGCAAGATAAAACACGAAAACGCCGAGAAACTAAGCGTTTGCCAGGTGGACGTAGGCGGCGAGACGCTACAAATCGTCTGCGGCGCGAAAAACGTCGAGGCCGGACAGTTCGTGCCTGTGGCGCTATCAGGCGCCGTTATGCCAAGCGGACTAGAGATAAAGAGGGCAAAACTGCGCGGCGTCGAGTCAAACGGTATGATCTGCTCATCCGTCGAACTAGGCCTCGTAAAAACAAACGACGGCATAATGCCGTTGGATGAAAGTATCGGCGAGCTAAAACTGGGTAAAGAAATTTGCGAATATCCGCTACTAAACGACGATATCATCGAGATCGAGCTAACGCCAAACCGCGGCGACTGTCTGAGCGTCTACGGCGTAGCGAGGGATCTATCGGCTGCGCTTGATCTACCGCTAAAAGACGCCGCCAGATACGAAGAGGGCGAAAATTTGCTCGGTATCGGGCGTATCTTGGCTATCCACGCCGAGGAAAATTTACAAAGCAGCTTTCAGTACCGCGCTTTTGAGATAAAAGAGTATTTTGACGAAAATTTGCTGATGAAGATCCGTTTGGCGCTGATCGAATGCGATAAACAAAACCGCATCGAGCGCCTGCTAGACTACGCTACGCATTCAACTGGCGTGCTGTTTAGCGCGTATGACTACTCCAAGCTCAAAAAGGACGAGGAGCGCGCTGTTTTTGACCTGCAAAAGGGCGCAAATTTAGCGACTGAAATTTTGGCCGGCGGCGAGCTTTTGGGCGTTGGCGGCGTATATCAGACGGATGCGGCGAGGCTTGACGAAAATAGCAAACTAATCATAGTGGAGGCTAGCTACACAGACCCGGAAGTCATCGCGACAACCGTCTACGAGAATAAGCAAATGCCGCGCCAAGCGCAAGCTTACCGCTCGTTAAGAGGCAGCGAGCCAAACGTCGGTTTTGGCGCTGATTTTTTATTTAAACAGCTAGCCGCGCTAAAATCGGTCGCGCTTTATGCGGGCTCTCAGCAAAGCGTAATGACGCGCGAACCGAAGGTCGTGAGCTTCACGATGAGCGAAATGCAAAAAATGATCGGTCAAGAAGTCGCTCAAAACGACGTCGTAAGGATACTTAAAAAGCTTGGATTTAGCCTAACTTTTAACGCCGAAAAAGAGGGCGCGAACGCAAAAGTACCGTTATTTCGCCACGATATCGTAAATGCGCAGGACGTGTGCGAGGAGATCGTGCGAATGGTCGGTATCGATAATATCGCCTCAAAGCCGCTAAATTTCAGCGAAGCTAACCGTATGAACGATACTTTTACCGACTACAAAAACGCTCTAAATTTGCGTAAAAAAGCCGCTGCAGCCGGATTTTTCGAGAGCGTGCATTATGTATTTGACGACGCAAGCGAGCTAGCGGCGCTCGGTTTTGCGCTTTGTAAGGCCGAGATAGCCAACCCGATAAATAGCGAGCTAAACACGCTAAGGCCGACGCTTGCAAATCACTTGCTAAAATCGGCCGAGCGAAACGTAAAAAATCAGCGAAAATCGGTCAAAATTTTTGAATTCGGTAGCGTATTTAGCCAGAGTGGAGAACAAAGCGAGAGATTTGGCTTCGTAACTAGCGGACTGACAAAAGAACCTAGCCTGCTAAACGGCGCAAAGCCCGCCGATATCGACTTTTTAGGCTTTGCGACGGCCGTTAGAAACGCGGTCGGCGAATTTGAGCTAAAAGCGTGCGACGACGTAAAATATCTAAGCGAATTTGAACAAGCTAAAATCTATCAAAACGGCGTTTGCGTGGGCTATATCGGCCGCGTGGACGTGCGAGTCGAGGCGGCGCGCGATCTGCCGCGAACCTATCTTTGCGAGATAGAGTTTGAAAAGCTTAAATTTGACGGCGCAGTCGTCAAAGCCTACTCGAAATTCCCTGCTATCAGCAGAGACCTAAGCCTAATCGTACCTAAAACCATGAAATTTGAAGCGATAAAAGAGTGTATAAATACGCTAAAAATCGAATGCCTAAAAGAATTTGCGCCGGTTGATATATATTCAGACGACAAGCTCGGAGACGACGTGAGTCTCAGCGTCAAATTTAACTTCCAAGATATACAAAAAACGCTTGAGGACGAGGAAGTGGCAGCGATAATGGATAAAATTTTGGACGCTTTAAAGCAAAATTTAAATATCGGACTAAGATGAAAGTTTACGCATTAAGAACGCCGATAAGCGCGAGTCTGGAAAATATCGCGGCGGATAAATCTATCTCGCATAGATGCGCGATATTTTCGCTTTTAAGCGATAAGCCAAGCCGCGTGAAAAACTATCTAAAGGCCGAGGATACGCTAAATACGCTAGAAATCGTAAAAAATTTGGGCGCTTGTATCGAGGAAAAAGATGGCGAGCTAATCATAACTCCGAGCGCAAATTTAAAAGAGCCTAGCGTTGTTTTAGAGTGCGGAAATTCGGGCACGGCTATGAGGCTTTTTATGGGCTTTTTGGCTGCTAGCGAGGGTTTTTTTGTGCTAAGCGGAGATGAGTTTTTAAATCGTCGTCCGATGGCGCGCGTGGCTAAACCGCTGATCAGCGTCGGCGCTAAGATAGACGGTGCAAACGGCGGAGATCACGCGCCTTTGGCGATCCGCGGCAACAAGCTGGAGTATTTTAAATTTGATAGCAAAATCGCCTCCGCGCAGGTAAAATCGGCGCTGATTTTGGCTGGGCTAAAGTCAAACGGCTGCGAGCTTAGCGAACCTGAGCTTAGTCGCGACCACACCGAGCGCATACTAAAAGGTATGGGGGCGAGTCTGCAAATTTTACCGCACGGCGTCAAGGTTGAGCCGATTAGCGCGCCGCTAAAACCGCTTGAAATTTGCGTACCAAACGACCCTAGCTCGGCATTTTTCTTTGCCGTAGCCGCAGCGATAACGCCAAATTCTCACATCGTGCTAAAAAATATGTTGCTAAATAAAACGCGAGTGGAGGCCTTTAAAATTTTAGCCAAAATGGGCACGCAAGTAACGTTTAAAGAGACTTCCGGCACATACGAAAGTATCGGAGAGATCGAGATAAAGCATGCGCCGCTAAAGGCCGTGGACGTGAGTGAAAATATCTCGTGGCTGATCGATGAGGTGCCCGCACTTGCGATCGCATTTGCAAATGCGCAGGGTACAAGCAGCGTAAGAAACGCAAAAGAGCTTCGCGTTAAGGAGAGCGACCGCATCGCGATCATGGTGCAAGGGCTACGAAAATGCGGGCTTGAAGTCGAGGAATTTGAAGATGGCTTTAGCGTGAAAGGCGGCGAGGCAAACTGCGCTATTATAGATAGCAACGGTGATCACCGTATCGCGATGAGCTTTGCCGTGCTTGGGCTAAAATGCGGAATGGTTATAGAAAAGAGCGAATTTATCGCGACGTCGTTTCCAAATTTTAGCGGGATTTTAAGGCAACTCGGAGCTAGCGTTGAAGATTGAGCTTGCTAGCAGTTACGGCTTTTGCTTTGGCGTCAAGCGCGCTATAAAAATCGCCGAAAACGCCAAAGATGCCGTAACTATCGGCCCTATCATACATAACAACGACGAGATAAACCGTCTAAATAAAAATTTTAACGTCAAAACGCTTGAAGGCATAAGCGAAATCGACGGCGAAAAAAAAGCGATCATCCGCACGCACGGTATCACAAAAGGCGACCTAGCCGAGCTAAAAAAAAGCGATATAAAGGTGATCGACGCGACGTGCCCATTTGTGACCAAGCCGCAGCAAATTTGCGAGAAAATGAGCAAAGAGGGCTACGACATCGTGATATTTGGCGATGAAAAACATCCCGAGATAAAGGGTGTAAAATCATACGCCGTCGGTAAGGTTTTCGTCGTGCTAGAAGAGAGCGAGCTAGAGGGCGTAAAACTAGCGCAAAAAGTAGCCGTCATCAGTCAAACGACGCGTAAAGTAGAAAAATTTATGCAAATCGTAAATTATTTGATGCTGCGCGTAAAAGAGGTACGCGTTTTTAACACGATTTGTAATGCTACTTTTGAAAACCAAGAAGCTGTTAAAAACTTAGCCGCTAGAGCCGACGTAATGGTTGTAGTCGGCGGCAAAAACAGCTCAAACACAAAGCAGCTCTATCTAATCTCAAAAACCGCTTGCGAGGATAGTTATCTCGTAGAAAACGAACTCGAACTTGAGCGCGCGTGGTTTGAGGGGAAGAACCTCTGCGGAGTGAGTGCAGGAGCGTCTACACCTGATTGGATTATCCAAAAAGTGATTGATAAGCTAGAGAGCTTTCAAATTTAATAAATACTCATTACCTTTTTAAACAAAATTTCAAATTTACCCCTGAAATTTCGTAAGTTAATCTACAAATAAGTTAATATTAAGTAAAATTGAGTCTAATTGTGTTAAAAGCAAAATATATACAAAAGGAACAAGATGGCTGCGGTGAACAAAAAAGTTCAGCTTAGTAAGGCAAACGACGGTATCGAAGACGACGATTTTGCCGCGATGTTAGAGGAGTCTTTTAAAAAGACTGAAGAGGATAGCGACGGAATAATCGTCGATATTAAAGGCGACGAGGTTTTTGTAAATGTCGGTAAAAAATCAGAGGGAATTTTAAATATTTCCGAGATCCAGGACGAAAACGGAGAGCTTAAATTTAAGGCTGGTGACACGATCAAAGTCGTCATAACCGGCTCAAGAGGCGGAAAGCCGATCGTATCTCATAAAAAAGCGCTTAGAAAAGAAAAAGTAAAAGCCTATATAGACTCATATAATGAAGAAAATCAAGACATATTTGACGTAAAAATAATCGGTAAAAATAAAGGCGGTTTTGTTGCTCAAAACAGCGAGGGTATCGAGTTTTTCTTGCCTCGCTCGCAAGGTGGCTTTAAAGACGCAAACGCGGTAGTAGGAAAGTCGTTTAAAGTAAAAGTCATAAAAATAGATAAAGACGAGCAAAGCATTATCGTATCAAGAAAAAAACTGCTTGACGAAGATAGAAAGAAAAAAAGAGAAGCGATATCTGCAGTCGCTGAAAATACGGACGTAATAGAGGGCGTAGTTAAGAAAATCACTACCTACGGCATGTTTGTAGACGTAGGCGGAGTGGATGGACTCGTACACTACAGCGAGATAAGCTACAAAGGACCGGTAAATCCGGGTTCTATCTACAAAGAGGGTGATAAAGTTTTAGTAAAAGTTATCAAATACGATAATGAGAAAAAACACCTTTCTCTGTCTATCAAGGCTGCAACTCCGGATCCTTGGGAAGAGATAAAAGATGGACTAGATGTGGGCGACACTATAAAAGTAACAGTCAGTAACATTGAGCCTTACGGCGCATTTGTCGATCTTGGCAACGACATAGAGGGCTTTTTGCACATTTCTGAAATTTCATGGGATAAAAATATTAAAAATCCAAAAGATCACATTAGCGAGGGCGAGGAGCTTGACGTCGAGGTTATCGAGATAGACGCAAAAGATCGCCGCCTAAGAGTGAGTCTGAAAAACCTACTCAAAAAACCGTTTGACGAATTTAAAGCCCAATTTAAAGAAGGGGACGTCACTAAAGGCGTAGTTACTAGTGTGACCAACTTTGGAGCATTTGTTAGGATTGGCGCAGTTGAGGGCTTGCTCCATAATGAGGACGCTTCATGGGATAGAAACGACAAGTGCAAAGATTTGTTTAAAGTGGGCGACGAGGTTGAGGTAAAAATCATCAAAATCGACTCTAGCGAGCAAAAAATTTCTCTTAGTCAAAAGGATTTAAAACAAAGCCCGGTACAAGCCTATGCAAAGAAATTTAACGTAGGCGACATCTTGACTGGTAAAATTCGCGATATTAAAGATTTCGGCATATTTGTAGAGCTCGGTGATAACGTCGATGCGCTCATCCGCAAAGAAGACCTAGGTAGCGTAAGCGCTGAAAGCCTAAACATAAACGATAATATCGAAGCAGCGATAGCTTTTATCGACGAGAAGAAAAATAGAATCCGCCTAAGCGTAAGGCGCCTTGCAAGACAAAAAGAGCGCGAGGTGCTAAACGAGATAAATAGCGACGATAAGGTTACTCTGGGCGATATTATCAAAGAACAGCTATCATAAGTAAATGAAGCGATATTTGTTCTGGGGCGCGATTGCTTTTTTGCTGATTTTCGTCTGCGTATGTGGCGCTTTGCTGTATAAGTACGCGGACGTAAATTTAAAAGAGTCCGCGCCTGCGGAGCTACAAGTATCACAAAATAACGAGGAGCAAAATTTGACTACTGGCCCTACTTCTTGGGTCGGTGAAATGGCAAATTTGGCTCCTAAAAAATATGCTTTGGCAAGCAACGAGATATATGTAGAATTTAAAGACGAATCAAAAGCCGTCGTAAAAATCGCCTATCAGCTGGTGATCGATAAAAACGATATTTACTCGATGTTCTGCCTCACTCAAACATTAAAAAATATACCCGTAGATTTTAGCGTAGTAAAAGAAAATTCACAAAATTTAATTTACATAAACACGCAAGACGGCGGCGTTTTAGACCGCGTTATAAACGAACTTAAGGCGTACGATATACGCTCAACTTTCAAGGAGATCAAGCTGTGAAAACGATAATAGTGTGCGACGCAATACATAAAGTTGGCTTTGAAATTTTAAATCGCGAAGAGGATATAAAAATAATCGACGCGGTAAACGTGCCCAAAGATAAGCTTTTGGAGATCTTAGGCGAGGCTGACGTAGCCATCACGCGAAGCTCGACCGAAGTCAGCGAGGCGTTTTTAAATGCGGCTAAAAATTTAAAAGCTCTCGTACGCGCAGGTGTTGGCGTCGATAACGTAGATATAGACGGCTGCTCAAAACGCGGAATTATCGCGATGAACGTCCCTACGGCAAACACGATCGCCGCAGTAGAGCTAACGATGGCTCACATGCTAGCTGCCGCTCGCTCGTTTCCGTACGCTCACAACGACCTAAAAATCGACCGAATTTGGAAACGCGAGAAGTGGTATGGCGTTGAGCTTTTTAACAAAACTCTAGGCGTCATCGGCTTTGGCAACATCGGCTCTCGCGTGGCGACTAGGGCTGCGGCTTTCGGTATGCAAATCGTTGCCTACGATCCTTATATCGATCCGTCGAAAGTAACCGATATGGGCGGCGTTTATACGCGAAATTTCGACGACATCCTTGCATGCGATTTTATCACCATACACACTCCGAAAAATAAAGAAACCGTAAACATGATCGGCGAGGCGGAGATCGCAAAGATGAAGGACGGCGTGCGCCTCATCAACTGCGCTCGCGGCGGTCTTTACAACGAAGAGGCTCTGTATAACGGCCTAAAAAGCGGCAAGATCGCGTTTGCGGGTATCGACGTGTTTGAGAGGGAGCCTGCGACGGATCATCCGCTACTTGAGCTAAATAACGTCAGCGTCACGCCGCATCTTGGCGCAAATACGCTCGAATCTCAAGCCAATATCGCTATCGCCGCAGCCGAGCAGGCTATCTCTGCGGCTCGCGGCATCAGCTATCCTAGCGCGCTAAATTTGCCGATAAAAACGGAAGATCTACCGCCTTTTGTGGAGCCTTATATCGAGCTTACGAGCAAGATGGCTTTTCTCGCCGCGCAGATCAACAAAAAAGCGATCAAGGCCATCCGAATCGAGACGCACGGCCCTATAAGCGAGTACGCAAACTCCATGCTTACCTTTGCGATCGTGGGCGCTTTAAAAGAGAGTTTGGGCGATACGATAAACTACGTAAACGCTAAATTTTTATGCGACGAAAAAGGTATAATGACAGAAAGCACCGTCGGCGGCAATAGTATTTTCAAAAATAAAATAACTGTTCGTATCACGACCGAAAACGACGTCGTGACGATCGGCGGAACCGTATTTGGCGAAAATCAGCAGCGCATCGTGACGATAAACGGCTTTAAGACCGACTTTAAGCCTAAAGGCAAGATGATTATCTTTAAAAACAACGACGTCCCGGGTGTTATCGCTAAAATTTCGTCTATCCTCGCCGAAGAGAAGATCAATATCGCCGACTTCCGCCTAGGACGCGACGATCACGGTATGGCGCTAGCGGTCGTGTTGGTCGATGAAAAGATAACCAAAGAGACGCTGGCTAAGCTAAACGATCTTGACGTTTGCGTATGGGCAAAATACGCAGTTGTCTAAATTTAAGCCCTAATGCGGGCTTAAATTCAAGGAGGGTTTGAGTATGAAATTTTTACTTTTTATTCCGATTTTGTTTTTGCTGATGGGCTGCGAGAGCGAGGCGCAAAAGCAAAGTACCAAAAATTTCGAGAAAATTTTGACCGAAAAAAAGAAATTTCAAAAGATACAAAAAGACGAACCTAGCGTAAGCGAACAGATGAAAAGGGAAATCCACTCGCAGTCTGAACAAAGCAAGGAAAAAGGCGAGTTCAAATTTAAGCCTTAAATTTGAGTTTTACTTCGGCGAGTGCGGTTAAATTTACCCTCTCGCCGCTTCTTAAACTAAACTAAAAACTTTTTTGATATAATCACCCTTCAAAACTACAAGGAGAAAAAATGGCAACCTATTCAATGGGCGACCTAAAAAAAGGACTAAAGATCGAGCTAGACGGCGTTCCGTATAAAGTCGTCGAGTATCAGCACGTAAAACCGGGTAAGGGCGCGGCTTTCGTTCGCGCGAAAATCAAATCTTTCATCGACGGCAAAGTGCTTGAAAAGACGTTCCACGCGGGCGATAAATGCGATCAGCCGAATTTGGAAGAAAAAGAGATGCAGTATCTTTACGACGACGGCGAGTTCTGTCAGTTTATGGACACTGCGACCTACGAGCAAGTAGCGATCAGCGACGATGACGTGGGCGATGTTAAAAAATGGATGATAGACGGCATGATGGTTGAGATTTTGTTTCACAACGGCAAGGCTATCGGCGTAGAAGTACCGCAAGTCGTCGAGCTAAAGATCGTCGAAACTCCGCCGAATTTCAAAGGCGACACCCAGGGCGGTAAAAAGCCCGCTACGCTAGAAAGCGGCGCGGTCGTGCAGATACCTTTCCACGTGCTTGAAGGCGAGGTCATCCGCGTAGATACCGTCCGCGGCGAATACATCGAGCGCGCAAATAAATAACCGCAGTCGTCAAATTTGATGAAAGCAAAATTTGACGAGCTCATAGCCCAAGTAAAGCCGCTGTTTAAAGATAACGGCTTTACCAAAAACGGGCTAAATTTCTACAAAAATACTCCCGAATTTATATATGTCTTAAATTTTTAAAAAAGTAACGGCAATACCGCATTTGAAAACTAGATCTTACGTAAACTGCGGCATTTAGGGCGCGTTTGTAGGCGCTGCAACCGGCAAGGCATTCGTCTTAAAACCCAAAGAATACGAATGCCATTTTAGGGATAGAATTTCATTTATCGAGGGCTCCAAAACAGCTCACTACGAAATCAACGAAAATACCGACGCGGCAGTGCTTTGAGAAAATTTAATAAGCGATTTAAGAGCGGTATTTAGTTTTTTTGACGCGGTAAACCAAACGAAATTTGATTGATTTGATGCCGGAGCGAAACAGCCTAGCGGTGATTGATCAGCTTTTTGAATATCTACTCATAATGCACGAACAAGAAATTTTGACCCGCCAAGCATTAAGTTTGTTTGAAAAACATGGAAATGAAGCTAGATGGAAAATTTTTGAGAGGCGTATAAACGATTTGCTGAAAAAATATGAAAAAAACGAGATAAAATTTGAAGAAATAAAAGCCAAGGCCTAAGCCTCGGCTTAGACTTTAGGCTGATTTTTTAACGCTATCGACCAAAGCAACGATCTCTTCGTAATTTGGCAGAGCGTTTACGTCCGTACCGATGAGATCTTTTTTAGAAAAGACTACTTTTCCGTCTACTTCAACTATGAAGTTTCCGCCGCTACCGACGATTTTGCTAATTTTAGCACCTGGGATTTGACTTAAAAATTCATCTTCTACACGAGAAGCTACCGGTCTATAGTTTCAAGAATTGCAATACGTAATCTTTACTTCCATTTTCCTTCCTTTCGAATTTAAAGTGGCGCGATTATAGCGTAAATTTAGCAAACGAGAGTATAATAATCCGAAAATTTAAGGAGAAAATTATGAAAAAAGTTGCCGTGATTTTTGCCGACGGGTTTGAGGAGATAGAGGGCGTTAGTGTCGTGGACGTGCTTAGACGAGGCAGCGTAGAAGTCGATATCGTCGGGCTTGATAAGCTGCCTATAGCGGGCGCTCACGGAGTGAAATTCGTCTGCGATATGACGCTTTATGACCTCGAAGTCGAGGAGTACGATATGCTGGTTTTGCCGGGCGGGTATACGGGTGTCACAAATATCTCCGGTAATCTAAAAATGAGAGAGACGATCAAAAAGTTTGCTAAAAAAGGCAAATTCGTCGCTGCCATTTGCGCCGCGCCGATAGCTTTTGGAGTGGCGGAGATCATGAGGGGCGAGTATACATGCTATCCTAGCTGCGAGGCTAGCATAGAGGGCGGAATGTACGTGAGTGACAAAAACGTCGTGCAAAGCGGAAATATCATCACTTCAAAAGGCCCTGCCACTGCGATGGAGTTTGCTTTGGAGCTGGTTAAAATTTTAAACGGCGAGCAAGTTTATAACGAAGTGAAAAACGGGCTTTTATTTGTCAAATAACAATTTAAGACGTTAAATTTGATCAAGGCCGCGTGCTTTGTTTTTGGCGAAGGCGCGGCTTAAATTTTATTAAGGCTACAAATATCAAATTTGCGGCTGTGAAATTATAAAAATTGCCGACAAGTCCGCGCTTTAGTTTAAATTTATTTGCGCCGATTGGTTGGTGTTCCGTGCCAAACCTGCCTTAAATTTACTTCAAATTTTACGCAACACCAAACCTTCGAATAAAAAATAAATTTCCAAAAACGCCAGCTGAGGTTTAAATTTACAAAAAATTATAAAAATATCAATTTTTATCTAGCTTTTTTATTTAAATTCAGGTATCATCTATTAACCGATTTTATCGGGAATTTGATTTAAGGAAACGTTACTGTGAATATTTACGTCGGTAACTTGTCATATCGCATGACTGAGGCAGAGCTTAAGGATACATTTGCGCCGTTTGGCGAAGTAAAACGCGCGAAAATCGTCAAAGATCGCGACACGAATCGCTCGAAGGGATTTGGATTCGTCGAGATAGAAAACGATGCAGACGCGCTAAAAGCGATCGAAGCGCTAAACAACAAGGAAGTAGGCGGCAGAGCTCTAAGAGTAAACGAATCTAAACCTAAAGAATAATCCGGCCGTCAAATCTGACGGCTTTTAACTAATTTTTAAATTTAAGCTTTTTAGCCAAATTTCACTCCAAATGAACCAAAAAATCACATCTCGTATCGCTCCGACGCCAAGCGGCTTTTTACACGCGGGCAATGTTTACAACTTCTTGCTGACCTATCTTTTTACGCGCGCATTTGACGGGATTTTGTACTTAAGGATCGACGACTACGACCTGCCGCGCTACCGCAGGCAATATGTGGAAAATATCTTTCGCGTGCTTGATATGCTGGACGTTGATTTTGACGGCGGACCTAGCGGCGTGAGGGAATTTGAAACCAAATTTAGCTCCAAATTTCGCCTTGGCGCCTACGAAAACGCGCTAAAAACGCTTGAGCAAAAAGGCGTTTGCTATGCTTGCGAGTGCTCGCACTCGATGAAAAGCTCGTTTAAAAACAGCATTTATACGCGTGTTTGCGCGGATAAAAATCTTAAATTTAAAAAAGATGAAACAGCCATGCGACTTCGCGTCCTTGACGAGGCGATTTGTGTCCGGCAAAATTTGATAAATTTTGATGCTTTGTGTGGCAAACCAGACGGCGAAAAATTTAGCCCCAACGCCACGGAAAATTTAGATTCGGCAAATTTGGGCGCCCTAAATTTGACGGACGAGACGGCGTTTGAAACGGAAAAATTCTCGCAAACGCAAAGCATAAATTTGGCTCAAATTTTGGGCGATTTCGTCGTTTGGAAAAAGGACGATACGCCCGCGTATAATCTCGCTAGCCTCGTGGACGACGAGATATTGGGCGTAAATTTGCTCGTGAGAGGCGAGGATCTGCTAGCTTGCTCGGCGGCACAAAAATACGAGGCGCAAATCTTGGGCTATGGGTTTGAAAACGCGAATTTCATCCACCACGGCTTACTAGCGCAGAGCGGCAAAAAGCTATCCAAGAGCTCGAGCGCGCCGGCGGTGAGCGTAGCGGACGGCGCCAAAATCCACTATAAATTCGCCGCTTTTAAGCTCGGCCTTGACGCGTCAAAATGCGATACTCTGTCAAATTTGCTTGAGATATTTAAAGAGAAATTTGGCCGATAAATTTAAACTCACTACTTGGATTTTTTAAATTTTAAATTTAAAAAGCACGGTAATTTTTATCCGCCTTATCCAAATTTTTCTTAATCCCCTCGTAATCGTGCTTCAAATTTTTATTACACTCGCAAGGTTTCGTCAAATTTACCGCTCAAATTTAAGCTAAATTCGGAGCCGTAAATTTAAACCGAGTCGTCCCCACCTCAGTCGTCAAATTTGAGCTCAAATTTGACGAAAAGCCCACACCAGCAGCCTGTTTTCCGAGCCTAGCTAAATTTAAACAAGACCGATTTATCCACCTAAAAGCAAAGTTTCTGTAAAATCAAAAGCATTAAAAAGGACGAAAAAATGAGCGATTTTACAGATTTTACGCACCTGCACCTGCACACGGAGTATTCGCTGCTTGACGGCGCGAACCGTATCAAAGAGCTAGCAAAAACGCTAAAAAGCCAAGGCGTCAAAGCCGCAGCCATCACCGATCACGGCAATATGTTCGGCGCTATAGACTTTTATAAAACGATGAAAAATGAAGGCATAAAGCCGCTAATCGGCATCGAAGCCTACATCCACAACGGCGAGGAGCTGGGAGATAAAAGCACCAAACAGCGCTTTCACCTCTGCCTCATCGCAAAAAACGAAATCGGCTACAAAAACCTGATGTACCTAAGCTCCATGAGCTATATCGAGGGATTTTATTATTATCCGCGTATCAACAAAAAGATGCTAAAAGAGCACAGCGAGGGCATCATCTGCTCCTCAGCATGCCTGCAAGGCGAGGTGAACTGGAACCTCAACCAAAGCGAGCGAAATTTACGTTTCGGCGCAGGCGGATATGAGGCAGCGAAGGAAGCCGCGCTGTGGTACAAAGATGTCTTTGGCGATGATTTTTACCTCGAGATCATGCGCCACGGCATCGGCGATCAGCGCAGGATCGACGACGAAATTTTGCGCCTAGCAAAAGAGCTAAATATCAAGGTTATCGCAACCAACGACACACACTATACGTTTAAGCAACGAGCCGACGCACACGAGGTTTTCATGTGTATCGCGATGAACAAACTGCTTGACGATCCAAACCGCCTGCGCCACAGCGTGCATGAGTTTTACGTCAAGACGCCGGCGCAGATGAGTGAGCTTTTCGCCGATATCCCCGAAGCCATCACAAATACGCAAGAAATAGTGGGTAAATGCGACCTCACGATCAAGCTAGGCGACGCGACGCCGCCAAATTTTAAATTTACGCTCGAATACGCCGCCGAGCGAAATTTGAGCCTACCAGAGCCTGATAAACGCTACAGCATACCAAACGACAGCGTGCTATTTGAGCACGAGTGCAGGCAGGGGTTAGAGGATAGGCTGAAATTCGTCCCGACAGAGCGCCATGAGGAGTACCGCGCCCGTTTGCAACGCGAGATAGATATCATAAATAAGATGAATTTTCCGGGCTATATGATGATCGTTTGGGACTTTATCAACGAAGCTAAAAAGCGCGGCGTGCCGGTAGGCCCGGGACGCGGCTCGGCGGCGGGAAGCCTGGTTGCATATTGCCTAAAGATCACAGACCTGGATCCGCTGCCCTATAACCTGCTTTTCGAGCGTTTTTTGAACCCGGAGCGCGTGAGCATGCCCGATATCGACGTGGACTTTTGTCAAAACCGCCGCGGCGAGATCATCGACTACGTTATCGAAAAATACGGTAAATTTAACGTGGCTCAAGTCATAACCTTCGGTAAGCTACTGGCAAAGGGCGTCATCCGAGACGTCGCGCGCGTATGCGATATGCCCTACGCCGAGGCCGACGCTATGGCTAAACTCATCCCTGACGAGCTAGGTATCACGCTAGAGCAGGCCTTTGAAAAAGAGCCAAAGATCGGCGAGCTGATAGCAAGCAACTCAAATGCAAATAGAATTTGGAAATTTGCCCTTGATCTGGAGGGTCTAAACCGAAACGCCGGCATGCATGCGGCTGGCGTGGTCATCTCAAACGAGGAGCTGTGGAACAAAACCCCGCTTTTTCGTCAGCCAAACGCCGAGGAGGATCACTTCGTCACGCAGTATAGCCTAAAGTACCTAGAGGACGTGGATCTCATCAAATTTGACTTCCTAGGGTTAAAGACTCTAACCGTGATCGATAACGCCGTCAAGCTCGTAAAAAAGAGATTTGGCAAAGAGATCATCTGGGAGCAGGTCAATAAAAACGACCCCAAAACCTACGAGACGATCAGTAGCGGCCAGACGCTGGGACTGTTTCAGATAGAGAGCGAAGGCATGCAAAAAGTCGGAGCCGATATGCGCCCGGACTGCTTCGAGGATATCATCGCGATGATCTCGCTTTACCGCCCGGGTCCGATGGATCTAATACCAGATTTCATCAAGCGCAAGCACGGTCTGGAGCCTATCACGTATATTTTCCCAGAGCTTGAGCCGATACTAGAGCCTACATACGGCGTCATCGTATATCAAGAGCAAGTTATGCAGATCGTGCAGACTATCGGCGGCTTCTCGCTAGGAGGCGCTGATCTCGTGCGCCGCGCGATGGGTAAAAAGATAAAAGAGGAGATGGATAGACTAAAGGGTAAATTTATCGAAGGCGCCGAGGCTCAGGGGCTAGACGGTAAAAAGGCCGACGAGCTGTTTGAGCTTATTTTGCACTTCGCTTCGTACGGATTTAACAAATCCCACGCCGCAGCCTACACCTACGTGACCTTTCAGACGGCTTATATGAAGACGTACTATCCGGCCGAATTTATGGCGGCTCTCATCACGAGCGAGGAGACGAACGCCGATAAGATTTCGCGCTACATAGACGAGTGCAAGCGCCTAGATATAGCTATCCTGCCGCCGTCGGTCAATAAATCTGCCAAAGAATTTTCAGTCGTTAGCGAAGGAGGCAAGGACGCCATCATCTACGGCCTAGGCGCGATAAAGGGCGTCGGAGGCGCGGCGATAGAAAATATCCTAGAAGAGCAGGCTAAGGGCGAATTTAAGGACATCGATGATTTCGTCTCGCGCGTGGATAACTTTAAGGTAAATAAAAAAGTCTTTGAAAGCCTGATAAAATCGGGCTCGTTTGATAGCTTCGGCCTAACGCGCAAGATGATGCTAAACAACCTAGATAACATCGTAGAGGCGTGCAAAAACGCAGCTACTATCAAGAAAAACGCGGCCGAGAGCCTCTTTGGCGACGACGAGAGTATGGCGACGGTTAAAACTAGTCTCGTTCGCGACGACTCCGAGCTAGAGCTAAAAACCAAGCTCAAATTTGAGCTAGAAAGCGTGGGTATCTACCTCTCGGGCCACCCACTAGACGAGTACCGCGAGCAAATTTCAAAGATAAAATACACGCTAAGCGATAAATTTGACGAGCTGCCGGAAAACGGCGAGATGCTGCTCGTGGGCAAAATCGAGGATCTAACGACTAGGATCAGCAAGAAAAACGGCAAAAAAATGGGTACGATCGAGATGCTGGATTTCCACGGTACGGTCGAGATCGCAGTCTTTGACAGGCAGCTTGGAGCTGTCGAGTCGATGAGTGCCGATGAGCGCGATTTGCCGCATGCGTTTAAGGTTCGCTACTCCAAAGACGGGCAGTTTATGCGCATAAATTTGGATAAAATTTTGACTCTTGACGAGGCTATGGGCATGGATTTTTCGCATCCGCTCGAAAAATACAAAGAGCAAATCGAGCAGATAAAACACACGCCTAGCAAGGACTTCGGCAAGATAGATAAAACGAGCGAGATCCTAGTCGTCGGCAAGATCGCCGAGATCGCTAAAATCCCCAGCAAAAAAACCGGCAAAGAGTTTATGATGCTAAGCATTATGGACCTTTTTGGCACGTTTAAGGTCGCGGCGTTTGACTCCGAAAAGGGGCTCATCGAGAACCTAAGCGAGGAGCAAAAAGACGCTCCGCTAGCATTTAAGGTGCGCTACAGCCGCGACGATCAGGGCGCTCGCATAAATTTAATCGACGTCGTGAGCCTAGAGGACGCGCGCGATATGAATTTCCAAAGCAGAAGCTTTAAACAGCGCAAGGAAAGTAGCGGCGCAAGCTATCAAAACGGCCAGGCATCTAGCGAAAACAGAGTCAAAAGAGAGCTTGAGGATCTCGTGTTAGAACTAAATTTGGACGAAACGGGCAAGGATCTCATTACGCAAATTTACCGCGCCGCTATCGGCGAACACCGTGCCGCAGCTGATAAAAACAACAAACGACTGATCATCCGTATCAAAGACGCGCAGGAAGGCCGCGCGCTGGTTTATACGACGGAGTTTATCGTGGGAGAGGGTTTTGAGGAGAGGGCGCTAGGCTTAAAACAAGCCGTTTAAATTTGACTGCTCGTCTCGCGAGCGCTTTTTAAATTCAAATTTGACGACTGATTTATCGGCAAGTTTTGGGTTTAAATTTAAGGAGAAAACATGCGAGAAAGCGTACCAAAAGAGCTAATGAGGCTTGAAAAAGGCGGCATGGTATAACTAGGGCTCATGTATAAATCGCGAAAAAAGCAAAAGCCGGACATAAAAGTCTACCCGTTTTCTTATAAATTTGGCTTCCAAAGCCGTCTTTTTGCTTTCAAATGATACAATTCTGATTTCAATTATTACATTTTGTCTTTAAATTTGACGGGAGCTCTTATGAAAAAACTGGTTTGGTTAAATCCTGTTGTAAAAAGTATCTACGACTTTGCGGCGCTTAAAGAAATTTTGCAAGAGAAAGGTTTTAGCGTAGCTGAGTGCGAAAAAGACCACGTTAATAGCGTAAAAAACGCATACAAAAATAGCCTCGCGCAAAAGAAACTCATCTTTGATAGTCGCTGTCCTAGGGCTGCAAATTTCATCAGGGCAAATTTCAAAGAGCACGCCAGCCTCATCTCAAATTTAAATCCCATTTTAATAGAAAGCGCGCTTGAGCTTAGCGCAAAGCTAAAAGAGGACGAGTGGCTCTACGTGACGACGCCCTGTGAGGACTTGGCCGAGCTTGGCAGGGAGTTAAATTTAGCTCGAACCACATTTTTAACCTGGAAAAGCTTCAAAGAGCAAAATGAGATAAATTTAGAGGCAAAAAAGCTCGAAGCAAGTCCGATACCGCCAGGATTTTTTACAAATTTAGGCGTAAAAACTCTAAGCCTTAGTAGCAAAGAGAAGATAGAAAATGCCCTTTCATATAAATTTAGCGAGCTTAAAAACTACCGCATTATCGAGCTTTTATACTGCGAAAACGGCTGTCACAACGGAGATGGGCTGTGAAGGAAATCTTTAAAAAGAGTATTTTAGTTCTCGTGATCTTTGCCATCTGGCAGGTTATTTGCGAGCTAGAAATTTTCACGCCATATATCTTGCCAAGTCCAGCGACGACATTTAAAACGATGTTAGCCATGATACAAAGCGGCGAGCTAGCCATGCATACTATCATCAGCTTTAAGCGTATATTTGCAGGCTATGCACTCTCCTTTGCCCTAGCACTTGTGCTTGGCGGTATAGCAGCGCTTTTGCCAAAGATCGGCGTTTATTACGAGTGGATACTGGAGTTTTTTAGAAACATCCCGCCGCTTAGTTTGATTGCGATCTTGGTGCTTTGGTTTGGCATAAACGAGACGCCAAAGATCATCATTATTATCCTAGCCTCGTTTTTTCCGATGTTTCTTAGTATCTCAAAGGGACTAACTAGCTGCGACGTGAAGCTCATCGAGGTCGGTAAAATTTTTGGCTTTAGCAAATTTGAGATTTTTTACAAGATCATCATAAAAAGCGCGCTAAAAGATATCTTTGTCGGCATGCGAATAGGCTTTGGCTACGCCATACGCGCGATCATAGGAGCTGAGATGATAGCGGCTTCAAGCGGGCTAGGCTACCTCATACTTGATGCTGAGGAGCTTTCGCGCGCGGATAGGATATTTGTAGGGATTTTTACGATCGGCGTTTGCGGCGTGCTCATAGATAGGATATTTTTGCTCTTGATAGCTAAATTTAGCCTTTTGCGAGGTGAAAAATGATAGAAATTTCAAATTTATCCAAGCATTTTTATATCGGCGAGAAGCGTATCGACGTTTTGAGAGAGCTAAATTTAAACATAAAAAAAGATAAGATCACCGTCATACTCGGCAGGAGCGGCTGCGGTAAAACGACACTTTTACGCCTCATCGCCGGTCTTGAAAGCGTAAGCCTTGGCGAGATAAAATTTAAAGAGCCTGCAAAGATCGGCTTTGTCTTTCAAGAAGCCCGCCTTATGCCATTTTTAAACGTCTATGAAAACATCGTTTTTGCGCTTAAAAAGCATGAGATAGAGGTTACAAAGATCGATAGTCTGATATCTATGATAGGGCTTAGCGACTTTAAATTTGCCGCAGTTTCACAGCTATCCGGCGGTATGAGCTCGCGCGTTTCACTTGCTAGAGTGCTTGCGTACGAGGCAAATTTGATCCTCATGGACGAGCCGTTTGCCGCGCTTGATGCCTTTACGAGAGCTAGCATGCAGGCTGAAATTTTAAAAATAAAAGCCGGCAAAACTATCCTTTTCGTCACTCACAACATCGATGAGGCGCTATTTTTGGCTGATGAGATCATCTTGCTTGAAAAGGGCGGGATAAAATCAAACTACGACCTATCAAATTTAGCAAGGCCAAGAGATCTGCTAAGCGAGGAGCCAATAGCCGTAAAACGCAAAATTTTGAGTGAAATTTAGAATAAAAAAATGATAACTAAAACTAAAATGAAGCAAAAAATTATATAATTTATAAATTTTTTAAAGGAGCAAATATGAGAAAGTTTTTCAAGGTTTTATGTGCAGCCTCTTTGTTTTGCCTAGTCGCAAACGCAAGCGAAGGCTTAGACAAGATCGGCATGACCTACGTCAAATCGCCGCTAAACGTCCCTTCGATCGTCGATAAATTTAAAGGCTTTTACGCGAAGTCTTTTGGCGTGCCGGTCGAGTACTCCGAGATCACCTCAGGTGCCAAGCAAACGCAAGCGCTCGCTTCAAATTCGCTCCAGTTTTTAAACTGCGTGGGCGGTACCTCGGTTATACTAGCGGCTGCAAATAAGGCTGATATCAAGATCGTAAGCGCCTATTCAAGGGCGCCTGAAGCCTTTGTGATATTTGCCAAAGATCAAAATATCAAGTCGCCAAAAGATCTAAAGGGCAAGAAAGTAGCAGGCCCAAAAGGCACGATCTTAAACGAGCTTTTGGTTAGATATCTAGCGCTTGGAGGGCTTAGCATAAATGATGTCGAGTTCGTATCTATGGGCATCCCGGCTGCGCAGGCTGCGCTAGAAAACGGTAGCGTTGATATGGCGCTTCTTGCAGGACCTGCTGCTTATAACGCTCAAAAATCAGGCCTACACGTCGTAACGACCGGCAAGGGTGTCATCACACCGGTCATCGTCACGGCTACAAGCGGCGAGTTTTATAAAAAGCATAAGGACGTAGTCGAGAAATTTAAAAAGGCCCAGGATGAAATTTTGGCATTTATAAATGCAAACGAAGAGGAGGCGCTCAAACTCACAGCCCAGGAGACCGGGCTTAGCCTAGAGGCGGTAAAGAGCATGTATCCTCAGTATGACTTTAGCTCAAAGATCACGGCTGATGACATAAAAGCCCTTGAAGCTACGCAAGAATTTATGCTTGAAAGCAAGATGATCGAGCAAAAAATAGATATAAAATCACTTCTACTAAACTAAATTTAAAGGGCAAATTTGCCCTTTAAATTATCCTCGGCGCCTTGTAAAAAGCTGCAAATTTTAATTATAATAATGGGCATTAGCCTCGCAAAGGCGCTAAGAAAATAAATTTAAGGTATAAAATGAAAAATTTGATTGTGTTGATACTTTTTGCTATCGCGGCTGTGGCCGGCGAGCCCAAAAAAGGCGAACTAAGCCCCGAAAAAGAGGCGTTTTTAAGCACTAGATACGAGGAGCTCAAAAAAGCGTGCGCCCAAAAGGACGCGAGAGCTTGCAAGCGCGTGATCTTGTTTTACCAAAAACAGACCAAAAAGCAAAACGAAAAAGACATTCGCGAGGCGATGCAAATTTTACTCGCCGCGTGCAAGGATGGCAAATTTGACGCGTGCGCGGCGGTGGGCGAAATGTATATAAACAACAAAGATTTCATCGCCGCAAGGGAGATTTTGAGTCCTGTTTGCGATAGCGGCTATCAGGATGCTTGCGTGCAGTACGGCAAGAGCCTTGAGGCTGACGGCGCGCCAGGCAAGGATGAAAAACGCGCGAAAAAGCTATACGAAACCGCATGCGAAAAGGGCTCGGCGCTAGGATGCGAGCATCTGGGGCTAGCCATCGGCAGCAGCGCGCCGGAGCAGGCCGTGGGCTATATGCGCAAGGCGTGCGAGATGGACGCTTGGCGATGTTTTAGATTCGGCACGATGGCGATGCCTTACGGGGCGGAGGAGGCGATAAAGGCGCTCGCTAGAAGCTGCCACGAAACAGATATGCTCGCAGGCTGCATCATGCTGGCTAAATACCACGAAAAAGAGCTGCGGGATATCTCCGGCGAGGCTGAGGTAAAGCGGCTGCATGCGCGGCTTTGCGAGCTGGTGCCGTACGGAGAACACTGTGAAAAGGCGCGGTAAATTTAGCTAAATTTGTGGCTTTTGGGCTTGATATGGCGGGTCCGGCGAGGTGAGGGTAAATTTGAAGTCAAATTTAAAAACGCCCGTCAAGACGGCCCAAAAATTTAACAAAAACCAGGTCAAAGGAGCAAAAATGGCTATCATCAAAGTCGATCTACAAAAATCATATCGTATCCTAAACCCGGGCGCGACCACGCTCGTATCGGCCAAATACGATGGCGACGTCAACGCGATGGCGATAACGTGGGCGCAGGCGCTTGACTACGACAAGGTTACCATCGTGCCGCACAACGGCTCGTACACGCGGACGCTCATCGAAAAGAGCGGGTACTTCGCCGTGCAGATCCCCACGGCAGCGCAGGCGGAGCTAGTTAGCGAGCTGGGCGCCGAAAACAACTCGCGCTTTGATAACGCGGACAAGATGAAAAACGTGGAAATTTTCTATCAAGAGGAGTTCGACGTGCCGCTGATCGCGGGCTGCGCCGCATGGCTCATTTGCAAGCGTATCCCCGAGCCTCACAATGAGCATAATTATGATCTTTTCATCGGCGAGGTCGTCGCGGCGTATGCGGATGAGCGGATCTTTGACGGCGGGCACTGGCTGTTTGAAAAGATCCCTGATGAGCTAAAAACGCTCCACTACGTCGCCGGCGGTCGGTACTATCTGGACGGCAAAGCGGTAGATACCAAGCGCACGCCCATAAGCGGCGAGTAAGTGCCCCGCAAAACGCGGGCTAATTTGTAAATTTAAGATGAGTGTGCACGTGAATGCGCGGCGAGCTCCGGTAAAATTTCAAACTAAAGAATCTAAAAAAGGATAGAAAATGAAAAAATATATCGTCATCACCGGCGCAAGTTCGGGTATCGGAGCGGCTGCAGCAAAGGCGTTTGCGAGACGTGGAGAAAATTTGATCCTAATCGCGCGCAGAGCGGAGCTTCTGCAAAACTTAAAGGACGAGATCGCTAAAATTTCGCCTGAATCAGACGTCGTGATTAAAATTTGCGACCTTGCGCGCAGCGAGAACGTCTTGGTGCTTTGGGACGAGCTAAAAAGCTATGAGCTAAAGGCGCTTATAAACAATGCGGGCTTCGGGGATTGCGGCGCGGTCGGCGAGCGCGATCTCGCCAAAATCTCGCAGATGCTACGTCTCAACGTCATTTCGCTCACGCTGCTAAGCCATCTCTTCGTGCGCGACTACAAGCGTAAGCCCGCCCAGCTCATCAATACCTCCTCCGTGGGCGGCTACAGCATCGTACCAAACGTCGTTACCTACTGCGCGAGCAAGTTTTTCGTAAGTGCCTTTACGGAGGGCTTGTACCGAGAGCTGGCGCAGGATAAAGAGGCCAAAATGCAGGCTAAAGTTCTAGCGCCTGCCGCGACTAGGACGGAGTTCGGTCCCATGGCGACGGATGACGCGGGCTACGACTACGACGCGGCCTTTAAACGCTATCACTCAAGCGAGGAGATGGCGGAATTTTTGCTCGCGCTTTACGATAGCGACGCGTGCGTGGGCGCGGTTAATCGCGATAGTTTCGAATTTAGCCTAAGCAAGCCGAGATTTGACTACGCAGGCAAACGCTAAATTTATGCATTACGCGTCGCGCGACGAAGCGTAAAATTTGAGTAACGTAGCGCCGGAGTTAAATTTGACTGTAAAGCGCACTAGAATTTAAAGAAATTTAAGGAGCTAAAATGGGTAAAACGGCTTTGGTCGTGGGTGCTACGGGAGCAGTTGGACGCGAGATCGTGCGCGAGCTTTGCGAGAATGAAAACTACGACAAAATCATCGTTTGGGCGCGCAGGGAGCTAAATTTTAGCCACGAAAAGCTAGAGACGCAGATCGTAAATTTTAGCGACGTAAAAAACATGCCGCCGCGCGAGATAGACGAGATATTTTGCGCGCTTGGCACGACGATGAAGCAAGTCGGTAGCCGCGGACAGTTTTACAAAGTAGATGTAAGCTACCCCGTAAATATCGCAAAATGGGGCATTGCATCAGGCGCTAGCCGTTTTGCGCTCATCTCCGCCTACGGTGCGGACGAGCGGTCGAGATTTTTTTATCTGCGCGCAAAGGGCAAGGCGGAGAAAAAGATCGCCGCGCTGGGTTTTAAAAGCTTGCAAATCGCGCGGCTGCCTGCGATAAAAAGCGAGCGCGAGCAGGTGCGTATCGGCGAGCTTTTTACGATTTGGCTGTTTGGGCTTTTGCCAAAATTTATCTTAAAGAACTACCGCCCGATGAGTGCGAAAGATATCGCGGCCTCCGTCATCGCAGCCGCACAGACGGAGGCTAAGGGCGTGCAAAATTATCATCCTAAAGATTTTTTAAAAACTCGAAGCGATAAGTAGGCAAATTTACGCGCCGCCAAAAGTTTTAAATTTAGCGATTGGGTTCAAATTTGATGCCGCCGGCTGTATAAATTTACCGGTCGTGCCTTTTATAAAATCGGCGCTAAAATTTTATCCCTCGCACGACCTGCGCGCCAAGACCCGTTTGCATATGCCGCAAAAACATCGCGTGATAAAAGTCCCCCTCGTGCCCCGGCGCGTCGTAGGTGGCGACGAGGCTTGCCGGCACTAGGACTTTGCGCCTGATGTTTGCCTCGTTTGCGCTAAGCTTTAGGTGCGAGACTAGCTGATAGACGCATAGATCTGTGCAGTCGCCCAGCACCACGAAGGTGTCTATGTGCGGATTTTGCGCGATAAACGCGTTAAATTCGGCGCAGTAAGCCGCGCTCAGGGAGTTTTTGCGAAAGATTTTTATCTCGTCAAAAAACGGCAGTTCGCGCAGCTGCGGTATCGTCTTTGCGCCATCGGTGCCTTTGATCGCGTGCGGCGGAAATGCGTCAAATTCCGCGCAGTTTGCCTCGTGGCTATCCTCGAGCAGCACGAGATTTCTAGCGCCCGCCGCATAAGCCGTGCTAAAAGTCCGCGCTATACCGTCCGCGATCGCACCCACTCGCGGGCTAGCTAGCGGTCCCATGCTGCAAAATCCCTCTATCATATCCACGCTGATAAATGCGGTGTTTGCCGCGTCGCCTGCTAAAAGTTCGCTAAATTTAATCTCCTTTAGCTCCTCAAACCACTTCGCCAAATCCTCTAAGATTTTCGCGTCAAATTTCATTTTCTCTCCTTGTTTTGATTGTTTTTACGTTCGTTGTTCGGCTCGCCGAAGCTAAACCTTCCGCCGCCCCAAATTTTCTTAAATTTAAACTCCGCCTAGAGCATTAAATTTCATCAAATTTGCCGCCTAGCCGCGCGCCTTTGCGGGCAAATTTACGCAAAAGCTCTTTGGCTCAAGCTCGATCTCGATACTGCCGCCGTGAGCTTGGACGATCTGTAGGCACAGGTGCAGGCCTAGGCCGTTGCCCTTTAGTTTGCTCGTTTTAAAGGGCTCAAAGACCATGGCTTGGTTTTTGATCGGCACGCCGCTATCGGTCACGGTAAATTTATGTTCGCCCTCGCGCTGCTCGTAGTCTATGCGCACCCAGCCGTTATCATCCTCGTTTTCCTCGACCGCATCAATCGCGTTAAACAGCATATTTTGAAACACCATCGCGAGCAGATCGCGGTCGCCCACATAGGGCAGGTCGGGGAAATTTAGGCTAAATTTGATCTCCTTGCCGTATGTGTAGCACTCTATGGCCGCCTCGCATTCGGATTTTAGCTCGGCTAGGTTAAATTCGCGCGCGCTTATCGTGAGGCCTTTGGTGAAAAGCAAGGTTGCCTTGATGATACGCTCGACGCGCCAGATCGCCTTTTGCATCTGCTCGACGACGGGGCGAGCGCGCTCATCTGCTTTTTTTATCAGCGTGGAGGCTAGCAGCGAGATCGAGCCCACGGGGTTGCGTATCTCGTGGGCTAGGTGGGCGGCGACCTGACCCATCGAGGCTAGGCGCTCGGTGCGCTTTTCGGTCGTTATGTCGGTTGCGGAGATGATTTTTTTGCCCTCTTTTTGGGCGATTTTGATGAGGTATATTTGTCCCGCGGCGTTTATCTCGCCTTCATTCTGCGGGATAAATTTTAAAATTTGCCCCAGTTTTAGGGCTTCTGAGTTTTGTAAAAATATCTCGCCCGCCTCGTCCAAAACCCAGATCGCGTTTGGCAAAATTTCCACGATATCTTTGATGAAGCCTTGCAAATTCGCATACGACGCGGTTAGATTTTTGTACTCGCGCTCTATCAGATAGGTCTGCTCGATCAGGCTTTTTAGTCCGTCTTGGACGCTGGTTTTATCTATCTGGGTCATAAAAGCTCCTCGAAATTTTCTAAATCAAAAAGTAAAATTCGGTCGTTTTTTAGGCGGCCGACTTCGTTGCTAAAGCCGCTTTTGGAAAATAGCGCGACGGCGTCCGGCACGAAGCCTAGTCGCTCACATTTTTTAAGGAGTAAATTTACCACGTTTTTGCAAATTTTATGCTCTTTAAATTTAGCTTCTCCCACGACGATGCGACCTTCGATGCTCAAAAATATATCTATCTCGATATTTTTCGCCCACAGGCTGCGCACTCGCGCGGGCTGGGCGCCTAGTCTAAATGCTAAAAGCTCGCGGCAAAGCAGCTCAAAGCCAAAGCCCGCGTACGAGTCGAACTCTCGTCTGATAATCTCCATCAAAGCGGCCTTTTCGCCGTTTTTTAAAAGGGCAAAATTTGGCTCGATGAAATAAAACCAAAATCTAGTAAAATTGTCGTTAAAGACCACTTTATCCTGCGCCTTATCGCGCTCGGGCAGTTTTTTAGCTTTTTGATATTTGCTTTTTACGCACGGTTTTTCCAGCGTCTTTTCGATACTAACCACGCCCGAGTTTATCGCGGCGGCGTAAATTTTTAGGATGAGAGGGCGGGGCAAAAATTTATTTAGAGCGTATTTTTTGCGGTCGTTTTTAGCAAGCTTGCAAAGGGCAAATTTAAGCTCGCTCTCAAAAGGGGCGTCAAAGCTAAATTTGAGCGACAAATCTTCAAATTTATCTAAAATTTCCTTTTCGATCGCCTCGAAAATATCGTAATAATTCGCTTCAAATTTTAGCGCGTCAAATACTAGATGAAAGTAAATAAGCTGCAGGATATCAAGGTGCTTAAAGCGCGCGTAGCTTGATTTTAAGGCGTATATTTTCGCTCCTTTTTAGCCCATTTTAGCACAACTTTGGTTATAATCTCTTTTTTTATAAGGAAAAATTTTGGTTAGCATCGACGAAATCAGAAAAAATATTATTTTAAAAAAAGGCGTGCGCTACTTTGACTATACGGCCTCGGGTCTAGCCTATGCGCCTATCGAGCGTAAGATCGCAAAATACCTAAAAACCTACGCCAACACGCACTCTGAAAGCGCCTCAAACGCGCTAAAGACGCAAAAACGCTACGAAAAAGCAAGGCAAAGCTTAAAGGATTTGCTCGGGCTTGACGAGCGATTTTATCTGATCTCGGCAGGCTGCGGCGCGACCGGAGCGATAAAGAAATTTCAAGAGATTATGGGGATTTATCTACCGCCTATGAGCGCGAACCGCCTGGGCGAGGAGAGTCTAAAGGGCACAAATTTGCCCCTCGTAATCGTCTCGCCCTACGAGCACCACTCAAACGAAGTCAGCCTGCGCGAGGGGCTGTGCGAGGTCGTGCGCATACCGCTAAGCAAGAGTGGGGAGATAAATTTCGGCAGGCTCGATCAACTGCTCAAAATCAACTCAAAGCGCGAGATCATCGGCTCTTTTAGCGCGGCGTCAAACGTCACGGGGATAATCAGCGACTACAAAAAAATCTACGTGATGATGAAGCGATACGGCGCGACCGTAGCCTTTGACGCGGCTAGCTTTAGCTCGCACGACAACCTCGACGCCGACTACTTCGACGCGCTATTTCTCTCGCCGCACAAGCTTTTGGGCGGCGTGGGTAGCTGCGGACTGCTCGCGATAAGAAAAGAACTCGTGAAATCAGACAAACCGACCTTTGCCGCGGGCGGGACGGTTAGCTACGTGAGCCGCAGCTCGCATTTTTTTGCGCCAAGCGTGGAGCGCACCGAGGAGGGCGGCACCCAGCACGTGATGGGGCTCATAAGAGCCGCTCTAGCATACAGACTGCGAAACGAGGTCGGCCTAGACGTCATAAAAAGCCGCGAGGATGAGCTTGCAAAGCTATTTTGCGAGGGGCTGGATAAGATCCCCGAGGTCGTGAGCTACTGTCCGAGCGCAGTGCCGAGACTGCCGATTTTCGCGTTTAACGTAAAAGGCGTTTCGCCTTATGATTTTGCCGAAGCGCTGAGCGAGGACTACGGCGTGCAGACCCGTGCGGGGTGCGCGTGCGCCGGTCCGTACGGACACGATCTGCTCGGACTAAAAGACGATCAGAAATTTGATCAAAAGCCCGGCTGGGTGCGCGTGAGCCTGCACTATTCGCACACGCAAAAAGACGTCGCATACCTGCTAAAGGCCATCAAAAAAACTATTAAAAAATTTAAAACCAAAAAGGATAAGAAATGAATAAAATTTTAGCCGCGGCCTTGTTTGCCCTTTGCGCCGTTTGCGCGCAGGCAAAGCCATTTAGCCCCGAGCAGTACGCAAAGGTGCTGCGCGAGTATAACTCCGTGGCGGGCGCGAACGACTACTTTGAAAGCGGTAAATTTAAAGAGGAATTTAATCTTCGTAAAAAATACTGCGACGAGGGTCTAAGAGACGCGTGCGGCGATCTGGGGCTGCTCTACGTTACCGGTCTAGGCGCTCCAAGAGATAGCAAAAGAGCGGGCGAACTACTAGGGTACGCCGCTAAAAACGGCGAGTTTAAGGCCATTTCGCAGTACTACGAAACAGCGCTTGACATAGCTCGCGCGGCGGAAAAGTACCCTGACGACAAGGTCACGCAGCACCTAGGAGCCGAGTTTAAAAACTCGCTAGAGCAGTGCAAAGCCTACAAGGGCGACCGCCACGTGTGCTTCCGCGCGCTGGTGATCAGCGGTATGCTGCCAAAGGGCGAGGGCGGCCTCGGGCTATCTCAGGCCGAGTTTGCCAAGACGTGGGAGGATATCGTCGTGAGCGACGTCGAGCGCAACGGCATGGACGACTCGAAAGTAAACGCACTAGCAAACGAGCTAGACGGGCTGGCGACGCGGTAAATTTACGGGCTTTTACGGCGTAAATTTGCTAAATTCCGCTAGCGCTCAAATTAGCTCGTCAGGCTTAAAGTCTTTGCTTGCGCTTTTTTCCGCATGCGGTCAAATTTACGCGCCCGCGCGGGTTTTGCCCCGCTCAAATTTGACGTATTTTTGCGCCCAGCTCAAATTTGAGCGGCGTTAATTTTTACGAATTTACAAAAACTTTGGAGAAAAATTAGATGCGAGATTCGCGCGAGTTTCAGGTCTTAGCGGGCGAGGTAAAAAACGTGAGATGGGATGCTGCTACGGACGAGTGCGCTTTTGAGATCGCGGGCGCGAAATTTAACGTTAAAAACCTCAAAGAGTGCCTCGTGCCTCGCGAAAACGACCGTTTAGCCGTAGCCTACGACGAGCAAAAAGAGGTTTGGAATTTTAAAAACTTAACCTCGGGCAAGTGGCTCAAAAACTACTCTTGGCGCGCGCATTTGATGATTTTTGAGGAGGCGATGGTGGAGTTTTTGCCTAGTAGCATTTTTAGTGCTATTATGATTATACCGATAGTTTGGCTAGCTCGCCACCTTTCGGATTTTGGATACTTAGTCATCATGTTTGCGTTTATTATTTGCCTGTTTTTATCGTTGCCTTTGCTGTATTTGGACGGCAAAACTTGGACGGACAAGGCAAACGCGTATCTAGCATTGAGAAAATTTTTAAAAGAAGCAAATTTGTAGTTCGTCGTCAAATTCGCCTGCTCAAAAACGCTACCAAACGCGGCAAATTCGGCGCCTATTTTTAAATTTGACGGGCGACCGAGCGATCAAATTTATAGGCGCGCAAATTTATATCGCTCAAATTTCGGGCGCGAAAACTTAAAATTTAAAAGGATTTAGCTTGCAAGAAAAGAAAAACGGTTTAAATCTGCTCAGCGGTCGCGCTGGCTTGCTTGAGTGCGTCTATAAAGACAAAAGCGGATTTGATTATAGCTTTAGCTTAGATGGGCAAATTTTAAACGTTCGCTCGCTGCAAAGTCCGCTCTTGCCGGTAAATGACGGCGATGAGATGCTGGCGGTTTGCGATAAAAAGGGGCGGGTTTTGGGGCTAAAAAACCGCTCCCTAAACTCCGCTGCCTGGTACGCCTATGAGCCTAGTCTCTTTTTTGCGGCTTTGTTTTTCGTGCTGTTTTTGTTGTTTGGCGTGGCCGGCGTTTGGGCGATTTTCTCGGGATTTGACGGACGGCAGCCGCTTTTTGGCACCTTGCTGCTAGTTTTTGGTTTCGGCTCTCTTGCCTTTGCTTGGTTTAAGTATTACCGCGAGGCGTCTTTGGGTTTGCGCGTTAGGTTGATGCTTGGCGCCACAAAAGAGCCCAAGGCAGACGGTAAGGTTAGCGGCACGGCGCGAAATCTAAGGATTTTCGAGACGAAAGAGAAAAGCTATTTTAGCGTCACGGTCGGCGATACGTTTTTGTGGGGTAGCAGCCCTAAAAAACGCGCCCTGGAGCTAGCAAACGGCGACGAAGCGAGCGTAAAATACGAAAATTTCAGGGTTTTAGAAATACGAAATCTCAGTAAAAATCTGATGGCGAAAAAATCGCAAGGCTTTTTTGAGAGGGGTGTTAGTTTTATCGCGGATATCGCGATCAGCCTTTGCGCGGGACTTGTTTTGCTCTATGCGGGGACGATGGATTTTTGGTTTTCGCCTTTTGCGGGGATTGCCGGCTTGATAATTTTGCTTGGCGGATTTGGATTTAACGTGTTTTATAAAAAAGATTAACTTTTTGGCGCGCGGTCTAGTCGTAAATTTGCGTCTTTTGGCGTGCTGGGCAAATTTAGCGCGGAGACTCCAAATTTGAGCCTGCTTGCCGTAAATTCGACGCTCAAATTTAGCGTGTCAAATTTGAGCAAGGCAAGCGGACTCGTCAAATTTCAAGCCTTATAAAAACGCTTGCAAATTTTTGCCGGGCGCTAAATCGCGGAGATAGCGGCGATAAAGCTTAAATTTAGCGCGAGCTTCGTGATTTTATAGCGAGGCAAATTTACGCATAGCAGGGCTAAAATGCGCCAATCAAATTTAGCCTAAATTTTGTAAAAACTCCGCGTATTCTCTAGCTCCGCGCTCTAAATCGTCCTGGCTTGATACGTAGTCCACGCCCGGAGTCTCCTCGGCGCCGTAAAATGCGAAAAAGCCGCGGTAGTCGGCGTGAAAATAGTATTTAAACGCAAGCTCAAACGGCGTAAGAACCTCGCGCAAGCTAAAATGATAGCGTCCTTGCGGGCAGTAATCGCTCTTTTTGATGCCTGCGGTCACGGCTAGCGCGACCTTGCGGCCCGTAATACCGTCCGAGCCGCGTCCGTAGGCAAAGCCGTGCGTCATAACCGCATCGATCCACGATTTTAAAATCGGAGGGCAGGAGAAGTTATGAAGCGGAAACTGCAAAACGAGGGCGTCGTGGGCTCTGATGAGATCTTGCTCGCGCGCGGCGTCGATATCGCCGCTCCCGTAAACTTGCGTCAAATCGTGAACGCTAAAGCGCTGCGGCTCTTTGAGAGCCTCTTGTAGCAGGCGTTTGTTTATGACCGAGTTTTGGATGCCCGGGTGGGCTAAGATGATTAGAGTTTTCATTTTTTTCCTTTTTAATCGAGCAAATTTTAGCGAATTCGGCTTAAATTTGAGCGGAGAATTGGGCAGTCTAATGACGTAAATTTAGCGTATTTTTACAAAAACGCTTGCAAATTTCGCAGATTTTCTTTTATGGATGCTGGGTGGTAGAGTGCTGAGATAATGGCGACGTAGTCTGGATTTAGCGCGGCAATTTGAGCGATATTTGCTGCGTTTATGCCGCCGATCACGCAAATGGGGATACGTAAAATTTCCTTTGCGCGCATTATCGTTTCAAATTTGCAAAGCGAAGCGTGCGGTTTGGTCTGGCTCGCAAATAGGGCGCCAAATGCCGCGTAAGAGGCGCCCTCATCCTGTGCTTTTAGGGCTAATTTTAGATCGTCATAGCAGCTAACGCCGATGAAAGCGTCATCGCCTAGGATCTTGCGAGCAGCCTTGACTCCGCCGTCGTCTTTGCCGATGTGCACGGCGTTCGCGCCTATTTTGGCGGCAAATTTTACGTCGTCGTTTACGATAAATCTCGCTCTGTGGCGCTCGCAAAGCTCTTTTAGAGTAGTCGCTACGCGCTCGTTTTTTGGCTCAAGCTTGGTGCGGTACTGTAAAAATTTCACTCCGCACTCTAGTAGCTCGCGAGTTTGCTCGAGTACGCTATTCCCTGGCGTTAGGACGTCGTCCGTGATAGCGTAAATTTCAGACATTTTCGCCCGCGGCTTTGTGATCCAGCAGTCGCGCGCCGAAATTTGAGCCGTGAGCGTTTTTGATCGCGCTTGCGACGAAGGCTTTGGCGCGTCTGATCGCCGTTATCTCGTCTGCACCACACGCTAGGGCGCAGGCGATAGCCGTGGCGAAGCTGCAGCCCGCGCCGTGCATGATCGTAGGACGCTCTAGCGGCTCGCCAAATTTAACGATTTCGCCGCTTTTTTTATAAAGTGTATCCTCGCAAATCTCGCTCGTTTGCGTGCGTTTTAGCACAACGTCGCAGGGCAGATCCGCACCCAAATTTAACCGCTCGCCATCAAAATTTAAGCCCAAAATGCGTGCTTCGTCTAAATTTGGCGTTGCGATGCGGGCGAGGCTTAAAAGCTCTTTTAGCGCGTTTATGGCGCCGTCTTGCAGTAGTTTGGCACCTGATTTCGCCACGCAGACGGGGTCTATCACGGCGCTTATGCCGCGGTTTTGCTCTAGCCAGGCTTTGACGCAGGCTATGAGCTGTTCGTTAAAGAGCATGCCGATCTTTACTGCGTCAAATTTTAGCTCGGCGCAGACTGCTTCTAGCTGCGCGTTTAAAAACTCGGGCGTTACTGGCATTACCGCGCTCACGCCGCTCGTGTTTTGCGCGGTTAGCGCTGTGATCGCGGTCGCGCTATAGCAGCCGTAGGCCTCGCAGGTTTTTATATCGGCTTGTATGCCTGCACCTCCGACGCTGTCGCTGCCGGCGATGATTAGGATATTTTTTTTAGGATTTTTCATTGTTTTGCCTTGAGCGGTTTTGTTAAATTTATCTTTAGGCGAATTTATTTGTCGCCAAAATCCTTGCCAAACTCTACGCCTAGCTCCTTTAAATTTACGGGGCCGTTTCCTTGCGACTCCATCGGCATCGGCGGCGGAGTTTGCGGCTGCGTTTGTTTAGGCTGTTCGCTTGCGGGGTTTTGCTCGGTTTGAACGTTTTTGGTGGCGTTATTTTCGGCTTTTTTAGGTTTTTTCTTTGGTTCTTCTAGCTTTTTGCCGGTTAGGCACTCGTAAATTTCCGAGTGATTTTTCTTTGCCCAGTCCTCTTTGACCTCGATTTTTTGGTACTCTTTGCTAGTGGGAGCGGCTAGGCCGTTTTTGACCAGGGTTTTGTTTAGGATTCTGCTTTCGTCGCTTACTTCGCACAGCCATCTATCGCCTAGATTTTTTAGTGTGAGCACGTAGTAGTTGCGCTCGGGAAGAAATATCTTTTTTATCTCTTTGTCGTAGGATTTGGTGAAATTTTCCAGCTCTTTTTTATCTTTTATGCACTTTGCGCCGTTATAAAATTTAACGTTTGCAAGCTTGCAAGGGGCAATCACGGCGGCGTTTAGCCTAAATATAAAGGTATCGTAGTCTAAAATTTTTTCTAGAAAAAGGACTTCTTTGACGACTTTTTCGCGTTTGGATTTGGTCGTCTCTGTGATTTGCATGTCGGTAAACTGGGCCGCCAAATTTACCGACAGTAAGGATAAAGCGCAAAATTTAAGCAGAGTAAAAAATGCGCTTTTTTTCATTATTTTAGATCGTATTTTTCTAGTAGCTTATCGTAGCTGCCGTCTTTTTTCATTTCGTCAAGCGCTGCGTTTATTTTAGCGATTAGATCGGCTTGTTTGCCTTTGTCAAACGCCATAGAAAAGCCCTCACTACCGTCTGTTTCTTTATAAAATTCCTCAAGCTCCGGATTTTTCTTTAAAAAGCCGTAACCGATCGAGCTATCTAGCACGACCGTATCTATCTTGCCTTTTTTTAGTCCCATGATTAACGGAACCGGATCCTCGCCAGGTACGACTTTGGCGCCCGCGATAGCGTTAGCGGCGATCTCCTGGACGGTACCTTGTTGTACGCCCACTCTTTTGCCGTTTAGGGCCTCTTTGCTTGCGATAGCGTCGTTGCCTTTAGCGCGCAAGTAGATGTTTTCGGTCGCATAATAAGCCTGCGTGAAATCGATAGATTTGCGTCTATCATCTGTCGCGCTCATCGCGCTTGCTACGGCATCGATCTTGCCCGTTTTTAGAGCTGGGATGAGGCCGTCAAAGCTCATATTTACGATCTTATACTCAAAACCCGCGCGTTTAGCGAGCTCGGCTACTAGATCCATGTCAAAGCCGGTGATCTTGTTTTGCTCGTCTACGTACTCAAACGGCGGATAGTTGGCGGCTGTACCGATCTTTAGCTCGGCAGCGCCAAGCGTAGCTAGAGCCGCTAAAAGCAGCGCAAAAATCTTTTTCATTTTCTCTCCTTTAAAATTTGGTTTCAAATTTAAGCCTGCGACCCGGTGCGGGCTCGCAAATTTACTTTAGGCCGTATTTTTCCATCATCTTGTCAAATTCGCCGCTCTTTTTGAGCTCCTCTATCGCGGCGTCTATTTTGCCGATTAGCTCTAGGTGCTTGCCTTTATTAAACGCTACGGCAAAGCCCTCGGTGCCGTCGGGAAGCTTTAAAAACTCCTCCAGATCCGAGTTTTGCTTTAGATACTCGTAACCGATCGGGCTATCTGTTAGTACGACGTCGATTTTACCCGCTTTTAGCGACAAAATCGCAGCCGCTACGGTTTCTGCAGGCACGGCTAAGTCGCCGCAGATGGATTTAGCCGCGGTCTCTTGCAATGTGCCTATTTGCGCACTTATTTTTTTGAGGTGCATATTGGTCGCATTTACATCGGTACCTTTTTTGCGGATGAAAAGATTATCCGAAAAATAATAAGGCTTCGTAAAATCGACCGATTTTCTTCTCTCCTCGGTCGCGCTCATACCGCTTAGCGCGGCGTCTATCTTGCCGGTTTTTAGAGCAGGGATTAGCCCGTCAAAGCTCATGTTTTGCACGTCAAATTTGACGCCGATTTTCTTACCGACGGCCTCTATCATATCGATTTCAAAGCCTACGATCTTGTTGTGCTCGTCGATATACTCAAACGGCGGATAGTCCGCGCTCGAGCCTACTTTTATCGTTTGCTGTACCGCTACGGGGGCTGCCTCGTTTTTTACTGCGGCGTCTTTGCTCGCTTTTTCATTCGAGCTTTGACCGCAGCCTGAAAGCATCAAAGCGGCGGCTACGAAAACGAAAAGTTTTTTAAATTTGCCGGCGGACAAAGCCGCAACGATGTTTTGTGACATTTAGACCTCCTTTTAGTGGTTTAAAATTTTACCTAGAAAATCCTGCAAACGCTGATTGCTAGGGTTTTCGAAAATATTTTTAGGCGTGTCGTCCACGGCTATTTTACCGCCGTGCATGAAAAATATCCTATTTGCCACGTTTTTAGCAAAGCCCATCTCGTGCGTGACGACTAGCATCGTGATGCCCTTTGCAGCAACGTCCTTCATGATGTCTAGCACCTCACCGATCATCTCTGGATCTAGCGCGCTGGTCGGCTCGTCAAATAGTATGACCTCGGGATTCATCGCGAGGCTTCTAGCTATTGCTATACGCTGTTTTTGACCGCCTGATAGCTTGTGCGGGAATGCGTATTTTTTATCGCTTAGACCCACGCTTTTTAGTAGCTCGTCGGCTCTTTTTTCTGCGCTTTCTTTATCCAAAATTCCCGCTTTTATCGGAGCTAAGGTTAAATTTTGCAAGACGTTTTTATTCGCAAAAAGGTTAAAGTGCTGAAAAACCATGCTCACTTTTTGACGGATTTTGTTTATATCCGTTTTTTTATCCGTTATATCCTCGCCGTTTATCTTGATGTGCCCGCCGCTTGGCTCTTCTAAGCGGTTTATGCAGCGTAAAAAGGTACTCTTTCCGCCGCCGCTAGGACCTATGATAGCGATGATTTCGCCTTGTTTGATATCTACGCTGATACCATCGAGGACGCGTAAATCGCCGTAATTTTTACTCAAATTTCTAATCTCAATCATGGCGATTTAGCCTCCTCTCTAAAATTTTAACCAAAAACGTAAAGAACTTCACGCTGACGTAGTAAACTATGCCCGTGAAAATGACGGGCTCCGGGCTATAAAACACCGCTTGTAGGCTTTTGCTTTGCATCGTGATATCGATGACGCTGATGTAGCCTACGACCGAGGTCTCTTTAAACAGCGAGATAAATTCGTTCGCAAGTGCTGGCAAGATGTTTTTAGTCGCCTGCGGAAACACTACCTCACGCATCGAGACGTAGTAGTTTAGGCCCATAGCCCTTGCGGCTTCCATTTGCCCTTTATCGACGCTATTTATGCCGCTACGCACGATCTCTGCGACGTATGCTGAGCTGTTTAGCCCAAGCGCGATTAAAGCAACGTAAAAGTTATCGCTCCAAGTCGCAAAAATCACGACCGAAAATATAAGAAGCTGCAAAATGATCGGCGTTCCGCGCAGGATATCGACGTATTCGTCGATGAGAAAGCTTAAAATTTTGATATTTAAAAATTTTAAAAACGCCAAAATAAAGCCCAAAGTCACGCCGATAGCCGTGCCGCCTATGGTGAGTCCCAGCGTCACGCCGTAGCTTTTAAGGTAAGCTAGACGTTGCGCCTCGTTTAACTCCGTCGGATAAAAATAGTAAACGCCCGCGGAGACGATGACGACGAAAAACAGCGTCCTGAAAAATTTTTCGTTTAGCATTTCTTAAACCTTAAAAGTGTAATGAGGGTTAATAATACGAAAAAAAATATAAATTTAACCTTTTTTACTCGAAAAAATTATCTTTTAAACAAATTTATCATATTATCGTAACTTAAATTTAAAAACCCAAGGGAAATTTAATGGATTATGCACGCTATATCGCCATCGCGCTGTATTTTGGATTCTTACTTTTCGTGGGGCGATACTCGTATAACAAAAACGCCAATATGGGCGAATACCTGCTCGATAATCGCCGCCTAGGGCCGGTCGTAACCGCGCTAAGCGCCGGAGCTAGCGACATGAGCGGCTGGATGCTGCTTGGCGTGCCGGGCGCGCTATATGCCACTGGTCTTGCTACGATTTGGATGGTTTTGGGGCTCGTTATAGGAGCGTATTGCAACTATCTGTTTTTAGCAAAGCGTCTGCGCGTCTATACCGAGGTTGCTAGCGACAGCATCACGATCCCCGATTTTTTACAAAACCGCTTTAAGGACGAGACTAAAATTTTACGCATAGTCTCAGGACTTTTGATTTTGATATTTTTCACGCTATACGTGAGTAGCGGCATAATAGCGGGCGGCAAGAGCTTTGAGAGCTTTTTTGGATTAGATTTTAAATTCGGCGCGATCTTTACGCTGGCTATCGTCGTTTTTTACACGTTTTTCGGCGGATTTCGAGCGGTTTGCATCACGGACGCGTTTCAGGGTATGCTGATGTTTTTGGTGCTTGTCGCCGTGCCCGTAGTAGCGTTTTGTAATCTAAATTTGCCGGACGGAGCTACCTTTTGGAATGAGGTGGCAAAATACGGCAAAAACCACCTAAACGTCTTTTACGACCAGACTTTTTTAAGTATCTTAGGACTCATGGCGTGGGGGCTTGGATACTTCGGGCAGCCGCACATCATAGTTAGGTTTATGGCGATACGAAGCTCAAAAGAGCTAGCCCAGGCGCGCCGCATCGGTATCGGCTGGATGGCGATCGGCTTAGCCGGAGCGATGATGAGTGGGCTTATCGGCTTTGTGTACTACAGCGAGTTAAATTTACCTCTAGCAGACCCCGAGAAGGTCTTTTTGCAGCTTGGCGAGACGCTGTTTCATCCGTTTTTCGTGGGTATCATCATCTCAGCCGTGCTTTCGGCTATCATGAGTACGATCTCTAGCCAGCTTTTGGTTAGCGCAAGCTCGGTGACGCAGGACTTCGTGTTTGCCTTTTATAAAAAAGAAATTTCGCAAAAAGCTCAGGTCGCCGCGGGTAGATACGCCGTCGTGGCCGTCGCGCTAGTTGCTACCGCGCTTGCTTTTAGCTTTAACGAAAGCGTGCTAAACGTCGTGGGCTATGCGTGGGCAGGCTTTGGAGCGAGCTTTGGGCCTGTGCTGCTTTTTAGCCTTTACTGGCGTAGGATGAGCGCGCTGGCGGCGCTTCTAGGCATGATAACGGGCGGAGCGACGGTGATCGCGTGGATTGCGCTCGGGCTAAATTCTTACGTTTACGAGATCTTGCCGGGCTTTGCGGTTTCTTGCGTCGTGATTTATCTAACCAGCCTCTACGGCGACGCGATAGACAAGATGAGCAACGAGCCAAATTCAGCCACCGTGCAGGACGAATTTGAAAAAATGAAAACGAGGCTGTAAATGCAAAGTAGCGTAAAATGCAGCAACTGCGGCGCCGAGGTCGATGTAAATTTGGCTCTAAAAACCGAGCTTGAGCTTGAAATGAAGCAAAAGATGGCGGCGGCCAGGCGAGATTTTGACAAAGAGATCGAGACTAAAAGGGCTGAATACAAGGCGCATTTAGACGCTTTAAGCGCGAAGGAAAAAGAATTTGATGCTAAATTTGCCGCAGCCCTAAACGCTAAAAAAACCGAGCTCGAAAATGAGATAAAAGCAAAGCTCGAGGGCGAAAATTTAAACATAGTAAATGCCCTAAAAACCGAGCTTGAAGCCAAGTCAAAGCAGATAAACGAGCTAAATTTAAAGACGCTTGAAATAGAAAAGCTAAAGCGCGAAAAGAGTGAATTTGAAAGCGCGCTGATGGCTAAAACCGAGGCCGAGCTAAGCAAACGCCTAAACGAGGAAAAAGAGCGGCTAGGCAAGGCTTTGGCGGAGCAAAACGAGCTAAAATTTAAGCAAAAAGACGAGCAGCTAGAAGCGTTAAAAAAGCAGCTAAACGAGGCGCAAAGGCGTATAGAGCAGGGCAGCGAGCAGCTACAAGGCGAGACGCAAGAGCTTGCCATCGAGGCGTGGCTGCGGGAGAAGTTCGTATTTGACACCATAGACGAGGTCAAAAAGGGGGCAAACGGCGCGGACGTGATGCAGATCGTAAATACCCGAGAGGCGCAAAACTGCGGTAAAATCTACTACGAGAGTAAGCGCACGAAAAATTTCTCAAACGAATGGATAGAAAAATTTAAGGCCGATATGCGCGCCTCTGGCGCCGACGTCGGGGTGCTAGTTAGCGAGGCTCGCCCGCGGGAGCTAGAGCGTATGGGGCTCGTGGATGGCGTATGGGTGTGCAACTACGAGGAGTTTAAGGCGCTTTGTTTCGTGCTAAGACAGGGCGTAGTGGAGCTAAATTTCGCCAGGAACTCCGCGCAAAACCGCTCAAACAAGATGGAGATGCTCTACTCGTATCTAGTGAGCAACGAGTTTAAGATGCGTATCGAGGCTATCGTGGAGGGATTTTCTGCGATGAGCGAGGAGCTGGAGCGCGAGAAAAACGCGATGAAACGCATCTGGAAGAGTCGCGAAAAACAGATCGAAAAGGTGCGCGACAACGCGATCGAGATGTTTGGCTCGATAAAGGGGATCGCAGGAAATGCGATAGGGGAGATAAGGACGCTGGAGCTGGGGTTTGATGCGGGCGATTTTGATTCTCCATAAATGACGGATTTTAGAATAAATTTTTCTACACCCGCCGCAGTCACGCACGACCAGTCCGCTCCTTTGCGGGTAAGAAAAATTTATTTAAACTACGCCTATTCTGTCTGGAATACTTGTCTCATATCTTGCTAAATTTGCAAATTTAACTCTGCTAAAATTTAAAAATGAAAGGTTCCAATTTGAGTGATTATGATTTGCCTAAAGGCGCCAGACTTGATGATGATGATGAGAAGGTTCTGTACTGCTATCAAAATGTAAATTATTTTTTTGTCATTAGGATGCTTATTTACATGTTTTTGCTATTCGTTTTGTTTAATATCATAGACGGCAGTATCTTGTCTATGATTGTCATATCCGCCGTTTCAATTTTTCTATTTTATATTATGTATTGCGAGATATTAAATTATAAAAGACGATGCATATATATTACTAATAAAAATTTTATTACCGGAAATAATATAAAAACAAAAAAAGAGGAAATATCATATTTCTATACAATTTATGTATTCGGATATCGTCCCGTAATCGTCTTTTATAAAAATAAAAAATTTTTGTATTTTTTATTTGTCGAGGATGATGTAAATTTTAAAACTGCGATGAGCGCTATTTACGACATCTCGCTTAATGAAGATTTTAAATTTGATTTAGGTAGCGGAGCGTATGGATTCGCCAAGAGCTATGCGATAAGGAAATTAATAAAATAGTGCAAGTACGCAAAAGCATATTGATTACACTGGTTTGGTGTGCCGTCGCGCTACATATTTTAAATTTGCAACGGGGCTAAATCTACAAATTTGATTCGGCCAAAATTTAAAAAGCCAGCGAAGTTCTACTTTAGCTTCACTGCGTTCGCTACCGCTTAAGGCAGCCTGCAAGCAAGAGGAGGCTGCTACGCGCTTGCAACCGCCAAGCATGGCGCAGTTTAAACCCCTCAACATAAAAGCAAAATAACGTCAAATTTTAACAAACTAAAGCAAGTCCGGGCGAGTAAAATTTTTCAAATTTAGCCTTAAATTCAGCTCGCATCGACATAAATTTTATACTTGCCGCAGCGGATGCAGCGAAACAGATAGCCCGCCATATCGCCGCTCGCGACGAGGTAATCACGCACGTCCTCTACCGCAAATTCGCCGCGCAGGGCGTAGTCTGCAAGCACCTCCTCCGCTATGCCCAAATCCTGCAGCTCCTTCGTACCCACGCCGCCCAAAAACTCGCAGTAATCGTCGCAACAAGCAAGCCAGTGCTCCCCCTGCCAGCTAAAATATCCTGGCGTCCTTTTAAACAGCTCCTCGGTTTTGCTCTTCGCGTCTGCAGCACCCGGCGGCAGAGGATCGGCATCCTGGATGAAGCTGGCGTCAAATTTTGCCGCCGCCGCGCCGCTAGCGATGCAGTGCGGACAGAGGTAGTTCACGTCCGCCGTGCTGTAAACGCTACCGCAATAATACACGTCCGTCGCCTGCTCGCAGCACTCGCAAACCACGCTCGCGTCGTCCTTAAACGCACCTGTTTTAAAGGGATCCGGGTGGTAGCGAAAATGAGGTAGGCTTTTTAGCTTTTTGCTTTGGCGTGCGGCTTCGCTCGCGGTTTTTGGGCGCTTTATCGCTCCCGCGTCGCCATTTTGCGCATACTGCTTTAGATAGCCGAGCTTTTTGAGTTGCTTTTTGTCCTTCGGATCGCAAATTTGATCAAGCAGCTCGCAGGCGCTCTTTTTGAGCCCCAGCAGCTCGTAAACGTCAACTAGCACGAGCTTTGCTTCTTTTTCATCGCATTTTTCAAGCTCGTCTTTGAACTCATACAGCGCCAAAATGCTCGCCGCGCCGCCGTCTGTGTCCCAAAACGCCTTTTGAAGCACGATATATTTTTCTCTAAATTTATCCATTTTCTCCCCTCAAATTTGCGGTTGCGTGCGGGATTATCTTTAAATTTTACTGAGCGGACATGCTATTTTTGGATCAAATTTTACTCAGCGCAGATTACTTTTAGCTTTACAAGATCTAAAATTAAACTGTGCGAAAATGCGTCTATCACGACTCCGGCGTATTTGCCCTCAACGCTTTCTAGCATAGCGGCGTAGTCCTTTAGGCGCAGGTTTATCGCCTCCTGCTCGGCGTCGTTTCGCCATCTCATCATCTCGGCTCTACTGGAAAATGCCGGAAAATAGCTAAGTCCGCTCTCTTCGTCTTCAAGTAGGACAAATTTGATATTTGAGCCCTCTTCTTCATAAACCGCGCTGCCGTCGGGCTTTGCTAAGGCTTGATTTATGAGTACGGGAGCCAAAAACTCGGCCTTTTTTAGCGCTGCTATTAGCGCCTTTTCACTCTGCTCGCCGCTGTCTAGTAAAAATGCGTCTATGAAATCGTTTAAATTTTCGTTCATCTTTTACCTTGGATTAAATTTGGCGTATTATACATTTTTGCGTTTTTAAATCAAAATTTAGCAGTAAATAAGCTTTGCGTTGCTATAATCACAACCTCACTTCAGCTGGCGGGTTCATAGCTCAGTTGGTTAGAGCATCCGGCTCATAACCGGATGGTCCCAGGTTCGAGTCCTGGTGAACCCACCACTTCAATTTATCTTAATCTTTATCAAATACTTTAAAGTACATCGTCTTATTATTTTGTAAGTTTGTTCGGTACATATAAAACGTTTGTAGGTTTGTGCTTGCACGATCGGGGCAGGCTGTCAAAAAACGTCGTTAATAAAATGACCTAACAACAAATGCGGTTAATATTTAAAAGCTTCAAATTTTATTTGGGATTTGATTGAAAATTATTTCAATCAAAATTCACGTATATATGTAGTAAAGTTTTTATGTTTAAATTTTAAATTTAACCAACCTATACGTCGGATCAAACCTAAACGCGAGCAAATTTTGCAAAATCCCAAAAAGGCACATAAAAGTAACGAAGCTGCTACCGCCGTAACTGTAAAACGGTAGCGGAATGCCCACTACCGGCGCAAAGCCGATCGTCATCATGATATTTATACTCACGTAAATAAAGATAAGTATCCCGATCCCAGACGCCATCGTTTGCGTGAAATAATCATCCTTTAGTCCGTAGTTTAAGCTGAGCAAATGAGCTATCAGCGCGCCGTAAAAGCTAAGTAGCGCGAGCCCTCCGTAAAATCCGTATCGCTCGATCGTGTAAGCAAAAATAAAATCGCTAGTCGAAATCGGTAAAAATTTAAAATGCGTCTGCGTCGCCTCGTCTTTTGGCTTGCCCTTTAGTCCGCCGCTGCCGATAGCGATGATGCTCTGGCGCACGTGGTAGTTGGACTCTTCGCTTAAAAAATCGGTAATGCGCTTTTTTTGATAATCGTGCAAATTTTCGTAGATCACAGGCGCCGAGAATAAAACTCCCGCAAATATTACGACCCAAATTTTTTTATTTACACCGATGATAAAAAGTACGGCATAGCCCACGATGAGTAGTATCAGTGCAGTGCCAAGATCGGGCTCTTTTAAAATCAGCACGAAAGGCAAAAGGATATAAAGGCTAAGACGTAAAAAGTCCTTGAGACCATAGCCGTTTTCTTCTGGCGGGCGCTGTTTGATGAGGTAGCCTAGCATCAGCAGGAGTGCGGGTTTCATGATCTCTGAGGGCTGAAGCGTAAAGTGTATAAACGGAAACTCAAGCCATCTTTTTGCGCCCAGTTTGCTCGTGCCAAACAAATCTACGCTAATGAGTAAAACGATGCAAATCCAGTAAAATAGCGGTATGAGCCAGGCGATCTTGCGAATAGGGAGCAAAAAGAAAAATAAAAACAATGCTAGACCGACGCCAAAATATACAAGCTGTTTTCCAGCCAGGATAGAATTTGCCTCAGAAACTAAAATGTATGATAAAATAATAATAGGAAGTATCAAAAATGGTTGAACGAAGTCAAAATGGGTTAAAATTCGCCTATCGAGTCTTATCAAAAATTTGCCTTTTTTGAGCGATTATAGCATTTTAAAGGAAACAAATATAAAAATGACGGAAAAAGAGATCAAAATTTTAGATGATGCGCAGGCTAGGGCGGACGCTTTTTTGGCTACCGAGCTAAACGTCGCTAGAAATCAAGCGCTAAATTTGATAAAAAGCAGACTAGTTAGCCTAAACGGCAAGCTGCTAAATAAGCCGTCCGTAAAGTTAAATTTGGGTGACGTTTTGAGGGTCAAATTTGAGCAAAGCGAGCCTGAGACGACTAAATTTGAAGCGGAATTTGAAGTGCCGATCATTTATGAGGACGAGGATTTGCTCGTGTTAAATAAGCCCGCAAATTTAGTCGTTCATCCCGCCCCCAGCGTCAAGGAGCCTACGCTTGTGGACTGGCTGGGGGCAAAGGGATTTTTGCTATCAAATTTAAGCGGGCAAAGTAGGGCAGGCATCGTGCATAGGCTAGATAAGGGCACTAGCGGAGCTATCGTCGTAGCCAAAAATAACGCTGCTCACGCCGCGCTTTCAAATCAGCTAAGCGATAAAAGCATGGGGCGCATATATCTAGCGCTAACCGATCTGCCGCTCAAGCAAAACTGCACCGTCGAGCGAGCTATCGGACGAAACCCCGCTAACCGCCTAAAAAAAGCGATAGTTTCAAGCGGCCGCGCGGCAAAAAGCGCCTTTGCGAATCTGCTTTTTAGCGAATTTGACGGCCCCGTGCAGGGTAAAAACGCAGGCGTAAATTTGATCGCGGCAAAGCTTTTTACAGGCAGAACTCATCAGATCAGAGTGCATCTAGCTAGCCTAAACCGCCATATTTTGGGCGATGCTTTATACGGTTTTAAGAGCGAAAAGGATAAAATCGGCCGAGTAATGCTTCACGCCTACGGGCTATATTTCACGCATCCGCGCTCAGGCGAACAAATGAGCTTCGTCGCGCCTATTTGGGATGATTTTAGTGAAATTTTACTTAGCAAATTTAGCAAGGAGAATATAGATGAAAAGATTGATTTTATGGGGCTTAGCGAGCTCTTTAACCATTGTGATGAGTGGATGTGTATCCTCTAGCGGCCCTGCGCAAGTAAACGCAAATTTGCCGACCGTCCAGAGCCTAAAAACCATCAGCGATATGACCGAAGTGGGCTTTGAGTGGACTCCGACTCCGACCTCAAACGTCGCAGGCTACTATCTATACCGCTCAAATCCAAACGAAAATAACGGCAAAATGAAGGTCGTAGCCGACATAAAAGACCGCTTTGCCAGCCACTACGTGGATGCAAATTTGGCTCCCGAGACGACCTATACCTACGAGATGAGAACGTATAACGCGAGCAAGCAAATTTCAGGCCCCGGTATGATGGTTAGTGCCACAACCAAGGCGCTTATGGATTCCGTACCTTTCGTTAGAGCGCTTACGAATTTACCCGAGCGCGTGAAACTCATCTGGAGACCGCATCCGGACCTTCGCGTGGCGTCTTACGTCGTCGAAAAAGCCGATATAAATAAAGAAAACTGGAGACAAATAGCCGAGGTAAAAGGCAGACTAAACGCCGAGTATATCGATGACGACGTGAAGCCTGGCAGAAGCTATAAATATAGAGTTTTCGTAAAAACTACTAGCGGAACGATCTCAAAACCTAGCGAGATCGTGGACTCCACGACAAAGCAGCTGCCAAGCGAGGTCGTAAACGCGCAGGCTACTCAAAACGTGCCTAAAAAGATTATCTTGACGTGGGACAGCGTGGCTAGCGACGACTTTGGCTACTATAAAATTTACAGCGCGTCAAGCAAAATTATGCCATACACCTATCTCGTCAAAACCACGTCAAACAGCTACGAGGATCTCATAAACGAAAACGGCGCGACTAGATACTATAAAATCACCATCGTCGATAAAGACGGCCTAGAGTCTAAAAAGCCTAGCGAGCCTATCATTGGTATGACGCTAGGAGCTATCGATGCGCCGGTCGTATCCTCTATCGTGGCCGATAGTACGGCGGTTAAGCTCACGTGGAATGCCTCTGATAAGGCTAGAAGCTTTACCGTTATAAGAGACGGCGGCGGAAGCGAGCAAAAATTTACAAATATAAGCGGCAATGAATTTGTCGATAATGGCGTAACATACGGGCAAAAATATAGCTACAAAGTTATCGCCGTGGATGAATACGGCATAAGCTCCGACGCTTCTGCTAAAGCAGAGATAGCCGTCGAATAATGCCCAATTTTATAGCTAAAAACGTAAATTTTACTCCAAAAGAGTGCGGCGAGATAAGCTTTTTGTGGGAGGCTCGCGGCAGGCAGGGCGTAAGCCTTATTTATACTAAAAGCTCTAGCGAGGAGTTTTTTATCACGCTAAAAAAGCGTGAAAGCGACTGGGTCGTAAAGGGTGAAAAGCTAACGAAGCCTGCCAAAATAGGGCTTTTACAAAATGCTTTGGTTAAATTTAAAGAGCTTTACTGCGATCAAATTTTAAGCGAAGCCATCGCGGTAAAAAACACGCGCCTCACGCAAAAAGACTCGGTGATATTTAGCGTGGGCGAGCTGCTTGAGAATTTAAATCAGAGCGAATTTGAGAGCAAATTTATCGAGATCGGATTTGGCTCGGGCAGGCACTTGCTATTTCAGGCGGAAAATAATCCAAATACGTTAGTCGTCGGTATCGAGGTCTATAAACCCTCGCTCGAGCAGGTCGCAAAGCTGGCAAAAGTGCGAAATCTAAACAACGTCATGCTCGTAAACTGCGACGCGAGACTGCTTTTGTCGCTTGTGGAGTCAAATTTTATAGATAAGATTTTCTTGCATTTTCCCGTACCTTGGGACGACGCTCCTCATAGGCGCGTGGCCTCGGCGAAATTTGCCCTAGAGTGCGAACGAACGCTAAAAGCGGGCAGTAAATTTGAGCTAAGAACCGATAGCCGAGAGTATGCGGACTTTACTTTGGCACAAATTTTAGATCTAAGCGATGCCGACGTGCAAATTTATAAAAACCGCGATCTAAAAATAAGCAGCAAATATGAAGACCGCTGGAAAAGGCACCAAAAAGATATTTACGACGTTATCTTTACCTGCGAAAAACAAAGCAAGCCTAGAGCAGATCAGGGCGAGCTAAAATTTGAAAACGGCTACGATGTGAGCAAGATCTCGGCTAAATTTAGCAACCAAACGATAAAAGAGGATGATTTTTTCTTGCATTTGGAAGAAAAATACGAAAAAGACGGCGAAATTTTGATTCGCGCCGCGTTTGGCTCATTTAACGCGCCCGAGCACTGCTATGTTTTGCTCGGCGAAAAAGGCGCAGAATATTTTATAAAAAAGCCGCTCGTTACGGCTGAAAATTTAAAGGCGCATCTTGCGTTGAAGGAGTATTTGGCGGATGCAAAAAATAATTAGCGCAAGCGGGCTTTGCCTAGGATACGAGGGCTGCGAAAAGCTCATAACGGACGCAAAATTTGACATTTACGCCAATGATTTCGTTTTTATCACCGGGCAAAGCGGCAGCGGCAAATCAACGCTTTTAAAATCTTTTTACGGCGAGATAAAACCGAGTGCTGGCTCACTAAACGTCTGCCTAACCGATATGATGAATCTTGGCGGGCAAAATCTAGATAAACTAAGGCAGCGCATTGGCGTGGTTTTTCAAAACTACCGTCTGATAAGCGAGTGGAATATCGAAAAAAACGTGATGCTACCGCTAATGATAAAAGGCCTTAGCGCAAATGTTTGTAAAAATCAGGCGACCAAGCTCTTAAAGCACGTAAATTTGCTCCACAGAGCGCACAAATATCCAAACGAGCTAAGCGGCGGCGAACAGCAGAGAGCTGCGATGGCTAGGGCGCTCGCGCATAATCCTAATTTGCTACTTTGCGACGAGCCGACGGGCAGCCTCGATGAATACTCAAGCGACGTTATCTGGGGACTTTTGCGCTCGGCAAAGGAGTTTTTGGGCACTTGTATCGTGGTCGTCACGCACAAAGTACCAAGCTCGCTAAGAGTACCCTACAGACATCTTGCTATAGAAAATGGACGCCTATATGAAATTCTTTAAAAACCACTTAAGCACTATAATTCCACTTATGGCGTTACTTATGGGTATTCAGTTTATACTGCTAGTCGGGCGAGTGGTGGACGAGTACGAGTCCGTGATGAACAAAGACTATAACATCATCATCGTAAGTCAAAACGAGCTAAACGCTACCGACGTAAAGCCGCTCGTTCATACGTTTGAATCTCTTGAACCGCTTAGCTCAAAGCCCGTGCTAGAGAAGCTCTCTAAAGATATTTCATCAAAAAATATCGCCGTTTTGCAAAATGCCTTGCCTAAATTTTACTCGCTAAAGCTAAACGCCTTTCCAAGCACCCAATATATGCAAGAAATCAAGGATAAAATTTCAAAGATTAGCGGCGTGAGCAGGGTTGAGACCTTTTCAAAAACGCATGATAAAATTTATAAAATCATGCAGCTGATTAAAAATATTTCGGCGATATTTTCGGGGCTAATCGGGTTAATCGGGCTTATGCTTATCGCAAAGCAGATGCGAATTTGGCTATACGAGCACAAGGAGCGCATCGAGATAATGACGCTGCTGGGGGCTCCGTCGTGGCTAAAATCTGGCGCGTTATACAAAAACGCGCTGTTTGATTCGTTTATAGCGACCGTTTTGGTGGCGGTTTTTTATATTATTTTGCCGGATTTGCAGCCCGTTAAAGAGGTCGCTGCGGATCTAAATATAAATTTGCCAGCGATTGATCTGTTTTATGAGGGCGGAGTACTGCTGGGCGTTTCGCTTGTGATTAGTTTTTTAGCCGTTTATCTCGTAACCAGAAAAGCAACGGCGATATGAGAAAAATTTACGTTTTGCTGGCCGCCATGATTTGCTTAAACGCAAGCACGGGCGAAAAGATAAAAAATCAAACGACCTATCTCGAGTCCTCAAAAGAGCTTGAAAAGCAGCTAAATAAAAAGCTCGACGACCTAGCCGGCGACATACTCGGCGGCGAAAAAAGCGTCAAGCAAACCGACGATAAGATGAAAGAGCTCATCGTCCAAATAGCGCAGCTGGAAAATAGCGCAAAAAGCGCTAGCGGCGAGCTTGACGAGCTAGTAAAGCAAAACAAAGACCTAACGCAAAGTCAAAAAAATATCCAAAAAAGTATCGTGCGCATCATCTCTGATGAGTTTTCCTTCGACCTTATAATGCCAAAAGAGTACGAGGAGGGCGTGGATAGTATCATCGCGACTGAGATTTTAAGCAAGCTAAACTCGGTACTAAAGGATGATTTTAACGAGCTAGCTAAACAGTACGAAAGTACGCAAAATTTGATAAAAACCCAAAACGACAAGATAGACGGCATAAATTCAAATTTAAAAACCTTTAAATTTAAGCAAGCTGAGCTCGTTTCCTTGCAAGATAAGCAGATGAAAACGCTGGCAAATTTAAAGCGAGATAAGGAAATTTATCAAAAGCAACTCTCTCGCCTACAAGCCCAACAAGACGAGATTAGAAAGACGCTAGAAGAGCTAAAAATCGTCGCAAAAAGGGAGAGCGAGGAGGCTAAAAAGGCTCTAGCCGCACAAAAAGCGGCTGAGGCTAAAGCTCAAAAAAATAAGAAAAATAAAAAAGGCGAGGCCGCCGCAAGCGCGTCTGAGGGCGATGTGAAGCAGTTTGGCTCAAGCTATCAAACGAGTCTTGTTAAAAAATACAGCGGCGAAAAGACTATCGCTCCGCTTGACGACTTTACGGTTAAGCAAAAATTCGGCAACTACGTAGATCCCATCTATAACATCAAAATTTTTAACGAATCGGTCGTGCTTAGCGCAAATTCGGCCGACGCAAAGGTAAAAAGCGTATTTAACGGCAAAGTGGTCTTTGCTAAAGAAACCGCGATGCTAGATAAAGTAGTCATTATCGAAAATCCAAACGGCATCCATACGATCTACGCGCACCTTAGCCAGATCGCCCCTACCGTAAAAGTTGGCGCAAAAGTGCAAAAAGGCTACATCATCGGCCGCGTGCAGCGAGATTTGACCTTTGAAGTTACGCAGAAAAACTACCACATAGACCCCCTCGAGCTAATCAGCCTAAAATAGTACTCGCGCTCCGAGATTAGCAAAATTTAAAGCAAATTTAGCTAAAATCCGAAAATTTAAGGAGATGAAAAATGGAGCGAAAAAAGCGAATTTTAGTTAAATTTTCAGGTGAGGCGCTAGCTGGCGACAGCGGCTTTGGCATAGATAACGCGGTGCTCAAATTTATCGCAAAACAGATCAAAGAACTAGTCGAAAACGGCATCCAAGTGGGTATCGTTATCGGCGGAGGCAACATCATACGCGGAGTTAGCGCGGCTAGAGACGGCATCATAAAGCGCACCAGTGGCGATCACATGGGTATGCTAGCTACCGTGATAAACTCTATCGCGATGAGAGAGGCGCTAGAGAGTGTGGGTCTGGACGTGCGCGTACAAAGCGCGATAAAGATGGAAGCTATCTGTGAGACTTTCATCGTCGGACGCGCAAACAGACACCTCGAAAAAGGCCGCGTCGTGATCTTTGCCGCAGGCACGGGAAATCCATTTTTCACCACCGATACGGCGGCTACACTGCGCGCTATCGAGATCGGTTCGGATATGATAATCAAAGCTACGAAAGTAGACGGCGTTTACGACAAAGACCCGCATAAATTTGAAAACGCAAAACTACTAAAAGAGCTAAACTATGAGCTTGCTATGAGTGATGATATCAAAGTGATGGACGATACTGCTATCGCGCTAGCTAAGGATAATTCGCTACCGATTTTGGTGTGCAATATGTTTAAAGACGGAAACCTGCTCAAAATCATACAAGGCGACGAGAGCGCGTTTTGCTCTATCGTGAGAAATTAAATTTAAGGAGAATAAATGAGATCTGAAGAAGTAGCGGCAAAGGCACTAAAACTAGTCGGAGATGACAGATACATGCTCGCTCTAGCGGTAGCAAAAAGAGCCGAGGCTCTAGCCGGCGGCGCAAAAAGTCTGCTTGATATCGACGTTACTAAGATGAAATTTGCCGATATCGCCCTACGCGAGATAGCCGAGGGCAAGATAGCTTTAGAGGGCATAGTTGAAGCAGCTAAATAGCGGATTTTTACTAGAACAATTAATCGACGATATAACCGCTTGCAAGGACGTCGCTCAGGCGAGACAGTTGCTTAGCGTACTCATAAATTTTACGTCGAATTTAGAGCGCGCGATCGAATGCTGCGTTATCTCGCATGCGGGGCAGTTTAGAAAAAGCGGCGAACCGTACGCAATACACCCTATCCTAGTGGCCTGCATCGTGGCGCACATGGGCGGAGACGAGGATATGATTATTGCCGCCTTGCTTCACGATGTGGTCGAGGATACGGATAGATCGATCGAGAGTGTGCGAGAGGACTTTGGCGAAGAGGTCGCGAAGCTAGTCGAGGGGCTAACCAAAATCGTAGCCATCAGAGAGGATAAGCTCGCAAGCTCGGAGTCAAACGAGCGTCTAGCGGCGTCAGCTATGACATTTCGCAAGATGTTGCTCATCTCCATCGAGGACGTGAGAGTGCTCGTGGTAAAGCTCTGCGATAGACTGCACAATATGCTCACCCTGCAAGCTTTGCGTCCTGAAAAGCAAAAGCGAATCGCCGAAGAGACGCTTATGGTTTATGCTCCGATCGCGCATAGGCTGGGCATTTCGTCGATCAAAAACATGCTTGAGGATCTTAGCTTTAAGTATGCTTTGCCCGAAGAGTACAAAAAAATCGACGACTACTTAACCGAGCACAAACAGCAGCTCGTACTAAAGCTAAACGCATTTACCGATAAAATTTTTCAAATTTTACTTAAAAACGGTTTTAGCGAAAACGACTTTGAGATACAAAAGCGCATCAAGCACCACTACTCGATCTACTTAAAAATGCAGCGAAAAGGCATCTCGATCGAGGAGGTGCTAGACCTGCTAGCTGCGCGCGTACTGGTTAAAGAGCCGCAGGATTGCTATTTAGTGCTTGGAAATTTACATATAAATTTTAATCCCTTAATCTCGCGTTTCAAAGACTACGTCGCGCTTCCGAAGCAAAACGGCTACCAGACGATACACACTACGATATTTGACAATAAAAGCATCTTTGAGGTTCAAATTCGCACCTTTGACATGCACAAGACCGCAGAATACGGCGTCGCAGCGCACTGGAAATACAAAAGCGGCGGCTTTTTAAACCCGAAACTCGACTGGCTAAGCGACATCAGCGGCATAGAAAACGGCATAGAAGAGGCAAACGAAAACCCGGAAGAGCTCTACGAATACGCAAAAGATAGCCTCTACGTAGAAGACGTCGCGGTTTATTCGCCAAAGGGAGATATATTTACGCTTCCTCGAGGCGCGACCGCGCTTGATTATGCTTACGAGATACATACGCAAGTAGGACTATATGCAAAAGAGGCCTATGTAAACCGTATGCGAGCGCCACTACTTACGGAGCTAAAAAACGGCGATATCGTTAGTATCGTGACTGGCGATGAGCCAAAATACCGCTGCTCGTGGCTAGGTAGCGTAAAAACCGGCAAGGCTAGAGCCACGATACGCTCATACTGCAAGCAGAAGATAAGAGATATCAACAATATGGTCGCGATCGAAATTTTAAGCGGTATCTTTGCCGTGCCTTCTCAAACTATCGAGCAGTGGCTAGAGACTGAAAATTTGACCAAGAAAATTTTTAGAGCGGCGTTTGACTCGGTTTACCTGCAAGACGTGGTAAACGCGCTAAAAAAATACGTAAAAAGAGACCGTCCGTTTGCCATCGCGATGACGGACAAATACAACGTCAAAAAGCAAAAATTTGAAAATATCGTGATCTACTCAAACCACAAGATAAACAGCATCGAGTTTGACTATTGCTGTAATCCAAAGCGCGGCGACGATATCGTGGGATTTAGAAACTATCACCACGTCACAGTCCACCACAAGCTTTGCGAGCGGTTTATGAAGCTAGCCGAAGAAAAAAACGAGATGATTTTTGTCAAATGGACGCGAGTCGCTCCTCATAGATTTAAGATCATCTTAAGCCTAGAAAACAGGCGCGGGTCGTTAGCTGAGTTTTTGACGTATATGGCGAAAATGCAAGTCGATCTCGTAACGATCAGCCTTACTGAAACCAGAGAAGCTACGGCCGATCTTTTCGAGCTAACGATCGAACTTGGCGAAAATTTGAACGTGAGCGAAATAAAAGAGCGGCTAAAAGATCGCTACAAGATCATCGACTTCGTGTCGCTTGACGACGCATACGGACATTAATAAATTTAGGAGATAAAATGGGCGAAAATTTGAGCAAAATAATGAGCGATATAAAAAAAGGCGTCGCCGAGATGATAGACGAGGAGCGCGTCGAAAATTTAGTAAAAAACTACTATGAAAAGGGCAAAAATTTCTACGTTAAGGCAGGCTTTGACCCGACGGCTCCCGATCTGCACCTGGGTCACACCGTAGTACTTCAAAAGATGGCTCTTTTGCAAAAACACGGCGCGATAGTGCAGTTTTTGATAGGCGATTTCACGGGGCAAATAGGCGATCCAAGCGGCAAAAGTCAGACGCGAAAAAAACTAGACCGCGAGACCGTCGCGGCAAACGCCAAAACCTATGAGGAGCAAGTTTTTAAAATCTTAGACCCGCAAAAAACAAAGATAATGTTTAACTCCAAGTGGCTAAACGAGCTGGGAGCTGCGGGTATCGTGGAGCTAACCAGCACCTTTGCCGTGGCTAGGATGCTTGAGCGAGATGATTTTGAGAAAAGATACAAAAGCGGCGCCTCGATCTCGATAAGCGAATTTTTATATCCGCTCCTTCAGGGCTACGATAGCGTCGCGATGAAATGCGATATCGAAATGGGCGGCACGGATCAGAAATTTAACCTTCTGATGGGACGAACCTTGCAGCGAATTTATAACGTCGGCAAAGAACAAGCCGTCATCATGATGCCGCTTTTAGAGGGGCTTGACGGCGTAAATAAAATGAGTAAGAGCCTAGGAAACTATATCGGCGTAACCGACGCGCCAAACGATATGTTTGCTAAAACGCTAAGTATCAGCGACGAGCTGATGTGGCGTTGGTACGAGCTTTTAAGCGAAAAAAGTACCGAGGAAATCGCAAATTTAAAATCAGACGTAGCTAGCGGCAAAGCTCACCCAAAAGCCGTAAAAGAAGCCCTAGCGCTAGAAATCACGGCCAGATATAACGGCGAAGCGGCGGCGAAAGAGGCGAAGGCCGAATTTGACCGCGTGCATTCGCAAAATTTGATCCCGACCGAGATGGACGAGTTTGAGCTCTCAGCTCCCGTTTGGATCGTGCAGGCGCTCACTCACTGCGGGCTCTGTGCTAGCAGCTCTCAGGCGCGCCGAGATATTGCGGCAAACGGCGTGAGCCTAAATCAAGAAAAGATCGCCGACGAGCAGCTTCAGCTGGGTGCCGGCGAATACGTCTTGCAAGTAGGCAAGCGTAAATTTGCAAAACTAAAGGTAACCTGATGCAACCCGTAAAAATCGGAAAATACGATATAAAATACCCGATAATCCAAGGCGGAATGGGGCTTGGTATCAGCTGGGATAGGCTCGCCGGAAACGTCAGCCTAGAAGGCGGACTGGGCGTCATAAGCTCTGTTGGGACGGGCTACTACGAAGGGCGAAAATATATCACCAAAGAGCTAAACGCTAAGCCCTACGGTAGCGGAAATTTCTACTCGCGAGAGGGACTAAAAGCCGTCATCGATAACGCGCGTAAAATTTGCGGCGACAGGCCTCTTGGGGTAAATATCCTATATGCTAGCAACGACTACGAACGCATCGTAAAAGACGCCTGCGACCACGGCATAAACGTGATCATCACCGGTGCGGGTTTGCCTACGAATTTGCCTGAATTTACCGTAGACTACCCGGACGTGGCTTTGGTGCCTATCGTATCCTCGGCAAAGGCGCTAAAAATCATCTGCAAACGCTGGCAGGGGCGCTATGGTAGGCTTCCGGACGGCGTGGTGCTTGAGGGACCTCTTAGCGGCGGGCACCAGGGCTTTACCTACGAGCAGTGCATCGATCCGGCATATCAGTTGGAAAATTTGATAACGCCCGTTAGCGAAGAGATAAAGCAGTGGGGCGATTTTCCGCTATTTGCGGCGGGCGGTATCTGGGATAAAAACGACATCGACAGAGCTATTTCGCTTGGCGCAAACGGCGTGCAGATGGGCACTCGCTTTATCGGTACGCACGAGTGCGACGCTAGCGAGGAGTTTAAGCAAGTGTTGCTAGCGGCCAAAAAAGAGGACATCGAGCTGATCAAAAGCCCGGTAGGCTACCCCGCACGAGGCGTTAGAACAAATTTAATAAATCTAGTTGACAAACGCCAAGGACCAAAAATCAGCTGCGTAAGCAACTGCGTAAGTCCGTGTCAGCGCGGCAAAGAGGCCAAAGAGGTAGGATACTGCATCGCGGATCGCCTCTATGACGCCTTTGAGGGGCGCAAGGAGACGGGGCTGTTTTTCACGGGCGCAAACGGCTACAAGCTAAACGAGATAATAAGCGTGAAAGAACTATTTGAAAAACTGATAAATGGCGAAGATAGTTAAATTATTTTTAATACTTCTATTTTTTTTGAATAGCGCGGTTTGCGCAAGCGCTTTATCGAGTTTAGATAAATTCGATAAAAATTTTGATAGCGCAGCCAATAAAGAAAAGATCGCAATGCATCAAGAGCTAAGGACTCTTTACGTAAAATCCATAATGGAAAATAACGTAAATTTAAGAGTCCAAAGCCTAACTAGACTAATAAAAAGCTCAAAAGCCCTAGGGCTAGATACCAAACCGTATGAAAAAGAGCTCGCGAGCATACCGCAGTCTGCAAAGCCAAGCGAAGAAAAACCAAAACAAGAAATAAAGCAGGTCAAAAAAGAACAACAAAAACAAGAGCCGAAGCAAAAAGAAGTAAAGCTAAGTCAACTTTCCTCCGCTCCATTGGCCGTTCAAAATACTAAAACCGTCAAAAATCAAACTTTGCAGCTTCTAGAAGTATCTGATAACGACGGGAATTTCGAGCTAAAATTTAACCGCCAGCTAAACGGCAATGATATTAAAAAAACCGACCTTAATCAAAAAGGTTCTTATAAAACGATTTATGAATTTAAAGGAATTTGGAGCGGCGGAAAACTGCAAAGATTTAAGAACTACTTGGTGGATGAGATCCGCATAAGTCAGTTTGACGAAAAAACCGTTAGGGTGGTATTCGTAAGTCAATTCGAGCCAAATTTAAAACTTAGAGTCGATAATCAGTCTTTAATTTTCTCAAAGGCTAAGCCCACGCAAAGCCAAAATTTAACGAGTCAAAACAGTAAACAAAAAAATCATCAACCGCCTATCAAGCAAGAGCTCCCCAAAATCGTTGCAAATTCGAAATCTGAAATAACTCAAATACAACAGCAAAAAGCAACTCAACACCAAGCTCAAAATCAAAAGCCCGCTCAGCAAAAGCAAGAAAAAGTTGCCGCGCAGATCAAGACGGATGCTAAAAGTACCCAAAGCACCACCGAAAAGGATGAGCAAGAAATCGTGTTAGCGCCCGTAAAAACGGCGGCCACTAAAAAAATCACAAGCGCTAAAGGCAAGGTTGTCGTCCTTGACGCAGGACACGGCGGCGACGATCCGGGGGCTATAAATGGCTCTCTAAAAGAGAAAAACATCGTGCTAAGCATCGCTCAAAAGGCGGGCAAAGAGCTGCAAGGACGCGGCTACAAGGTGTATTACACGCGCAGCAAGGATAAATTTATTAACCTTCGCGACCGCACGAAATACGCCAACGATAAGGCTGCGGACCTCTTTATCTCTATCCACGCAAACGCCGCGCCGAGCAAAACCAAGGCAGCGACTATGCGCGGCATAGAGACGTTTTTCCTCTCGCCGGCTCGTTCTGAGCGCAGCAAAAATGCAGCCGCCCTGGAAAACAAATCCGACATCGAGGAGATGAACTATTTTTCTAAGCAGACATTTTTAAATTTCCTTAACCGCGAGAAAATCATCGCCTCAAACAAGCTCGCCATCGACGTTCAGCGCGAAGTTTTAGCGCGAGCAAAATCAGTCAGCTCAAAGGCTTCCGACGGCGGCGTTCGCGAGGCGCCTTTTTGGGTGCTAGTGGGCGCGCTGATGCCTGCGGTGCTGCTTGAGGTTGGCTACATTACTCATCCTAGCGAAGGTGATCTCATAAATAACTCAAAATACCAAGACGCCCTAGCCAAGGGGCTCGCAGACGGCATAGACGTCTATTTTTCAAACCAGCAATGAAAAGCGCGCGAGTCGTTTTAAAGGACGGTATCCCGTTTAATCCCGAATTTGACGACATTTACTTTAACGCAGACGATCCCATAGGGCAAAGCAAGTATGTATTTAACTCCGTTTTTGATGAAATTTGGAGTAAAAAGGGCGAATTTAACGTTCTTGAGACGGGATTTGGCGCAGGACTAAATTTCCTCTGCGCCTTTAAAAGATTTAAAAACACGGATAAATTTTTAAATTTCGTTAGTATCGAAAAAACGCCGATCGCCAAAGATGATCTGGCTAAAATTTACGCGAATTTTAGCGAGCTAGCGGATGTTTCGGGCGAGCTTTTGGACGCCTATCCTCCGCTCATTCGCGGATTTCATAGATTAAATTTAGCTCCAAACGTCACGCTTACACTGTGTTTTGGCGACGTGGCCGAGGTTTTGGACGAGCTTAGTTTTAATGCGGATGCCGTTTTTATGGACGGCTTTGCGCCTGCTAAAAACGAAGCGATGTGGAGTGAGCAGGTTTGCGCTAAAATCGCAAATTTATGTGCTTTGGGTGCTAGCGTTTGTACGTATTCGGCTTCGGGCGCGCTAAAAAGAGCCCTGCAAAATAGCGGCTTTGAAGTAAATTTGCTAAAGGGTTACGGCAAAAAGCGAGAGATGTTGCACGCCAAATTTGTAGGCGAGCGACAAGCTGAGGGTGAAATTTGGTTTAGCAGATTTGATCCCGCCGCTACGGTTGCGCCAAAGACGGCGCTAGTTATCGGTGGCGGCGTGGCTGGCTGCGTTTGCGCGTTTAAGTTGCGCCAGCGCGGCCTTGAGGTCACGATCGCCGAAAAGCGCGGCGATATCGCGCTAAACGGCTCCGGAAATCACTGCGGTATTTTGATGCCGCTTATCACGAAACCAACCGTAAATTTAGGCCGCATGCATATGAACGCGTTTTTGCAGGCGGCTCGCTTTTATGAGCGAAACCTCGGCGCCGAGGAGATAGAGTTTTGCGGTGCGACGGACTACGCATACGAGCAAAAGACGCTGGAGCGCTTTTATGAGTGGCGCGAATTTGATGCGGACAACGGCGTTTTTGAACTAAAATTTGATAACGAGCCTTACGCTAGCGCGTTTATTTTTAAGGGCGCAAAAGCTCGCCCCAGAAAGATGTGCAAGGCGGCAAGCGCGGGTATAAAAACGCTTTTAAACTGCGAATTTGCGGGCTTTGAGACGCTTGAGGGCGGCGCAGTTAGGGCGCACTTTAATGACGGACGAAGCATCGACGCCGACGTGCTCGTGCTTGCTATCGGTAGCGAGAGTATGGAGCTCTTTGCGGACTACGACATTAGGCTCAGCTCCGTGCGCGGCCAGGTTACGCATATCGAGCCGGCCGTTTGGACGTCTGCGCCTTTTAGCGCCAAAGGCTACGTTTGCCCGCCTGCCCAAGGCGTGCAGGTGATCGGCGCGACATACGATAGAAATCTTTTTTTGGACGAGCCGCGCTCTAGCGACGACGAGAAAAATTTGGCCGACGTCGCCGAGTTTTTGGACGGTAAATTTACGAAAAGCGAGCGGTTAAATTTAAGCGGCGAGCAGGATTTAAATTTGACTACCGACCCAGACGGCGCCGCTGAAAATTTAAATCGTTTAGAAGCGAGTAGGAACGATATAAATTTGAGTAAAAATACGGATTTGCGCGCCAAAACAGCGGGCAACCCTGTACAAGCGCGAGATGCGTCAAATTTGACTGTGCCTGAAAAAAGCTCAAACATCGCAGCTAAAATACCGCAAAACGTCCGAATAATCGGCTCAAAGGTCGGCTACCGCAGCTATAGCGGCGACCGCTTTCCGCTTATCGGGCGACTTTACGACGAGGATTTTTACAAAGATAGTTACAAATCGTTGCTTTGGACGAAAAGCAAGTCCAATCCCCATCCAAAATACGTACCAAACGTCTACGTAAGCACTGCTCACGGCTCGCGCGGGCTTTGTACGGCCGTGCTTGGCGCCGAGCTCATCTGCGACCTCGTTTTTGACCGCCCGCTTTGTATAGAAAAATCGCTTTTTGACGAGCTTCACTTGGCGAGATTTCTCGTTAGGAAACTTAAAAAAGGGCTGAAGTAGGCATGAAGTTGGATTTTAAAGTCTGATTTTACGTTATTTATTTTTGCCTCAAATTCGGCATAAATTTGAGGCAGCGGCTGGTACTGATCAAATTTTATTTTTATAAATTTAGCCGTTCTAGTTAAAGTAGCATTAGCGCCGTTTGCTGGCGTATATCAAAAATTGTTAAGAGTAGAATAAATTTGCGCATTGCGGCGCAAAAGTATAGCGCATACGAAACGGTAAATTTAGCCGAGCGGCCAAAAATCAAAACGGCTAAAATAGGCGAAATCCGCCTATTTTTTACCGAAAAAGTCGCCCGCGATCCTAAAAATATCATCTACGATCGAGCCGTCTTTGTTCTGATCCAAAAACTGCGTAAGCATCGACATCATGGAGCCGTTGTCTGCGGAGTCTTGCAAATTTGAAGCTTTTAGCTGATTGTTTAGCATGCCTGCTATCATCGGCGCGATCATCGGTAGCAGAGTCTTGATGGAGTCTGCACTGATGCCTAGCTGCGAGCCTACGTCACTAGCTAGAGCCCTACTGTTTTCTTTAGATCCTGTTAGTACTCCTAGTATCTCGTTGCCTTCGGCGACGCTGACGTTTTGCGGGGTGCCAGTCATCTCGTCAAGGTTTGAGCGGCGGATCATCTCGAGGAAATTTGACGAATCAGCGTCGGATTTAAAATTCTCGTTGGCTCTTTGCATGAAAATCGGCGCGATCTTAGAAATCACGGCCTCTACGTCGTCTGCGCCCAGTCCGCTTTTTTGTGACATCGCATCTAACATACCGCCGGAGTTGTCCAAAAGTAGCTTTAATATATCCATTTTTATCCTTTTTGATTAAATTACCGCCGCTTGTTTAGGTTTAACGAGGCGGCGGCCGGCAAGCCGAGGAGGGCTTATTTGTAGTTTTTGATCGCCGCGTCTAGGATCTCTTTTGCGGCATTCGCGTCTTTAAATTCTTTAACTTTGACCCATTTGTTAGGCTCTAAAATTTTATAAGTTTCAAAGAAATTTTTGATCTTGTTTAGAGTGGCCTCAGGCAGGTCTTTGTAGCTCTTGATCCCGTCAAATCTCGGGTCGATCTTGGTAACCGGTACGGCTAGTAGCTTCTCGTCCATACCCGCTTCATCCTCCATCACGAGCACGCCGATTAGGCGGCACGGGATCACGCTACCTGCTTGTAGCGGATATTCGTTTAGCACCAAGATATCGGCAGGATCGCCGTCTGCTGCGAGCGTGTTTGGCACGAAGCCGTAGTTTGCCGGGTAGAACATCGCCGAGTAGAGTACGCGATCGACCACTACCGCACCGCTATCTTTGTCGATTTCGTATTTTATGTTCGAGCCGTACGGGATCTCGATCACGGCGTTGATTTTGTCTGGGTTTGAACCTGCTTTGATTTTTGAAACGTCCATTTTTATCCTTTGTAAAGCTCCTATCACGCAGCGTTTTCTAGCAAAACGCTTTGAGATACTTGCCTTGAAATTTGAGTAAGAGATTATATAAAATCTCGGCTAAATTTGGAGTAAAACGAGAATCGGGGCATGCTAAAATTTGACGGGCATTACGGCGGTAAATTTGATGCTAAAAAGTAAAATTTGTAAATTTTTTTTGGGGGGGGGGGACTAAAATTTGGGGGAAATTTTAAGGCGGCGAACCGCCCTAAAATTATTTGATTATTTCGATACTTTTCACGTCGATAGAGGTTTTCATAAAGTCCTTATCGACCTCACCGTAGATGCGTACGGGCGTATTTTCATCGACAGTTACGCCTCTCCAGTCCTTGTGGTCGATCTCGACTTCGATGGTGTCACCGTTTTTATCGACGAATTGGTAGTGCTCAGGGCGAAACTCGGAGACGATCTTGCCCTCAAGCACGACGCGAGCGTCATCCGGTAGCGCTAGGGCTTGTTTTACCGTGCTTGCGCTCATGGCGCCTTTACCGACGAAGCCGCCTTGATTTGTTGTGTTTTGCGCGCTTGAACTAGCAAATCCGCCTGCTGCAAACATCGCGCTAACAAGGGCTATTGATAAAACTATTTTCTTAAACATTACGTATCCTTTAAAATTTTATGTGATTTTCGTGAAATCATAGTGCGGATTTTAATGATATTTCGTGAATTATTTGTTAATTTGTATTTATGGGAAGCTTAAATTTAGAGCCTGGCTTGAGGCTCTAAATTTAATGTTTATAGGCTATTTATGAGGGCTTTGACGTCGGCCACGATAGGCTCGATCGCACGCTCGCCGTTTACGACATGGAGTAGATCTTTTTCTTTATAAAATTTGCGTATCGCCTCGATCGGTTCTAGATAAACCTTCATGCGGTTGTTGAAAACCTCGTTGTTGTCGTCGGCTCCACGCGCTCGTCCGAGCACTCTCTCGCGTGCGACGGCTTCGCTAACGTCCACTTCGATCACGCCTTTTAACGCGATCTCGTTTTGTGCGGCTAGCACCTTGTCTAGCTCAGTCATTTGCTCGACACTGCGCGGGTAACCGTCGATGATGACGTTTGATTTGTCCGAGCTTTTGATCGCCGAGACGATCGCGTTTACGACGACGTCAAGCGGAACCAGGTTGCCTTTTGAGATGAAACCGTCGATTAGCTTGCCTAGCTCTGAGCCGCTGGCAACCTCTGCGCGTAGCAGATCGCCCGTTGAGAAGTGCGCAAATTTGGCGTCCTCTTGTGCGATTAGCGATGCGTCGGTGGTTTTGCCGGAGCCTGGAGCGCCGATGATTAAAAATAGTTTTTTCATAAAATTTCCTTTAAAACGGCTTGCCTTTTTCTACTTATGCTTCGTTGGATTTTAAATTTTAAGCTCGATGAACTACATGTTCTATCTGCGCTTAAAATTTAAAATCCGCCTCGTCTAAGCGAAAAATGCTTCACCTTCATTTTTGTTATAAAAAGTTAAAGCAGAAATATCGTACGACGATTTTAATGCTTTGCTTTTTCTTTCAATAAAAAATAAAATTAAACAAATTCGTAGCGGAAGTATCGCCAAGCTAGACTAGGCGGTTTTAAAATTTAAGCGTGCGCTAGGCATATAAGCCTGCGGAGCGTAAAATTTTAAAACCAACGACGTATAGCGCGGCGAGACGACGCTTCTACACTTATTTTTCTTTTTCTCGCAGCCTTAGCCCCAGCTCCCTCAACTGCTCGCCGCTAGCTTCGCTTGGCGCTTTAGTTAGCGGGCACTGAGCGCGCTGGGTTTTAGGGAAGGCGATGACGTCGCGGATCGAGCCGGTTTTATTTACTAGCATATTTAGTCTGTCAAAGCCGATCGCTATACCGCCGTGAGGAGGCGCGCCGAAGCTTAATGCATCAAGCAAGAAGCCAAATTTCTCGCGTTGCTCGGCCTCGTCGATACCTAGCAGCTTAAATACCTTTTGCTGAACGTCGTTTTTGTGTATCCTCACGCTACCGCCGCCAAGTTCATAGCCGTTAAGCACGACGTCGTGAGCGACCGAAAGGATGTCCTCGAGATCAGGCTCGTCGATGTTTTTAGGCATGGTAAAGGGATGGTGCATAGCCGAGTAGCTACCATCGTCGTTTTGCTCAAACATCGGGAAGTCAAGCACCCATAAAAACTCCATTTTGTTTTGGTCTATGATACCCATTTGCTCGGCGAGGAAAATCCTAAATCGTCCCATATAATCAAGCACGACTTTTTTCTTGCCTGCGCCGAAAAATACGACGTCGCCGACTTTTAGCTCGCAGCGAGCTACAATCTCGTCAAGGTCGCTTTGCTCGAAAAATTTGCAAAGCGGTCCTTTTAGCCCATCCTCTTTCATCTGGAAGTAGCCAAGGCCTTGAGCGCCGAATTTGCGGACGAATTCCTCAAAGCGGTTCATCTCGCGTTTGCTAAAGATATTATCGCCGTTTGGCACTTTTAGCGCTTTGATGCGGTTTTTCTTAGGTTCGGTTGCGATTTTGCTAAAGATTTCATTGCTAGAGCGCGCGAAAATGTCGATAACGTCGATCATCTTTAGATCGTAGCGCAGGTCCGGCTTATCGCTGCCGTAGCTTTCTGTCGCCTCTTTGTAGCTCATGCGGCGGAAAGGGATTTGGATATCGTATCCGCAGGCGGCAAATACGTCTTTTAGCATATTTTCGGCCATATTTAGGATGTCTTCTTGCTCGATGAAGCTCATCTCGATATCTATCTGCGTAAATTCAGGCTGTCTATCGGCACGCAAGTCCTCGTCGCGGAAGCATTTTGCGATTTGAAAATATTTATCAAAGCCAGAACACATCAAAAGCTGTTTAAAAAGCTGCGGACTTTGCGGCAGGGCGTAAAACTGGCCCGGATATACGCGGCTAGGCACTAGATAGTCTCTGGCGCCCTCCGGAGTCGCGCGGGTTAAAATCGGCGTTTCAAACTCGATAAAGCCCATTTTATCTAGGCTGTTTCTAGCCGCGATCGCCGCTTTTGAGCGCATTTTAAAGATATTTTGAAGTTTCTCGTTTCTAAGATCCAAAAATCTATATTTTAGTCTGATGTCCTCGTTTACGCTCTCGTCGCCGATGACGAAAGGTAGCGTCTCGCTCGGGTTTTCGACGATCACTTCGTTTGCGACTACTTCGATCTCGCCCGTTTTTAGGCGCGGATTTACTAGGCCTTCGCCGCGAGCGCGGACCTTACCTTTTATCCTCAGGACGTACTCGTCGCGAACGTGCGACGCGGCCTCGTGAGAGCTCTTGCTATCTGCCGGATCGCATACGATCTGGATCAGCCCCGTGCGATCGCGCAGGTCTAAAAATATAACGCCGCCGTGGTCGCGGTAGGTATTTACCCAACCGCAAAGCGTAACTTCTTTGCCTATGTCGGCACTGCTTAAATCAGTGCAGTAATGGCTACGCATTTTCACTCCTTTTGCTGTTTTTAACGCGCCCATTATACTAGAAATTTGCTTTTTCCCAGCTTTTTTAAAACAAAATGTGATAAAATCCGCTCTATGAAAAAAGAGAATTTATTACTTCCGGCTAAGGTAAAAAAGGTCGGCCTAGTCGCGAAAATCAATGGAAATTTGGTAAAAAACGCGCGAATTTTACGCAAGATTTTAGCTCGCTACGGCGTTCAAATTTTATTTGAAAATGCGGCAGCTAAACATTTAAATTTAAAAGAAGGCTCAAATTTGCAAGGATTTGAGGTTTGTGAGCTGGCTAGAGAGTGTGATTTTTTGATCTCGCTCGGAGGCGACGGCACGATCATCTCGCTTTGTAGAAACGCGGCCGAGATTTCGCCCTTCGTACTCGGTATTCACGCGGGTAGGCTGGGATTTTTGACCGATATCACGATGAATGAATGCGAGAAATTTTTCGCCGAGTTTTTCGAGGGCAAATTTGAGGTCGAGACTCCTTTTATGCTTGATGTTTTTTTGCACAAAAAAAGCGGCGAAATTTTGCACAAGATAGCATTTAACGACGCGGTGATCGTGGGCGAAAAGGTTGGCTCTATGACGCACGTAGAGGCTTTTTGGAACGAAAAATACTTTAACGCGTATTTTGGCGACGGCGTCATCGTCTCTACGCCCGTTGGATCAACCGGATATAACATGAGCGCGGGCGGAGCGATAACCTATCCTTTGAGCGAGGTGTTTTTGGTGACGCCCGTTTGCTCGCACTCGCTCACGCAGCGCCCGGTCGTGCTTCCGCGCGGATTTGAGATCAAATTTAAAACCGCGAGCGCGGCGGTGCTGGTTATCGACGGGCAGGAGCGGTATAAAATGGGCGAGCTTGAGAGCGTGAGCATGACGCTAAGCGCGAACACGGCGCGGCTAATCCGCCACGTCGGGAGAGATTATTTTCAAATTTTAAAAGAAAAGCTGCATTGGGGTTATAATGATTGAGCGAATTTTGATAAAGCAAAATTTGAGTTTTGAAAACGTCGAGTTAAATTTCGGGCGCGGACTTAGCGTCTTTACGGGCGTGAGCGGCGCGGGCAAATCGGTCCTGATGGGCTCGATAATGGCGGTTTTGGGGCTAAAGGACAGCGAAGCAAAGCTGATCGAGGCCGACGTCTCGCATAAATTTGACCTTGAGGAATTTGGCCTAGAGAGCGAGGAGATAAATACCTTTAAACTATTTCGGGACAAAACGACGCGGTATTTTATAAACTCGCAAGCCGTTTCTAAAAAAAATCTAGCCAGCATCGCCAAAGAGCACGTAAAATACCTATCCGCAAAGGAAATAAACGAATTTGAAAACGAGAGATTTTTAAATTTGCTTGATAGCTTGCAGACGAAAAAAGACGCTAAATTTAACGAAACGCTTGACGAATTTAGGCTCAAATTTGAGGAATTTAGCCAAATCTCGCGCGAGCTGAAAAAAATAATCGACGAAGAAAAAAGAGTGGAGGAGCTAAAAGAATTCGCCTCTTTTGAAATCAATAAAATAGAAAGCGTGAGCCCGAAAATCGGCGAATTTGATGAGCTAATGGAGCTAAAAAAGCGCCTGAGTAAAAAGGATAAAATTTTAGAAGCGTGGAATAGGGCGGAGCAAATTTTTAATTTCGAGCAATCCGTAGTAGACGCGCTAAACATCAGCGACGTCGATAGCAGCTTTTTTGAAGAGGCGATGAACGAGCTACGAGTAGCGCGCGAAAATCTAAACATGGATGAGCTGGAAGACGTGGATATCGAGGGCGTGCTAGACCGCATCGAGGCGATAAACTCGCTCGTGCGTCGCTACGGCGGCGAGGAGGAGGCTTTGCAGACGCTAAAAACGCGCAAGGCAGAGCTAGCAAGATACGAAAATATAAGCTTTGAAAAGAGCGAGCTGGAGCGTAAATTTAAACAAAACGAAACTGCGGTAAACGCGCTGGCCGATAAAATCAGTCAGGCTCGCGCGGCAAATTTAAAAGAGCTTGAGTCGCTCATAAATTCGTTTTTAAAAGAGCTTTATATGAGCGAGATTTCCTTAAAGATAAATAGCAAAACCCTAGACGCCGTAGGTCAGGATGAGGTAAATTTGAGCCTAAACGACACGGCGCTAAAAAATCTAAGCTCGGGCGAGCTAAACCGCTTAAGGCTAGCATTTATCGCGAGCGAAAGTAGGATCACGGGAGGCGGCGAGGGCGTCATAATCCTGGATGAAATAGACGCGAATCTAAGCGGAAAAGAAGCGATGAGTATCGCAAACGTGCTGCTAAATTTGGCCAAATTTTATCAAATTTTCGCTATCTCGCATCAGCCGCAGCTAAGCTCAAAAGCCAGTTCGCATTTTCTAGTCGAAAAGTGCGGCGAAACCTCGAACGTAAGGGAACTAAAAGGCGAAGAGCGCGTAAGCGAGCTGGCTAGAATGATAAGCGGCGAGCGTATAACTGAGGAGGCGATAAATTTTGCTCGCCAGCTTTTGGTTGTTTAAGTTTGGCTTAAAATTTAGGTTGAAAAAAGAAAAGTAATGGTATATTTGCAAAAATTTTCAAATGGGAATATATGGAAAAAAATAAAATTTTAATAGTAGAAGACAACAAAGCTCTGGCAAAGCTGATCGCCAAAAAGATGGAAGATAAGGTCGAGATGGATATCGACGTGGCGCACACTATGGCTGAAGCGCAGGCGTTTTTAAATAATTCAAAAGATTATTTTATCGCGCTGCTTGATCTAAATTTGCCTGACGCTCCAAACGGCGAAATCGTGGACTATGTCATATCAAAAGGTCTGCCGTCAATCGTGCTAACGGGTAGCATAGACGACGCTACCAGAGAGAGCTTTATCCATAAAGACATCGTAGACTACGTCTATAAAGGCAATATGGACGATATAAATTATATATTTCAGATCATAAATCGCCTAAGCAAAAATAGGCAATATAAAGTAATGATCGTCGAGGACTCGGCTCCTTTTAGAAATAGTCTTAAAAAAATCCTAACCAGCCTTCAGTTTCATGTATTTACCGCCGCTCACGGCGAGGAGGCTATGAGCTATTTTGCCGATAATCCAGATATTAGGCTTGTCGTTTGTGACTACAGGATGCCGGTAAAAGACGGCCTTGAGGTACTAAAAGAGATAAGGGCGGCGGGCGATAAAAATCAAATCGGCGTTTTAATGATGACGAGTCCGAGCGAAAACGTAAACGGCGCGATATTTTTGAAAAACGGTGCGAATGATTTTATCGCTAAACCTTTTGTAAAAGAGGAGCTTATCTGTAGGGTAAATAATCTAATCGAAGCGATGGAAAATATAAATCAAATCGCAGATTTTGCAAATAAAGACTTCCTAACCGGCGTTTATAATAGAAGATATTTTTATGACGATATGAACGAATACGTAGCTTATGCCGAAGAGCGCGCAGAGCCTTACGCGGTGGCGATGCTAGATATCGATCACTTTAAAGAGATAAATGACGCCTGTGGCCACGATAGCGGTGACAGGGTGCTAAAAACGCTAGCTAAAAAACTAATCGACGAGACCAAAAATGGCGATTTGATAGCGAGATTCGGCGGGGAAGAATTTTGCATCGTGCTAAAAAACGTCTCAAATGAGGAGGCGGTTAAATTTTTCGTAAATTTAAGGGCAAACATTGCAAGCTGTAATGTTCAGCTGAAAAAAGAGCAGAAAAATTTCACCGTTTCTATCGGAGTGGCTTTTAGTAGGAGCGATTATAAGCTAGATGAGCTTTTGGAGCTTGCCGACGAGGCTCTTTATAGAGCAAAAGAAAACGGGCGAAATAGGGTAGAAATAGCCTGATGATAATAGACACTCACTGTCACTTAGATGATAAAAGCTTTGATGGCGATCTAATAAAAGTTATCGCAAATGCCCGAGAAAACGGCGTCGGCGGAGTGCTGATACCGGGGGCTGATATTAATGATTTACCAAAAGCGGCTAAAATAACCCGCGAATTTGAAAATGTATTTTTTGCCGTCGGAGTTCATCCGTATGATAAGGATGGATTTGATAAGGACGTGCTTTATAAATTTGCAAAAGACGAAAAATGCGTTGCCGTGGGCGAGTGCGGGCTTGATTACTTCCGATTGCCCAAAGACGAAAACGAAAAAGAGCTTGAAAAAGCGGAACAAAAGCGCGTATTTAGAGCACAGCTTGATATGGCTGCAGAGTTAAATTTGCCGGTTATTTTGCATATTAGAGATGCAAACGAAGATAGTTTTAATATCCTAAAAGAGTATGCAAGCAGGTTAGTCGGAGCGGTTTTGCACTGCTATAACGCTTCGCCTTTGCTATTAGAGCTTGCTAAAATGGGCGAATTTTACTTTGGTATCGGCGGAGTTTTGACATTTAAAAACGCGAAAAATTTGGTTCAAATTTTGCCCCAAATCCCGCAAGATAGGCTGCTGCTTGAAACAGATGCGCCGTATCTAACGCCTGAGCCTTTTAGGGGGCGTAGAAATGAGCCTGCCTTTACGCGATTAGTCGCGACGAAGATTGCTGAGATTTTAAATTTAAAAGAAGAAGAGGTAATGGAAATAACAACGAAAAATGCAAAGAAAATCTTTACGAAATTTAATACGTAATCAAGGAGAAAAATGAAAATCTTTAGAGTAATAATGCTGTGTTTGGCATGTACGGGGTGGCTTTTTGCGACCGCGGCTAGCAGCGACGCAGAGCAAACCCAAAAGATGATATTAAAAGAATTTGACATAGATGCTAAATTTTTACAAAGCGCTCACTACGCTTCTATAAAAAATTCCATTAAAGATAGTAAAAGAAAAGAGTTTATAGATACCGTAAAAGGCGGTTATAAACATATCCCGATGCTCCAAAAGATTATAAAAGACTCAGGTATCCCGGAGTCGTTTTTGTATCTTGCTATGACGGAGTCCGGTTTTTCAAATCACATAGTTTCTAGCAAAAAAGCCATAGGAATTTGGCAGTTTATGGAGTCTACGGCAAAACTTTACGGTCTTAGAGTCGATAAATACACCGACGAGCGAAAAGACCCGATAGCGGCTACCGTTGCAGCTACAAAATACCTACAGAGTCTAAAAAACGACTTTGGCAAGTGGTATCTTGCGATGATGGCTTATAACTGCGGCGACACTAGATTAAGAGAAGGCATTAAAAAGGCCGGAACTACCGATCTGGCAACATTGCTAGACGATAAAAAAAGCTATATTCCAAAAGAAACTAAAAATTTCGTAAAGAAAATTTTAGTCATTGCGCATATAGCAAAAGAGCAGGAAAATTTGCTGGCTAAAACACAGGCTTTAAGTGGAACGAAAGGCATAGAACTATCAAAAATAGATGTCCCCGGTGGTACAACGCTAATGGAGGTAGGAGACAGCATAGGTCTTAGTCTAAAAAAGATGAAGGAGTACAATATGCATCTAAAATTCGTCTACACTCCGCCGACGGAAAAACCTTATTATCTTTATATTCCATTAAACAAAAAGAAAATGTTTAGCGATAATTTCGAAGTAGCGCAAAATAGAAAATTTGAAATTTACACCGCTAAAGAAAATGACACGCTGCTAACTATAGCCGAAAAAACGGGCGTAAATCATAAAATCATAAAAGAGTATAACGGACTTGCTTCAAACGAGATCAAGCCTAGTCAAAAACTAGTCATCCCAAGCGAACAAAATGTAAACTATCTAGCCGAGTATATGGTAAAAAGCGGCGATACTCTCGGCGAAGTTTCGCAGAAATTTGACGTTGCCCTCGAGGATTTAAAAGAAGCCAATACGCTTATGAGCTCAAACAGCTCGATCGGAGCCAAACTTGCCGCAACCGAGTAGGGCTAAATTTATATTTTTTAGTCTATTTTTTGTATTTTTTATGAGCGGCTGTTCGTTCTTGACCTCGCCTTCCGGCGGGATTACCGCTAGCGGCGGCTCAAAAAAGAGCGGCAAAATAAACAGTTCAAAAGGTGTGCATGAAGCAACCATGCGCCCCTATACCATAAATGGAAAAACCTATTATCCGACCGTAGTCAAGGTCGGTGATAGGGCTAGCGGTATAGCCAGCTGGTACGGTCCGGATTTTCACGGCAAAAAAACGTCAAACGGCGAGACTTACGATATGCACGCTATGACGGCGGCGCATAAGACCCTGCCGATGAACACTATGGTGCGCGTGACGAATATAAAAAACGGCAAAAATATCATCGTGCGTATAAACGACCGAGGCCCTTTCGTGGCAGGTCGCGTGATAGATTTGTCAAAAACCGGCGCAGTGAAGCTTGATGTGTTTAACGCCGGCACAGCCCCCGTTTTACTAGAGGTCGTTGGCTTTAACGGCAACGTCGGCGGAGCTGTTGCAGCATCCTCTCAGCCTAGCTCAAAACAACCTAGTGGCTCGCAAAAAACGAGCACCCAAACTAAAGCGCAACCGCAACAACAGTCTTTTGTTGGCGGTATTTTTATGGTGCAAATCGGCGCATTTAAAAATTTAAGCGGCGCAAACGCCCATAAACGTCAGCACGCTGGACAATACGGCAACGGTGCCTATGATACTGTCATAAAGTCCTATGATCTTGATGGCGGTAAAATTTACAGGGTATTTATAAGCGGCTTTAGAAGTGAAGAGGAAGCAAAAGACTTCATAAGCGCAGGGCATATCTCGGGCGCATTTTTCGTGAGGGAATAAGATGCAAAGAAAGACTAAAGAGACGGATATCAGCCTAGAGCTTGAAATTTACGGCAGCGGTAAAGCCGAGATAAGCACGGGCATAGGATTTTTTGACCACATGCTTGAGGCTTTTTGTAAGCACGCGCTTTTTGATATGAAGCTTGTTTGTAAGGGCGATTTGCACGTGGATTTTCATCATAGCGTAGAGGACGTGGGTATCGTTATCGGGCAGGCTTTGCGCGAGAAAATTTATCCGATTAGCGGAGTCGAGAGATTTGGCGAAGCAACGGTGGTTATGGATGAGGCAGCGGTAAACTGTGCCCTTGACCTCTCAAATCGCCCGTTTTTGGTATATGAAAGTATAAGCGAGGGTAAAGTTGGCGAATTTGACATAGAGCTAGCGAATGAGTTTTTCCAGGCTTTAGCATTTAATGCCGCAATCACGCTACATATCGCTAAAATCCGCGGACGAAACTCCCATCATATTTTGGAGGCTAGCTTTAAAGCCTGTGCCGTCGCGCTAAGAAGAGCTCTAGCTAAAAATGCTAGAGTCGGCGTACCTAGCACGAAAGGCGTGCTATGATAGAGATTATATTTTTAGACGTCGACGGATGCCTAACCGACGGCAAGATCGTCTATAGTCCAAACGGCGACGAGCTTAAATTTTTTGACGTTAAGGACGGATATGCTATTGAGAGCTGGCTAAAGCTCGGTAAAAAGGTCGCGATCATCACTGGTAGAAGCTCGCCTATCGTTGAAAAAAGGGCGCAGGATCTAAAGATAACGCACGTCTATCAAGGCATTAGCGATAAACTCGAAACCGCAAAACAGATACTTAAATTTGAGGGACTCGAGTTTGAAAATGCAGCAGCAATAGGTGACGATTACAACGACTACAAGCTACTAAAAAGCGTCGGATGGAGCTTTAAACCGAAAAACGCGATCAAAGAGCTTGAAGTAAGAACGAGGCTCAACTACAAAGGCGGCAACGGCGCGGTGCGCGAGATGATAGAGATACTTATCCGCAGCGAGGGTTTAATGCAAGAGTGGGCTAAGCGTTGGTTATAAGGATTTTTTACCTAGTCGTCAGCATTTTTAGCGTGGCGATGGTTTATTTGGCGATTGAGGAGCCTTACTATAGCGAGCTCTTAAAGGGCGGCGAAGTGACTACAAACATGCAGATGAACGCAGTCACTGACTACGAGATGAATGCTACTGTAGTAAATGCCAGATATGAAGCCGATACGTGGAATAGATACTCCGAATTTGACGAATTTATAAAATTTAGAGCGGAAATTTTTAAAGATAACAAAGAGCATAACGTGAGCTCCGATAAAGCGTTTTATAACGGCGGTCGAATTATACTTAAGGGTAACGCGCGCTATGCAAATAATGAAAATTTGACCTTTTTATCAGACGAGGTCATTTATAGTACTGCAACAAAAGTAGCTACTACGCAAACGCCTTTTACGCTAATGAAAAACGAAGATAAAATAGTCGGCAAAGCCCTGGTTTATGACTTTGAGTTAAAAAAAGCTTATATCAAAAAGGCCTTTGCTTTGATGGAGCAAGATAGAAAAAGATAGGACGGAAAATGATAAATTTTGGTTTTAAAAAAGTGGCTTTAGTTTTGGCACTTAGCGCTTTACCGCTTTTAGCAGAGCAGGTGGAGATCACTGCGGATGAGTTTTATGCCGACGAAGGCAAACAAATAAGCGAATTTAAAGGCAATGTAAATATTAAAAAAGGCAAGGATACGCTCACTGCAAATTTGGTAGTGATATATTTTGACAAAAAGCGAAATCCGCTAAAATATGTCGCTTCCGGCAATGCCAAATTTAGAGTATTTATCAAAAATAAAACATACGACGGTAGCGGTAGCGAGCTTGTTTACGAGCCTGCGCCAAATTTATATACGATAAACGGAAACGGATTTTTACACGAGATAGAGACCGATAAAAAAGTCTACGGTGAAAAGATCACGGTCAATCAAAATAGCGGCACGTATAACGTAAATAGCGGCAAAAAAGAGCCGGTTAAATTTATATTCCAAGTCGAGGACAAAAAGTGATCCGCGTTTTAAACGCAAAATTTCTTATCTCGGCACCCGACATCTCGCTAGCTCCGCCTGCAAATTCTAGCGAAGTAGCGTTTCTGGGGCGCTCAAACGTGGGCAAAAGCAGCCTCATAAACGCTCTCGTAAACCAAAAAAGCCTAGCCAAAAGCAGCTCGACGCCCGGTAAAACGCGCCTCATAAATTTTTTCGAGGTCGAGTATGCACGCGGTATCAAAAACGAGCAAGGCGAGCTAAGCGAGGAGAGGGCAAATTTGACCTTCGTTGATTTGCCGGGCTTTGGATACGCCAAAGTTGCCAAAAGCATGCATGCGCAGTGGAGAAAAAATCTTGACGAATATCTAAAATTTAGAGCCAACATCAAGCTTTTCGTGCATCTCATCGACTCGCGCCAGTTTGATATGCAGATAGATAAAGACGTAAACGACTATTTGCAAAGCTTCTTGCGCCCCGATCAAAAGATTTTAAATTTCCTCACAAAATCAGACAAGCTAAATCAAAGCCAAAAAAGCGCGGTTTTAAAGGTCTATCCGGGCGCGCATTTCGTTTCGGCGCTTAAAAAAACGGGCGTAGAAAAGGCAAACGAGCTTATATATCTAAACGCTCTGGGGCTGCAATGAAATCAAAAAGCCGCAGGCAAATTTTAGCGCCCTTACCTTCAAATTTTCTAGCTAAATTTACAAATTTAAGCAGCCAAAAAGCTAAGTTTATAAATTTAGCTATAAATTTATAACCATGCAAACGAGTGCGGCAATGCGAAGACTGGGCGCAGAGAAGCGATTTTTAAAGCAGCTTGCTTGGGTTGCTTTTCTCATTTTTTATCAGAGCATAACGACCGTATTTGCGTACCTGCCGCCTCTTATCGGGATATTTTTTACCTATATGATTATGCTAACCTTGCAAAAACAAAAGACGCTCAAGGAGTTTGGCAAGGAGTGGTATTTTTGTCTATTTTACCTTACTTTTGCCGAGCAGGCGCACGGGTTTGCGCTGTTTTCAGCGGTGATCGCGTTTATGCTTTTTTATCATTTTATGTCCGATTGGCTCATCGTTACGCTAAAATCAAGAGAGCTTTTGGCGGCGGGATTCGTCGCTAGCGGCTACGTTTGGACCTGCACGACGAGCTCTTTTATCTCATACGCGGCAAATTTGCCTATGTTAAAATTTGACTACGAGTACCTAATCTACGTCGGCGTGGAGTCTGTTTTGGCGGTAGTTTTATTTAGGGGACGCTTATGAGGATGCGCATAGTCTTTGGCATTATATTTAGCGTCTGGGTGCTTTTGCTGGTGCGCGTTTATTATCTTAGCGTCAAGTCAAACGATTTTTACGAGGAGATCGCCGAGCAAAATGCTGTAAAAACGCAGTATCTAGCTCCGGTGCGTGGGCTTATTTTAGATGCCAAAGGCCGTCCGATGGCGGTAAATCGCCTCGGCTTTTCCGTCGCACTAAAGCCGCATCTAAGCGGCAAGAGAGCGGAAATTTTAGACGCCGAGCTTGCAAATTTGCAAAATTTATTCGAGGACATAAACGTCACGAAACTAAAGCGCGAATACGTAAAGGCCGACTCCCCTTATAACCAAGATTTTATTCAGATTATCGATTTTATGGATTATGACAAGATGATACCGCGCATAGCCGAGCTCTCGCTGCGAGAAAATTTAGAGGTTAAGCCGGCATCCAAGCGCCACTATCCCTACAACAACCTAGCTTCGCACATCATCGGTTACGTCGGTCGCGCAAACCAGCAAGACGTCGAGTCCGACCCCGTCGCAAAGCTAACCAATCACACGGGCAGAAGCGGCACGGAGCGCTTTTATAACTCCGTCTTGCAGGGGCAAGAGGGTGTGCGAAAGGTAAAAGTAAATGCGCTAAATCAGGAGGTCGAGGAGATATCCGTGAGCTACCCGCAAAGCTCGGATATCTCGCTCACGATCGACCTTGAGATGCAAAAATACATCGAGGAAATTTTCGGCGATAACGCGGGCGTCATCATCGTGATGGACGTGAGAGACGGCTCAATACTGGCTGCGGGCAGCTTCCCCGAGTATGATCTAAACCCGTTTGTAACCGGTCTTTCGCAGGCCAAATGGGACGAGCTCGTTAAAAGTATCGATCATCCATTCACAAACAAGCTCGTAAACGGTCTTTATCCGCCGGGCTCGGTTATAAAAATGGGCGTAGCGATGGCGTTTTTAGATACCGGTAAGATGAACCGCTCCGATGGGTATTTTTGCTCGGGTTCGTTTGAGCTTGGAGGGCGAAATTTCCGCTGCTGGAACGTCTACGGACACGGTTTTATGGATATGAACTCGGCCATACGAGAGAGCTGCGACGATTATTTTTATAAAGGCAGCTTAAAGGTCGGTATCGACGCTATAACCCCGGTTTTAGAGCGGCTGGGGTTTGGGCAAAAGAGCGGAGTTGATCTACCAAATGAATTTGTCGGTATCGTGCCAGGACGCGAGTGGAAAATGCAAAAGTACGCCCAGCCGTGGTATCAGGGCGAGACGCTGATCACCTCGATCGGACAGGGCAACTTCCTCGTGACGCCGATGCAGGTGGTGCGCTATACGGGTATCCTGGCGACGGGGAAAAATATCGTCCCGCATTTTTTACGTAGCGTAAACGGCGAGGAGGTTAAATTTGAGCCTACCGATGATATTTTAACGCCGTTTGAAAAAAAGCAACTCCCGTATGTCCAAAAGGCGATGTATGAGGTCGTAAATCATAAAAAAGGTACCGCGCATAAATATTTTAAAGAGGCAAAACTCACGCTAGCGGCAAAAACTGGTACCGCGCAGGTCGTGGGTATCTCGCAGGCCGAAAAAAAGCGTATGAAAGAAGAGGACATGGAGTATCTGCGCCGCTCGCACGCATGGGTCACGACTTATGGACCTTACGAGGAGCCTCGTTATGCCGTTACCGTTATTATCGAGCACGGCGGACACGGCGGTCTGGCTGCCGGACCTCTCACGGCTAAAATCTTTAATAAGCTACTAGAAATGGGCTATATCGATCAAAAATACGAAATCACATCGCTAGCAGATACCGAGGCTGTGGCTGCAGAGAAAAAGAATAAAAATTAAAATTCCGCGTTTAAATTCGGGGTTAAATGACGTTAAATTTGATCAAATTTCTAAAATTCTAGCGGATTAGTCGAGAAGTAAAATTTGAGTTAAATTTATGAAATCGGTAAGCCGAATTTATCCCTCAAACATCTCCGAAAGCTCGCTTGTAGCGATATTTACGATTTTATTATTTGCGTCTAGTTCGATCAAATTTTGGGTTTTAAATTTAGCTAAAATCCTTGAAAACGTCTCAGGGGTGATGTTTAGGATGGAAGCAATTTTGATGTGTTTTAGCTCGTTAAAAAGGTCGGCGTGGTTAACGAGAAATCTCGCGACCTTTGCCTCGGAGTTTAGCACGAGCTCTTGATGTATCAGCTCGCTTGCGATTTTTAGCTTTTGCGAGAGCGATTTTATGATTTGTAGTGATACGCGCGGGTTGGATAAAAACTCGGCGTAAAATTTATCGTAGTCGATTTTTAGCACCTCGCCGCCCGTTAAAAATATCGCAGTCGCCGGAAATTTGATATTTTCAAAGTTGGCAAGCTCTGCTACGAAGCTAATCCCGTTAAACTGATGCATAAAAATCTCTTTGCCTTTGGGGCCGATTTTATAGAGCTTGAGCGAGCCTTTTATGAGGAGGTGGAGCCACTTTGACTCCTCGCCCTCCATAAATAAAAACTCGCCCTTTTTATACTTTTTTAGGATGCTGATATCTTCTAGCCTTTTTAACTCGGCCTCGTTTAGCCCCTGAAAAAACGGGATTTGCTCTAGCATTTGCTATACTTATTTATTTTTTAAAAGATCTCTGATCTCGGTTAGAAGTGCGACGTCCTCAGGTATCGGCGCAGGCTCTTCTGTTTTTGGCTCTTCTTTTGGTTTTTTGAGCGAATTTATAGCCTTAACTACGCAGAAAATACAAAACGCGATAATCGTAAAATCGACCATCGTTTGTATGAACGAGCCGTAGTTTACGGTTACGGCAGCCGTATCGCCGACCGCGTCTTTTAGGGTGATTTTTAGGTCAGAAAAATTTACCCCGCCGGTTAGTACGCCTACGATTGGCATGATCACGTCGCCCACTAGCGAGCTAACGATCTTACCGAAGGCGCCGCCGATCACGACGCCCACTGCCATATCGATGACGTTGCCGCGCATCGCGAATTCTTTAAATTCCTTAACGAAACTCATGTTTTTCCTTTGCATTTTAAAATTAGATATCAATTATATTTATTTTAGCTTCACAAAAGATAAAAAAGCCAAGTTAAATTCTTAAAATGCTATAATCGCCCCTAAAAATCAATAAGGAAGCAAAAATGTATCGTTTTGCGCCGTCGCCGACAGGCGATATGCATCTGGGAAATTTGAGGGTTGCGATCCTAAACTACGTCTGCTCGCTTCAGGATAAAAGCGGCTTTATCATCCGCATCGAGGATACCGACAGGGAGCGCAATATCCCCGGAAAAGACAAGGAAATTTTAGAAATTTTAGAGCTTTTTGGTATCAAATGGGACACGCTTTATTATCAAAGTAAAAATTTGAAATTTCACCGCGAATTTGCGGCAAAGCTTTTGATAGATAAAAAGGCGTTTTCGTGCTTTTGCACCGAAAGCGAGCTGGAGGCTAAAAAAGAAGCCGCCAAGGCTAGAGGTGAAGCCTACCGCTACGACGGTACGTGTGAGCATCTAAGCGACAACGAAGTGCTAAACAACCAAAAGCCTTTCGTCGTGCGTATGAAAAAACCGCTAGGCACGATGAAATTTAAAGACGCTATAAAGGGTGAAATCAGCTTCGAGCCTGAAAACGTCGATAGTTTCGTCATTATGCGCGCCGATTTTACTCCTACGTACAACTTCGCCTGCGCGGTCGATGATATGCTAGAGGGCGTAACCTTCGTCATCCGCGGCGAGGATCACGTCAGCAACACGCCAAAGCAAGACCTCATCCGCGAAGGACTAGGCTATACGCAAAAGATAAACTACGCCCACCTGCCTATCATCCTAAACGTCGAAGGCAAAAAAATGAGCAAACGCGAGAACGAAAGTAGCGTAAAATGGCTGCTCTCGCAAGGCTTTATGCCTGAAGCCATCGCAAACTACATCGTTTCGCTAGGCTACAAGGCGCCGATTGAAATCTTTACGATAGAAGAAGCCGCGCAGTGGTTTGATATCTCGAAGGTTTCGGCATCTCCGGCCAAATTTGACGTCAAACAGCTAGAGCACATCAACCGCGAGCACATAAAAAGAGCAAGCGATGCAAGACTAGCCGCGCTAATGGGCATAAAGCCCGAATTTGCCGCTATAGCTAGATTTTACACGCAAGAAAGCAGCCTTCTAACCGAGATAAAAGCCAAGGTCGATGCGATCTTTGCGACCAAATTTATCCCTGATGAGTTTAAGGCCGGTTGCGAGGCTATAAAAGCCGCTGTAAATTCGCTAAATTTGAGCGAATTTGGCGAATTTAACGAGTTAAAAAAAGCCCTAATGGACGCGACCGGACTAAAAGGAAAAGGCTTTTTTATGCCGCTTAGAATTTTGCTCACGGGCGCTGAACACGGCCCTGAGCTTAGCGAGCTATATCCGCTCATCAAACCGTATCTAAAGGAAATTTTACGATGATATTTTCGGTATTTTTAGAAGCAGTCGGCAGTATCCTGCATATCGTTATCAGTGCCTACACGTGGATCATCATAGGCGCCGCGATCATAAGCTGGGTGCGCCCGGATCCCTATAATCCTATCGTGCAGTTGCTTTACCGCCTCACCGAGCCCGTCTATGCCGCCATCCACCGCGTGATACCGACGGTTTTTGGCGGTATAGATATAGCGCCTATTATCGTGCTTTTGTCGCTTCAGTTTATAGATAGATTTTTCGTAAGGCTCATGTTTGCGTACGCTGCTTAAATTTATCCTGCCCGCGATTTTTGCGGTGGCGGCGTTTGGCGGAGTTAAGAGTTTTGAGGAGATAAAAGACGAGCCTAAGGGGCTTGCTAAGGATTACTACTTTTACCGTCTTTTAACCGAAGGCGACTACACTAAGGAACAGGCGCAAATTTTAAATAAAGACGTCTTTCGCCGAGCGGGCGTGCTAGCAAAGAAACTAGCCGAAATTTTACCGCCCAAAAAGACCAAAGGAAACTGCGATAGCGTAAGCGCGAAAAATATCCTAGATGCCAACGTAACCTGCCAAAAACAGCGCCTCAGAGTGCCTTTTATGATGAAGCTAAAAAAGGAGACGAGGCAAAAGCTAGCGGATAAATTTAAAGACTCCGATCCGCTTCTTTATCGGCGCTTGATCTCGCTAAACGAGAAGCACCCCGAGGATGAATTTGCCAAATTTAACGATACGGACGCGTTTTTGGTTTATTTTAACCAGTCCTCGCACAAGGATAAATTTGATAAGGTATTTGACGCAAATTTTATAAATTTGCTCGCGGCTAAAAAAGAGTTTCACGCTCTGGCAAACGATTTAATAATCGATAAGAAATTAGCCAAATTTAGGCAAAATTTTCTCGCAATAAAAGAAACCGAGCTTGCCGGCAAGGACGCCTTTATGCTCGGTATCAACGCGGTTTTGTTAAATTCTTCAAAAGACGCGGCTAGATTTTTTACTAGAGCGCAGGCCGCCTTTGAGAGGCAAGACCGCAAGGATAACGCAGTATTTTGGCTATATCTGTTAAGCAAGGACAGAAGCTATCTTGAGAAGTTAAATCAAAGCCGCGACGTAAATATCTACACTCTCTACGCAAACGAGCTAACGGGAGCAAGTCCGGCCGTAAATATCGTCACGCCGACGCCTACGAAAGAAAAGGTAGCGGACTACGACATAAAAGATCCGTTTTTGTGGCAAAAAACCTTTAAAATGATAAAAGAGATGAGTGCGCAGGACGCCGCAAAGCACTCCGAGACTTTTAACACCAAAGAGACGCTAGGTCAGTATGCCTACCTGATGGAAAAAGCAAGCGGCTACAAGGATAGCTACTTCGTCATGCCGTTTGTGGACGAGCTAGAGGACGTAAATGCGACTAGAAAAGCGCTACTTTACGCGATCGGCAGGCAAGAAAGCCGCTTTATCCCTGCCGTCATCTCGACATCTTATGCGCTCGGTATGATGCAGTTTATGCCGTTTTTGGCTAACCATATCGGCAAAAAAGAGCTTGCGATCCCAAATTTCGATCAGGACGATATGTTTGACCCGCGTCTTGCGTTAAAATTTGCGGATCATCATTTAAATTATTTGGAGAAATATCTCTACCACCCGCTTTTCGTCGCTTACGCGTATAACGGCGGTATCGGCTTTACTAAGAAGATGCTTCAGCGAGGCGACCTTTTTAACGAAGGCGAGTATGAGCCGTTTTTATCCATGGAGCTCGTGCCCTTTGCCGAGAGTCGCGACTACGGCAAAAAGGTACTCGCAAACTATGTTATCTACCTAAGGCTTCTCCGTTCCAGTACATCGATTTCGACACTTTTTGAAAGCTCAAAGAAACCTGCTTTGACGGATAAATTTCGAAATTAATATTGATTTTATCGCTTTTGATCTCTGGGGTGCTGACCTCGAAATACTGAGCCCACGGTACCTCAAAGCTCACTTTTTCTAAAAGCGGATCGTTGGCGGTCAGGCGTCTAACCATGATGCCTCGCTGCGAGCCGTTTGCGCTAAAGCTCTCCTCTAAAATTTTAGCCTCTTTAGGATGTACGGCCACGACGAATTTCTCTCTTTTTTGTTCGTCGATTAGCTCGCTATAGATCGGATTTAGATAAGTCGCGACGATTAGGATGTTAGTCTTTTCATCTATGATCTCAGACTTGCTCGTATAAGCTAAAAGCTCGTTTTTTAGCGGTTCGTGGATATATTTTTTGTCCGCGCAACCGACTAACGCCAAAATAAAACTTAAGAAAAATACGCTCTTTTTCATTTTAAAACCTCTTTAAATTTGGTGCTATTTTAGATAAATTTTGCTTTTAAAAAGCCTAAATTTGCTATAATCCGCGTAAATTTCAAAAATTCGGAGAAAAATGAAAAAAGCGGCGATGGCGTTTTCCGGACCTTCAAATAGCGGCAAAACCGCGCTTATTTTAAAGGTTGCCAAAAAATTTATCGATGACGGGCTAAAAGTCGTGATCATCAAGCATGACCCAGGCGACAAGGCTAGATTTGACGTCGAGGGCAAGGATAGCTACAAATTTGCTCAAATAGGCGCCGAGGTCGCAGTCATGAGCCCGACGCGCACGACCTTTTTCTCGCAAGAGAGCAAGAGCGTGAAGGATGTCGTGGCGATGGCGGGTGAGTTTGATTTGCTGCTGGTAGAGGGGCTAAAGACCCTGCCGCTACCGCGCATCAGCGTGTTTAAGGACGAGATAAACGAGGATTATCTTAGCTTTTCAAACGCGATCGCAAGCTACAAAAGAGACTACGTCATAGATAAGCCAAACTTCGATCTAGACGATACGCAGGCCATCTGCGAGTGGATACTAAAAAATGCAAAGGTTTTAAAATGAACGAAATTTTCGAAACGATTAAAAAAATCGCCGTAAAAATCGGCGAAGAGATAAAGTACGCCGATCTGGGCTACACCGACCATGCTAACGCCACGGGCGACACGCAGCTAAAGCTAGACGTGAGAAGCGACGATATCATCACGGCCGAGTTTACAAATTTGGCCTGCGTAAAAGCGCTCGTTAGCGAGGAAAAAGAGGATATGCTGGCGCTAAACGAGAGCGCGAAATTTATCGTCGCCTACGATCCGCTAGACGGCTCTAGCCTAGTGGACGTAAATTTTTCTATCGGCTCGATTTTTGGCATTTACGAAAACGAACTAACGCCGCAAAATCTAAAAGCCGCCGCCTACGTCGTTTACGGCCCGCGCCTGGAGCTTGTGCTTTGCGAGGGCGAGACGGCTCCCGCGCTTTACCGCCTGGGTAGGGACGGCGAGTTTAAATTTATCAAAAATCTAGCGCTCGCGCAAAAAGGCAAACTAAACGCCACGGGTGCTACGCAAAAGGGCTGGAGCGAAATTCACGCTAAATTTATCCGCGAGCTGTTTTTACAGGGATATCGCCTCAGATACTCTGGCGCCATGGTGAGCGACCTGCATCAAATTTTACTAAAAGGCGGTGGGCTGTTTAGCTATCCTGCCACGAGCGACGCGCCAAAGGGCAAGCTAAGAGCGCTATTTGAGGTGCTGCCGTTTGCCTTCATCTACGAGCGCGCAGGCGGTGCTACTAGCGACGGATACTCGTCGACGCTTTTTGATATGAAGGTAGAAAAAATCCACCAAACCACGCCTTGCTTTTTCGGCTCCAAAGACGAGATAAATTTACTGCATAAATTTTATGGAAACGCGAAATGAGCGAGCATGCAGCGGATGTAACTCAAAAAGACGAATTTGAGCTGGAGCTTGATCGTCAAAGAGAAATTTTGCAAGCCTGTCAGCGCGAAAAGGGGCTAAACTCGTGCTTTGCCTGTGAGGCGATGTTTGAGTGCAAAACCCGCAAAAACTACGTGGACGCCGTATATAGCTCGATGTCTAAAGGCGACGGCGGCGGATTTGATTTTTAAATTTAAAAAGGAAAGATATGAACACGACTTATATTACGACTCCGATTTATTACGTAAACGACGTGCCGCACATCGGACACGCCTACACGACCGTGATCGCCGATACTATAGCGAGATTTGCGAGGCTAAAGGGCGACGATACGTACTTTATGACCGGCACCGACGAGCACGGGCAAAAGATCGAGCAAGCAGCCGCAAAAAAGGGCTACACGCCGCAAGTCTATGCCGATGAGATAAGCGCGAAATTTAGGGAGCTGTGGGATAAATTTGAGATCAGCTACGATCATTTTATCCGCACGACCGACGACTATCACAAGCTCACGGCGCAAAACGCATTCGAAAAAATGTATAAAAAAGGCGACATCTACAAGGGCGAGTACGAGGGGTACTACTGCGTTAGCTGTGAGAGCTTTTTTACGCAGACGCAGCTTTTGGAGGACGAGAGGTGTCCTGACTGCGGTAGGCCGACAAATTTGGTAAAAGAGGAGAGCTATTTTTTCAAACTATCAAAATACCAAGACGCGCTGCTAAAATGGTACGAGGAGAACGAGGACTGTATCGTGCCGCGGGGCAAGAAAAACGAGGTCGTGAGCTTCGTAAAAGGCGGCCTGCGCGACCTCTCGATCACGCGCACGAGCTTTGAGTGGGGTATCAAACTGCCTGCGAGTCTAAACGAGCCAAGACACGTGATGTACGTCTGGCTGGATGCGCTCATAAACTACCTTAGCACGCTTGGTTACACGCGCGGAGACGATAAGATGCGCTACTGGAAGGGCGCTACACATGTCGTAGGCAAGGACATTTTGCGCTTTCACGCGGTGTACTGGCCAGCGTTTTTGATGAGCCTTGATCTGCCGCTTCCTCGCTGCATCGCAGCTCACGGCTGGTGGACGAGAGACGGCGAAAAGATGAGTAAAAGCAAAGGCAACGTCATAAACCCAAGCGAGGTCGCAGACGCATACGGACTGGAAAATTTCCGTTACTTTATGCTGCGCGAAGTGCCGTTTGGACAGGACGGAGACTTCTCACAAAAAGCGATGATCGAGCGCATAAACTCCGAGCTTAGCAACGATCTTGGCAATCTTTTAAGCCGTATAGTCGGCATGAGCGAAAAATACTCAGACTTTGAGATAAAGGGCGAAAATTTACGCAAATTTTACGGCGAGGTTTTAGATAGCGGCAACGAATACCTGCAAAACGCTATCAAAAATTTAGAGAGTTTCGCCACGAACCGCTACCTTGAGGAGCTCTTTAAGGCGCTAACGCTTGCTAACGCGAGCATAGCTAAATTTGAGCCGTGGAATCTAATCAAAAACGGCAAAAAAGACGAAGCAAACGCGCTCGTGTCGCTGTGCGCGAACCTGCTAGCTCGCGTGGCCGTGCTACTAAGCCCAGCGATGCCAAGAACCTGCGAAAAGATCGCGCAGACGCTAGGCTTTGAGATCTCGACGGCAACTTATAAAAAAATCATCCTAAACAACGAAATTTTGGACTTTAAAGCGCAAAAAACGCAGCCGCTTTTCCCGAAAATCGAAAAAGAGCTGATGGCTACCGCGGTGCCAAGCGTGAGCGAACCTGCCAAAACCCCTGCGCCGCAAGAAAAATCGGACGCGAAGATAAAAATCGACGACTTTAAAAAATGCGTCATAAAAGTAGGGACCGTGCTTGAGTGTTCAAATATCGAAGGCAGCGAGAAGCTACTCAAATTTAAGATCGATCTGGGCGAAGAGCAGCCGCGTCAAATTTTATCGGGCATAGCTAAATTTTACGCTCCGGCGGATCTCGTCGGCAAGCAGGTCTGCGTGCTGGCAAACCTAAAACCCGCTAAAATTTTCGGCCATATATCAGAGGGCATGATTCTTAGCGCCGAGGACGGGTCGCTGTGCCTCATCGCGCCGATGGCTGCGGTCAAAAACGGCTCAGAAATAGGCTAAAACGGCGTGAATATCGAAAACCTAAGGCGCCTCATCAACGGCGAAGCGCTAAATAAACCAAGCGTCAGCGCCGTGGAGGGCTTTGCGTTTGAGAGTAAAAACGTGCGCCAGGGCTACGCATACATCGGGCTTGGCGCAGGCGCGGACGAGATAGCCGCGGCCGTCGCAAACGGCGCCTATGCCGTACTCGTCGAGCAAAGATGCGAGGTCATCGATCCCGAGGTAGCCTTTATCAAGGTCGATAGCCTGAGCGCCGCGCTTATGCGACTGATGCGCTTTGAGGCCAGCTACAAAAATCTCAAATTTTGCTCCGTTAATCCCGTGCAAAAGGCCTTGCTTGCGCGCATCAGCCTGGGCAAAAACGCCGATGGTAACGCAGCTAGTTTGCTACCCGAGGATGCGACGCGACTTTTTATAAAGATAATGAAAGCGGGCGCAGGGGATCTGTTTTTTACGGACGATCTTAAAATTTTATCCAAGATCGCGCCGCTTTACGACACCGTTTTTAGCGACGTAGACACGGTTTGCGCGCAGGGCGGCTCGCTGTTTGCCTCTAGCGTCATTTGCGAGGGCGTTTATTATCCAAACTTAAATTTCCCAAAAGTTTTCACGCACTATCTTTGTGGACTTTTAAAGTATCTGATCCGCGCTGGCTTTTCTTTTAAGCTAGGCGACACGCGAAATTTGGGGCATTTTGAGCCTATTTTTATAAATAAAAATTTTCGCGTCGTGCCTTTTGGCGCGAACTCTCAGGCTTTTATCGCAGAGAGCGACGATGAGCTTTTTGATATGGAGGCGGCGTTTCTCGCGCGAAATTTTAGCGGCGGCATCGAAATCTGCGTGCCGGAGGATTTTGCGGGAAGCGCGACTGCTACGATGAGATTTAAGGATCTTGCCGAGCTAAAAAATCTTTCAAATTTTCACTACGCACTCGTTAAATGCCAAAAAGAGGAGCTTGAAGCGATGCTAAATTTGAGCTCGCCAGAGCCTGATTTGTTCGGTGAAATTTTGTAATAATCTCAAATTTAGCGCGCATTTTCGCCTTCATATGCTACAAATTTGACCTAGTTTTTAAACCATTCGCTTTCTACCGCAAATTTGTTGCTAAATTTGACTGATAAAAATGCTTAAGACGGCAAGCCTCAAATAAACATGCTTGCCGCAAATCGTGTTTGCGTGCTTTGCGTAGGTGATTGGCGTAGCGACGCAGACGCGGTCAAATTTTAAAAAAGGGCGTTTTTTATTTTTACCGTCCGCAAAGGCGGATTTTGTTGCAAATGCCCGCCATGCAAAATCCCCAAAATCGCCGCCAAAAAGATTGGTGCATTTTGACGGATAAATTTGATTTTGGGCTAAATTTACGGACAGAACCGCACGCGGTCAAATTTTATTTTAAATTTACGTATTTTATCCTATCTTTTTCGCCCGCCAGCTCAAATCCTCGTAGTCTTAGGCGGCAGCTGTCGCATTCGCCGCAAGCCTCGTCCTCGCGCTCGTAGCAGCTCCAGGTTAGCTCTAGCGGCGAGCCAGCTTCCAGTGACTTTCGCACGATGTCAGCCTTGCTTAAATTTACCAGCGGCGTGACGATTTGCAGACTAAAGTCCTTTGAGGTGCCGGCATTCACGGCACTTTCTATCTTGGCGATAAAATCTGCCGTGCAGTCGGGGTAGCCCGAACCGTCCTCCTCGACGATGCCGATATATAGCGCCTGCGCACCCTCTTTTTCGGCTAGTGCGGCGGCGATAGAGATAAAGATGCCGTTGCGAAACGGCACGTAGGTGCTAGGGGTGTCTGGTTTGGCGCCGTCTTTACGGATGGCTAGGCTCTCGTCCGTTAGCGCGTTGCCGCCGATGCTTGCTATGAAACTAGCGTCTAAATTTACCTTTTTTAGCGCACCGATACGCTCGCAGATCTGTTCAAACGCTAGTTTTTCGCGCTCCATCGTTCGCTGTCCGTAGTCAAAATGTAGCGCGATGATCTCGTAGCCTGCGCGTTTGGCGAGGACGGCGCAGAGGGTGCTGTCCATGCCGCCGCTCATTATGCAAACCGCTTTCTTTACCATTTTTATCCTTTTCTAGCTTGCTCGTCTTTTGAGCGCTTTTTGCGGATTTCGTTAAAATTTGACTCGATAGGCTACATGCCTTATCTTCGTCAAATTTTAACTTCAAAACCCCAAAAATCATCTCAAAATACTTCGCCTTGATTTCTTATATTCAAATTTTACTCGCAGAGACCCGCACCTTGAAAATGCTAAATCCAAATTTAAATTTGCGACACTTTGCGCCAGCAAAGCAGTGTCGCCACCTCTCATGTCGTAGGGGTTGGGGGATCGTTAAGGGGGAAGGGAGCGACGTCGTAATTCAAGCCCCTTCCCCCTTAACAAACAAAAGCTAGTTTTATTAAAATCAACCCGAATTTTCGCTAAAATCATACTCAAATTTTACTAAAGGAAAGCCAAAAATGATACTTTGCGAGGACGATTATCCGAGGATTTTGGATCAAATTTGCGACTATTTGACCGCGGGCGAGGTGGAGCTAAGCTTCGTGGACGCCGAAGAGATGAAGGAGATAAACGTCCGCCAGCGCGGCATCTACGAGACTACGGACGTGCTGAGTTTCCCGCTTGAGATGCAGCTACACGCGCCGCTTGGCTGTATAGTGATAAACACCGAGCTAGTCGCAGCCAAAGCTGCCGAGCTAGGGCACAGCGAGGATGACGAGACGGCGCTGCTTTTCACGCACGGGCTGCTTCACGTGCTAGGCTACGATCATGAGAGCGACGCGGGCGAGATGAGGGCAAAGGAGTGCGAGGTGATCGAGAAATTTAGCTTGCCAAAGAGCCTCATCGTGCGAACACAGTATGCTGGCGATGAGTGAGCCAAATTTGGCAGATATGGTGCAGGGTGACGAGCTGGCGGACTTGCCTGAAAACGTCAAACTCGACAAGGACGAAGTTGTATTATATAAATATTTATGTTCTATTAAATTTTTTTGCGTGTTGAAGATTATTGATTTTACCTTATGCGTGTGGGCTTTTTGCAGTTTATTTTTAGAGAGCGGAACGCTTATGAAAATATGCTTTGTATGCGTTACTGCTCTTTTTCTTATGGCAACATATCGCGAAATCAAGAATTTTATCCACAAGGGATTTTACGTGACAAATAAGCACTTGATCACTTATAACGGTAGAAAAATAAATTTAAATGATGTATGGTTTTTAAAGGGCGGTTCGGCCGCTTATCATAAGGTTGATTTTTACGAGAACAAAAGCTACATACAAGATTGTTTATATGATTATGAAAGCAATGATTTGGACGGCTTTTTGATGGCTTTGTATGAAGTTTCCGGCAATAGATATATTTTGCAGTTTGGCTCGGAAAAGATTAATACAAATGCTTTAGAATCTAACGGCGTGACATTTATAAAATTAATTCAGGAGTAGCCGAATTTGGCTCCTTTTGCGTCAAATTTACGGGGACGTCAAATTTGCGAGCCGAATTTACCTTGAGCGATCAAATTCGAGCCCGTTTTGCCTCTAAATTTACTCTCAAATTTTAGATAAATTTTATCTCGCTGTTGCCAAATTTTGCCGAAACAAAGCCGCCCGCTACAGATCAAATTTATCCCAAAACGCATGCGCAAGCCGTGTAAATTTATCATTCGAGTTTCTTTAAATTTGCGCATCCAAAACGCCGCCCAAACGCGTCCGCCGCCTTGCCGAAAACCCCGTAAATCTCCATAAAATCGCGCAAATTTGCCCCGAGTAGCTAGATATTTAATAATTTTGGCTAAATTTACGAAATGTTTTATGTTCTATCGTCTTTAATCATTATTTTTATGAATTACGTTTCTTATCGCGGGCTTTTTGCGGATGCCGTACTCAAGCCGCTTGCCGCGCATAAAAGGGCGCTTGGGCTGTTTTTCCTGACGCTTGCCATGGGCGGCGTCGCGCTGGCTTTTTCGCTACGGTTTAACTTTTTGGGTCCGAGCCTTCGCATCGCCTGTTCGCTGATGTTGGCGCTGACGTTTATTATCTTTTCGTTCGTGCTTTTTACGAACGTCGTCGCGCTCGCCGTCCGTCCCGTAACCAAGCGCGCGTTTAGCGAGAGCAGACGTAAATTTTTGCGCCTTTATCTTGACGTCACGATACTTATTTTGGCGTTTAGCTACTTTTTTAGGGGTATTTTTAACGCCGTAAAATTACCCGAAGTAAAAGCGCAGGATATCGAGCTAAAGGGGCTAAAGGGCGAGTTAAAAATCGCGGTTTTAACGGATATTCATCTGGGCGATTTTTTGGGAGCGGACTTTGCGCGGGCGGTAACTAGACGCGTAAACGAGCTTGACGCCGACGCGGTCGCGATCGTGGGCGATATCGCGGATCTACCGCCGCACCGTTTGGCCGAGTTTATCGCGCCATTTAACGAGCTAAAGAGCAAATACGGCACCTTTTACGTGCCAGGCAATCACGAGTACTATAACGGTATCAAGGGCACGCTAAAAGCGATCCGCGAGACGACGAATTTTAAAATTTTAGGCAACGAAAACGCGCGAGTGGGCGGGGTAAATTTAGCCGGCGTTTATGATATCATCGGTTTAAGATTTAAAGCGTACGAGCCCGATCTGGTCGCGGCTCTGGACGGTCGCGACGTAAATTTGCCTACCGTTTTGCTCGCTCATCAGCCTAAATTTTTAAAATATATGGACGAAAGCGCGCCCGTGGATCTGGTGGTGAGCGGGCATACGCACGGCGGGCAGATTTTCCCGTTTTCGCTGCTAGTAAGGCTCGATCAAAAATACGTCGCCGGGCTATATAGCGCAAACAAAAATACGCAAATTTACGTTAGCCGCGGAGCCGGGTTTTGGGGGCCGCCGGTGCGCGTGATGGCGCCTAGCGAGATTTCGTTATTAAGACTAAAAGGAGTTGTATGAGGGGACTTATTTCTAGGATATTCGGATTTGTGGCGGCTATTAGATTTCCGAGATTTTTGCAAACATTTATCAATGAAAAATACGTAAGCGGCTTTAAAATCGACATGAGCGAGTTTAAAGAGCCAAAGGAGTACGAGAGCTTGACGGCGCTTTTTACCCGCGAGCTACAGTGCCCGCGAAATTTCGACGTTTCGCCGCAGGCTTTTATTAGCCCTAGCGACGGCACGTGCCTAGAGCGCGGAGTTAGCAAGGAGCTAAAGGCGATCAGCGTCAAGGGGCATGAGTACGGTATCGCAGAGCTTCTAGGCGATAGCATGGAGCGCAGAGAGCGAGACGCTGAGCTAGAGTACGTAAATATCTACCTCAGTCCGCGCGACTATCACCGCTATCACGCGCCTTGCGATATGAGGATATTATCCGCACTCTACGTGCCTGGCGAGCTATATAGCGTGGCCGTTAGCGCGCTGCTAAAGGTGCCCAATCTTTACGCCAAAAACGAGCGCGTGGTGCTAAAATGCGAGCTTGCAAGCGGCAAAAAGATATGGCTGGTCTTTGTCGGCGCGCTAAACGTCGGCAAGATGAAATTTGACTTTGACGCGCGCATACAGACTAACGCTTGCGCCGGCAACGTCGCGCTCTACGAATACGAAAATTTAAGCGCGAAAAAGGGCGAGCAACTGGGAATGTTTGAGCTGGGCTCTACGATCCTAATCCTCAGCGAGCAGGGCGCGGTCAAATTTGATCTAGCAGCCGAGCAAAAGCTAAAATACGGCGACAAAATAGGAACTATCAACTAAGGAGGCGTAATGGGAACACAACTAGTCGAACAAAACGAGCTAAAAGAGACGCTAGAGCTAAAAGAGCGCATCGAAAACAACACCGTCGTCGAGCTCTGGGAAAACAGCGAGGACTACGAGCGCCTGGCCAACGCGACGCGCAAGACTATGCGCTACATCAACGACGAGCAGATAAAGAGCTTTGCCGATGCGCTAAATCAAACGAACGAAAAGATCTTAAATTTGACCTTTGAGGGCGTGAAAAAGCATCACGAAAAGAAATTCGAGCAGATCAGAAAAAAGCAGAAAATCTACGTCGCTTCGGCCTTTGCCGTCGGCGTTTTAGTCGGCGCTCTTTGCGTCTGGGCGGCGTTTAGGATCTTTGCAGGCTAGATTTTTACGCTCGACCGTTTGCTGTGCTTGCGTGCCGACCTGTTTTAGTTTGCGCGGTTTTTTGGTAAATTTGACTTTTAAACCGCGCGACTGCTTGCGGCTTGGACATGAGGGCTTAAATTTGACGCTTTGATTTTCGGATTTGCTTGGGTGTTTTTGCTTTAAATTTGAGCACGGCGGCTTTTAAAATTTGCGTGTAGTTGGGGGGGGCTTGGAGTTAAATTTAATTTCGGGCGGCGGTTGTAAATTTGATCTTTTTCTGCGGCGCTCATCAAGCTCGTCTCAACTTTTTATGCGGCGGGTTGAACCGCTTTTTTATTTATAAAATGCGTTATACGTTTATAAAATTTGCATCTCAAATTTAGCCGCCGACTTACGTATCTGTGCGAAAGCTAAATTTTGATCTTCCTCGTCGCGTGACGGATGATTTGCTGCGTGTTTTTGTTTTGCGAGCTTTGCCAGCGCATGAGCAGCTCTTTTGCGGCGGCGAAATTTACCTTTAGATAGTCGGCGACGTTGTTTGCGACTGAGCGCTGTACGAAGCGCACCTCATCCTCTTTGAGTATCTCTAGGACTGCAAAAACCGGGCTCGGATCGCTAATGAAAAGCTCCAGTTTGCTAGCCCACGGTAGCTTTGGTCGCAGGCCTTCGGATGCGAGCCTACGTAGGTGGAAATTTGACGAGCGCGCCCACTGCGTCATGGTTTTTAGCGAGTCTTGCGGATATTTTTTGATAAAGGTGCGCACCGCATACTCGCCAGTACCGCGCTTTGTGATTTCCCCAATCGCGCTCATCGAGGTTTCAAAGTCGTCTAGGCCGTAGATTTCGACGTATTTTGCCAGCGGCAAAGTCCAGTAAAAATGCTTAAACATGCCCGTTTCGTTCGGGTTTTCTTCGCCTAAAATCGCGACCAAAATCTCCGCCGCGCGCTTAAAATCCGGCGGCAAAAGTTCATTTAGCGCGTTTGCGTGCGCCAAAATCCTTTGCGAATAACCGAGATTGGGCGTACTCGCCGTGATTTGCCCGCAGTAGCTATGCGCGTCAAATTTAGAATAAACCGCCTTTATCTTTTGCGATAAAATTTGCGCCAAATTTTCTCCAAAATATACCGCCAGTCCGCCGTTTTCCATGTTTTTCCTTTGGGTAGTTTTTGCCTAAGCCGTTAGCAAGTAAGCATGAATCATAAAATTTACCGCCAAAAATAAAAAAGCGGCATTAAATTTGCAGCCGTTACGCTCGTCAAATTTGACCGCCCGCGCAAGCAAAGCATCAATTTTGTCGCAGTTTTTGGGCTAAATTTAAATATCGGCCCGTAAAGAGGGCGTTAAATTTAGTAAAAACTAAAAATAACGCCCGAAAGTAAAACTATTTGCACTCGACTTGCGGCATCTGCGCTAAAAATATCGGCATTTTTTGCTTGATTAGCGTGTGAAATTTGCTTCTATCGGCGATATTTAGAAACTTTAGCGCGTAGTGCGTGACTCGAAGCCCGCAATTAAGGCTCTTGACGTTGATTAGATTGATCTCGTAGTTGTCAAAATCCGGGTTGCCCGCGATCGGATAGTAGATTGTGTAAGCTTGATACTCTTTATCGTTTATAGACTTAAAATCATACTCCGCTTTGCCAAACTGCCCGCTTTTTAGCGCGGTTACAAAGGTCTTTTGGTATTCGTTTATATCGGCGTTTTCATCGACGGTGACGCTCACTAGCTTGGTCCATTTAAAGCCCACTTTTTCATTCGGTAGATAAAACTCGGCCGTTCTCGCGTTTTTTTGCTTTAGGATAAATTTTTCGCCGTCTATGGCTACTTCGTTTGGCAGATTTACGCTATCTAGCGCGCTTTTTGGTAGCTCTATCTGCGTGGTTCTAGGTTGGGTGCAACCGCCCAAAAACAGACAAACGGCCGCAACGGCGGCAAACGAAACTTTTTTAAAACTCATGTTTTTCTCCTTTATCGGTTGATTTTTTAAACTCCATGCACTTTTTAGCTAGCCCCGCCTTGCACTCTTTTTCGTGCAGTTTTTGCGCCTTTTGGCGTAGCGTGGCGGCTTGTTTTTTGTCGCTGCGCTCAAGACGGCGCGCTAGATTTAGGCACCCGCGCGCATCGCCGGCTTCGCAAGCCTCGTGAAAAAGGCTATCGGCTTCGCTTTCGTTCGCTTTTATCGCTTCGCCTACGCCTTTTTCGTGGATCGCGCCTAGATTCGTGCAGGCTGATTTTAGCCCGTTGTAGCAGGCGATCCCGTAAAAGTTAAAGGCTCTTGCTATATCTTGCGGCACGTTCGCTCCCTCAAAATACGCGTCCGCTAGGCTCTCGCAGGCATCTAGTCGCCAAAGTAGGCAGGCCTTTTCAAAAAGCTCCAACGCGCGAGAAACGTCCTTTTTTGCGCTGCGTCCATGAAATAACATATCGCCAAGCCCGGCGCAAGAAGCGCCAAAGCCGCCTTCGCAGGCCTTATCGTGAAATTTGACCGCCAGCTCGCTATCTTGCCGCGCTCCGCCTAGCCCCTTTGCGTAGAGCTCTCCTAGCGCTGCACAACCGTTTGCTACGCCCCTGCCGCACGCCTCTTTGCCTAGCTCGTAGGCTGCCTCAAACTGCCCGCTTTGATACTGCGCCCAGCCGCCGTATAGCTCGTCCAGACGCTCGCTGCCGCTGCATTTGTAGGCATTTGCGGCGCAGGCCTTGTCGTAGTAGGATATAGCGGCCTTGATATCCTGCGCAAAACCCGCCTCACCGTCCTCGTAAAGCCGCCCCAAAGCCTCGCACGCTTCGTAAATTTTACCATCGCAGGCAAGCGAGTAAAATTTGAGCGCGTTTTTCGAGTTTTTTGCGGCTTCGTCGTTTTTGCCCATTGCACCGTCCGCGTACATGCCGCCTAGATGGTAGCAAACTACCGCGTATCCGCGCTCGCAGGCCTTTATATAGAGGTCTAGCGCCTTGATTTCATCTGCTGCGACGCCAGTACCAGCTTCGTAAATTTGAGCTAGATTATAGCAACTTAAACCAAATCCTTTTTCGCAGGCTCGCTCAAAAATCGCGGCGGCTTTGGCGTGTTTGCCGCTGTTTTGGTGGAGTGAGGCTAGGCTATCGCAACCTGATAGCTCGCCCGCGTCGCAAGCTTTTTCGTAAAATTTGCTAGCCTTTGCGTCATCTTGTTTTACGCCTTTGCCGCTTTGGTATAAAAACCCAAGCCTTGCACACCCGCGCGCCTCGCCTGTTTCGCAGGCTTTTAGCCAAATTTTTGCCGCCCTTTGCTCATCGCCTGCGTCGTAGGCCGTTTGACCTTCGCTCGTCAAATTTGCGAGGGCGAAATTTAGCGCAAAAAGTAGTAGCAAGAGCTGTTTTATCATCGTGCTCCTTTGTTAAATTTTACTAGCTTTATTTTTCTCAAATTTAACCTATTTTGCTTCTTTGTAGAGTTTGCATACTGCTGTCGATAGGTCGCAACATCTGGACGCGATGCCTAAGTAGTGCGACGATGCGCTAAAACTACGCAATCTTGGTGTCCTTGAATATTATTTGTGTATGGGGTAAATTTGATACAGTTACGCAAACGGCTATGATCTTTTTCAATTTTTTCCTTAAATTTAGCGTGAGTTAAATTTGAGCTACAAAACCCGCGCCGAGCCAAATTTAACCGCATCTTTAAAGACTAAAATTTTATGGCGCGGTTACTAGAGTAGCCAAAACGCCGATGCAAAAATTTATCTTGCCCGCGCTTAGGCTCGAAAGCTGTGCGGCAAGAAAGGAAGGGCGGCCAAATTTAGCCAAGAACCGCTTGGTTAGCAAAGCCAAATTTGACCGATTTGTGCTTAAACGTTAAATCTAAAATGCATCACGTCGCCGTCTTGAACGACGTAATCCTTGCCTTCTAGGCGCATTTTGCCCGTCTCTTTGGCTGGGTTTTCGCCGCCGCACGCGATGTAGTCCTCGTAGCCGATGACTTCGGCTCTGATGAAACCCCTCTCAAAGTCGTTGTGGATGACGCTGGCGGCTTTTGGCGCTTTCCAGCCTTTTACGATCGTCCATGCGCGCACCTCGACGACGCCAGCGGTAAAGTAGCTGATCAAATTTAGCTTTGCAAACGCTGTTTTGATGATCTTTTCCAGGCCGCTTTCGTTCGTGCCTAGCGAGCTTAGAAACTCATGTGCCTCTTCGTCGCTAAGCCCCACGAGCTCCTCTTCGATCTTGGCGCAGAGCTTGATAACCTCGTGCCCTGATCGAGCGGCGAACTCGCGAAGCGCCTGCACGTATTTGTTATCCTCCGATACGCCGTCCTCATCGACGTTTGCGCCGTAAACGACCTCTTTTGCGCTGAGTAGCCTTAGCTCTTTGTTTAAATTTATAAACGCGTCGTCGTCCTTGCCGCCGAAGCTGCTCGCGCTTTTGCCGTCGTTTAGGTGGGTTAGCAGCGCATTTGCCGTCTCTAGCGCCTCTTTCGCGCCTTTTGCGTTTGCTTTGGCTTCGCGGGTTAGGCGCTCGATTTTTTTATTTAGCTGCTCGATATCGGCGAGGATGAGCTCGGTCTCGATGATCTCGACGTCCCTAACGGGATCGACGCCGCCCTCTACGTGAGTGATGTTTTCGTCCTCAAAGCAGCGCACGATGTGCAAAATCACCTCGGTTTCGCGGATGTTTGAGAGAAATTTATTTCCCAGACCTTCGCCCGCGCTTGCGCCCTTTACGAGCCCCGCGATATCGACGAATTCGATCGTGGAGTATTGGATTTTATTTGGATTTACGATTTTGGCTAGCTCGCCTAGGCGCTTATCGGGCACCGGCACGACGGCTTTGTTTGGCTCGATCGTGCAGAACGGATAGTTTGCGCTCTCGGCGTTTTGCGCTTTCGTTAGCGCGTTAAACGTGGTTGATTTGCCTACGTTTGGCAAACCTACGATACCTACTGCTAGTCCCATTACAGCTCCTTTGCCATAGCGCATAGATAATAAAGATTCATTCGCACGCCCGCTCCCGTCGCGCCCGCTTGGTTATATCCCCAAGCTTTTTCGGTGTATGCGGGGCCTGCGATATCTTGATGTATCCACTTGTCTTTAAATTCGTTTTTTATAAATTTATCGAGGAAAAGCCCAGCCGTGATCGCGCCGCCGTAACGGCTAGAACCTGTGTTGCTGACGTCTGCTATCTGGCTTTTGATTAGCTCGCGCAGGTGCGGGTTAAACTCTAAAATCGTATTTAGCTCGCCGCTCTTTGCCGCTTTTGCTTTAAATTCAGCCTTTAGCTCCTCGTTGTTGCCCATTATGCCGCTTGTGTATTCGCCAAGGCCGACTACGCAAGCGCCAGTTAGCGTCGCCATATCGATGAGGATATCGGGCTTAAAATCCTGCGCGTAGCTAAGGCAGTCTGCTAGTACTAAACGGCCCTCGGCATCGGTGTTTCGCACCTCGATGCTAACTCCGCTGCGAGAGATCAGCACGTCGTCTGGTTTATAGGCGTTGCCGCCGATCATATTTTCGGTCGCGCCTAAAATCGCGTGAATTTCAAACGGCAAATTTAGCTCGGCTGCGCCTTTAATTATACCCATTGCCGCTGCCGCGCCGCTTTTGTCGGCTTTCATCGTTAGCATATAATCAGCCGGCTTTAAGCTAAGTCCACCGCTATCGTATGTTAGTCCTTTGCCGACGAAGATTACGCGTTTTTTCGCGCCTTTTGGTTTGTAGATGAGGTGGATGAGGCGAGGTGGATGGACGCTGGCTTTGTTTACGGCTAAAAATGCGTTCATCTTTTCTTTTTCGAGGAATTTCTCATCGTAAATTTTGCAGCTTAAATTTGGGTAGTTTTTAGCTAAATTTTGCGCCTCTTCGGCCATTTTTTGCGGGGTGTAGATTTCTGGGATTTCGTTTACGATATCTTTGGTGAAATTTGTCGCAGAGGCGATTATCTCGCCGTGGGCAAAGCCGTCCTGCGCGTCGTTTTCGCGGACTTCCTTGTCGTTATACTCTTCCTTGCTAAAAATAATATCTTTAAGCGCGTATTTTTCTTTTTTTTCTTTGTATTTGTTAAATTCGTAAGCACCTAGCAAAAAGCCCTCGGTTAGAGCTTGAAAGCTCATTTTCTGGCAGCCCGCGAGATACGAGGCTAGTTTTAGGCTTTTGACGTTTAGCGATTTTACAGCATTGTAGGCCTTTGCCGCAGCTATGCGAAGCTCGTCGTAGCCAAGCTTACTAAGCGGAACGTAGATCCTGCCGCTTTCTAGCAAAAGCAAGACGCTCTCGCCTTTGTAGTTGGCAAATTTAAACGCCTTTTCGTCTTTTATAAATTTATGTTTCAGGTTTTTATCTACGACGAAGATTAGCTCCAAATCGGCCTTGATTTCGTTTAGTTTTTTATTAGTGAGTTGAAACTGCACTTCTGTGTCTCCTATCGTTTAAAATTTTATTTTCTATGCGCCTAAAGCCGTAGAGTAAAATACCCAAAAATAGCGCCACTACAGGCACGGCGACGTACCAGTGCTCTTTTGCTTTGTGTAAAATTTCAAGTATGTGCTCGCCCAAAACCCACGCAGGAATTATCGTAATTGCAGCCCAGCACCACGCGCTTATTAGGTTTATAAACGCGTATTTTTTTGCGCTGTATCCAGTTAAGCCTATGGTCATCGGTATGATGACGCGAAAGCCGTACATATAGCGCTGGATAAAGATGATCGGCCAGCCGTATTTTTTCAGCATTATATGCGCGATGGCGAATTTTCGGCGCTGGGTATGAAGCTTTTTGGCGATATATTTTTTGTTATAGCGGCCTAGATAAAAGTAAATTTGATCGCCGACAAAGCCGCCCAGACCTGCTACGAAGATGGCCGGCGCGATATGCATATGCGTTTGATGAGAGAGGATGCCCGCCATTATGAGCGCCATTTCGCCTTCCATTATGCACCAGACGAAAAGTATGATGTAGCCGTACTCAATGAGTAGTTTTGTAAAAAATTCTTCCATCATAGCTCCAAAATGCTGTAAATTTTAGTTAGCGGGCGTAAATGTGCGCTACCGCCAAGATCCTTTAAATCGATCAAAAAGCAGGCCTCTACGCAAACGGCGTTTGTTTGATTGATTAGCTCTACGCTTGCTTTTGCGGTGCCTCCCGTAGCGATTAGATCGTCGATTAAAAGCACTTTTGCGCCCGATTTTTCGCCGAATGCATCGACGTGAATTTGCACTTCGTCTACGCCGTATTCTAGGCTGTATTTTTGCGAGATCGTGATATATGGCAGTTTTTTTGGCTTTCTAATCGGCACGAAAGGCAGCCGCAGCCTAGCCGCCAAAGCCGCTGCGAATATAAATCCGCGCGACTCGATGCCTGCGATGAAATCGATATCGGCACCCTCGTATCTGGCAACTAGATGATCCATTAAAAAATTAAACGCCTCTTTGTTGTTTAGCAGCGTCGTGATGTCGCGAAATACTATGCCCGGTTTTGGAAAATCGTTTATGCAGCGGATGGAATTTAATAAAAATTTTTTCCCCGCTTTGTCTAGTTCTTTCATTTTTTGCCTTTAAATTTGATTTATAGTAGCGCTTCGATTTTACCCTCTAGCTCGCGGATACGCTGGCGGAGTTTGTCGTTTTCCAGGCGGTACTGCGAGTTTCTGGTGCGAAGGGCGTTGGCATCGTTTTTGACTTTGTTTAGTTCGTCGGTGAGGATGTCGATGTTACCCAGGCCGCGCTGGAGCTGGACTTGCAGCTTGCGGATGACGACTTCGGTATCTTGGAGATTGTTTTTCATAAAATCGCGTGTCGCACGCTCTTTTTTAAGCAGAGTTTTAAAGTAAAACACCATAACGGTGAGGTAGATACAAACGCAGATCAAAACGGTAAGTACTAGCCAATCAGTCATTTCTCGCCTCCTAGCTTTTTCACGCGTCTTTCGTGTCTGCCGCCGGCAAATTCGGTAGCGAAAAAAGCCTTTATCATATCTGCCGCGACTGCGTCGCCGATCGTTCTAGCGCCCATGGCTAGTACGTTTGCGTCGTTGTGCTCGCGCGCTAGTTTTGCCGTGGTGACGTCGTGACAAAGCGCGCAGCGAACGTGCGAATGGCGGTTGGCCGCGATACTGATGCCGATACCCGTACCGCAGATTAGTACGCCGTATTCGTTTTCGTGCTGCAAATTTTGCGCCATAAGCTCAGCAAAATCGGGATAATCGACGCTATCTTTGCTGTGCGTTCCTAGGTCGCATACGCTAAAACCTTCGTTTTTTAAAAGCTCGCAAATTTGCGCCTTAAGATCAAAGCCCGCGTGGTCGCTCGCGATAAAAATTTTGTCTATTTTCATGAAATTTCCATAAGCTAAAAAATGCTTAATTATAGCAAAAAAGCATTAAAGTAAAATTTCGCCGCGAGCCTTTAGGAGCGAAATTTGGGCTAAATTTTAAAATTTGCCATTTACAAAAACATCCTCATGATAGCAACGGCATATCGTATGGGCTCGAAAAAGTAATCTTTTAGCGGCGAGATCACGATGATAACTAGCGCGATAAAGCCGTATCTTTGCATGCTGTTTAGCCAGTTTGCCGCGCCGTGAAGCCTGAAAATGCGCAAAAGATACTCAAGCGCTTTGGAGCCGTCAAGAGGCGGGATAGGGTAGAGGTTAAAGAGAGCTAGGACTAAATTTACGGCTGCAAGCATAAATACAAACTCCGCTACCGCGCCGTCAAAAAACCCCTCGAAGCCGATAAATTTAAATAAGCAAAACGCTAGCGCAAAAAGAGTGAGGTTGTATGCGATACCCGCAAGCGCGACGATGATAGCAGCCTTGTAGCCGCCGTTATAAAGCACCGTTCGTAAATTTATGGGTACGGGTTTAGCCCAGCCAAACGTCACTCCCGTGCTAAGATACATTAGTGCCGGCACGACGATAGTACCCAGCGGATCGACGTGTTTTATGGGATTTATGCTGAGCCGCCCCAAATTTTTGGCGGTTAGGTCGCCGAATTTAAACGCCGCGTATCCGTGCGCGATCTCGTGTCCGACGACGGATATAACGAGCACGGCGACTAGGATCGCTACCTGAGCGAAGTCGATACCATCAAGGTTCATTCGATCTTGTTTCCGTCGTTTTTAGCTTCGGCCCTGGCGGCATTTAGTAGCTCAGGCGAGTTTTGTATAAAGTCCACGCTCTTACCGACTCTGTTCCATCTGATTTTGTATTCGTCATCCCAGCTAAAGTAGACAAACCACGGCTTGCCGACGATATTTTTGTATGCCACGGGCCCCCAAAAACGGCTGTCGTTTGAGTGGTCGCGGTTATCGCCGATCATAAAAAACTCGCCTTCAGGGACCTGAAAATAAAATGCGTTAAACGGATAGTTGCCTACGCTGGGTAGCTCGTTTACGATAACAGGCTGCATAGCGAATTTGCTTGCGTTTAGGTAGTTTACGGCTAAATCAAATAAATTTACCTTCTCGTCGTAGTGGATGCCGCCGAATTTATAGGGCTCTTTGACGAAAAGTTTGCCTCCTAGTTTAACGATATCTTTTTCGTCAAAATTTGCCTTTATAAACTCCTCGCCCTCGTGCGGGTGTAAAAATAGCACCTTTTCTGTAAATATAACTTCATCGCCGCCGACTGCGAAATTTCGCTTGACGTAGTGGATCTTTTCATCGTGCGGATAGCGAAAAACCACGATATCGCCGCGCTGCGGCTTTGCGCCCTCGATGAGGTGGCCGTTACCGTTAAAATCGGGCAAAACCTTGACCTCTATCCACGGAATGCGCGGGGTTGAGATGCCGTAGCTAAATTTTTTAACAAAAAGATGATCGCCGACTAAAAGCGTGTCCTTCATCGAACCAGACGGTATCACGAAGGCTTGCGCGACAAAGAAAATCACGAGCAAGACGATGATGACCGTGCCCGTCCAGCTGTTTGAAAAATCTAAAAATTTATTAAACGCTTTTTTCAAAATTTATGCCTTTTTCGCGCGGTTTTTGGCTGATTTTATGGTGTTTGAGAGCAGCATCGCGATAGTCATCGGACCTACGCCGCCTGGAACGGGCGTGATGAACGAGCATTTTGGAGCTACTTCGTCAAATTTGACGTCGCCTTTTAGCTTGCCGTCGTCCATGCGGTTTATGCCTACGTCGATTACGACGGCGCCGTCTTTTACCATATCGGCCGTTACGAAATCGGCTCTACCGATAGCGGCTACTAGGATGTCGGCGTCCGCGCAAATTTCTTTTAAATTTCGCGTTTTGCTATGTGTCACGGTTACGGTCGCGTTGGCGTTTAGCAGTAGGTTTGCCATCGGTTTGCCCACGATGTTGCTGCGTCCGATCACGACGGCGTTTTTGCTCTCTAAATTTATATCGTATGCTTTAAAAATTTCCATTATGCCTAGCGGCGTGCACGGCACGAACCCGTCAAGTCCGCTAGCTAGCTTGCCGACGTTTATCGCGGCAAAGCCGTCCACGTCTTTTTCGGGGCTAATGGTTTCTAAAATTTTATTCGTATCTATGTGCTTTGGTAGCGGCAGCTGCACTAATATGCCGTCGATGCCGTCGTCTAAATTTAGCACGTCTATTAGCGCGATTAGCTCGCTTTGCGTCGTAGACTCTGGCAAGCGGTGCATAACGCTTTTTATCTCGCATGCTATGCAGGCTTTTTCTTTTGCCGCGACGTAGGTTTGGCTGGCTTTATCCTCGCCGACCAGTATCACCGCAAGCGCCGGCTCTATGCCTTGATTTTTCAAATTTAACGCTTCGTTTTTTACTCTTTCCTTTACTTGTGCGCTTACGTTTTTGCCGTCTAATATCGTCATTTTCGTCCTTTATTACTTTTTAATCGCAAAGATTGTATGATAGCTAATTTTAGATTAAATTTACGAAAAAGCGAAAGAATTTATGAAAATTTGGCTGATTTCAGGGCTACTTTGCGGTGCGGCGTTTGCGAGCGATTTTATCACGAAAAACGAATACGCAAAGATGCTCTATCAAAACCCGCGCGGCATCGGCTGCGACAAGTGTCACGGCAAGGGCGGCGAGGGCTCACTCATATCAAAATATAGACATTTCGATAAAAAAACGAAGCAAGTCATCGACGACGAGCTAAGAGCTCCTCGGATAAACAATCTTGATTTTGAGACGTTTAAAGAGGGTGTGCTAAGCGCAAAAAGCGTGATGCCTAGCTACTTTCTCACCGACGAAGAGATAAGTTTACTTTACGAATACGTTATAAATTTCAACAAGGATAAAAGATGACTAACAAAGAAGCTTTTGGACTGGCTAAAAAATATATCCCGGGCGGCGTGGATTCGCCCGTTCGCGCGTTTGGCAGCGTAGGCGGCGAGCCTTTTGTAGTAGATCGCGGCGAGGGCGCGTATCTGGTCGATATCGAGGGAAACCGCTATCTGGACTTCATCCAGAGCTGGGGACCGCTCATTTTCGGGCACTGCGATCCCGACATCGAGAGTGCGGTGATAGCGACGGCTAAAAAGGGGCTAAGCTTTGGCGCTCCGTCAAATTTAGAAACGAAGCTTGCTAAACTAATCTGCGACGAGTTTAAAAACGTAGAAAAGGTGCGTTTTGTAAGCTCGGGCACCGAGGCCACGATGAGTGCGATCCGCGTGGCGCGCGGCTTTAGCGGCAAGGACGGACTGATAAAATTTGAAGGCTGCTACCACGGACACAGCGACGCGCTTTTGGTAAAAGCAGGCAGTGGTGCTACGACCTACGGCAATGCATCTAGCGGCGGCGTGCCGGCAGACGTGGTGAAAAACACCTATCTGGCGCGCTATAACGATATAGAAAGCGTACGGGCGATATTTGAGGCAAATAGAGGCAAAATCGGCGCGCTAATCATCGAGCCAATCGCGGGAAATATGGGGCTCGTGCCTGCCGATAACGAGTTTTTGAGCGAGCTTAGACGCCTTTGCGACGAAAACGGCGCGGTTCTGATTTTCGACGAGGTTATGAGCGGATTTCGAGCGAGCAGACACGGATCGTTCGAATTTAACGGTATCGAGGCCGATCTAGTGACGTTTGGTAAAGTTATCGGCGGCGGTTGCCCGGCGGCTGCGTTTGGCGGTAAGGCTGCGATCATGGACTGCCTAAGCCCAGAAGGCGCCGTATATCAGGCCGGTACGCTAAGCGGCAATCCAGTAGCTATGGCCGCAGGCATCGCAAGCCTAAGTAAAATTTTTGCCGACAATGAGCTTTATGGCCGCTTAAACAAGCTAGCCGTACTGTTCGCTCACGGACTAAAAAGCGTCGCCACGAAGCACGGCATAGCGCTGCAAACGACGGTGCGAGGCTCGATGTTTGGATTTTTCTTTACCGCAAGCGAGGTCAAAAACTACGACGATGCGTTAAAAAGCGACGTCAAGCTTTACGCTAAATTTCATGCCAAAATGCTTAAAAAAGGTGTCTATCTAGCGCCTAGCCAGTTTGAGACGGGCTTCATCTGCGACGCGATGAGCGAAGAGGATATCAAATTTGCCATTAAAGCCGCGGACGAGAGCTTTGCCGAGATAGCTGCGGAGAGTACTAGCGAGAACGAGGAGATGCGCGAGGTAAAAGCAAGGATCGCCGATCTAGAAGAGCGTCTAAAAGAGGCCAGAAAAGAGCGCGAAGCGATACAAGAACGCATGAAAAACAGCTGGGGATTTGCCTAATGGCGAAGATAAATTTGGGCGACGTCGTAAAAGGCGCCGAGCAGCTAAGCTTGGGCATCTCTATCGTCGTAGCGCTTGCTATCGGGGCCGGGTTTGGCTACTGGATGATGAAGGAAACCGGCTGGACGTGGACGCTGTTTGCGGGCGTCGCAGTCGGTATCGCCGCAGCCGCGCTAAACGTCAAAAAGGCCTACGACGCGCAGATAAAAAGTCTAGATGAACTAAAAGATAAAGGCAAATTTAAACCCGCGAAAGACGATGACGAGGACGATGAGTGAATTTTAAGCTCATTGCCGTTTACGGCGCGTTTGAGGCTTTGCTTTTGCTGGGCTCGGCGGTGTTTGGCCGCGCGTGGTTTTACAGCTCGCAGGTCGCGTTTGCGGGCTCGCTTTTGGTGCTGGCCGCGACCTTTAGAGCCTACAAAAAACGCGTAGAAAACGGCGTGCGAGGCTACGACGCCTCCGCAGAGGACGACATAGACGAATGGGGCGAAAATCACGAGGAGTTTCCGGATTGTCCTGCGGAAGCTAAATTTGACGAGCATGACCCGCGCCGCGAAAATGCTAAGCGTCTGGACGCGTCAAATTTGGACGGTCTTGCAAAAACGGACGCGGAATTTGACCAAGCGGCGGAGCTAAATTTAAAAGACGAAAACGAGCGGGCTAAATTTGACGAGCAAAATTTAAGTGACGTAGACCAAAGCGGTCGGTCAAATTTAAGCCGGGCAAACGAGTCGAATTTAAACGAATCAAATCAAAATAGCGAAACTAAGCCCTCAAAAAAGCAAAATTTCGCGCGTAATTTAAAGCAAAATTCGCCCAACTACTTCACCGCTTTCGTGCCTTTTCGGCTGATCGCGTATGCGGTTTTGGTCGCCGGATTTTTGGCGCTAAAAAGACAAGACAACCTTGATATAGCCGCGTTTTTGATCGCGCTTGCGGCGATGCCTGCGGGCGCTTTGATATACGGAGTAAAAAGCAATGAGAAATAGCTCGATAATAACGATCAGATCGATGTTTGCGCTATTCGTCGGGATGGCGTTTTTGTTTGTAGGAAACGGCCTCATCATTAGCTCTGCGGGCGTCGAGCTAAAAAAAATGGGCGCGGACGAGCTAGAGACGGGATTTGTTATCGCGGTATTTTTCGTTGGAGCTATGATAGCTACGATATTTTCGCATAAAATCGTCTCAAAAGTCGGCCACATTAGGAGCTTTGGGATATTTGCGTCGCTTTTTGGTATCGCGGCGATGTTTCACGATCTTAGCCAAAATCTCTACTTTTGGGCGTTTTTGCGCGGGTGTTTGGGATTTTGCTACTACTCGATTTTAATGATAATCGAAAGCTGGCTCAACGCGCGCGCTAGAAACGAAGTGCGCTCGCGAGTACTGGCATTTTACGAGATCACGTTTTACGTATGTTTTGGGCTGGGTATCCTCGTGCTATCGCTAAATTTATCCACTTCTCACGTGCTTTTGCTTAGCACGGCGTTTATTTTGTTTTCGAGTATTCCTTTAAATTTAATCCGCATCAAAGAGCCGCCGATCCCCGAAAAAAAGAGCGTCTCGATCCCGAAGGTCTTTGCGCTCGTGCCTTTGGCGCTCATTACCAGCATCGTAGCGGGTATCCTCATAAACGGCTTTTTTACGATGGCTAGCGTTTATATCCTGCTGCAAGGATACGGCGCGAGGGAGGTTTCGTTTTTTATGACCGTCGCGATGGCGGGCGGCTTTATCGCCCACTCTCTCATCGGCGGCTTTTCGGATAAATTCGGCCGCCGCCCCGCGATAATGTGCTGCGCGGGCGTGTCGCTATTTGCGGCTATTTGTTTTTTGGCGCTTAAGCCCTCCATCTACGCGCAGTACGTTTTGTCGTTTTTTTTAGGCTCGGGCGCTTTTTGTCTCTACGCGTTATCGCTTGCCCGCGCCAACGACGTTTTAAAGCACAAAAATCAAGGCATCGAAGTAGGGCGAGCCGTGCTTTTTAGCTACTCTTTTGGCTCGCTTCTTTCGTCCGTGATAATGGGCGCTAGTATGAAAATTTTAGGCTTTGACGGCTTTATGTGGGTTTATGCGGCGCTGCTTGCGTTTCTTATCGCGTTTTGCCTCACGCAAAAGACCGTTCCGCTTGAAAGCAGGCGAGGCTTTGAGCATAGCCCCGGCACGATGGCAAATAGCTAATGAAAATCTCAAATTTGACGATATAGCCGTATGGAATCAGTAAATAACGCTATAAGCTCGCAAATCGCGACCCAAGCCGCCATCGGCGGCGCGCTACCCAAAACAGGCGGAGTAGGCGGTGCAAACGCCGGACAGACGGGGCAGGCGGGCGAAACCAAAAATATTTTTAAAAATCAGCCCGCGCCCTTGCAAAATTTAGACTCCGAAGCCGCGGATAACGCCGTAAAGGATTTAGACAAGCTCGTAAATAAGCTTTTAGACGAGCTAAAATCAAGCCCTACGCAGGCCAAAGAGCTGGCCGCGCAGGCTAAAAATCTCCAGCTCTCGCCAAATCTCGCAAAAGATATGAAAAGCCTCGTCGCGCTTGCCGAAAACGAGCCTGATCTAAAGGAATTTGCGCTTAAGCTAAAGGAGTTTTTAAAACCCGTCGCCGATCTAAAAAGCGTGCCGCTAAACGAGCAGATAAAAAACTCGGGCATAATGCTGGAGGCAAATTTAAAGGACGCTCTAAACGGCAAATTTAACCTGCCCAGCGCGATAAATAAGCTCTTCGGCGATATAAAAAATCTCTCAAATCAGCAGCTTTTGGAGCAAATTTCAGCCTTAGCTAAGGACGATAGCCTAAGCACGAACGAGAGCTTTGCGAGGCTTGATCAAATTTTACAAAACGCTAAAGCTACGGCCAAAGATACGCTAGCGGGCTCGCCTTTTAAGCAACTTTTTGAAATCGCTGATAAGCTCGAAAACGCGGCTAAATTTATGGATAAGCAAGCAAACGCCATGAGCGGCAGCGGGCTAAGCCTAAACGAAAAAACGCTAAACGCCGAGCTAAATAAAGTCTCGCAGCTGCTGGCAAACGCGGGCGAAAAAATGCAAAATTTAAACAGCGAAAAGCTAAGTCAAAACAGGGGCTTTGCTTTAAATTTCGCCGAGCTAAAAAGCGCGGTAAAAGATTTAACGGACGAGCTTGGCGCGCTTGCTGGCTCGCAGGATAAATTTAACGATTTCGCGCAAAAAATCGTCCGAGACGGAGACGGCGCGGAAGGAAACGAGGGCGCGACGCTGCAAGATAAGCTGCAAAATGCGGCTAGAAAGTTAAATTTCGCCCTACAAATCGCCGATAAAGCGGGCTTTGAAGCAAAAAATAACCTCGATGAAGTCGGCAAGCTAATCAAGCAGCAAAATATCGCTCGCGGCGAGCTTAGCGCAGTGACGCCAAAAAGCGCCGAAGAGACGGCAAAGGTGTTACAAAACGACGTTAAAAGCGCTCTTTTAAACATGCAGTCAAAGTCCCCGGACGCTAGCCCCGTAAAAGACGCCGCCTCAAAGCTGCTCGCTCAAATCGAGATGCACCAGCTAGCCTCCGCGGTAACGGGCGGAGTGCAGACCTATCTGCCATACGTCTGGGAGGGCGTAGAGGGCGGAAATATCAGGTTTAAGCAAGGTAAAAAGCAAAAACACTACGCGCAAATCGACTTAAATTTTCAAAATTTCGGCCAAATCAACATCATGGTGGCGCTTAGCGAAAACAAATACATCGACCTTGCGATCGCGACGCAAAAAGAGGAGTTTAAGGATCTGATTTTAAGCGGCGCGAAGGAGCTAAAAAGGGCTATCGGCGAGCAGGGCTTGATAGTGTCGAATTTTAGCCTAAAAACCATGCCAAAGCTACGTCTTAGCGGCGTTTACGGCAGTCTGGATAAGCTTGATATGGGCTTTGATAAAAAGGCGTAAATTTGGCAAAAGTACAAAAAACTAAAAAAGCCGTAGCTCTTGGCTACAATCGCCAAAAAGACAACGCGCCCAAGGTGCTAGCTACGGGTTCTGGCGAGGTAGCTAAAAATATCATAAATCTAGCCAAATCTCACGACATACCGATCAAAGAGGACGCCGATCTAATCGAGGTTCTAAGTAAAGTCGATATAAACGAGGAAGTCCCACCAAATCTCTATAAAGCAGTCGCCGAAATCTTTAGCTTTTTGTATCAAATGACGAATAAAAAATAGGGCACTTGTCGTAAAATCTAGGCGATATTAGGCTACTTTCAAGCGTAAATTTGAATGCAAATGGAAATTTAAATGAAAAAGACGGTTGGAGTAATACTAATTTTAGCCTTGCCATTATTGATCTTGTTTTCGGCTCTGGTTTTTGCTAGCGGTAATGCGTCAAAAGGTGCAAACTATCCGAAACACGCGCTAGAAAAAGCGGTAACTCAGGATAAAAAAGAGCCTCATCCAAAAAAGATAAAACCGCCCGCTATCAAGTAAAATTTGACGGAAATCTCGTAGCAAAAAGCCGTAAATTTGAAGGTAGATACAAAAATGACGCATAAAATTTAGGTATAAACGCCGAGTTTAAAGCTGCTAATCTTGTTGCAAAAATTTGACGACCATTCCGCCGCTACTGCAAGCGCAAAAATCTCGTCCAAAATTTGCCGCAGCACCCAGTTGTCGTAAAATTATTTGTATTATTTTATGTATTTTGCCTTATAGCTAAATTTAATATAAATAAAGATAAAATAGCCGTAAAATTAACTCAAAAAACGGAATAAATTTGAAACAAAAACTGGTCTTAGTCGGCGCCTCGACGGGTGGTCCGGGACATTTAAAAAGGCTTTTTAAAGGGCTTGAGCTAAACGGAGCTAGCGTCGTTATCGCGCAGCATATGAGCCTGGCTTTCATCCCTAGTTTTATCTCGCAGTTTGACAAGGAGTGCGCGGCGCAGGTCGTGATGCTAGGCGCGCCCACGCAGCTAAAAAGCGCGATATATATCTGCGAAAAAAACTCCGAGATAATCTCTGCTAGCCCCCTAACGGCCGGCATGTGCTCGCCGGCAAAGGAGACCACGTATAACCCCAACGTAGACGTGCTTTTTCACTCCGGCGTTCAGGCTTGCAAATTTGCCGACGTCATGGCGATACTGCTAACTGGTATCGGCGACGACGGCGCGCGCGGGCTAAACGAGCTATATAAAGCCGGCGCTAAATGCATCGCCGAAAATGAGGAGAGCGCGATCGTCTACGGCATGCCAAAACGCGCGAAAGAAATCAACGCAAATTTAAGGTCGCTACCCATCGGCGGTATAAGAGCGGAACTAGAAAGGTTTTTACATGCTTGAAAATGCAAATTTGACGCCCGCTCCTAGCGATGCGGCGGGGCTAAATAAATTCGTCGAAGTTATCAAAAATATGTGCGGCGTGGATCTGGAGTCCAAAAAGGACATGATAAAGCAGCGCCTAATAAATTTCTGCCAAGCAAACGGCATTCCAAGCTTTGAAGCGTTAAGCTCAAAAGTCCTCGTGGACCGCTTTATGAGGCAAGAAATCGTAAATTTGATCACCACGAACGAGACTTATTTTTACAGAGAGTTGCCGCAGCTACAAGCCGCGATCTACTACGCCAGAGAGGAGCTTGATAGCGTGCGGATACTGTGCGCGCCGTGCTCGACGGGCGACGAGGCGTACTCGCTAGGTATGCTAGCGCACTCAAATTTACTCGACGTAAACCGCGTCAGTATTGTGGGTATCGACATAAACTCCGAGGCTATCGATAGCTGTAAAAAGGGCGTTTATAGCGAGCGCTCGCTGCACCGCCTAAACGACAATCAAAAAAATATCTACTTCACAAAACGCGACGGCAAGTACGAAATCAAGCGCGAGATGCTACCTAGATGCGAGTTTAGCGTGGCAAATATTTTTGACGACGCGATCTTTAAGCTCGGTAAATTTGACATTATTTTCTCGCGAAATATGATGATTTATTTTAACGAGGAATTTAAGCTAAAAACCGTCGAGCGTTTTCATAAAATTTTGAGCGATCACGGCAGGCTCTACGTCGGACACGCCGATCTGGTGCCGTTTACGACGCTTTATAAAAAGCATATTTCAAACGGCACGACTTATTACGCTAAGGCCTGAGCGGGGTAAATTGCCGTTAAATTTGATTGATAAATTTGACGCGAGCGGACGGCTGCATTTTTGGTGTGGACGGCAAATTTGCCACTTGCCAAACCCGCGCCGCAAATCAAATTTATGCTAGCTCGTCTTTGTAAATTTTACGCACGAATAGCCAATAAATCGCTCCGGCAAAAAACATACAGCCTATTAGAGCCGTGATCAGCGAGAGGCTGAGTCCGAGCTCAAAAAGAAGTCCTATACCGCTAGAAATCACCGCCGCGACGCCTAGATAAACCATATCGTTATAGGCGATTATACGTCCGTAATACGCCGGATCGCACTTTTGCTGGATGAGCGTGTAGGTGTAGCTCCAAAGCGTCGAGGTGAAAAATCCCGCGCAAAAAATCCCGATAAATCCGATATAAACGTTAAACTGCAGCGCGCTCCACGCTATGACGCCAAGCCCATGCCCGGCGTAGATATAGACTAGGTTGGAGTTTGAGACGAATTTGCTAAGCACAAGCGGACCGACGATGAGAGCGACGGCGCGGCAGGCGTTTATGTAGCCGATGATGAGAGATGCCGAGAGTAGGCCCGCGTACGGATAGTCGGCTAGCAGCGCCACGAGCGCGTCGTAGCTAGTCACGCCTACAACCGCATGCAGCATGATGAGATGCGCGATGAGAGGGTTTTGTTTTACGTATTTTAGGCCGTTTTTTAGCATCTCGCAGACTCTTTCGCCGCCTTTTTTGGCTCGCACGGTGATATCTGTTTCAAGCAGGACGATGAGTGCTACGCCGTAAAGAGCGCAGTCTAGCAAAAAGGCGCTTTTTATCCCGAAAAAATGGATATAAATGCCCGCCAGACCCATGCCTGCGGTATACGAAAACGCCCAGATGAGCGAGTGGATCTCGTTTGCGGTTTTTAGGTCGTCTTTGTTTAAAATTTTGGGGAAAAGGCTCATCTCGACCTGAAAATACGTTCCGCCGGCTCCGACTCTGATAAATATTATCACGAATAGCAGCCACATCAATGAAAGCTTGTCAATAAAAACGAGCATAAAAACTGTCACCATCTCCACGACCGTGAGCGCTATTAGCATAGGTTTGGGGCTAAATTTATCCACCACGATACCGCTAAAAGGCGATAGCAGCACGCCCGGCACGAAAGCAAGCGCTGCCGCCGCCGTGATAGCCCAAACGGGCGCATCAAGCTCGATAAGTAGCGTGAAAATGCCCGTATGCGAGAACCAAACGCCGAAATAGCAAATCAGCTGTATGAGCGAGAGGCGCGCGAAAACGGGCTGGGTTTTTAGTAGGTTGATAAATTTATTCATTTTGGGCTTCGGGTTAAATTTGAGCGCTAAATTTGCCGATTAGTTTGCTTTTAGCTTTTTGTAGATGCGCTCTTGGGCGAAATTTTCTTTGATAAAGCTGTTTTGGTTGCTGATCTGGCGTAGCGTATCACCGTTAATCTCGAAATTTAGCTTTTCGCGGTATTGATTCGTCACGCTTAGAGTGTTGCCCTCTATCTCGTATTTACCGCTTTGTAGTTCTCTTTGCGCGATCTTTTTTTGATAAACGGTGTCGATTTTAAACGTTTTGTCCGCATTTAGGGTTAGCGTGCTTTTTGAGTTTTCGCTACATCCGTCGCAAAGCACCTTGGCCTCGTAAACGCCGAGCAAATTTTCCTTATCTACCTCGGCGCCGCACGTTTCAAAAACCTCCGTACCGCCGCATTTTTTGTTATTTACGGCGCTTCCGCTCGTCGCACAGCCTGCAAATATCATCGCAGCCGCAGCTAAAAATAAAATATTTTTCATGATTTATCCTTAAAATTTTGGCTAATTATACTAAAAATTTTCCGCTAAAATGGCGATTTTTTAGCAAAAAGCGGCTAAAATGATGAAAAATATTTTAAGGAGTAGTCATGGAAGAGAGCATCCCGTTTGTCGTATTTGCCGTGGTCGTGCTGGCCTTTGCGGTATTGTTTTTAAAAGCCGGTATTAAGATCATCTCGCAGTCTGATATCTACATCGTCGAGCGTTTGGGTAAATTTCACAAGGTGCTTGATGGCGGATTTCACATCATCATCCCGTTTGTTGATCAGATCCGCGCCGTGATCACCGTGAGAGAGCAGCTAGTAGATATCACGAAACAGCAGGTTATCACCAAAGATAACGTAAACATCAGCGTCGACGGCATAGTGTTTTTAAAGGTCGTAGACGGCAAAATGGCTCTGTATAACGTCGATAGCTACAAACGCGCGATCGCAAATTTGGCCATGACGACGCTGCGCGGCGAGATAGGTGCGATGAACCTTGATGATACTCTTAGCTCGCGCGACCGCCTAAACTCCGCGCTACAAAGAGCGCTCGGAGACGCCGCCGATAACTGGGGCGTAAAGATCATGCGCGTCGAGATCTCCGAGATCTCCGTCCCGCACGGCATCGAAGAGGCGATGAATCTACAGATGAAAGCCGAACGCGAAAAACGCGCCATCGAGCTAAAAGCTCAGGCTGAAAAAGAGGCGCTCATCCGCAACGCCGAGGCGCTAAAGCAAGAAAAAGTATTGCAAGCCGAAGCTATCGAGCGTATGGCCGATGCGAAAAAATACGAGCAAATCGCGCTAGCCACGGCTCAAAAAGAGGCGATGGATATGATAAACGAAAGCATGGCGCAAAACGCCAAAGCCGCCGAGTTCCTGCTCGCGCGCGACCGCGTCGGAGCCTTTAACGAGCTAGCCAAAAATGGCTCGAAAGATAAAATTTTAGTCCCTTACGAAGCAACCGAGCTTATCGGCTCTTTAAGCGTTTTAAAGGACTTTTTGGGCGCTAGGGCGGCGAAATGATACCCGCGTACTTGATGCTAGCCGCCGGCGTCGGATTAGTCATGCTCGAGTTTATGCTCGGTAGCTTTTTCGTGCTATTTTTCGGGCTTGGATTTTTAGCGGTCGGAGTTTTGGGATTTTTTATCGATATCGCTTGGGAGTATCAAATTTTACTCATCGCTACCACCTCGCTAGTCCTGCTTTTTGCGCTCAGAAAGCCGTTAAAGGCTAAATTTAACCGGCACGAAAGCGAAGTTAAGGATGATTTTTTAAACGAGAGCGGCGAGGGCGAGGTCAGAGAGGGTATGGTTTATTTTAAAGGTACTTTGTGGCGCTACGACGGAAATCTAGCCGAGGGCGCAAAGGTGCGCGTGCTTGGCACCAAAGGCAATAAAGTCGTTTTACAGCGGGATTAAAATTTTTATTTTTGCGGTTTAAAATCGCTTTTAAATTTTCAAGGAGTCAAAATGTTTATCGTAAATTTAACTTATGTTAAAGAATTAAGCCAAGTTGATAACTTCATAAGCGAACACAATGCGTTTTTGGATAAATTTTACGCAGAAAATAAATTTATCTGCTCGGGGCGTAAAATCCCGCGTAGCGGCGGCATCATCTTGGCAAACATTAAAGATCGCTCGGAGCTTGACGAGATTATCGGACAAGATCCGTTTTTTAAAAACGGTATCGCAAAGTATGAAATTACCGAGTTTTCGCCGACGAAATTCGTACCTGGTTTTGAGCGGCTTTTAGGCGAGTAAACGAACTGGGCAAGCTAAGGTTAACCGGCTTGGGTAATTATTAATAAAATTCAAAAAGGCAAACGACTGCGACTGGGTTTGCGCGTTTGCCTGCAATAAAATTAACCTTTAACGGTGCAGTTTAAAATACGGTCGCCTTTTATAAAATTTTCGTTTAAAATTTAAAATCAAAAAAGTTGGTTTCTCTTCGTAAACTTAAAATCTAGCCAAATTTAACAAACGGCTAACTTAATTTAATATACGTTTAGCGACTAACGCTCTTTGAAAACAGATTTATAACAACCACTCCGGCTACTATCATGCCTATGGCGATGATTGCGGGCAAATCAAGCTTTTGCCCCATAAAAAATAAGCTATCGCCGAGATGAGAACTATGCCCGCCCCGGACCGTATCGCGTAAGCGATACCCATGGGAATGTGCCTAAAAACTATCGCAAGCAGGTAGAATAAAATCCCGAATAAAACAAGCGAACCAACGGCGTATAAGGGCTTTGCAAAGCTGTCGCTTAGCTTTAAAAGCGAAGTTGCGGCCGCCACTAGCGTGATGCTTATGCCTATAAGAACCCGGTATTTGATCATTTTTCTTCTTTGAATTAATAAAGGAATTAAAAGCTCAAATTTTAAATATCTAAATTAACTATAAATAAATTAAAATTTGATCCTCTACGTGCTTTTGCAGGCTTAAATTTGATGGAGAAAGCGATCAAATTTGACCTTGACCGCATTAAATTTTAGTGTTTGTGATGAGGACAGGCGTGCGCTTTGTCGCTTGCGCGGCTTTTGTCGTGATGAGCACACTCTTTATGTTGTGCACATCCGTGCGCTTTCGCGTCGCATTTTGGGCACGGCTTTGATTTGGCACAGTCGCCGCTACAGCCGAGATTTTTGTCCGCTCCGTGATTTCCGTGATGAGGACACTCTTTCATCGCGCCGTGAGCCTGTGCACAGCTAGCGTTTGCCATGTCGTGATGCGGGCAGCTTGCGTCTTTTGTCTGCGTAGCGTGGCGATACTCCTGCGTGTTTTGCTCTGCAGGAGCCGGTTTGTTTGCCGCGCAGCCTGCAAAAAACAGCGCCGCAATCGCAGCTAAAATTAAATTTTTCATCTTTTCTCCTTTGGTAAAATGTCTCGCGATTTTATCAAATTTAAGCTTTATAAATCGGGATAAATTTGAGCTGGCGGCAGAAACTATTTAAATTTAAAAGTCGCGGTAAAGACTCTAGGTTTTATGCAATCGACTATCTGTGACGGTGCGGAGCGTCGCAGCTAGCGACAAAAGGCTAAATTTTAGCTTGAAAGTGTCTTTTGCGGATTTTAAAATTATTTCTTTGTCTTTGCGTATGCCGTAAAATGATATCCGCAAGACGTCAAAAAACGTGAATTTATCAAAGATAAAAGCGTTTTTCGCTAAACTCGCGTAAAAAATTTAAAGGAAAAATTTGAATAGACTAAGCGTAGACGAGGCGGTAAATTTGATAGAAAATGCCGATCTAAACGAGCTTGGAGCGATGGCTCTAGCGCGCAAACGCGAGCTGCATCCCCAGGGCGTCACGACCTTTATCGTGGATAGAAACATCAACTACACGAACGCGTGCTGGGTGGACTGTAAATTTTGCGCGTTTTACCGCGATCACAAGGACGAGGAGGCCTATGTGCTGGGCTTTGACGAGATCGGGCAAAAGATCGAGGAGCTCATCGCTATCGGCGGGACGCAAATTTTATTTCAAGGCGGCGTACATCCGAAGCTAAAAATCGAGTGGTACGAGGATCTGGTGGAATTTATCGCGAAAAAATATCCGAGCATCACGATTCATGGATTTTCTGCGGTCGAGATCGACTATATCGCGAGGATCTCGCGTATCAGCACGAGGGAGGTGCTGCGTAGGTTGCGAGAAAAGGGTCTCTACTCGATGCCCGGAGCCGGAGCCGAGATACTCAGCGACCGCGTCCGTGACGTGATCGCGCCTAAAAAATGCGACGTAGAGACGTGGCTACGCATCCACCGCGAGGCGCACGAAGAGGGGCTAAAGACGACGGCTACGATGATGTTTGGTACCGTCGAAACCACGCGCGAGATCGTGGAGCACTGGGAGCACATCAGGAGCTTACAGGATGAGACTGGCGGCTTTAGAGCGTTTATATTGTGGAGTTTTCAGGGGTTAAACACGCGCCTAGCCGCCGAGTACCCCGAGATCAAAAAGCAAAGCTCGAATCGCTATCTGCGCCTGCTTGCCGTCTCTAGGCTGTTTTTAGACAACGTATCCAACATCCAAAGCAGCTGGGTCACGCAGGGTAGCTACATCGGGCAGCTGGCGTTGCTGTTTGGCGCAAACGACCTGGGCAGCACGATGATGGAGGAAAACGTCGTCAAGGCCGCAGGCGCTAGCTACCGCATGAATCAAGACGAGATGATACGCCTCATCAAAGACATCGGCGAAAAACCCGCCAAACGCAATACCAATTACGATATTTTAGAAAGGTTTTATTGATGAAAATCATAAATTTAAAAGCCGCAAATTTACAAGTCCCGGCCGTCTACGAGGCGAGTAAAACCCTGCCCGCCGTGAGTCTAAAGCTCATTTTCAAGGTCGCCGGAACTTGCGCGGAGGAGAAGGCCGGACTTGCTAAATTCGTCGCGAAAATTTTCGACGAAGGCGTGCTAAGCAAGGGCGCGGCTGGCTTTGCCAAAGAGCTTGAAACGCGCACGATCAGCCTTTACGCGAGCGCGGGATTTGAGACCTTTGCGTTTGAGCTAAACTGTCTAAAGGAGCACTTTTCTTTTGCGCTTACTAAGCTAAAAGAGCTTTTAGAGGAGCCCAATTTAAGCCAAAAAAGCTTTGAGAAGGTTCGAACTCTGACTCTGGGCGAGATATCTAGCAACGAGAGCGACTACGACTATCTAGCTAGAGTCGCGCTAAACGGGTTGCTATATCCCGGTACGAATCTAGCAAGACCTAGCATCGGCACGAAGCAAAGCGTGGAGAGTATCACGCTAGAGGACGTTAAAAATTTCATCGCTAGCAAGCTTGATCTCGCAAATTTATTCGTAGTGCTGGGCGGCGAAGTGACGCCTGAGGAGCTAAATTTAGACGAGATTTTAAGCTCGCTAAAGCATGGAGAAGCGCGCGAACTAAAGCTGCTAAAAACCGATGAAAAGTGCGGCGAAAAAGCTATCATCAAGCCTAGCGAGCAAGCCTATATCTACTTTGGCGCGCCTTTTGACGTTTCCCGCGAAGAGCGCTATAAGGCTAAGGTCGCGACGTTTATTTTGGGCGAGGGCGGTTTTGGCAGTAGGCTGATGGAGGAGATCCGCGTGAAGCGGGGGCTGGCGTATTCGGCGTATGCTAGGAGCGAATTTGCGCTGAGCCACTCGCAAATTTGGGGCTATCTGCAGACCAAAAACGAAAGCAGGAGCGAGGCGGTCGCGGTCGTGAAAGACGAATTTGCAAAATTCGTCAAAAACGGCGTAAAAGCAGGCGAACTAGCACAGGCTAAAAGATTTTTGCTAGGCTCGCAGCCGCTACGCCAAGAGACGCTTTTTAACCGCTTAAACATCGCTCAGAGCGAGTTTTATAACGGCTTTAAGCTAGGAAATTTTAAAGACGAGCTAGAAAAAATCTCAAAGCTAAAGCTTGCCGAGCTAAACGCATTTATCGCGGAGCACGCGGAGATAGAAAAGCTTAGTTTTGCCGTGCTTTACAATGAAATTTGATGAAAAAGACAGAATAAATCTAAAAAAAATCGGCGTAACCACTCTGCTCGACCTCGCGCTTAAGCTTCCTAAAAGCTTCGAGGATACGAGCCTAGCCGCCGCACCAAAAGACGGGCACGTGAGCGTCGCCGTGGAGATAAAAAGCGCGTATCGCCAAGGCGGAATGCTGCACGCCGTGTGCTGGTGCGAGGCGTGGGAGCAAAGCGTAAAGATCGTGATTTTTAACGCCAAGCCTTGGCATCACGGCACCTTTAAAGTCGGCAAAAGCGTATTTGTAAGCGGCAAATGCGCCTACGCCTACGGCTCGTGGCAGCTAACAAATCCCAAAATCGTCACGAAAATAAACGAAATCATACCCAAATACAAGCTCTCTCTCAGAGACGATTCGTTTAAAAATTTAATCCAAAAGTACGTAAATTTGCCCAATTTACTAGAGGCGGGACTCTCGCCTAAGGAGGCTGAGTTCTTGCTTGATTTGCACCGAGGCGATGAAAAAAGCGTCACGATGCTAGAGACTCTCGTTCGAGAAAAGACGGGCGAAGAGGTGCTAAAATTCGTAGAAATTTACAACTACCTAAAAAAGCTAAACGCCAAAAAAACTCACTTTAAGGCGCCTAAAATCAAGCTTTTTGATATCTCGGAGTGGCTAAAAAATTTGCCGTTTGCACCCACGGATGATCAGCTAAACGCTATCGCCGATCTGCGCGCGGACTTTAGCAGCGAGGAGGCGGTGCGGCGCGTCGTGATGGGTGATGTGGGCAGCGGCAAGACTCTCGTAATGCTAGCCGCCGCGCTTAGCGTATATCCACGTACTGCGCTCATCATGGCGCCCACATCGATACTGGCCGAGCAAATTTACGCAGAGGCGGCGCGCTTGCTGCCGGATTTTATGCGAGTTTTGCTTGTTAAAAGCGGCGATAAGCCCGAATTTGACGGCGTAAATCTTATCATCGGCACGCATGTTTTGCTCTATCAAAGCTTGCCCGCTGCGCCTTTGGTGATGATAGACGAGCAGCACCGTTTTGGCTCAAATCAGCGCGAGAAAATTAACGCTCTAGCTAGCGGGGAGCTTGGGCGAGACCCGCAGCATGACGAAGCAGGCGGTGAATTTGAGGGTAAATTTGAGGAGGACGATCAGTTAAATTTGACTGAAATCACGCCCAAAAACCAGCAAACAAAAACTGCGGATGAAACTAGGGCTCACGTCGTGCAGTTTTCTGCAACGCCGATCCCGCGAACGCTAAGCATGGTACAAAGCAGCTTCGCAGAATTTAGTTTCCTGCGGCAGATGCCTTTTGAAAAGCATATCCATACGCAAATTTTACAGAGTGCGGACTTTGGCGAGCTACTGACGCATATCAAAGCGCAAATCGCCAAAGGCAAGCAGGTTGCCGTGATATATCCGCTCGTGGAGGGCAGCGAAAACTCGAACTATCAGGGGCTGGAGGAAGCGCAGGGTTTTTGGCGGGCAAATTTTACAAATGTCTACGTCACGCACGGCAAGGACAAAGAAAAAGAGCAAGTGCTACGTGAATTTCGCGAGCGCGGCGACGTGCTGCTCTCGACGACGGTGGTCGAGGTCGGCATCTCGCTGCCCAGACTTAGCACGATCGTAATAGTGGGCGCGGAAAGGCTTGGTCTAGCAAGCCTGCATCAGCTGCGTGGACGAGTAGGGCGAAACGGCGGGAGCGGATTTTGCTTTTTGTTTACAAAGCTCAAAAATCCGCCGTCGCGTTTGAGGGAGTTTTGCGAGACGCTGGACGGCTTTAAGATCGCCGAGATAGACCTCAAAAATCGCCAAAGCGGCGACATCCTAAACGGTGCGTTTCAACACGGCGCAACGTTCGAATACTACGACTACGAAGAAGAGATCACGCAAGCGGCGAAGGATAGGCTTGGAATTTAGCTAATTTTGTCTTTTAATTTTGCAAAATTTGGTGGCCTATTTGGTTTTTTAGTGGATTAAAATTTGAAATAAAATCGGTAAAATTTGCTTGATCTGAAATTTAAAGATGATTTTTTATATTTTCGACTTGGTTAAAGCTATTATAATTGCGTGGAGTAGCTTTTATAGTGGATTGTTGAAGCGCGGAATCAGTGTGAAACCAAATGCTTGCGATTATGGTTTTTTGTAAAAACCATAGGTATGCTAGTGAGAACTTGTGTTGTAATTAAGAAAAATCTTACTATTAGAAAATTTAAGTTTTAAAGTAAATTTGAGCAAAGTAATTTAAAAGCAAAGATGTAAATTTAAAAAAGTGGATTGGTGACCCTTACGAGAATCGAACTCGTGTTACCAACGTGAGAGGCTGGTGTCCTAACCGCTAGACGAAAGGGCCAACAATAATAAAATAAATCGTGGTGCCCCGTGTAGGGCTCGAACCTACGACCCCATCATTAAGAGTGATATGCTCTACCAACTGAGCTAACGAGGCAAATGGCGCAGCGGACGGGGCTCGAACCCGCGACCTCCGCCGTGACAGGGCGGCATTCTAACCATCTGAACTACCGCTGCACCTAAATGGTGGTCGCTATAAGACTCGAACTTATGACATCCACCTTGTAAGGGTGGCGCTCTACCAACTGAGCTAAGCGACC